>CAWUIM010000027.1:0-39925 GCA_963922595.1 uncultured Parvularculaceae bacterium
CGAAAGCCCGCTCGCAACGCCGCGCAGGCGTGCCAGCGCTTTGCGGAAAGGATTGTGCGGGGCGGGAACGGCCATGGACGGGTCGACTTGATCTTTCACTTCAAAATGCGGCGCGAAAATGCGCCCTTATCAATGGTGTTAAGATTCGCCTTGTGTTCCTTAACAAAAGCTGAACGCGCCCGAAAAAGGCCTTTGATTTGGCGGCAAAACGAAATCGTGAAGGTGCGCCCAAGGGAAATCAGGTCATTTTTTTCGTCCGATCCCTCGATCAACCGTGTTGAATTTGACATTAATGCGCTAGGGTTCGCGAAACTGCTTTTAAGCGGTGCGGGGTAGGGTCAAATCGGCGACGCGTTTCGATGCAAGGGCGCGCTCGCTTCTTCACTGAGAAGCCGATGATCGGGAGTCGATGTCTATGTTGCGTTTAAATCAAAGAAAAAATGGGCTCAAAACACTATCCCAAACCCCGCGTCAAACCTGGGGACGCCCCGCTAAGATTGTTCTGGCCGGGATCGCCGGCGCGGCCGCATGCGGCGGCGCAAGCCTCGCCGAAACCCTCACCCAGCCTGAAATCACGGCCCTGGAGGAGACCGCCGCCAGCTATGTGCGCTATCGCAAGGATGTGGCCGCAATCGAGGCGACGCCGATCGACAACCCGTCGGCGACGCGCGAGGCCCATAAGCGCCTCGCCGCCCACGATCCGGAGGCCCTGACGGCCGGTTGGGTCGCCTATGCGGCGCTGGTCGCCGCGGACACGCCTGAATTCGCCGCCGCGATCCAGAAAGAAGTGGGCGGCAAGAAGCGCAAACGCCGTAAGCGCGGCGCCCTCGCCGGCAAGGACGCGCTCTATGCGAAACTTTCCCAGGACCCCACCTATCCGCGCTCGCTGGACGGCTCCAAGGCCGCCGTGGACCGGGTGCTCGCCATGACGGCGCAGGATGCGAACCGGTTCAACAAGCTTGGCGAAGCCTTCAAGGCGCAGGCCTACGCGATGCAAAAAACAAAGTGGGGCAAGAAACGGATTTCAGCGCCGTCAAAACGGATCAGCGAAGCGAACGCCTTCGCTTCCTCGCGTCCGGCCGCCGCGCCGCCCGCCACGAGCCCCGCCGCCAATGACGGGGTAATTGCGCCGATGCTCGCCAGCGCCAGCGAAGACTGGGACCATAATTGGGGCGCAAGCGGCGCCTCAGGCCGGTTGAAGGACAGCAACGCCCAGGCCGTGATGGACCGGGTTCTCAACCTCGCCACGCGGTACGCCATGGGCGGCGTCAATGACAAGCTGGTCGACGTCTATGCGAAAAACACAAAAAGCCAGCGCTGTCTTTCCATGGCGAAACTGACGCTCACCCAATGCATCGCCGCCACGCGCACGCCCTACGAAGAAGCCTTTTGCCTCGGCGAACATGGTCTCAACGATATCGGCAATTGCGTCGGCTGGGTTGCAAGCGCTGACGCGAGCTAAGCCGGAGCGCCAATCATTTGACCCGCCACGCCGCACGCGACGTGAAAGCAATAACGAAAAAACCGCGCCTCTGACTGGCGCGGTTTTTTGTTCGGGCGCGCTCTGAATTGGAGCCGCTACTCTGGATCGTTTCCGGCGTCATCGTCGTCCGATTTAATCCGCGTGGCGCGGTCTACGCGGTTACGCAACGCGATATCGCCGCTTGAAATATCTTCACGCAGCGTTTGCTGACGGTCGAATTCCGCCGCCGCCTCGCCTGGCGCATTCGTCGTCGCACAACCTGTAACGGCGAAAAGCGCCAACCCCAAAAAGGTCCATATCCGCATTTCAAACTCCTCAATATCCGACCACCCAGCTTCAAGATCATAGCCCACAAACCCCGCGCCAAAAAGCGCCTTGTTCTATGGGTCGCAGTCTCCTACATGGCGGAGCATGACGGTTTTTCAGACCATTCTGGATGATTTCGCGTTCCTGGACGACTGGGACGATCGCTACAAATATCTGATCGATCTGGGGCGCAATTTGGCGCCGTATCCGGAGGAAAAACGCAACGACGCTCATAAAGTGCGCGGCTGCGCGAGCCAGGTCTGGCTCAACTCAGAAATCAAGGACGGCGTCCTCTCATTTGAGGGCGACAGCGACGCCCATATTGTCAAGGGGCTCGTCGCCATCATGATCGCGCTCTATTCCGGCAAGTCGCCGACGGACGTGCTTGCGACAGACGCTGAAGAAGCGCTGGCGCCGCTCGACCTCGCCGATCATTTGACGCCGCAACGCTCGAACGGCCTCGCCGCGATGATCACGCGCATCCAGGCGATCGCCGAGGAAGCCGCCTAAGCGGTCAACCCGCCTCCCTAAAACCAATGGCGCGTTTTCGAGCAGGCGACTTTTTTTCTTTCGCCGACATTTTGATTTCCTGCGTCAAAAGGGTCGTCAACCGGTCGCGCAACTGCGCCTCCAGAAATTCCACCTGCTTGTCGAAAATCGGGCTGTCGCGGCGGTCCTCCACCGCATGACAGGAGTAACCGACAGTCGTCCGTTCACGGTTGAACTCCGTCGAGACCTGACCCAGCGACAGCTGCCCGACCACATGCGCCAGATATATGGCGATCTGGCGCGCAAACGCCACATTCGCTTTGGCGCGCCTGCGCGACATAATCTCTTCGGTCGACACACATAGCGCTTCGGCGGCGACGGTCACCGCCTCAAGGGCGATCCGACGTTGGTAAAGTCGGCTAAGGCCGTATCCTCTCCCCTCTATTGTCATATGGGCTCCAGTTGTTTTGTCCGCTAGCGGACCGACCACCCAGCGCCAGTATATAGGGACAATTCTAACTAGAAGATAACTTTCCCACACATTGTACAGTATGGGATCGATTCTTAACCTTAATGGCGGGCGGAACCCCTATGCGGCAAAGGCCAGGACCAGCGCTATGCCTAACACAATTGCGGTCCATAAAGCCATGAATCCGATGGGCCAGGACCGCGCCATCTGCCCTTCCGGCCCGTGGACGGCGTATATCCGCGCCATCAGACGGTTGACCCGCCCCAAGCCGATGGAAAATACGCCCTGCCACAAGGCGCCGAGAACGCCGGCGGTCCATGTTAAGAGCGCGCGGCCCGGAATGCGGTAAAACCAATCTGTATCAAGATTAGTGGAGCGCACCTCAGCCGGATACCACTTCATCACAATCAAGAGGGCGAACGCCAGAACCGCCCAGATCAAGAGTTGGAGCTGTTCGACAATATGGTAGGCGGAATAAGGATGATAGTCGGCGATCTGCGCCTGATCGGGAAGCAGGCCGTAGAGCGGCGCCGGATGTACGCCGATACCGATACACATGACCGCAGCGAGGCACATGGCGATCATCATGCCGGGCGGCGTCTTGTCTTCGATGAAAACCCGTTTCGGCGGGGCGTGATTGGTATTGAAAAATGTGAAATACGGAATCTTAATCCCCGCATGTTCAAGGACGCCCGCCGACGCGAATAGCAGAACCAGCCAGATCCACAGTTGGTGCGACTCGCCGGCGGCGTCGATAATGAGGCCCTTGGTGACAAACCCGAGCGTGCCCGGGAACGCGGAAATCGACAGTGCGCCGACGATACAGAGCGCCATCGTCAACGGCATGAATTTGTAGAGCCCGCCGAGATCAAGCGCTTTTGACGAGCCCGTGCGGTACATCGCGGCGCCGAGCGCCATAAAGAGCAGGCCTTCAAAGATGATATTACCGAATGCGTAACCGGCGGCGCCGTTCACGGCCCCGAAGCCGATCGCGCACACCATAAAGCCCACCTGGTTGTTGATGGAATAACACAAGACCTTGCGCAGGTCGTTTTCGATGAGCGCGAAAAAGATCGGGAAAATCGTCATTACGGCGCCGATGACGACGAGTTCAGGCGTGCCCAAAAATCCGCGCGCCAGCGAATAAACCGCGAGCTTGGTGGTGAAGATCGCGAGCACGATTGAACCGGAGATGGTGGATTTCGGATAAGCGTCCTGCACCCAATTGTGGAGCAAGGGAAAGGCGCTCTTGATTCCGAAGGCGAGGAAGAGGACGAGCGCTGACAATTTAATGGCGCCGTGATCATCGCGCAGACCGATGTCGTTGAACATGAGCGAGCCGGTCTCCTGAAAGATCAGGACAATCCCGCCGAGCAGCAAGACGCCAGAGAGGATCTGAATCGAGAGGTAGCGCATGCCGGCGAGATACGTAACGCGCGTTCCCGGCGCCCAGACGAGGAACACGCTCGTGATGGCCGCGATTTCCCACCACACAAACAAGGTAATGAAGTCGCCGGAAAGCACCCCGCCGAGCGCCGCCGCGGGATAAGCGAGCATGGCGAAGTCCGTCGAGCGGTTTTTGCCGTGCCAGTCATAAATGATGTTCAGCGCCGCCGCGATATGGAAGACGACTGCGAATATCCGCGATAACGGATCAATCCGCAGCATCACCACGTCATAACCGAATATCTTCAGATCGCCATAGTCGCCAAGACCCAATTGCGACAGGAGATAGGCGCTGCCGCCAAGCCCTGCGAGCATGATCGCTTTGCGGACGACCACAGGCGCAAAGGCGGCGATGACCGCCACGAAGGTGAGAACGACCGCCGGGTTCGACAATAGCGCGACGAAGAGAGAGTTACTCGCGGTCATCGTAATACCTCTCTTCGCGGCCTACGAGCTTGCGCAGATGCTGGCCGACAAGGACGATGAACATGAAAGAGCCGAACCCCCACAAGGCGAAAAAGACCGGTATCGCCTCGAGATCGAAATGCGGCTTCTTTTTCTGGAAGTCGGGAACAAAACCGGCCGCTGCGGCGCCAAGCCCAGCGATAATGAGAATGATAAGGAAGAGGCGTTGGAAACCCTTGCTTTCGGCCCAACCGGGTTTGTCGCGCTCATGGTCTGGAACATCGCGGTGATCAGCCATCGGCGTTATCCTCCTGATCGCCCGCCTCAGACGGCGGCGCTTTCATCGAATGCAGATAGTAAATGACGGCTCCGTTCGCGCCGAGAAAACCGATCACGAATATCGCGCCGATCAGGGCCTCCGTAAGCGGATCAAACGTGTCGAATATCCGCATGGCGACGACGACCATCAACACCGCGACAAGGCCAAGAACGCCCATGACGCCGAGCGCCAGCGGCAGGTTCCAGCCTTCATTTTTAGGCGCAGCATTCATGGCGCGGCCCCCATGAGCGGCGCCAGATAGGTGTAAAGCGGGTCGGCGAAGAAAAAGAGCGCGAATGCGCCGAACGCCGTCACGCAGGGCGGAAGGACGCACAGGAGCGGCGCTTCTTTCAGGTTCCTCCAGTCGATCAGCGCGCCTTTTGCGCCGAGGGCGCGGCCGCGCTCATCGGTTTCCGGCGCCATATAAAAGGCCTGAACCGGGATCGAGAGCAGGTAGACCACGTTCAGGATCGACGACACCATAAGGCAAACGATCATGATCAACTGACCAGTGTTGGCGGCGCCGAGCATCAAAAAGAATTTCGGCCATGACCCGCCCATGGGCGGCAGGCCGACAATCGACATGGCGCCGAGGAAGAACGCGCCGAACGTAAAGGGCATGACGCGCCCGAGCCCGCGCAGCTCGGATACAAGCGTTTTGTGCGCCCCCACATAAATCGCGCCCGCGCACATGAAGAGCGTCATCTTGCCGAGGGCGTGCATGGCGATCTGCATGGCGCCGCCCATGACGCCCATTTGGGTTGCGAGCATCGCGCCGAGCGTCACGTAGGAAAGCTGGGAGACCGTCGAATAAGCGAGGCGGGCTTTCAGATTATCCTTATGCATCGCGATCGCCGAGGCGAGCAGGATCGACCCGCCGGCGATCCACATATAGGGCGTCGCCGCGCCGGTCCGCGCAAGGAAATCAACGCCGAAGACATAGAGCGCCACCTTCATCACCGAAAAGACGCCCGCCTTGACCACCGCCACGGCATGCAGAAAGGCGGAAACCGGCGTCGGCGCGACCATGGCGTTCGGCAGCCACGGGTGCGCAGGCATCAGCGCGGCCTTGCCGATGCCGAAAGCGAATAGCCCGAGTAGGATCATCGGCAACGGCCCGGCTTCGTCCACGTGCGTTGCGAGAATGCCGCCGAGTTCAAAATCGGTGTGCCCGACAAGCGAATAGACCCACGCGATCGCTGGCAAGAGAAGGCCGATCGACGTGCCCATCAAAACGCCGAGATAAATCCGGCCGCCGCGCCGCGCATTATCATCGCCTTTGTGGGTGACGAGCGGAAAGGTGGAAAGCGTCAGGACTTCATAGAAGATGAACAGCGTAAAGAGGTTCGCCGCATAGGCGACGCCCATGGCGGACGAAATCGCCACCGCGAACGACATGTAAAACCGCGTCTGGTTCGGCTCATCGTGGCCGCGCATATAGCCGATGGAATAAACCGAATTTACAAGCCACAGGCCGGAGGCGATCACCGCGAACATAGCGCCGAGCGGCTCGGCGCGAAACGCAATCGGCAGCGTTTCAAAAAGATAGATGAGATCATAACCGGGGCTGAGGCCGTCGCCCACGGCGGTGAAAACCGTAATCGTCAAAAACAGGAGAATAACTGCGGTGATCAGCGTCGCCGCCTCGCGCAGATTTGGCGACTTGCCGAGCAGCCAGATGAATAAAAACCCGACCAGCGGAACGCCGATTGAATAAATAAGAGCGAGGCCGGGCGTGATCATTGCACGCCTCCGGCTCTGGTGAGCGCCTCAGCGGCCAGTTCAGCCACGCGGCCCGTAAAGGCGATCCGTACACCGAAGTAAACGTTCGCCGCTACTAGAATCCACATGGGGATCAACATGGAAAGCGGCGCTTCTTTGATGTCGCCGGCCATGGGGCCCTCGGTGGGGACGGGCCGCAAGAGGATCAACTCTATGATGCGGCCCACATAGACGACGGCGAGCAGCGAGCTCGCGACAATCAAAAACGCGGCCCAGGCGTAGCCCGCCTCAAAAGCGGCGCTCAACAGATACCATTTGGAGATGAAGCCGACAGTCAACGGCACGCCGATCAGCGATAGGCCGGAAATAATGAAGGCGCCCGCGGTAAACGGCATGCGCCGGGCGAGGCCGTCAAAAGCGTGGCAATTGTGGGAGCCGAGCCGGTAAACGACGCAGGCGACCGCCATGAACAGCGCGCCCTTCATCAAGCCGTGGTTGACCACGTGAACAAGCGCGGCGGCGAGACCGGCTTGCGTTGCGAGCGAGAGACCAAGGAGAATGTAGCCGATTTGTCCGATGGAGGAGTATGCGAGCATGCGCTTCACGTCTTCCTGGAACACGGCGACGATCGAAGCGGCGAACATGCCGATCACGCCGAGCGGCAACAACACATAGGTAAAAGCCGATTGCAGGAAGTCGAAATCCAGTCCGAAGACCGTATAGAAGAACCGGATCAGTACATAGACTGCGACCTTCGTGGCGGTAGCGGCGATAAAGGCGGAAACGACGGACGGCGCGTAGGCGTAAGCGTTGGGCATCCACAAATGCATTGGGAACATGGCGAGCTTCAACCCGATCCCCACGAGGATGAATGCAAAGCCCGCCTGAATGACGCGGTTGTCCTGACCGGCGAGGCGGTCGGCGAGATCGGACATATTGAGCGTGCCAGTCGCCTGGTAGAGGAGTCCGATGCCGATTACGAAAAAGGTCGCGCCGATTGTGCCCATGACGAGATAGTTGAAGGACGCCGTCAGCGCCCGCCGGTCCGCGCGCGCGCCAAGTGCAATGAGCGCGTAGGTCGAGAGCGAGGAAATCTCGAGAAATACAAAGACATTGAAGGCGTCGCCCGTGATCGTCACGCCCAGAAGGCCCGTCATGCAGATCAACAAGGCGCCGAAAAAGTTCGATAGCTGACGGTTGTGCACTTCCTTGCGCACGCTCTCATAGGCGAACGGAAAGACAAGGGAGGCGATGCCTGAAACAAGCGCCAACACAATCGCGTTGGCGAGATCAATGCGGTATTCAATGCCGAGCGGCGGCGCCCAGTCTCCAAGAGCGTATGAGATCGGTCCGGTGTGGGCGACATTTGCAAGCAATGTGACGCAGACGGCGAAAGTCGCCCAGGCGACCAGCGTCGCCCACGCCCAGGGCGCGCGTCCGTTGGGCAAGAGCACCGTGACCGGCGCCGCCACCAGCGGCAAAACCACTGGCAACACAGGCAATTGCGATAACAAACTCACGCGGGCGCCCCCTCTGGCGTTTCCGGCGTCTCGCCCGGCTCATGGCCGAATTCCGCGATGTGATCGTCGGTCTCCAGCTCGTCTTCCTCGATTGTTCCGTAAGCCTCACGAATACGCACTGCGAGCGCGAGGCCGACCGCCGTGGTGGCGACGCCGACGACGATCGCCGTGAGGATCAGAACATGCGGCAGCGGGTTGGTGTAGATGATTTCGGCCGCCGCGGTCGCAGCCTCGCCGCCATGGGCGGGATCGACCGTCGCGGCGTCAGCGCCTTTGACATCAAACCCGGCTTCGGGCGCAGGCGACCCGATCTTGTTAGCGGCGTCTTTTGCGGCGTGAAGATCATTCAGAATTTTGCCGCCTTCATCGCCGCTCGCCGCATGGCCCGCGGTCACATCCGCCGGGTTCGCGCCGAGATCGCTATGGAGACTTTCCGGCTTTTCCGGCGCGACATTCGTGATCTTGTCTGAACTCGCCGCCGCATGATCGGCGACGTCATGGGCTGCGCCGCCAGCGTCCGCGCCATGTCCACCGTCATGAGCCTCTATCCCGTGCGCCGCGGCGCCGTGATCGTCTCCATGGCCGTCGCCGCCATGACTATCGCCGTGCTCATCCCCATGACCGCCGATCAAAATGGGCGCCGTGCCGCCAAAAATCTTTCCGATTGAAATATAAAAAATGAAAACCGACGTCTGAAACAGGTTCAGCCCGATCACCTTCTTCACGAGATTGCCGCGGCTGATGACGATGTACAGTCCCATCATCATCAGGACAATGACGATCCAGTAATTGTAGCGGTCGATGATGAATTCCAACATGATCGCCCTACCAGTCGTCCGCGTCGATCTCAGGCTCGCGGCCCGCGAAATGGTAGAAGATCATCAGCATGGTCGACGCGACCGCAATGCCGACGCCAAGCTCAACGATCAGAATGCCGTAATGCTGGCCGGCGTGATGGGTCGATTGCGGATCGATCGCGTTATAGCCGAGAAAGTTCGCGCCGCGCAGCATGGTGTAAACGCCGGTGAGCGCATAAATCAAAACGCCCGACACCATCAGCCCTTTCAGCGCATTTTCCGGCAGCGCTTTTTTGGTGGCGTCGAGCCCGAAGCAAAGCGCGTGCAAGATGAACGCGACCGCGAAAATGACGCCGGCTTGGAACCCGCCTCCCGGACCGTAGTCTCCGTGGAACTGCACATAGAGGGCGAAGAGAATAATCGGGGCAAAGAGAATTTTTGCGGTGACGCGCAGGATCAGATGTTCCATCTAATTCTCCCCCACATCTTTGTCGGAAACGCTGCGCCCGCCGCGCGCAGAGCCTGCCCCGAGGAGGAGAATAACGGCCAGCCCCGCCGTAAAGACAACCAGCGTCTCGCCCAGCGTATCGAACCCGCGGTAGCTGGCGAGCACAGCCGTCACGATGTTCGGCACCGCAATTTCCTTCGGCGTGCGCTCGATATATTGCTGGCCCACATAGGCGTTCGCCGGCGCTTCAGCGTCGCCGAACGCGGGCATGTCGATGGTGGCGTAGATGAGCGCCGCGCCCACAAGCAACACCGTCGCCAGCGCTACCGGCGCCCTTCCCGGCGTCACGGGCTTTTCGCGCCGCGCGGTGAGCAACATGCCCGCAAGCATGAGCACGGTTGAAATGCCGGCGCCGACGGCGGCTTCGGTGAAGGCCACGTCCACCGCATCGAGCGAAACGAAAAACAGCGCGGAGAGCAGCGAGTAAATCCCAGAAAGCATCACCACCGCGAACAGGTGGCGCGACTTCAACATCATATAAGCGACGACGATCATCATGGTGAGGAGCGACACATCAATGATGAGGTTTTGTCCGGCGGCTTCCATCATCGTCAGACCTCCCCATCGCGTTTTAACTCGGACCCGACGAGCGGTTTCAGCCCGACAACCCATGCGGCGTGCGCGATCGCGTGCGTCGCGACGGGGCTCGTCAGGAACAGGAAAAAGCCGATAAAGGCGAGCTTCGCCACAACAATCCAGCTCGGGGCCTGGAGCGCCATGCCGATCAGAATAAGCTCCGCGCCCGCCGTATCGGTGACGCCCGCCGCGTGCAGCCGCGTGTAAAAATCAGGGAAGCGAACAATGCCGACGGCGCCGATCACGACGCCAAGCCCGCCGACAATAAAGAAGACCCAGGACAAGACGTCCAACACAAGAGCCAGCGTCATGACTGCGGCTCCTGTTGCGGTTCCTTCGGCGCATTCGTGTCGCTGAAAATCGGTTCATCGGCCTTCGGACCCAGCATCGACACCGAAAGCGTGCGATAGCGGAAGAACTTCAGGATGGCGATCAGCGCCGCAAAATTTATCAACGCATAGAGAATAGCGATATCGAGAAAATCGGGCCGGCCCATAAGAAAACCCATGACGCCGATCAGGATGACTGTCTTAGTGCCGAAGCTGTTGCCCGCCAGCACCCGATCATAAAGCGTCGGCCCTGCGAACGCCCGAGCGAGGACCACCGCCATGGAGACGAGAACGGCGATTGCGGCGACAGCGAACATCTAATTGTCCCCCGTCCTGATCGGTTCCGCCCGTTCAAGCCTAGCGACGCGCGCGCCCATCTCGGCGATGCCGTCCGCGTCAGCCAGATCTTCAGTGAGCGCATGCACCAGAATATGGTCGGGCTCCAGATCGACGCTCACAGTGCCTGGGGTCAGAGTGATTGAATTCGCAAATGTGGCCATCCCGGCGTTTGATTTCGGCGGCATCGGCACCCGGATCATTTTTGGAGAAAGTTTCGGCTCAAGAGCCAGCGCCTGACGCGCCACCATGATATTCGACTTGCCGATTTCTTTCGCGAGCCAGAACCAATAGCCGAAGATGCCCGGCATAATGCCGCTGGGCACGCCCTCGCCGTCGAGGACGCCGGCGCGATGCGCCAGCCACACCGACAACGCCACCGACACAACGCCGAAAAACAGAAGCAAACCCTTGTCAAAATAGCCGGACAAGAGGAGCCAAAGCCCCGCAAGCGCGACAACGAGAATGACAATCCGCCCCATAAGGTCCCAGACGTTCTGACGATCAGGCGCTTTGACAAACCGCTCTCGCCTGACGTTTCCAACACAAGTGATGACCGCGCCCGAGTTAGCCCGTGAAACCGCCGAAAATCAACCGTTCCGTTCAACGCCGCGACCTGCCGGCGCGAAGGCCGCACGCCGCAGCGAGCGCGAGATACTGAGCGATTGTTGTCGCAGGTTTTTCGGAGAAATCAATGGCTTGGCCCATCAGCGGCCTGGCGCGCCGCAACATCTTCTCACCGCCGCCCTACGCTCTTCCCACTGACGCCATGATGGGTGCAATAGTAGTATGAAACACCAATCAGGGGCGGAAGAAATTCCCCATGCATGTAAAATTCATCCTGCCGGCGTTGACGGAAGCCAAGAGCCCGTTCTTTCGGCCGATAAAATATTCGCTCTTCCCGCCGCTCGGTCTTGCGACGCTGGCCGCGTATCTCCGTCCGGACGACACGGCGGAGCTTGTAGACGATCATGTGGAAATTCTGACAACGGACGATACGCCTGACCTCGTTGTCATCCAGGTTTACATTACAAACGCCTACCGCGCATATGCGCTCGCAGACCTTTATCGCGCCAAGGGATCATACGTTATTCTAGGCGGGCTCCACGTGACCTCTTTGCCGGAAGAAGCCGCGCCCCACGCCGACACGATCTTTTTAGGGCCCGGCGAGCAAACCTTCCCGCAGTTTCTGCAAGATTTCCGGCGCGGCGCCGCCAAGCCGCGTTATGTTTCCACAAGCGGGCGCACGATCGACCATATTCCGCCGGTGCGCCGCGATCTGATCAACCGCAACCATTATCTTGTCCCGAATTCAATTGTCGTGACGCGCGGTTGTCCGCAACATTGCAGCTTTTGCTATAAGGACGCCTTCTTTGAAGGCGGGCGCGGGTTTTACGTGCAGCGCGTAGATGAAGCGCTCGCGGAGATCGAGCGATTACCCGGCCGCCATCTTTATTTTCTCGACGATCATCTCTTCGGCGACCGACGCTTCGCGGAGGCCTTGTTCGACGGCATGCGCGGGATGGGGCGCCTGTTCCAGGGCGCGGCGACGGTGGATTCCATCCTGCGCGGCGATCTTGTGGAAAAGGCGGCGGTGGCAGGGCTGCGCAGCCTGTTTGTCGGCTTTGAAACCTTCAGCCCGGAAAATTTGCGCGACAGCAACAAGAAACAAAACCTTTCGCGCGATTACGCGGCGGTGGCGAAACGCCTGAGCGATCTTGGGATCATGATCAACGGCTCTTTTGTCTTCGGCATGGATGACGATGACGAGACCGTCTTCGACCGGACGATTGACTGGGCGGTCGACAACGGCGTCACCACCGCCACTTTCCACATCCAGACGCCTTATCCCGGCACGCGCCTCTACAAAGAAATGGCGGCGGCGGGCCGCCTCACTACAAGCGACTGGGATTTCTATGACACGCGGCATGTGGTTTACAAGCCCGCGAAGATCAGCGCAGAAAAACTGAAAGCCGGTTATGATTATGCGTACCGAGAATTTTACCGCTGGCGCAACATTGCGCACGGCGCATCAACGCATGCGACGGCGAAACACAAAGCCAAACATTTTTTTTACGCTGCCGGATGGAAGAAGTTTGAGCCTCTCTGGGATATCATCATTCGGACGCGGCGGCTCCATATGATGACGCCGATGCTGGAAGGCGTTCTGTCAAAAATCACGGCGCGCGGCGAGAATCCGTCCGCCGGCGACAGGGCGCCCGCGCTCAATCTGCGCAAAGTTCAGTGACTTTATTGCGCGGGACTTTACGCGGTCTAAATTCGTGAAACGACCAACCGCCTGTTCCTTGCGACGACCCGTCTTTACCGGCGAAACCCGTTTCGGCATTATCATGAACATAAAGATCGCTTCCTGATCGACAATAACAAATCATTGAGGGCGTTGTTGGAGGCCTGTTCAGGCCCAGGAGAGACTTCGCCATGTTGAAACCCGCCATCACTGTCATTGCATTGGCTATCGCCGCCCCCGCATACGCGGACGACTTCAGCTTTAACTTCAAGTATCATGAACTCGAAACCGCCGGCGCCGCCGAGGCGTTGTTTAAGCGACTGGAATCCCGCGTCGAAGGCTACTGCATGTCATCAGGTCGCAAGCCGCTCACTCAAAGAGCGATCGAAGAAGAATGTGTTGAGGATGTGCTGACGAAGGCGGTCGCGCAGATTAATGATCCGCGCCTTAACCGCATCTTCGCTAGAAAATCCGGCGCCGCGGACTTCGCCGGCTCGTCCTCCGACGGCTAAGTCCGCTCCGTTCCTGTGCGCAGGACGTTGAAAGCTGGCGCGATCCGCCCTTATTGCGCCAGCTTTTACTTCCGTTCATTAACGCCGTAAGCGTCAAGGCAATTCTTGATGGCGCGATGGACCACGTCGCGCGGCTTAACGCCGATCATCTGCGCGCCCTTCCGAAGTCTGGCGAATTCATTTTTCTCCATACGGAATGTCACGGCGATGCGGGGATAGTCGCTCGCTTTAACGGAGGCTTCCGCGGCGCTTTGCGAATAAACGATGGCGCCCTTACGGTTGATCGTCTGGCCCGTATCGCGATCAAGGAGCGACGCGTTCAGCGCCGCGAATTTCTCTGGCGCCTGCGCGGTGTTTTTTGCGGACGCCGCGCCGGCGCGACGCGGTTTCTTGATCGGCGTTTGAGCAGTCATATTTCCTGGTCTTTCAAGGCTCGTTTAGTGCGCCGCGCGCCGGCCGAATGTGCGCGTATGCGCGGCTTCAAAAGCAGGCCCATCCTCGTGCGCTCTGTATCCGCCTTCGGCGCGGTCAAGCCGCTCCTGTAAATATCGCCACAGCGCGCCGATTTCCTTTGATGACTTACAAAAGGGGTCGACCTCCATCACGGTGCGCCCATCGATCATCGATGCGGCGTAGTCGACGCGATTATGCAAGACGGCCGGCGCCACGGTCCCGTGCTGGGACAAGGCGATCGCCGCTTCGGAGGTGATGCGGGCCTGCGGGGTGGCGCCATTAATGGCGAATACCAGCGGTTTGCCATGAGCCTCCGCGATATCAACGGTGGGGCCCACCGCGCGCATGTCATGCGGGCTCGGCCGCGTCGGCGCGACCACAAGATCAGCAAAGCTCACCACTTCCGAAATCGCCCGTGTGACCGCCGGCGGCGTGTCGATCACCACAAGACGGAAACCGTCAGAGCGGGCGCGATCGAGATCGTGAAACAGGTTTGAATAGACCGATTGAATAAAGGCGGGCTGGGGTTCTGTCCTGGCGTTCCACCATTTGGCCAGAGACGCCTGCGGGTCGGTGTCGATCAGCGCCACGGGTCCGGCCCCCTGCCGGTCCGCCTCGACGGCGATATGCCCCGCCAGCGTCGTTTTCCCCGACCCGCCCTTTTGCGATGCAAATACAATTACGCGCATGGACGCTAGCATGCGGCGCCTCCACCATTTTTTGCCAACAGGTCACTCCCCTGCAAACCACAGCATGACAAGAAGGCGTTAAAGACGCGCAAGAGCGCCGCGAAAGATTTAACTTAAATGAAAATAAAAACGCGCCGGAAGCAGCCTAGATACGCAAGACCGACAACCAACGCAGACGCGGTTATGACGCAAAGAATTTAAAAGGCGATTAAAGCTGCGCTGCTTAATTCGCCGGCGCAAACCGCTTTCCGGTCGATCAGACGTCAGATAATGTCTTCGTCAATACCAAGAAGGCCATTGATCCGGGCGATGCGCGGATTGCTGTCCCAGTCCCAATACCGCAAGACAGCGCGCGAGAAATCACGCGCCATGGAATCAAAAACGCCGAGTAATTCTTCAGCTTCTTCGGGCGAGAAATCATTCTCTGATTTGTTTGATGACTGAAGAAATTCGAAAAACTTATCGCGTGACACGCCGAGGCTTTTGCACAAGACCGCATACGCTTCGCCGGACGGATCACGGATCACTCTGGCCGAAAGCTCGCGCGAAATGCCCGCCAGCATCGAGACTGCGTCGATTACTTCCTGCGCCGGATTGCGCCTTGATATCTCCAGCGTTTTCAGGACCACGTCCATCGAAACCGCCTCGCCGTTCAGGCCGCGTGGGCGATGGCGGCGGTCGGTCATGGTCAGAATGTCCTTCACAAACGGGTCCGGATCGGGGGCGCGGAAAACGACCGGGAAGAGGTCCTGCAGCGCGTCCTGAATGATCCGCCGGTCGAGAGAAAAGCGCGACAGGATGCGCCGGCGGCGTTCGCCTTCGACCCACCAGAACATCATAAACCCGTGGACCGGCTCCAGCTCGCGCCGGCGAAGCAGCAATTGCTGCAGGTCGAGATCGGTGATTGACCGGCTGACGAGAACGTCCACCGCATGAGGCGACAGTGTAAACTCTTCCCGCCGCAACAAAATCATCGCCACGTCCGGCTCATTGAATTCGATCAGCACATCCGCCACCGACGTCGTCAGATCAAGACGCCGCGCGATCATCATCCGGTGGCGCGTGACGCCGTGGCGCGCGCATTCGATCACAAGCGCTTCCGGCAAGGTTTCCGCGCCGGTGAGAATGGGTTCGGCCACCGCGGGCTCGTCCAGCATCAGCATGCGCAAGAGCGCCGGCGGACACTCGCTCACCCGCGACACGCGCGTTGCGATTTCAATGCGTAAGGGTTGCTCAACGGAGCCTACAATCTGCAACAAAATGTCCGCCGTCAGGCAGCGTTCATTCTGTGAAATGCGCCCGGTCGGCAGGACGACAATATCGCTGAGCTTACGGACCATGAGCGCCCGCGGCCCGGTAGAGTCATCGCGCGGCGCAACCTCCGATTTATCCACGGCTGCGGAAATCGCGGTCTCGAGCGCCGCTTCCAAAGGCGCAGACAGATCCGACGCCCCCTCAGGGAGCGTGTTCTCGGAATTGGCAGTGTCGATCGCCATAGGGGGTATCGCCTCATTCAGCAGAATACGTCTGTTGTAACCGCAACACCGTTAACGATGGATTTCCGCCTTTCGCGCATTTCATGGAGACACGCGCCCCAAGACTGGTATAGTCGCCGAAGTATTTTTCGTAATCTGGAGCGGGCCCATGGGGTCGAGACTAAATCAATGGTTAATAGCGGGCGCCGCCCTGGCGGTCAGTTGCGCCGCTGCAGGGTGTACGACGGTCGACGACGGACAGCTGCTTTCCGACGAACCCTCGTTCCAGGCGGGCTACGGCGACGGGTGCGCCACCGGCATTGAGGAAGACAAAAGCTTCTCGCGCGAAAAAACCCGCGACACGTATCTATTCGACAATGACAAGGCCTATCGCGCCGGCTGGCGGCAGGGCTATCTCGCCTGTTCCGAACGCAACCGCGAAAATGAGAGCGACGGCGGTCTCATTCTGGGACAGGACAACGAGTACTGACCCGCTGTCGCCGGATCGACCGGTTATTGCCGCACGCAAATTAACGCCGTTGGCGAATTGTTGCATAAGCGCCGATAGTTTGTGGACCTGCACAATCTGGGGACGCGCGTGAGCGAAGATGCGGACATCGCCGGACTAAGATCAAAAGTCGCGAAAGGCGCCGGCTGGGTCGGCGCCGCGCGCATCGCAATCCGCGTCCTGGGCTTCATCAACACCATCATCGTCGCGCGGCTGCTGACGCCTGAGGACTTCGGGATCATCGCCATCGGCGTGACGACGATGCAGCTCCTCCAAGGCTTTTCCGACGTTGGCGTCAGTCAGGCGATCGTCCGCTTCCACGACGCCGACCGCAAGGACGTCGACACGCTGTTCACCTTCTCGGTCATCCGCGGGCTTCTTGTGGCGGCCCTCCTGATTGCAATCGCCCCCTTCGCCGCCGGATTTTATGGCGACGATCGGGTGCAGGCGGTATTTTTCGCCGTCGCATTGTTCCCGCTCATGATTGGCTTCATCAATCCGAAGTTTTTCGAATATGAGCGCGACCTCGATTTCTCAAAAGATTTTCTCGTCACCGTCACCAACAAACTGGCGGGCGTCGCCGTATCGATCACGATCGCCCTCATCTTCCGCACCTACTGGGCGATCATTCTCGGGCTTTTGACCGGCGGTCTCGTGCAGTTGATCCTGTCCTACGCGCTTCGTCCCTATCGCCCGCGCTTCACGTTCGCTTCCTTCAACAAGATGTTCGGGTTTTCCAGTTGGCTCGCAGGCGTCAGCTTCATGGCGGCGCTCAACAATAAACTGAACGCCCTAATCGTCGCGCGGTTCGCAAGCCCCACTGACGCGGGGAACTTTTATATGGGCGCACAGCTTTCGGAGCTCGCCACAAATGAGATTTCACAACCGGTGACCCGCGCGCTCTACCCCGGCTTTTCCTCCCTGCAGGAACAAACCGGTAAAATGCGTCTCGCTTATCTGCAGGGCGTGGAAGCACTCGGCATGATCGTCATCCCTATTGCGTTCGGATTCGCATTCGTCGCCCAAGATCTTGTCATAGTGCTGCTTGGCGCAAAGTGGTCCAGCGCGATTCCGGTGATCGAGATAATTGCGCCCGTGATGGGTCTGCAGACATTGTTTCTCGCAACGCAGTCCTACGCCATCGCGCGGAACATGACGAAATTCGTCTTTTACCGGGAATTCTTTTTCTTTTTCATTCGCACGCCGATTATCGTTTACGCCACGCTCACGAACGGCTTGATGGGCGCCACATTTGCTTTCGCCGCCATGGGCCTTTTTCATCTGGGCCTAAACCTGGCCCTCTATGCACGCCTCGCCGGCGATCCATTCTGGCGGCCGCTATGGTCCGCGCGGCGCAGCCTCGCTGGCGCAGCCGCCTTGTCTCTTTATTTTCTCTTTCTGCGTCCATCGCTCGGTCTTATGGATACGGCGTCAACGCCCATTAATTTGATCGTCAATATCGCTGTGGGCGCCGCGCTCTATTTGGGCGTCGTTTACACGATATGGCGGCTGGAGAACCGTCCCGACGGCATAGAGCGCATTTTGCTGACAACGCTTCGCACGCGGCTTGACAACAAACGCCCGGCCTCTTCCCCTTAGACAGTAATCTCAGGTGGCGAGCCTTAGCCTTTGCCGGTCGAACGCTTTCAGAACCTGGCCGAGATCGCCGCCGCGTTTCAATACTGCGCCGGACATGGAAATGATGACCCAGGCGCCTTGTTTGCGCGCTAGCTTCGGGCGCTTTTCGATCCGGTAGAGGGGCGCCTCAGACGCTTTTCGATAAACGGAAAAGACCGCCGCGTCTTTAAGGCAGTCGATCGCGTAATCTTTCCAGTCGCCGGCGGCTACAAATTGTCCGTACACAGCGAGAATGCGCGCGAGTTCGCCGCGAGTGAACGCAACGGGCTGCGCGGCGCGTTTGCCGCTTTGGGCGGTGCGCGGCGCGGCGATGTCAGAGACGCTATTTGACATTCGCTAATAGTCACAATGTCAGCCGGGTTTGGCAACCGTTGGCGCTCTCCCGTTTGTGATTTTATCGCAAGCCGCCACCGCAAAATTGCCCCAATTGGTCCCTGCGGCCGCCCCAATCGCCCCCTACCTTGAGGATGTCGAGCAGAAGCGGCGGCCCGGAAGTTCCGGTTTTTTCATCGCCCCCAGCCCCCGGGAAATCCATCCAAAGGCTGTCGCTTCTGACCGACAGATTTCACCATCCCAATCACATGCAGCATCGATTGTTGTCGGCAGCGCGCCCCCCGCGCTTGTAAGAAAAAGGCCCCGGCGAACCGGGGCCTCTCGAATTGAGCAAGCTCAAATCTTAGTTTGACGGTCCGCCGACACGGCCGGGGCCATTGCCGGGCTTCGGCTTAACGATATACGCATTGAGAATATATTGTCCCAACCGAATATCGGCTTCCACATCTGGTCCGAAGATCGCGAGCGGCACCGATTCTGGAACGCCGTCGCCATCAATGTCAAAGAACACATCGGGCGGGGACTCCGCCTCAAGCACATATGTTCCGTTTTCCGGCAACACAGCGTCGAGCAAGAATGCGTCAAAACTTTCGAACTCGTCATCGTTGGTTGCAATTTCAGTGAGAGAACCATCCCGTTCGCGCAGCGAAAGGGTCAACTTTCCAAACAGCCCGTCAAAGTCAGGAAAGAACGAGGCTTCAACATCGGAGATCATTTCCGCGTTGAAGACATCGCCCGCCTTGGCGCGGAATGTCAGCGTATCCACTTCGCCAAGCTCTTCGATTGTGCCTTCGACCACGATGTTGCGAACATCAATCCGTCCATCGGCATTGTCGCCTTCCTGAATCGGGTTCACAACCTGAAGCCGCTTCAAGTTCGCCTGACCGCTATTGGCCTGGTCGTCAGTGACAAAGCGGCCGCGCTCGTTGATCGCCAATTTGATCGCTGAACGCTCAGAATGGAAACGGTCAGCGTTTGACGACTGGGCCAGACTAAGTCCGGAGCTTGCGCCAGACGACATGATGTGAAGCGTGGTTTCATCACCATTGGACGGGCCGCCAAAAACCGGGAAGAATGCTTCGGGTTCCGGCACGCCTGTATCCGGCAATCCGCCGCCAATCGGTCCGAACGCGTCATAATGGCGAAGCCCCAGGCCATGCCCTAATTCATGGGCGCCGGTGTTTGCTGACTGATTGACAATTGCGACTGACAACGCTTCGTCGGCGCTGAGGCCGGTGTCCGGACCCGGTCCGTCTTCGTCGATGTCGATCCCCGAGAACAACTGAAGAATGCCGCCGGGCGGAAAGCCGAAAAACGGATCAAGGAAGTTGAACGCCGTCCAGACATTCGCGTCGTTAATCGCGACGATTGAACGGTTATCATTGCCGAAGTCAATTTCGCCGGCCGAGCCGAATAGTATGCCGCCTGTGGGCAGAATTCCCGCCGTGCCGTTCCCCGGATCATCGTTTGAGTTGAACTGCAGCGTTACGAAGTCGCCTTCAGCCGGCGGCTCCAATACGAATTCAATATTGTACGGTGCGTAATCTGCTTCGAGGCGCGCTTTAATCTCCGCGATTTCAGCATCCGTATACACATGATCAGGAAGTGTGAACGGGACGCCAAAGAGCGTGCCAGAAAATGTCGGATCTCCGATCTCGAAGTCCAGCAATACAGTTTGGGTTTCATTCAACCCAAGGCCAAGCCCGAGACCAATGCCCCGCGGACCATTGGCGCCCCCCGGCGAACCGCCCGCGCCAGGTGATGCGCCATCGCCGTCCGACGAAGGCGACAAACGATCCCGCATGAAAGCGACATAATCGTCAACCGTATCAAAAGCGCCCAATCCGCATTCGTGTTCGCAATCATTAATGACGGTCACGCCGTCAGCCGGCGATTGCGCGAATGAGGGCGCCGCAAAGGCGGCAAGCAGTATCGGAGTTAACGCGACCGAAGCGCGGAGCCTGTTTCTGTTCATGTTATCGTTGTTACCTTTCTGTGATACTGACAACACATTTGGCTACGAGACCGCCACAGGCGGGCTTGCAGCGAGCGAAGTCGATAGTCTTTTAGAATGGGCGTCAAGCGGCGTAACACAATAAGTCAGTCGTAAACGGCGGCATTCATTCTTAAAATCAAGCAACACGAACAGCTTTATGTCTCGCAACCGATTTTTCTTGGCGAATTAATTCAAATTTTTATTGATAGCCTCAGTTTCCTTCTAAACTTTCACATCTGGTCCACCGGGCGGAAACGATGATCCGAAAACGAGCCAAAGGCTGTCTGCTTCTGACCGACAGATTTCTCCCGAAGCGCATCTCTGATAATGCCCTAAGACGCTTCTAACGTTACCGCCTTCCGGCTCGCGGCAGCTTCTCGCACCATGTCAGTAAAAACGCGGACAGCGGCTGTACGGTGGCTCTTGCCGCGTGAGACAACGCCAATGGAGCGGTAAAGTGTTGTTCGTTTTTGGGGGATCGCGGCCACATCGTCACCAGCGCGCACTTCCGACTCTACATAGAGCGCGGGTAAAAGCGTCACACCCATTCCCATACCGACCATTTGCCTAAGCGCGTCGAGCGATGTGCCTTCATAATCCCGCAATAGATTTGCGCCGTTCTCCAGGCACAGACGCAAGACCTGTTCGTGAAGGTGAAAACGCGGGCTGAGCGTTAATACGTCTCGCCCCTTCAGATCGGAGGGCTGAAAATAGGACTTTCGCGCCAAAGGATCATCCGCAGCGACGGCAAGATAAAGCGGCTCGCGAAACACTCGCTCGGCATGGAAGTCCGCTCCCGTCACTGGCAGTTGTGCAAGAAGGAGGTCATGGACGCCGGCGGCGAGTTCCGCCTCCAGATCCAGCGGCGCGCCCTCGGTGATGAAAAGCCGGAGATCAGGATAAGATGAGTGCAAACGTTTGATGACCGACGGCATCAGATAGGGACCGAGCGTCGCCTTGACGCCGAGTTTTAGGACGCCAGACAGCGGCCCTTTTTGCGCGAGATCCTCCATAGTCTTCACGCCATCGAGAACGCCTACGGCCACTTCGACAATCTGCCGCCCCATAGGCGTTAGCGTGGCGCCGGTTGCGCTCCGTTCGGCCAATTGAACGCCGAGCGCTTTTTCCAGCGCTTTGAGTTGCGCGCTTAGCGTCGGTTGAGTAACGCCGCTGCGTTGGGCGGCTTTGCGCACGCTGCCCGTAATCGACAAATCGACCAGATACTGAAGCTGTTTCGTCGTCAGGTTCAGCATCCGCCGCCTCGCTCTCCGCCCTATAGAGACATTCTATAGGGTCACTGGATTTTATATCTATTCTATTTTCGCATCCAGCGCACCAATTTACGCGTACCAAAGCAAAGGAGGTTCGCCGTGAGCGACGCCGTCGTTAGCAATGAGATCGAGACTTTGACGCTCCAATTTCGGTTCCTGGATCGCCAGATCGCAAGCGAACAGCAAAAACATGCGCCGAACGAACGACGTTTGCAGTCGCTCAAGATGAAGAGGCTGCGCGCAAAATCTGCGTTGCGGCTGACGCGACGCATCGGGCTGCAACGCAGACAGTCGCGCCGCAACGCCGCCGGCCACATAGAAGGAACTAGGCGATGAGGAACGTGACTCTTCCCGCCGCCATTGCGCTTGCGACATGCGTCATCGCGAACGCTGCGTCCGCTGAAGGCGCGTCATCCAGACCGGCGCCGGATACAACAGCGCCGCTTACCGACAATAAACTGGCTTTCATTCTCGACAATCCGGAAAAAGCCGCCCCCCTGCCGCAGTTCCGCTTCGGAATTCAAGATCAAGGCGACGTAACGCCAGCGGAGAAAAAACACCCCGCGCCAATTATTGTCCGTTCACCCACAGATACGCCCACATACAAAGATATTCATTACCAACCATCAGATACGAAACGCGCGCTTATTGAAAATAAATGGCGGACCTACGACGATCTTTATCAGATGAAGTTCTACAAGGCGCATCAATAAACCATGCCGAAGCTTCGTCTGCTGGAGTCGTTCTTGTTGCTCGTGGAAAACAAGGCCGTTGCGCCTGTCGACCCTCAAGTGCGCGCATCGCTCCGCGCGTCAATTGTTGAAATGTTAGGGATCGCCTATCGCACGCAGAACCGCTTACGAGAACATGCAGCATCCTACGCAGACGGAAGCACAGCGCCCGACGATCACGACGCCAGAGCGGAGATTGAAGACGTGATTGAAAAATTATCGGAAGCTTTGCGTAGGCTCGACAACGACCGGTTGAACTAAAGCCAACTTCGGCCCTTTGCGCACAATTGTGAATTGAACTTCCGGTGACGCGACAGACCTAGCGCAAGCGATTGAATTGGGGCATGAGGCGGGCTCTTTTGCCGGGAGCGCTCCCTTGTCCGCCGTCATCGCAATCGCCCTACCAGTTTTCGCCATCATCGCCGCCGGCATGTTCGCAGGGTTTCGCGGTATCCTGAAAAAAGAAGATACGGGCGCTCTGAACCGCTTTGTCTTTAACTTCGCGATGCCAGCGGCGCTGTTCGGCCTGATGGCGGGCGCTGATCCGTTGACGCTGGCGGACGGTAAGTTCGCGGTCAGTTACGGTGTGGCCGCGATCTTCGTGATTTTCGCCGCCTACGCCATTGGCCGGCGCCTGTTCGCGCTTGACGCCCAGTCGGCGGGCGCGCACGCCTTCGCCTCAACGCTCGGCAATGCTGTTTTTCTCGGCTTGCCGATTGCGCTCGCCCTTCCGGGGTGGGCGGAGAATTTCGTCATTCTCATGCTTGTTGAGGGCATTCTGATTATCGCGATCGGCGCCGCGATGATGAGCCCGCGCGGCGGCGGCCTCGCCTTTCTGGTGCGGCCGTTCAAAAATCCGCTGGTGGCGGCCATGGTGTTAGGTCTCGCTTTTTCACTGGTGGCGAACGCTGCGAACATCGCTTTGCCAGCGCCGGTCAAAACCTTTTTCGAAATATTGGGACGCGCCGCAGGCCCGACAGCGCTTTTTTCACTGGGCCTTTTTCTTTCAACCAATCCGGCGCCGGCCATCAATATTGTCGGCGGGCGCGTCGCCGCGATCTTTGTAATGAAAATGCTTGTGATGCCGGTCCTGACGCTTGGCTGTCTTTTTCTTTTAGGCGTACGCGATCCATTGTTGCTCGGGCCTGCAGCGCTCTTCACGCTTGTGCCCACGGGCGTCGGCGCCTACATCATGGCGAGCCAGATTGAACGCTACGAGACAGAAGCCGCCTCCGCCATCGCCGTGACGACCGCCGTGTCCGTCGTCACCGTGAGCGCCGTTCTCTGGATATTCGCCTAAAGCACAAAAAAACGGCCGGAAGGATTTCCTTCACGGCCGCTTCCTCTCCCCCGCTTTGGGCGCCCCGGATATTTCCGGGTCTCCCGGCGCCGTCTCCCCCGCGTCACGTCTCCCCTCTTGGGGCGGCTCCCCCACCCCCATTGGACGCAATGCGTTACGCCATCCGCTGGCGATTATGGTAAGAATGCAGCGACACGAAGCCGCCAATCGCCAAGGCTGTGCTTGCGACGATGATCCCTACCAGGACGGTTGTTAATACTGTCAACATTGCTCTCTCTCCCGTTATCTCGTTGGACGACCCCTCGTCCGATGATTTGAAGATAAGCCGGGTCTGCGAGCGGATTTGTTATGTGCGTCACAGTTCCGCGAACGGGCGCGAAAAAAGACTGAAAACCGCGTAAATTCAGTTAGTTAGAGAAGAAAAAAGTTTCAACCGAGGATGATCCGCGGGTCACAATTCGCCACAATCGGCGATTGAGGCAGGGAATAAGGCGCCCGCGCCGCACGGGCGCCACGATTGGATAGCGGATCCGCGTGGCGCTTAAACGTCCAATTCAGCGGTCAGGGCGTTTTCCTGAATGAATTCGCGGCGCGGTTCGACCACATCGCCCATGAGGCGGGAGAAGATGTCGTCGGCGCTGTCGGCTTCCTTGATTTTCACCTGCAAAAGAACGCGCGCATTCTCATCGAGCGTCGTCTCCCAGAGCTGGTCAGGGTTCATTTCGCCAAGCCCCTTATAACGCTGCAGGCGGATGCCTTTCTCGCCCGCCGCACGCACCGCCTTAAGAAGGCTCTCCGGCCCAAAAAGCGCCTCGCTGTTTTCTTTCCGTTTGAACGCCGCCGGTTTAGCGAAGACGTCCCGCAGCGCGTCCATGCCTTCTTGCACATTGCGCGCTTCGCCGCTTTTCAGCATGTCGCGCGTCAGGCTGTGACGCTCGGTGACGCCTCGCACTTCACGCTCGAAGACGTAACCGCCTTCGCGATCTGGAACGCCAGACCAGCCGCGTTCATATTCTTCCGAAATCATGTCGAGCCGCTCGGCGACTTTTGCAGCGAGCGTCGCCGCTTCGTCGTCGTCAGCCTCGCGTAAGGCGCCGGCGAGCGCCGCCTGAACGATTGCATCGCGATTAAAGCGCGCGGGAAACTCTGCGATCATTGCGCTGACGCTGCGCGCTTTTGCGATGATGTCCGCCAGATCCTGACTGACAATGGTCTCGCCGCCATCAAGCACGAGCTGCGCGTCCGCCATTCCTTCCGTGTAGAGATAGTCCTCTAGCGCCGCCTCGTCGATCAGATATTGCTCGGACTTACCCCGCTCAATCTTATAAAGCGGCGGCTGCGCAATGTAGAGGTGGCCGCGACGGATAATCTCCGGCATCTGGCGGAAGAAGAAGGTCAGCAAAAGCGTGCGAATATGAGCGCCGTCGACGTCGGCGTCAGTCATAATGACGATCTTGTGGTAGCGCAGCTTGTCAGGGTCGAAATCGTCGCGCCCGATCCCAGTGCCGAGCGCCGTGATCATGGTGCCGATTTCCTGACTGGAGAGCATCTTGTCGAAGCGCGCGCGCTCCACATTCAAGATCTTACCTTTCAACGGAAGCACAGCCTGATTCTCGCGGTTGCGCGCCTGCTTGGCGGACCCGCCGGCCGAGTCGCCCTCCACGATGAAGAGTTCGGATTTTGCGGGATCGCGCTCCTGGCAATCCGCAAGCTTGCCGGGCAGCGAGGCCACGTCCAGCGCCGACTTGCGCCGCGTCAGATCGCGCGCCTTGCGCGCCGCCTCGCGCGCGGCGGCGGCTTCCGCGATCTTCATGACGATTTTCTTTGCGTCGTTCGGATTTTCCTCAAACCAGACCCCAAGCTGTTCGTTGACGGAGCTTTCAACGATCGGGCGCACTTCCGAGGAAACAAGCTTGTCCTTCGTTTGAGAGGAAAACTTTGGATCGGGCACTTTCACGGACAAGACGCACGTCAATCCCTCGCGGGCGTCATCGCCCGTTAAGGAGACTTTTTCCTTTTTGGCGATCCCCGAACTCGACGCGTATCCGTTGATGATACGCGTTAGCGCCGCCCGAAAACCGGCCAGGTGCGTACCACCATCGCGTTGCGGGATGTTGTTCGTAAAACACAAGACCTTTTCGTGATAGGCGTCGTTCCACCACATAGCGACGTCCACCGTGACGCCGTCTTTTTCCGCCTGGAACGAAATCGGCTTTGATAATAGCGGGTTCTTGGCTTCGTCGAGAAACGAAACGAACGCCTCAAGGCCGCCGTCGTAAAGCATGTTTTCTTCGCGCTTTTCCACATGGCGTTCATCGCGCAGATTGATTGCGACGCCGGAATTGAGGAAAGCGAGCTCGCGCAGTCGATGCTCAAGCGTATCGAAGTCGAATTCCGTCCCGGTAAAGATCGTATCCGACGGCAGGAAGGTGACCTCGGTTCCTTTTTTCTCGGTCTTGCCGGCGACTTTCAGATCTTCGATCGGCTCACCCATCTCAAAGCGCATCTCGTGTTCTTCGCCGTTGCGGTAAATACGCAGCTCAAGATATTCCGACAGGGCGTTGACGACGGAAACGCCGACGCCGTGCAGGCCGCCCGACACTTTGTAGGAATTCTGATCGAACTTTCCCCCGGCATGGAGTTGGGTCATGATCACTTGCGCGGCGGAAACGCCTTCTTCCGGGTGGATCGCTGTGGGGATGCCGCGGCCATTGTCTTTGACGGTCACCGATCCGTCTTCGTTGAGGATCACGTCGACCGTATCGCAATGTCCCGCCAGCGCTTCATCAATGGCGTTGTCGACGACTTCATAGACCATGTGATGTAGACCCGAGCCGTCGTCGGTGTCGCCGATATACATGCCGGGCCGCTTGCGGACAGCGTCGAGACCTTTCAGGACCTTGATGGAATCGGCGCCATATTCCGGCGATTGATCATCTTCTTTTTTTGCGGCGTTCGCCATTGTTCTAATCCTACTGATTTTCAGTTTCTGTTATTGCGCCGTCATCGACAGCGAAGCATTGGGCGCGCGTCCCCCACGCAGAAAAGAGGGACTGATCGGTACCCGTCATAAAAGTCTGAAAGCCGATATCGTCGAGTATGTCGAACAGCGCCGCGCGCCGTTCTTCGTCAAGATGGGCGGCGATTTCATCGAGCAACATGACAAGCGGCGCGGCGCGTCCGTCCTGAACAGCGGCGCGCATTGACAAGGCGCGCGCATTCGCAAGCACGAGACCGATCAGCAGTGCTTTTTGCTCGCCCGTGGAACAAAGACGCGCGGGACGCCCTTTTTCGCGGTGCGCCACCAAAAGATCGCTGCGATGCGGGCCCAATAACGCCCGGCCCGCCTCCATATCTGCGCGGCGCTGAAGCCGAAGCCGCTCGATATAGTCCTCTTCAACGTCTGCGGCGGGGCGCTGTTCAAGCGCGGACTCAAGCGGTCCCTCAAGCGAAATATCAGCAAGTGGAAAGACGCCTGACGCAGCGCCGATATCGACGGACGCCAAAATTTGAGCCGTCTCACGGCGAGCCGCGGCGACCGCGACGCCCGCCTCCGCCATTTGTGCTTCAAGCGCGCCGAGCCACCCCTCGTCACGCGAGCGTTCGTCAAGCAGCCGCTGGCGCTGACGCATGGCTTTTTCATAATCATTCGCCGCGCGTCCATGAGCGCTGTCGTGGGCGAGGGCCATCCGGTCGAGGAAGCGCCGCCGCTCGCCGGCGCCTTCCATAAACAGACGATCCTGCGCCGGCGTCAGCCACATCATGCGCACATGCCGTGAGAAGGCGGAGGGACCGCTGGCCGCGCGCTCTTCAATGCGGCACACCCGGCGATCGGGCGCCGAGGCCATAGCGCCGACACCAAGACGAACGTCATCGCCGCCATCTTCCAATACGCCGGAAACAGCCCAGCCGCCGTCGCCTTCCACGCGCGGTAACTCGTCGAGACGCGCGCTGCGCAAACCCCGCCCCGGGCCGATCAGGGAAATCGCTTCCAGAATGTTGGTCTTCCCGGCCCCGTTGGCGCCCGCGAACGTAACCGGGCGTCCATCGAGCCCAATCGACGCGTTCGCATAAGAGCGAAAATTCGTGAGCGCCAGTCGCCGGAAACGCACCGACGCCGCCGCGCACGATGTCGGCTCAACCGCATCCATCTCTTGAAGGCGCGCCTCGCTCACATTCTTTCCTAACTATCAGACCCGCAGCGGCATCAGCACATAAAGCGCGCCCGGATCGTCGTCATCGCTGATAATTGTCGGCGAAGACGGATCGGCCAGCTTGAACGTTGTCGTCTCGCCGTCCACCTGTTGCGCCACATCCAACAGATAGCGCGCGTTAAACCCGATCTCGATCGGCGCGCCGGCGTAGTCGACGGAGAGCTCCTCCAACGCGCTGCCGGCTTCCGGATTATTCACCGTCAAGCGAAGCTGGTCGGTATCAAGCGCCAGCTTCACCGAGCGCGTGCGATCGGCGGAAACAGTCGACACCCGATCAACGGCTTGCGCAAAGTCTTTATTCTCCACACGGAGGGTATTTTCATTACCCTTTGGAATAACCCGCTCATAATCGGGAAACGAGCCGTCGATCAGCTTCGATGTCAGGTAACCGGCCCCGAACCCGAACCGGATCTTTGTTTCCGAAACGCCGATCTCAACCATTTCCGCCGCATCGTCGAGCAACCGCGCCAATTCCGTCACCGCTTTTCGCGGCACGATCACGCCCGGCATCGTCTCACCGCCCTTTGGCAATGGCGCGTCGAGGCGCGCCAGCCGGTGCCCGTCAGTGGAGGCCGCGCGCAAGAGGGGCGCCTCTTCGCCATCGGTCAAAGCGTGGAGGTAAACGCCGTTCAGATAATAGCGCGTCTCTTCTTGCGACATGGCGAAACGCGTTTTGTCCAGAAGCCGCGCGAGGTCGGCTGTGGGCGCTGAAAAATTGGTCGGCAGATCGTCGGCGGCGAGCGTCGGGAAATCGTCGTCAGGTAAGACCGCCAGCGAGAATTGCGACCGGCCGGCGGAGATTTGCAGCCGCCCCTCCTCGCCCACAAGCTCCAGCTTTATCTGAGATCCGTCGGGCAGTTTTCTGACGATATCGTGAAGCCGGACCGCTTCTGTTGTAGTCGCGCCCGGGGCCGCCACGTCAGCTTCCGCGCTTTCGGAAATTTCGATATCCAGATCTGTAGCCGTTAAGGTGAGGCGGTTATCAGCGGTCGCCTGGATCAGCACGTTCGCCAAAATGGGGATCGTGTTTCGGCGCTCTACAACACTCTGGACGTGCCCCAACGCTTTCACTAACGCAGATCGTTCAATCGTTACCTTCATGGTCTCCCAAATCCTCTTTACCCCCGCCGCATCGCGCGTCGTCCCGCTCAAGAAGCAGTTGCAGAGAAGGCGTCAGCGCCTCCAAGCGCTGTAAGTCCCGGCAGCTTCCTGTGGTGAGATTTTCGACCGCTTTCTTTGCTTTCCCAAGACGAAAAAACTGCAGAAGGCATGCGCGTCGACGGAAGAATCGCCACTGAAAATCAACGCCTAATCATACACCAAAACAGCACAAAAAAGCCAGCAAAGAAGCGATTTATTCGCCCTTGCCGGCCCTTTTTAGCCCATTGAAATTAAAGCAATTTTCAGAGCGCGCTGCGCGCTAGCCGCCGACCGCCAGACGGATCGCATCCACCGCGTCCCGGAAGTCCTTGTTGCGCTCCAAAAGCGCTTCGGCGCGACGGTAAGAACTCATCGCCGTGGTATGATCGCGGCCCAGCGACGCCGCAATCCTCGGGAAGCTTTCCTTCAACGCTTCACGGCCGACATAGACGAACGCATGGCGCGCTTTGGCGATCCGTTGCGGCTGCGCACGTCCCTTCATGTCCTCGACGGAAATGCCAAACGCATCGGCCGCCGCCGCAATCCCGTCTTCAAGCGTGCCGGCGCGCTTGCCGCTTACAAGGCGCGAGCGCAGCGCTGATTGCGCTTCCGCGCGGCCGACCACGGTTTCTTTGTCGCCATAGGTCAGCAAAAGCTGATTCAGGGCGCCGATCGCCTCGCGCAGACTGTGCGGGAAGTTCGCCGCCACATAATCGATGGCGTCATCGCCGATCTCGCACTTCATGCTGGCCTTCGCCGTTCGCATTTTCAAAACATCGGTGCGTAATGCGACGCCGCCAGGCTCCATTGGCACCGCAAGCCCGCCAGCCAACCGATCGGCAAGACGCGCATGAATATCTTTTTCACTCAACCGTCCGGGAGGCGCCTCGCCTGCGATGACAAGCTGGCGACCGCTCGAAATAAACGCATTCACCATATTCAACACCTCCTGCTGTGTGCGGTTCTTGCCGCCAAGTAAGTGGATATCGTCAATCAGAATGAGCCTCTGCGTCAGAAGATCCTTATGCAGAGAAAGAATCGAATTCGAAAAAACGGCGTCGACGCATCCGTTAATCAGACTTGAATGCGTCAGGTATGCGCATGTCCCCTCCCCAAAACGTTTGCGCCATTCATGGCCGATTGCGTGCAACAAGTGTGTCTTGCCGATGCCGGAGGGACCATGAATGTAGATCAATTGGTGCGGCGTGGTCTCGACGAAAACTTGCTTGGCCGCAGCGTGCGCCAACTGATTAGTCTCGTCAACGGCGAAGCTTTCAAACGTTGATCGCGGATCGAGCGGCGAAGCCAGATCATTAAGACCAAGTGATTTTTTGTCCGCTTCTTTTGACATGGGGCTACGAAATGCCTCGCCCACCGGCGGGCGCGGCGCGGCGCCGTCGAGGCGATCTGAGATATCCTTACGGCGCAGGGCGATCGAAAATTTCTTCACCGGCGCGATGTGCCGGTTCCACTCCTCATGCATGCCCGGCTTGAAGCGTTGTAGAAGCGTATCGCGACGCATGCGCGAGGCCGTCGCCAGTTCGACTTCGCCGTTCGAGTTTTTTGCGATCGCAATGTCGGACATCCATGAATGGAATATCGCTTCACCAAACCGCTTCTTCAGGCTTTGGCGATACGCGTTCATGGGATCGTTCTGGGAGTCAGATTGGTCTGTCATAAAATACCTTGCAATTAAAATTTTTGTCAGAGCTCTCCCGTTCGCAGAAACACCGCGCGGAAAAGCAGATACAATTAATGGAACGCCGGCGCGAAACCGGCGAAAGTCAATTTACTTGATTATAGCAGCAGCGCTGCGGTTGACCGGAAAACGGCTTGGTCAAAAACGATGATGGGAGAAATAGTCTTTGTGTGCAGTCGACGCAAAAGGTCCATGCCCCGCCCCTTCTTATTTTTTTCGCAATAACGCGACAATTATTGACACCCAAGGCTCCGATTAAGAACCTTGACGCTCTTTAACGCTACCACTCTCCCAAATCATTGGTGCAAAAATTAGTTCGTACCCGTTGCATCCAACAATCCCACTATAAAACACGACAGTTCTGTGAAGCAAGACTTTGATCAGCGATTCGCGAGATTTTTTTTTATAGTTTTCCCCTTCAGCATGTGTTTTTTCCAAAGCGTTTGAAACTCATACTCTTTCTGAAATCGCGCAAACTTAAAATTACTCTAGCGCACAGTGTGCGGCGGCGAAAAATATACAGCTAGCACAAAGTGCGCCTTACAAAAAATGAAAAAAACGCTCCGTCGATGACGAAGCGTTCACATGCTCGATTAAAATTGTCTGGGTCTTTTAAGCGGACAACGCTTTGATGCGCGAAGAAAGTCGCGACAGTTTTCTGGAGACAGTCGTCTTATGGAAAACGCCTTTTGTTACAGCGCGATGCATTTCCGGCATGGCATTTTTAAAGGCCGTATCTGCAGCCGCTTTGTCGCCGGATGCGATCGCTTCTTCCACTTTCCGCAAATAGGTGCGCACGCGCGAGCGGCGGGCCTTGTTCACAGCCGTGCGCCGTTCGATTTTCCGAACCATCTTTTTTGCTGAAGTTGTGTTTGCCATGTCGTCTCTCGGATTAAGAAATTCAGAGCCCTAGCCGGGCGGAACGCGGTGTATAACGACGGGGTCCGCCCCCGTCAACGCTTTTCAGGGCCAGCCATTCAGGGCCGATTTACCGCTGGCAAACCCCGCAAAAAAAGGTCGATCGCCCGGCCTGTTCAAGGCGTTTGACCGGCGTTTTACAGACCGGACAGCGTTCGGCCTCGCGGCCATAAACCTTGAAATTGTGCTGGAAATAGCCGAGCGCGCCGTCCGATGCAGCGAAGTCGCGCAGCGTCGAGCCGCCAGCCTCAATCGCTTCCTCAAGGACCGCGATCACGGCCTGACGCAAGCGGCCAGCCCGCACGCCGGCGACACTGGAGGCTTTACGCCGCGGCGAAACCTTCGCCCGAAAGAGCGCCTCGCACGCATAAATATTACCCACACCAGCGACCACACGCTGATCGAGCAATGCCGATTTGATCGGCGCAGATCGCTTCTTCAAGGCCGCGTTGAAAGACGTCTCGGTGAAACCTTCGCTGAGCGGTTCAGGGCCCATGCCCGCGAAATGGCGCGACTGATCAAGGGCGCCGGTCGGCGACAGGTCCATGAATCCGAAACGCCGCGCATCGTTATAGACAATACGCGCCGACCGCCCGTCGCGCTGCGCCACTTCAAAGACCACGTGATCGTGCTTTTCCAATTGTGCAACGTCATGGTGGAAGCGGCCCGGCGCCGACGCTGTTTCTTCCTCAATGGTGAACCGGCCCGTCATGCCAAGATGCATGATCAAGGTCTCACCGGTTGAAAGGGCGGCGTTCATATATTTGCCGCGCCTCGACAACGAATGAATGTGCGCTCCTTCAAGGCGCTTCGCGAAACTCTTCGGAAGGGCGAAGCGCAAATCTTTGCGCTTGAGGCGAACCCGAGAGAATGTCGCGCCTTCCATCACGGGCGCGAGCCCGCGGCGGACCGTTTCAACTTCCGGTAACTCAGGCACTCAAGATACCGGCGCCTGACGCATCAGATTACGATAGCGCGCTGCGAGCGCAACAATCGGCGACGGGCGCACGACAGCGCCATTGCGCTTCTGTCTGACGAACCGGCCTGCCGCGATATCGTAGACTTCCCGCGTATGCGCTTTGCCGTCTTTTTCCCGCATGGGGGTTACATAGGTGCAATCATCGAAGAAGTAATGGGTCACCAGACTGAGACGCGTGCGCGAGCGATCGCGTATCGGCGCGCCGCCGTGGAACAAATTCGCCGACCACAAAAACGCCTCACCCTTTTTCATGAGCGCTTCTTTACGGTCGAACCGGCCTTTTGAAAGTTCCGCCGCCACGAACGGCTCGTAATCCGTCGCATAATTGTCGCCGCCCACATCCGCCGGCGCGTACACCGGCAGACGATGACTGCCCGGATAATAGACGAGCGGCCCATTCCCCTCGTCCGCTTTTTCAAGTGCGATCCAGACGCCGCACATCATCCGTTCCGGCGTCGAGGAAAAGTGGAACGTGTCCGCATGGGGCTTTTGTTCGCTTCCTCTGACGAAGCTTAACGTCTGAAACGGAAAAGCGCGCCGTCCGTATAATTTGGAAAGGAAAGACAATACGCCCGCGTCACAAGCAAGCGCTTTAATCGCCGGCGAACGCCGCCAGAGATCCTGCGCACGCCGTTTTCCTGACGCGATTACACGGCGCGTGTCCTCGGCCGCTGCGTCGATCAATTTCTCATCGAAGGCGAAGGGGGTACTCAGGCAGCCTTCCGCGGCGTAACGCTGCGACACCGCATCGGTCCCGCCTAGGAGACACACGCTAGGCGTTTCAACATTGGTTTTTATGGGCACGGCAATCACCCCAATAGGCTATCTGTTTGCTTAAGTGATCGCCAGCGATCATCAAATATGCAGCCGCGAACTTTCGGCGCAGGCCATCAAGCGCGTCGCGGTGACTTAAAGCGGTTCAAAATTAGTTGCACTGCAAAAACGCGCCGCGCAAGAGCCTTTGTCCACCACTTACCGGCGACGCCACGCATTCCGCCCCGCGTTTTCATTTCCACGTCGCCTGAGGTATTCTGCAGCAGGCGATAAAAACGGGGGGGAGATATGGTCACGAAATCCAAGCGCCAAGACGCGCACTGGGCGAAGCAGCTTTTTGTAGCGGTCTTCTTCTTTGCGACCGCCTGCGCAAGCGCCGAACCAGCATCGCCCTCGGACCAGACGCGCGTGTCGTCAGTGGTCGCCGTCGGCGACATTCACGGCGACTACGAAGCCTACATGGCGATCTTGCGCCGCGCCGGCATCGTGGACAGCGCGGGCGAATGGGCTGGCGGCGATACGCGATTTGTTCAACTCGGCGACGTTCCAGACAGAGGCCCGGACACGCGAAAAATACTCGACCATCTGATGGCGCTCGAAAAACAGGCCGCGCGCGCCGGCGGCGTTGTCATCGCGCTGATTGGCAATCATGAAGCGATGAATATCACCGGTGATTTGCGTTATGTGCATCCCGGCGAATACGCCGCGTTCGCCACAGCGCAGTCGCCGAAGCTCAGAGATCAATATTATCGGGCGAATGTCGAGGCTTTCACGTCATTCTACCGGGGTGAAAATCCAACCCTGACCGACAAGCAAGTTCGCGCCGCCTTTGATGAAGACTTTCCGCTCGGTTATGTTGAGCACAGGCGCGCGTGGGCCGCTGACGGCGTATACGGACGATGGGTCTCTAAGCATGACGCTGTTCACATCATCGACAAAACGCTCTTCGTTCATGGCGGGATCAGCGCTGAATATGCCGACCGGTCAATAAAGAGCATTAACGACGAGGTCCGCGCGGCGCTCACCGGCGAAGGGCCGGCTGACATATTGACCGACGAATTAGGGCCGCTCTGGCACCGCGGAAATGCGCAAGAAACCGCCGACGGCGCGCAGGCCGTCGATCTGGCGCTTGAGGCCTATGATATCGACCGCATCATTGTCGGACATACGCCGCAATTGTCGGGCATTCAGTCGCGGTATGGCGGCAAAGTCCTCCTGATCGACACGGGCATGTCCGCGCATTACGGCGGCGTGCGATCCTATGTTCGTATAGAAGGCGACATCGTCACGGCTGTAGACGGCGGGCGATCGCAGACATTGACAACACCCGAGGCGAGACAATGACCCGGGCTTGCTTGATCGCAATTCTCTGCTGTGCGGCTACCTTGTTCGCGCCCGCTGGCGCGAAAGCCGGAGAGCCGACGCCGCTATTTTCTGACGATGCGCCCCTCGACATCACAATTACAGGTCCAATCCGCGAGCTTGTACGCGGCATGTCTCGGTCGCCGACACCATATGACGCAACGCTCGTCATCAAGGGGACCGAGACGGAAGCCCACGCCGTCACGATCAGCGCGCGCGGAAAATCACGTCGACGAAAGGAGAATTGCCAGTTTCCGCCGATACGAATTCGCATCAAGGAAAAACCGACGAAGGCGTCCCTGTTTCACCGGCAGCGATCGCTCAAGCTTGTCACCCATTGCCGCAAAACGATGGCGTTCCAAAGACACACTTTTCTGGAATATACAGCCTACAAACTTTTCAATGTGGCTACCGACACGAGTTTTCGCGTCCGGCTGGCGGAGATATCTTATGTTGACGAGAAGAGCGGCAAGGAGATCATTCGCCGGTTTGGATTTTTGATCGAGGATGTTGATGATCTCGCCAAGCGCGTCGACTTAAAAGAAGTCTCAATCGAACGCGCGTCGCGGGCGCAATTGAACGCTCAGTCAACGGCGACGGTGACGCTCTTCCAATATATGATCGGCAATCTCGATTGGGGCGTCCTTCAGGGGCCGACAGGCGATGAGTGTTGCCACAATGCGAAGTTGATTGGTTCAAGTAAGCAAGCGCAATCCGACCTGACGCCCGTTCCTTACGACTTTGACTATGCGGGTCTTGTCGACGCCCCTTACGCTGTGCCGCCGGCGAATGTTAATGTCTCTCGCGTGACGTCGCGGGTCTATCGCGGTTTTTGTGACTTCAACGCAGAGACGCGTGTCGCCGCTGAAACGTTCCGACAGAAAAAGCCGGCGTTTATGGCTGCGATCGAAACAGCGCCCGGCCTCAGCGAACGCGCGACAAAGAGCGTAAAGAAATACCTTGAGGGATTTTTCAAGGCGATCGCTGATGACGCGACGCTCGAAAAAAAGCTCCTGTCAAATTGCCGATGAAAGCGTTATGCGCCTTATCGCGGCTTATAAATTGATAAAGCGCCCTTCTTCTTGCGCCCCTCATCAGCGATCACGAAAAGTCCGGACGGCAGGATCGTAACGCCTTCCGGTTGCGGATGAGCTTTCGACCCGATCGCGTGATACGCGACCTTGGCGCCGCGCGTCGTTATTTCCAGCACCGCGCCCGCATTTGAGTCGATAATCAGCAGATTACCAGTGTTGGCGTCGCGCTCGAGGCCCGACGCACGGAACGATCCCTCAACGGGCCGCGGCGCCAGATCGCGAAGCGCCACATTGATCAAGGGCGTCTTTTCATTCAGCCGATCCTCGAAGCGCCAACGATAGAGGATGAGCCGGTCGCGCCGTTTGTTGAGCGTTGATCGCTTGCACAAGAGAAGGAGGCCGCCTTCTTCGTCAGGCGCCATACCCTCAATCTCACATGTCTTGCCAAGGCCCGTATCGTAAACATTGTACGCGGCTCGTTGCGCATGGGGCTGCGGGCGCGCCTCGTAGATCAACCCGTCGCTGGTCACGAGATAGATAAACGCGCCGATGCGCGCGATCGCCTCGAAGTCGCCCGCCACCGTCGGCTCGCCGAGCGCGAATGACCGTAACACCGTTCCGTCATCAACGCTTATTTCGTGGATGATCGCATGTTCATCATTGTGGCCGTAAACGCTCTTTTCTCCGGCCGGCGCCAGGCCAGAAATTTCCACAAGATTCTTTGGCAACTTAAAAACGGAAACCGGCGCCTCAAATTCAGTCGCCTTTATGCGAGAGCTTCCCTGCGCCAATGCGATTGGCGGCTGCAACAAAAGACAAAAGCTCAGCAGAAAACGGATCATTTTGCGCCTTCCGCGTTTTTATGATTTTTCTTTGTCGCGTGACGCATATATCGATGCGCGCCTTTCTTCTCGCCATATCGCGCGATCCACAGGGCGAGAAAACAGTAGTTGAACATGATTGACATCACGATGGCGATTTCAAGCGCGCCGATGCCGGCCGCGAGACCAATGCCAATCGCCGTTAGGATAAAAAGAGCGTCGCCCGAGCTTTTCAAGGTGTTGCGAAACCGAACGCCGCCAACAATGCCCGCCAGGCCGAACGCAAGCGCAATGCTTTGGCTGACGATAATCACAATGCTCGTCACCGCAATCGGCAGCACCATGATCGTTTCAACAAGCGATTGATCATATTCATCGTGAATACGGATCGCCATATAGGTCCAGCTTAGCGGCCATACGGTCAGCACCGACCCCGCCACCGCGATGGTCAGCCAGACGAGACTGCCTTGCAAATTCTCGACAGTGTCCGCGCCGATTTCGATGGAATCGAATGGGTCAGAAGAAGCGCCGGCGAGCAATTGCTGCGCGCCGCCAATGGGCAGGTAAGACTGGAAATCGGGAACAAACTGGATGCCGGCAAGGACGAATCCGGTGACGGCGAGATAATAAACCGTCAATCGTCCCGCGAGACGCGCCGCCCTCATATCGCCCCCCTTTAATTACGTGATCGCGAATCCTACAGTCATTACCCGAATGATGTAAATGTTTGCTGCGCAAGCGAGATGGGCGCCTGAGCGGAAGCGCCAGCGAATTTTCGTTTATAGGCTGAGGTTTATCCAAGAAAAAAACCCCCGCGGTTTTGCGGGGGCTTTTCTTTGTTCATTAGGCGAAGGAATTATTCTCCCTTATCGCCTTCCTTGAGTGCGGCGCCAAGAATGTCGCCGAGAGACGCGCCGGAATCGGCTGAGCCGTACTGCTCCACCGCCTCTTTCTCCTCAGCGACTTCACGCGCCTTGATGGAGAGATTGATGCGGCGCGAGGTTTTGTCGAAACCGGTGACGCGCGCGTCGATCTTATCGCCAACAGCAAAACGCTCGGGGCGCTGCTCGTTGCGGTCTTTGGAAAGATCCGACTTGCGGATAAAGGCTTTCGGACCACCTTCGCCGCCTACTTGCACCTCGATGCCCCCATTTTCGATCGCCGTAACCGTGCAGGTGACGTCGTCGCCGCGGTTGATTTCGCCGACCGAATCCATCGGATCGGAGCCAACCTGTTTGACGCCAAGCGAGATGCGCTCTTTATCCGGATCAACATCAAGTACTTTGGCCGTAACCGTCTGACCTTTTTCGTAGTCCTTGATCGCTTCCTCGCCGGAGCGGTCCCAGTCGAGGTCCGACAAGTGGACCATACCGTCCATGTCGTCGTTGATACCGACGAAAAGACCAAACTCCGTGATGTTCTTGATCTCGCCTTCGATAACTGAGCCGATCGGATATTCTTCGGCGAAACGCTCCCACGGATTGTCCGCGCATTGTTTCAGACCGAGTGAAATCCGGCGTTTGGCTTCGTCGACCTCGAGGACCATGACTTCCACTTCCTGGGAAGTGGAGACGATCTTGCCCGGGTGCACGTTCTTTTTCACCCAGCTCATCTCGGAGACATGGACCAGCCCCTCAATGCCGTCTTCCAGCTCCACAAACGCGCCATAGTCAGTGATGTTTGTGACGCGGCCAGTGAACTTGGCGCTGAGCGGATACTTCGCCGCGACGCCCTGCCACGGATCGGGCTGGAGCTGTTTCACGCCAAGCGAAATCCGGTGCGTTTCAGGATTGATCTTAATGATCTTAACACGGATTGTATCATTCACATTAATCACCTCAGACGGGTGATTGACGCGGCTCCAGGACATATCTGTCACGTGCAAGAGCCCGTCGACGCCCGGCGCAAGCTCGACGAATGCGCCGTAATCCGTGATATTCTTCACGACGCCATCGCGCTCATCGCCCTCGGTGAGCTCTTTGACGACTTCCTGACGATGTTCGGCGCGATCCTCTTCAAGGATGGAACGACGCGATACAACGATATTGCCGCGGCGCTTGTCCATCTTCAGGATGCGGAACGGTTGTTCGATATTCATCAGCGGGCCGGCGTCGCGCACGGGGCGAATATCCACCTGACTGCCGGGCAGGAAGGCCACGGCGCCGCCGAGATCGACGGTGAAGCCGCCCTTCACGCGGTTGAAAATAACGCCTGTGACGCGCTCTTCCGCGCCAAATTGCTTTTCAAGGCGGTCCCAGGCTTCCTCGCGGCGGGCTTTGTCGCGGCTGACCACCGCTTCGCCATGCGCGTTTTCAAGGCGTTCCACATATACGTCGACTTCATCGCCGACATTGAGGGACACGTCCTGTCCGGGCTGAGAGAATTCTTTCAAGGGGACGCGGCCTTCGGTTTTCAGGCCAACGTCGATAACCGCAACGTCCTTTTCGATGGCGGTGATGACGCCTTTGACAACGGTTTCTTCAAATTGTTGCTTGTCCACCAGAGAGGCTTCAAGCATTTCCGCGAAATCGTCGCGGGACGGGTTCATGGTTTCAGTTGATGACATAAGGGTTAAGGTTAAGGGACCCGCATGAAGGGTTCCATCAGTCTCCAAATCAGTTCAGCTATACATGCCGACCGGTTGTTTCCGGCGGTCTTGCCTTTGCGCATTCGGTCCAAAGGCCGGTGAAGCCGAGTTTCAGTTAAGCGGCGCGGATCACGCTTCGGCGGACACAAAAACCGTCTTCAAAAAGAAATTTGCGCCGGCGCGAGCTATTGCTCGCCCCAGCGTTTGAAAACGCCGTCGATCACGCGGCGCGCCGCCGCGAATGCCGCGTCTATAGACAAATCAGTGGTGTCTAGCAACTCCGCATCCTCCGCGGCCACCATCGGCGCATCTTTGCGCTCGGCGTCCCGCGCATCCCGCTCGCGCAGATCGGCCAGAATGTCAGCTTCCTTCACGTCCGGACGGGTCGATAACAGCTCTTTCCAGCGGCGATGGGCGCGGACTTCAGGACTCGCCGTGACGAAGAATTTCATCGGCGCATCCGGGCAAACCACGGTGCCAATATCGCGCCCGTCGAGGACAGCCCCGCGTGCGCCGCCGCGCGCCCTATTCTTCCGGC
>CAWUIM010000028.1:0-38408 GCA_963922595.1 uncultured Parvularculaceae bacterium
CCGCCGAGCACGGCGCCGCTGGGGCTGCAGACGCGGCGCGGGCGCGCGAGATGGCGGACGCCTTGCCGATGAACGCCCTGACGCGGGCCTGGTCGCTCCTGATGAAGGGATTGTCCGAGACGCAAATCGCACCAGACCCCGCCGCCGCCGGGGAAATGGCGTTGATCAGGCTTGGATACGCCGCCGACCTGCCGACGCCTGACGAAGCCCTTCGCGCATTAAAAGATGCACCCGCTCCATCAGCCGGCGCTGGCGCTGCGGCTTCCGCGCCGACGGGCGGCGGCGCAAAATTGGAGGCGTCTGGCGGCGGTCTCGTTGCGGCTCGAGCCAAACCCCTTGAGCGCCCCTCGCCACAAGCGGCGCCATCAGCGGGGCCGCAGGCCATCCTGGCAACGTTTCAAGACGTTGCGCGCCTCGCGGCGGCAAAAAAGGATGAGAAGCTACGGATCGAATTGGAAAGCTATGTTCATCTCGTAGCCTTTGAACAGGGCCGCATTGAAATGCGCCTTGACGATCGCGCACCGTCAGATTTGCCGGGGCGGTTGACGCGGGCGCTGAAAGACTGGACCGGCGAGCAATGGATTGTGACCGTTAACGCGAACCGCGAAGGCGCGGCGACGCTTCGCGACGCCCGGTCCGCAGAAGTCATGGCGCATCCGCTGGTCAAAAAGACGCTCGACCTTTTCCCCGAGGCGCAGGTAAAAGCGATCCGCGACGCGGCGCTGACGGATTTCACCGCGCCCACCGGCGACGAAACTGACGACACGGAAAACGAAGGCTGAACACCATGAAAGACTTTGGCGAGATGATGAAACAGGCCGCCGGCCTGCAGTCGAAGATGAAAGAGATCCAGGAGAAGATCGCCGAGATGGAAGTCGAAGGCGTCTCCGGCGGCGGCATGGTCAAGATCGTCTTGAACGGCAAGGGTTTCGCTAAAGCCGTGGCGATCGAGCGCGCTCTTGTTAAAGAAGATGAAGCTGAAGTTCTGGAGGATTTGATCGCCGCTGCGATCAATGACGCCAAGTCGAAGCTTGAAATTCAGTCCCAGGAGGAAATGAAGGGCCTCACCGAGGGACTACCTTTGCCGCCTGGCATGAAGCTCCCATTTTAAAGCGTAATCTTTTATGGCAGCCACGATCGGCCCTGAACTCCAACGTCTGATTGACCTTCTCGCCAAAATGCCGGGCCTTGGGCCGCGATCAGCGAAACGGGCGGCGCTTTATCTTCTGAAGAAACGCGAGCCTGTGATGCGCCCGCTCGCCTTTGCGATTGCTGACGCTGCCGACAAGGTCAAAGCCTGCGACACGTGCGGGAATTGGGACTCGATTAATCCTTGCGCCGTGTGCGCTGATGCGGAACGCGACGGCGCCATTCTTTGTGTCGTGCAGGACGTTGCAGACCTTTGGGCGATGGAGCGCGCCGGCGCTCATCGGGGGCGCTACCACGTCCTTGGCGGATTGCTCTCGCCACTGGACGGGATCGGACCTGACGATCTCAATATCGGCGCGCTGGTGTCGCGCGCGCAAGAAGATGAGATCAAAGAAATTGTGTTTGCGCTCGCCGCGACTGTCGATGGACAGACAACGGCGCATTATTTGACCGAACAATTGGAAGGAAAATCCGTCACAATTACAAAACTCAGCCAGGGCGTCCCGGTTGGCGGTGAATTGGATTATCTCGACGAAGGCACGCTCAGCGCCGCCATGAAAGCGCGCCGGGCGCTGTAAGGGTTCATAAGCTTGACGGCCGCCAGCGACACGCTCACCGGACTTTGGTATCTCGCTTGCCCCTCGCGGGCGCTGAAAAAGGGCGCCATGGTGCGCCGTATCTTTTTTAATGATCCTATTGTCCTTGGGCGGACGAAAAATGGCGCCGCTTTCGCCTTGCGTGACGTCTGTCCTCATCGCGGCGCGCCGCTCTCGAAAGGGCGCATTTGCGATCACGAGGAAGCGGCGGTCGAATGCCCTTATCATGGCTGGCGTTTCAGAACGTCGGACGGCGGCTGCGCTGGCGTCCCATCACTTTCGGAAAACGACGCTTTTGATCCGCGGCCAATCAGCGTTCGAAAATACGACCTTCATGAAGCAAACGGCGTTATTTGGATTTTTCACGGCGAGCGCGCCAACGCGCCGCCGCCGGCGCTCGGCCTCCCGGAAGACTTTCGCCCAAAAACAGTCACGACAGTTCCGGCGCACGGGCCGTTCGACGAAGCGGTCATCGGCCTAATAGACCCCGCCCACACCCCCTTCGTTCATCGACAATGGTGGTGGCGGGAGGGCCGCGCCTCTGAGGAAAAGACCAAACATTTCGAACCGACGCCGCTCGGATTTCGCATGCCTGCGCACCGTCCGTCGTCAAACAGCCGCATATATGGATTCCTCGGCGGCGCCCCTACAACCGAAATTGAATTCCGTTTGCCGGGCGTAAGGCTCGAAACCATCCGCAATGACAAACATACAATCCTTGGACTGACGGCGATGACGTCGACGGAGACGAATGCAACTCAAATAGTCCACATCATATTTTGGGACATGCCGCTTCTTTCGGCGATCAAACCGGTTGCAGCCAGAATGGCGGACAGCTTCCTTGCGCAGGACGGGGCCATTCTAAACGCCCAGAATGAGAACCTTTCCCGCATCGATCATCGGCCGCTTTATGCGGGCGATCCCGATACGCCGGCGCAATGGTATTACGCGTTAAAGAAAGCGTGGATCGAGACAGGCTCAACCTTTGAAAGCTTTCAAAACCCTCTAAGCGCGAAAACCTTGCACTGGCGTACATAAAAAAACGGGCCCAGATGGGCCCGTTTTCGTATTCGCATAATCGCCGCCAGTGAAGCGGAGATTTAAATTAGAAGTCTTTTCTAAGCGAGATGCCATAGGTCCGCGGCTGGCTCACATAGCCGGAGAACGAACCGGCCTGAACAACCGTCGGGAACGCGCTGATGAGATTGTCATCATCCGTCAGGTTCCGTCCGAAGAAGTTCACTGAGAAACCGTTCTCCCAACCGAACGATACGTTCGCATTGATAACACTGACGTCCGACTCTGCGATACCGCGCGGCACGTTATCAACAACCTGAACTTCGCTTTCGTAGAGATATTCTATCCGCGTCTGCATCTCGACGCCCGGCGTCAGCTCTTTCACGTAGCTTGCAGCAGTGGTCAGGCGAACAGCGGGAATGCCGGAAGGCCGCGTTCCACTAGCGTCGAAGAACAAGGCAGTCGGGTCCGGCGTGCCGTCAGGAAGCTGACAATCCGGCACGAAATCCGCACACGGCGCCAATGGGAACGACGCATATTCTGGATCAAGATAGGTTAAACCGAATGTCCAGTTGAGCGGATCCCAAGGCGAATACGCCGCCTCAAATTCAAAACCGCGAACCGTTTGCTCACCAGCGTTAACCAGTGAAAACGCAGCGCCAGTGAACAAGTTTTGCTGGAAGCCTTCAACAGACTGATCAAACAAAGCAATGTTGATGAAGCCGCCGTCGAAATTCGCTTTCAGTCCAACTTCAAACGCTGTCACGTCTTCCGGCGTTGCAAAGCGACCAATAATCGTTCCGTCCGGACCGATGGTCGGCGGCGTCGAGTCGGAAGACAGGTTGACCGCGCTGGCCTTAAAGCCAGTGCCGTAGTTAAAGTAAACATTGATCGCGTCTGTCAGGTCGTAGGCGATACGCGCCGTGTAGGTGACCTTGTCATCGACAACGAAACCGTCATCAACAAGCGTGTTGTCAGGGTCAAATGCGACGCCTGGCTGCGGGAAGTTGACCTGGGGGTTAAAGAACTGAACGGCCGCCAACGGCGCCAATGGGTTCAGCGCCGCATTCGCCGGGTCCGTCGCAAAGGCGAGAGCGCCGGCCTGAGCCGCTGCAAATGTCATGGGGTCGGTCGCAGCGAGCGTGCCGGCCGCAACGAAGAACGGCGTCGAATTTGCCGGATCGAACGGCGTGCCGATCGCCTGACCCAACGCTGTCGCAGCCAAGAAAGCCTGGCCGCCCGCTGTAAGATCAAAGTTGGACAGGGCGTCCGTAAGCAGACTGTCGCCCGTCGCGATCTTGCGGTCGTTAATGTAGGATAGACCTGCCGTAATCGTCAGGCGATCCGTCAGCTCCCAATCAACAGTGCCGAACAAAGAGTATGACCGGTTGTCCAGCGTGTAATCGCCAAAAACGCCGGTGCCAGGCGCATAGGCGCCGCCGAACGGGATCGGCGACAACGGCCCGAGCTGCGGGAAGAGCGCCGTCGCTGGATCAGTCGTCAATGCGAAAGCGAGTTGAGATGAGCCTTCGATGCCCGACGCGATATCGGTGCCCAACGCGCCAAGCTGCAGATCAACGAAATCGCGAAGCTGCGTGCCAAAGATAACATCACGATCAAACTGGAGATCTTCGGAGAACAAGAAACCGCCGACGATCCAGTTAAAGTCGCCAATACCGGTTTCAGTAACGCCGTTTAACCGAACTTCCTGCGTAAATGTTTGTTGGTCCTGGAACTGCGGCTGAGTGGCCAGATCGGCGCCGCTGAAGTCGACGTCCGTATCATTGAAATCGGTTTGCTCGCGGTATGACGTGATAGATGTCAATTGGGCGAAGCCAAGATCCCAATCGGCCTGCAGTGACGCGCCTCGGCCTTCAAGGCGGTTTTCAGGAAGCGTGTTCAACGCAACTTCACGCGCATCCAGGTCCTGGACCGGCGTGATGATCTCGCCGAGGCCGAAAGGCGGCGGTGCGCCGAGCAATTGCGTCGGCCCTGCGTTCAAGAGCTGAACAGCCCCGCAACATACTTCGTTGATTTTGTTATATTCACCGATCGCGCGGAAGGACAGCGTGTCTGTCGGTTCCCAAAGCAACTGCGCGCGCGCCGCCCACCGGTCACGCTCATTGATGTTATCATCGCCTGTTACGAGGTTTGTGTACTGACCATCACGATTGTTCGTGCTGCCGGAAATGCGGAAGGCGACTGTATCAGAAATCGGCCCCGACAACGTTCCACGGAAACGGACCGTATTGAGGTTTCCGTAGGTGGCCTCAGCGGTTCCTTCCCAATCGAAGCTTGGCTTGCGCGTCGTAATCGAGATCGCGCCGACGGACACGTTTTTACCGAACAATGTTGATTGCGGACCGCGCAAGACTTCGACCCGCTCCAATGTCGGCAAGTCGAGAATTGACGAGGCAGAACGCGAACGGAAGACGCCGTCGATGAAAACACCGACCGCGCTTTCGATACCGGGGTTGTTCGCGCCGTTACCGAACCCGCGGATAGAAAAGTTCGTCTGCGAAGAATTTTGAAGCTGGCCGACTTGCAACGAAGAAACTGTTGATTGCAAATCGATCAGGTCGATGATTTGCGCTTTCTCAATAACTTCCGAGTCAACAACACTAACTGCGATCGGAACTTCTTGGAGTGTTTGCTCACGCTTTGTGGCGCTAACGATGATCTCGTCAGCCACAGACTGTGCGAATGCCGGAGCAGCGATCGCCATCGTCGCCGCCCCGGAGAGCAGTACGGTTGCGAACTTCGCCGCGCGAATTTTTTGCGTCATGATAGACCCCTTTCTAAACGCCCCTCCCTAACGGGGCATAATGCCTCTAGCACCCGACTAATGGCGGTTCGGCGCACATTCGCTTTTCGCAGCCTGATCGTCCAGCCTTCAAAGCCTCCGTGAGCGCTATGCCAAACGGACCGTTACAAAATTACAACAACGCCGGTCCGCTATAACGGCCCAGCTAGTGGTTCAAAATTTAGGATAACCTTTAACGGTCGATTAACTCTGACTGCCTGCGAAGCAGCCTAAAGCGCCGAGGACGCCGCATGAGGCCGTTTTGACGGGGTGACGCGACTTTTCGGCAACACAATCAGCGCGGTTGCGCCAGCGCCCGGCGCTGACTCCAGCTTGAACAAGCCGCCATGCGCTTGAGCGATCGCGATCACGAGCGGCAATCCCAATCCGAGCCCCTCTTTTGATCGGCGCAGCGACATGTCCGATTGGGAAAATGGCTGCGTCACCTGCTCAATTGCCTCTTTCTCGAGACCCGGCCCATTGTCCTTGACCACGATCGCCAGATCGCCGCTCCCCGTAACCGTGGCGCCGACAACGATCTCGACGCCCCGTTCGGAAAATTTCACCGCATTGTCGATTAGCTTGGATATCGCTCGCGCCACCAGATTGCGGTCGCAACAAATCTCCACGTCGGGGTCCTGGATTGCGACTCTGACAGTGGCCTTCGCGAGCGAGACCGCCTTATCGACCGAATTCACGGCCAGCTCGACGATTTCACCAACAGGCGTATCGACCTCGTTAATCGCGATCGGGCCGGAGCAGGCGTCCGTCGCGAGCAGCATATCGGACACGGAATTCAATAAACGTTTGCCGCCGTCGACAATATAATCCGAGTATTCCTTATGGAGATGGTCATTCTCACGATCGAATTGCTCGCCAAGCAATTGACCGAAACCAATAATAGCATTGAGCGGCGTACGTAACTCGTGGCTCATCACCGACATTAAGTTGTCTTTGAACTTCGATCCTGCTTCAGCGAGATCACGCGCGGCGCGGAGCGCCTTCTGGTCGTCGCTCGCGCGTAATACAAAGCGCACTGCGTGGCTAAAAAGCGTCCAATTGATCGGCTTCGCCAAAAACGATGTGGCGCCGGACGCGAACGCTTTATCGACGGCGTTCCGGGACTCGCTCCCGGTAATGACGATCACTGGGATTTCCGAAAAGAAGCGGCTGTTTCGAATTTTGTCCGTCAATTGGAAACCATTCATCTCCGGCATGTCCAGGTCGGAAATGACAAGATCGATGTCTTGTACGCCCAAATGCTCGTATGCTTCCGCGCCATTCTCGGCTGCGATTACCTGATGGCCCGCCTCAATGAGCTTGGCGCCGGCCAGCTCACGCATGATCGGATCATCGTCAACCAGCAATATTCGAGCGGGCTGGCTCTTATCGACAAAAGTCTCCATCGCCGATGGAATACCCCCTAATTTCTTAATGAATATTGCCGGATTAGTCTTAAAAAGAGATTGCCAACCATAATTGCGGCGAAAAGTCCGACAACGAATTCGCAATTAATTCCGGTCATAGTGCGCCCTTACTGAAAGCCCCGGAAATCAGTGGGATAGGCGTGCAAAATCCGAATAACAGCCTGCGAAGCCGCTTAACCACGCTCGTGATCGTCGCCATTTTCGGGTCGGTCACGATTGTGACAGCGTCTTCCGTTTCCCGGGAAATCGGCCAGTACGGGAATGGGCGAAAAGCCGAACTGGAAGCATCCGCGACCGTCTTCGCCTATGCGATCGCCGATCATGTGCGCAGTCAGAACAAGCCCGCGGCGCTTGAAGCCTTAAGGACGATTTCGCGGTTTCCGGCAATCGAGTTTGTTCGCGTGGAAGATGCGAGCGGCGACTTGTTTGTTGAGCTTGGCGGCGGCGAAATGTTGACAGACACGAGCCAGCCCGAATCCACGGCGCTGCTGCCAAATTCGATCGCGAAGGACGCATCGGTCGTAAGCGTTCCGATTATTAATTCGGGCGACATTGTCGGCGTGCTCTGGGTCTACGCCGACAGCTCGCAATTATCAGAACGGATCACCACGCTTATTTGGGATGCGGTTTACGCGGCCCTCTTCGCCGCCGGGATCGGATTATTGATCGCTTTGCGCATGCAGCGCGCCGTCACACGCCCCATCCATAATCTCAGCAATATTATGAATTCAGTCCGCACCACGGGGGATTTCGGCAACCGCGCAAAGCGGATCAGCAACGATGAAATCGGCGAGCTCGTTGATTCTTTCAATGAGATGCTCGACCAAATTCAGGAACGAGACGCCAAGCTCCTCGCCCATCAACAAAACCTCAAAAAGATCGTTCGCCAACGAACAAAACAGTTTGAAGACGCCAAAGAGATCGCGGAAGCAGCGAACTCCGCGAAGTCGGAATTCCTGGCGACAATGAGTCACGAAATTAGAACGCCGATGAACGGCATGCTGGTGATGGCCGAACTCCTGAATAACGCGCCCTTGGCGCCGCGTCAGAAACGATACGCCGACGTTATTGTTAAGTCAGGCCAGAGCCTGATCTCAATCATCAATGACATTCTGGACTTTTCGAAGATCGAGGCGGGGCGCCTGGAACTGGAATCGATCGACGTAAACCCGGTTGATGTCATTCACGACGTCGTCGGTCTCTTCTGGGAGCGGGCTTCGTCGTCGGGTATTGATCTCGCCGCCTATGTTGGGCCCGATGTTCCGCACACGATAAAGTGCGATCCTGTGCGGCTAAATCAGGTGCTCTCAAACCTTGTGAACAATGCCCTGAAGTTCACCGAAAAAGGCAGCGTGGTCGTTTCAGCGAAAATGCTCAAGAACGACAACGATGTGGATTTAATTGAATTCTCGGTCACTGATACAGGTGTCGGGATCGCGTCTGAAAAGCAAAAGGCGATCTTCGAAGCGTTCTCGCAGGCTGATCAGACAACGACCCGAAAATTCGGCGGCACCGGCCTTGGGCTCGCAATTTGCAGTAAAATCCTGAAAGCGATGAAGGGCGACATCAGCGTCGCCAGCATTGAAGGCAAAGGCTCTCGCTTCTTCTTTAATTTTCCTGTCACCGTCGCAGAACCTGCGCGCCCGTTTGTGAGGCTCGATAAAGAGATGCGTGCAATCATCGCGATTGACGGCGTCGCCACCCCGAGAATGTTGTCGCGTTACCTGCATGAAGCGGGGATATCGAGCCAGATTGTCGCCCCTCAGGCCGTCTTCGCCTCTCATATGGCGTACGCCGACATTATTTTCGCCTCTCCTGCATTCCTGAATACTTTCAAAGAAACCGCAGAAGGCGGACCGGATCAGTGGATTCCGACGCGCATATGCGTGAGCGAACTAGGCGACGCAGCCCCAGACAGACTGCTTGAAGCGGGCGTTGCAGAGGATCTCATCATCAAACCGCTATCCCGTTACGATGTTATGGAGCAAATCGAGCGGGTCGACACCAACACGCTAAGAGGTGAACGCGCCGTCAGCTTAACCGGCTCGCACGACGCGGCTCTACCTGTCTTTTCATCAAAACGCGTGTTGGCCGCCGACGACAGCGCGGTAAACCGCGAAGTCGTTAGCGCCGCATTGGTCCGTTTGGGGCTTGAGCCGATCCTTGTGGAGAATGGTCGCGAAGCCTTGGAGGCGACCCGCAAAGAAAATGTCGATCTCATTCTCATGGACTGCTCCATGCCAGAGATGGACGGATTTGAAGCAACGCGCGCAATCAGAAAACGCGAACAGGATGTGGGGACTGCACGAACGCCGATTATCGCTCTCACGGCTCATGTGGCGCAAGACGAAACCGAATGGCGCTCCGCCGGGATGGACAACTACCTGACTAAACCATTCACGATAAAAACGCTCGCCGACGCGCTTTCGCACTATCTTGACCATGAAAACTCATCCGCACACAAAACGCATATCGTCGATGAGAGTGAAGTCGCCATTGAGCCGCTCATGAATGCGCCGTTTGACGTTGCAGTCCTCGAAAGCCTTGACAGCATGGATTCAGAACATGGCGGTCTGGCGGCGCGCGCGCTGAGATTGTTCGGCGAACATTCGAAAGACGCAATGCTGCGCGTGGCGGCGTCGCTGAAAGGCGATGATGCGGCCGAAATCAAAAGCGCTGCACACGCCCTGAAGTCCATGAGCTATAATGTGGGCGCGATGGCCCTCGGCGACGCGTGCTCTGCGCTGGAGACATCTGATCCTGAATCCGCCGATTATGGGACGCTTATGAAAGCGCTGAAGCGAACCTTCGTATCCGCGCACGAGGCGCTGGCGGAAACGATTGCGCGTTATGAAAAGGCGGCGGCTTGACGAAATGATTGAGGTTAGTGGACGCGAATGGAGATGCGCGCGCAGCCTATGATCACCGACGGCGAAGCCACGAGCTGCGCCTTCGGGTTTTTTTCTCCGTTGCAGACTTCGAGCCGGTCCGGATTACGCCGCCAACGCCGAATAACCGCGCCCTCACGGGCGAGCGCAAGGCAAAACGCGCCGTCAGCCGGCGAGCGATCAGCGTAATCGATGACCACGAGCGTTCCTTGCGGAAACACAAGGCGCATCTCATCGTCAGTGACGATCAGCGCAAAAACTTTGTCTGACCCGGACGTCACTGGAATGTAGTCTTCGGCGAATGAATGCGGGTCCGCTTTCATATCATCCAGGAAGCGCGCCGCGTCCTGAAACGTTATAACCGGTGCGTGATGCATTGGACGGCGCAAGTATGCCGCGGCCGGGTGCTTATCCGCCTCCAACGCAGATCGTGCGCCCGAGGCCAGCCAATCCAGTGAAACGTCGAGTGTCTCGGCCAATTTCGCCAACATGACGCGTCTCGGATCGTGGACGCCGCTTTCCCAGTTAGCGATCGCCGGTTGCGTGACGCCCAAACGCGCCGCCAATTCCGCTTGGCTCAAATTTCGCGCCTTTCGGGTGACGCGAATACGATCGCCGATCGAGTCGGACGGCGGCGGCGGTTGCGGCGCGAACGCATTTGAATGGCTCATAGCTCATAAGCTAAGCTTATATATGCAAGTTTTACAATTGAATTTCATGTTGCAGCGCAGCAAAAATATGGCGAATTCATTCGAATTTTGGTAAACTGGTCGGTGAAATTTTTCAATCGCTCCCCTTGTAAAAATCAGATCAGCTTATATTATATGCGTGTTCATCAAGGTTGCTTTTAGCTTAAGAGGCTTGCGAATGTCTGATTTCTGCACCGAAGAGGGCGCCAACTATCTCGCGACACGGATCAGGGACTTTTGGCGTAAACGGGGATTTGATGTTGATTTCGAAACGCAAAAAGAAGGCTTCGTGGCCACCATGCGTTCGGCGCGCACTGACCTGCGCAGCGATATGATCAATGGTATGCCGCGACGCATTGTTGAAGGCGACGCACGCTAAATCTAGAGCTGGGCCGCCGTTCGAACGAGGTCCGCAAACCGTTCATAATCGTCAAAAACGTAACGGCAATTTCCGCTCAGCGTTGCTGGGCCATACCCGCTCTTGTGAAATAGACACGGCAAATTGGCGGCGTTGGCTGTTTTTACGTCGGTGTCGCTGTCGCCCACGAAAATCGCCGAGCGAGCCCCGGTTTTTTCCAAACATAAAGACACCATGGCCACGTTTGGCTTCGCCGCGAACGTGGTGTCCGCGCCGATAATCGCCTCAAAAAAGGGATCAAGACCAAGCGATCCGATCAGCAGCTTGGCAGGCGCTTCTCGTTTATTTGTGCAGATCGCGAAGCGCGCACCCTCGTGCGCCAACGCCCCCATCGCTTCGATGACACCTGGGAAAGGCCGCGAGTGTTCTGCAATATTTGACAAGTAATGATCGAGAAATTGGTCCACATAGCGATCCATCAGCGACGCCTCGATTACATCGTTCGCTGAAAGTCCAAATCCCCGCCTGATCATGGCCTTTGCGCCGCTCCCGACGAGATGGCGAACATCCGCCAACGGGATCGGCTCGCGCTGATTCTGACTCAATACATGGTTCATCGCCGCAGTGAGATCGGCCGCGGTGTCAATGAGCGTACCGTCCAGATCGAAAATCACGACGAGACCCGCCAGGGACCTGCCCATAAAAACTCCATTTGCAGCGCAAGTGGGATCGCGCTTTAACAAAGAAAGCCCGCGCCCTCGCCTTGCACCGGATGCGGCATCTGGAGTGAATGTGAATGACTGCGTCTTCAATTGCCACGGTTATTTTGGCGGCCGGCCACGGCACGCGCATGAATTCGGCGCTTCCAAAGGTGTTCCACGAGATCGGCGGCCTGTCGATGTTGGGACACGTCGTGCGAACAGCGCAGACGCTCTCGCCCGACCGCCAGATTGTCGTCATTGGCGCACAAGCCCCGGAAGTCGGCGACGCTGCGCTTGCGCTGTCGGATAATATCAAGACCGCCGTGCAGAACCCGCCGAGGGGTACAGGAGACGCCGTGACACAGGCGTTGTCTGCGCTTGACGGCTTCAACGGCGTCGTCCTTGTTCTGTATGCGGATACGCCGCTTGTGAAAGCGGAAACGATGGGCGCATTGATTGAAACGGTCGAGCGCGGCGGCGTCGCGACAGCAGTATTAGGCTTTAAGCCGCCAGAGCCAGGGTCATACGGACGTCTCAAGCTCAACGCCAATAACGGGCTGGAAGCGATTGTGGAGGCGAAGGACGCAAGTCCCGACGAATTGGCGATCAGTTTGTGTAATTCTGGCGTTATGGCGGTGAACAGTGATTTTCTGAGACGCGCCTTGCCAAAGATCGAGCCGAATAATGCAAAGAATGAGTATTATCTGACCGACCTCGTGGCGATCGCGAGGCGTGAAGGCGAGGAATGCGCCGCCTTAACAGCGCAAACAGCAGAAGTGATCGGCGTCAATTCGAAGATTGAATTGAGCGTCGCGGAAAAGATATTTCAGGAACGGCGGCGGTCGGAGGCCATGGCAAGCGGCGTCACAATGATAGACCCCGCGACCGTCTTTTTTAGCCATGACACCACGATCGAAAAAGACGTGCTTATCGAGCCGAATGTTTTTTTCGGCTCTAATGTCACCGTTAAATCCGGCGCACGCATTAAAGCATTTTCCCACATTGAAGGCGCGGTAATCGGCGCAGCCGCGCAGGCTGGTCCCTTTGCCCGGTTACGGCCCGGCGCCGTTCTCGAAACAAGCGCAAAGGTTGGCAATTTTGTCGAAATAAAGAAGGCGACAATCGGCGAAAACGCAAAAGTCAGCCATCTGACGTATATCGGTGATGCGGCGGTGGGTGCGCGCGCAAATATCGGCGCCGGCACGATCACCTGTAATTATGACGGCTTCAACAAGCACAAGACGATTATCGGGGCAGACGCGTTTATCGGATCGAATTCGTCGCTCGTGGCGCCAGTAACTATTGGCGACGGCGCCTATGTGGGCTCAGGCTCCGTCATCACCAAAGACGTGGACGCGGGCGCGCTCGCCGTCGCGCGCGGCCGCCAGTCAATCATCGAAGGTTGGGCCGCACGCTTTCGCAAAGCGCATGTGACGGAGGAAGATGAGTAATGAGCGCTGACGCAAACAAACGCGCCGCGGCGGCTGCCGCAATCGAGTATGTGCGCCCGGAAATGGTGCTCGGTCTTGGCACCGGTTCCACTGCAGCCCACTTCGTCTCATTACTGGGTGAAAAAGTCAGGGCGGGTCTTTCCGTATCCGCTATCGCGACCTCGAAAGTGACGCACAAACTCGCCACGGAAGCGGGCGTCACAATGGTTGAACCGGACGAGACAACGCAAATTGATTTGGCCGTCGACGGCGCAGATGAATTCGATCAAAATCTTCAGCTGATTAAGGGCGGCGGCGGCGCTTTGTTGCGCGAGAAGATTATCGCTGATGCGGCGCACGAATTCATTGTGATCGCCGACGGATCAAAACATGTCGCGCAATTGGGGGCGTTTCCCCTGCCTGTGGAAATCGAACCATTCGCCTGGGCGCTCACCATCCAAAAACTCCGCACCCAGCTTTCCGCTCTTGACCATCCGAACGCCGAGATCGCCCTTCGCGCTGATGAGGCGGGCCCTTTTGTTACCGACGGCGGAAACTTAATCGCTGATTGCGCACTGGAGCGGATCAGCGACGCGCCACACCTCAATGCGGCGATCCGTGAAATTCCCGGCGTTATTGAAACCGGATTGTTCATTAATGAAGCCGACCGGGTCATCATCGCTGACAATAACGGCGTACGCACACTGACAAGGTAGCGCCGTCCAAATTACGGCGATAGACTCAAAATGACAGAAAAAGAAAAGTGAAAAAATGGCGGCGACAAAATTCGAAGAATTGCAAAACGCCATTTACGAATATGGCGAAGCGGCGTTCCAAAATTTGCTGAAATGCAGAGCCCTCGCCGATGCTATCGTCGACGGCTACGCGCCCTATATAGGCTGTTCGGCGGATTGCGTGTCCGCGGTGCCGCTCGAGGGGCCCTTTGATCCTCGCAAAGACTATGGCGATGAGGCATTTAATTTTCACCAGCGCGACGTCATCATTCTTGAACCAATCAGATTTGGGATCTCACTTGTTGTCGGAAACGCGGAAGACGCGGGCTCACTCTGGTTGAGGACGGCGATCGCGGTCGAAATTACCGGCGACACGTTCGATATATTCGTCGCGACGCAGCCCCTTATCCGCGTGCCGCTTGAGTTTGAAGGAAAACTGGCCCCGGTCTTCGACGCCGTTCACAAAGAATTTATGGAGACCTTCACCCTTGAAGTGATGGAATTCAACGACGCTCGCTTTAAGACCGGCATAGGCTTTCTGCCCGTTGAATAAAGGAAGACCGGCTGATGTCCGATTATGATTATGACCTCTTTACCATTGGCGCAGGCTCAGGCGGGGTCCGTGCATCACGCCTTGCGTCGCTCTACGGCGCGAAAGTCGGCGTCGCCGAGGAATATCGCGTGGGCGGGACCTGCGTCATTCGGGGATGCGTACCGAAGAAACTCATGGTCTACGCGTCTGAGTTCGGTCACATGTTTGAGGACGCCAAAGGATATGGGTGGACGGCGGACGAGCCCTCTTTCGACTGGTCCACGCTCATTGAAAATAAGGATGCGGAAATTGACCGCCTTAACGGCATTTACATCCGGAACTTGAAGAACGCCGGCGTCGATATTTTCGAGACGCGCGCCGTCGTCAAAGATAAGCATACGGTGCATCTTGTAGGCGAAGGGCGCGACGTCACCGCAGAAAAAATCCTGATCGCAACCGGCGGCGCGCCGTGGGTAGACGAGACTGTCCCCGGTCACGAATTGGGCGTCACGTCAAATGAAGCCTTTCACCTTGAAAAAATGCCCCAGCACGTGGTGATCGCGGGCGGCGGTTACATTGCGCTCGAATTCGCCTGCATATTTAAGGGCCTCGGCGCTGACGTTTGCGTTGTCTATCGCGGTGAGGACGTTCTTCGTTACTTCGACCGCGATGTCTCGGTTCAGGTCCACGCGGAACTGAAGCGCCTTGGTATCCGGGTGATCACCCAGACCGTATTTGAAAAAATTGAACAGGGCGACGGCGACACGAAACACATCACCTTAGCGAACGGCGTGACGCTCGACGCCGATCTTATTTTCTGGGCCGTCGGGCGAAAACCTCATACGAAAGATCTGGGATTGGAGGCGGCCGGCGTAGAGTTGGACAAGAACGGCGCGGTCAAAGTTGATGAATATTCTAAAACTTCCGTCGACAATATCTTCGCCGTCGGCGACGTCACCGACCGAGTTAACCTCACCCCGGTCGCGATCCGCGAAGGCGCCGCTTTTGCGGAGACAGAGTTCAACGGCAAAGACCAGAAGATGGACTATACGTTCATCGCCAAAGCCGTCTTCACGCAACCGCCCGTCGGATCCGTTGGTTACGCTGAGCATGAAGCGCGCAAGAAATTCAAGAATGTCGACATCTACAAGACCGACTTTCGACAAATGAAAAATATGCTCACCGGCAATGAACAGCGCACGTTGATGAAACTCGTTGTCGACGCAGACACGGACAAAGTGGTGGGCTGCCACATTGTCGGCGAAGGTGGGCCGGAGATGATCCAGTGTGTCGCAATCGCTGTTAAGGCGGGCGTCACGAAACAGCAGTTCGATGAAACCTGCGCGCTTCATCCAACAGCGGCCGAAGAACTTGTGACGATGAAAGAAAAATTCGTTCCCAAATTCTAAAAGAGGAACAGGCGATGAAAAAAACCGGTCAGCGACGTCTTTGCTGCGTCTTAATCGCGTCGATTGCTTTTGCTGAACTCGCCGCCCCTGCCCTCGGACAATCAATACCGCCGCTCGACAGCGCCTTGCAAAACCCGGTCGCCAGCAGGAATGGGGTCGTGGTGGCGGAAGAGAAAATCGCAGCGCAAGTCGGCGCCGGTATCCTCGCCGAAGGCGGGAATGCTGTGGACGCAGCGGTCGCAACAGCATTCGCGCTCGCCGTCACTTTCCCCCGAGCCGGCAACATCGGCGGCGGCGGTTTCATGATGGTGCATCTTGAAGAGGCCGATACGACGATTGCGATCGATTACCGCGAGACCGCGCCCGCCGGCGCCACGCGCGACATGTATCTCGGGCCTGACGGCGCCGTCGATGAAGACGCCGTCTTGCGGTCGCATAAGGCGGCGGGCGTTCCGGGAACTGTAGCAGGCCTTCTTCATGCGCAAGAAAAATATGGCCGGCTCCCCCGCAAAACCGTCATGGCGCCAGCGATTAAACTTGCGAGCAAAGGTTATGAACTCGACTATTTCAAAGCGGCGATGCTCGACGGATTTCGCGACCTGTTGACAGCGAACGACGCTGCGAAGCGCGCCTTTTATGACGATAACGGCGCCAGCCATTCGCCCGGCGCGACGGTCACGCGCAAAGATCTCGCAAAGACGCTAAAGCTTATTGCAAGGAACGGACGCGACGGGTTCTACCGCGGCCCTGTCGCCAACCGCATCGCGGACGACATGGCCGCCAATGGCGGGTTGATCACACGAGACGATCTTGCGGCCTATGAAGTGACCGAGCGCGACCCTCTCATCGGGACCTATCGCGGCTACGAGATTCGGGCCATGCCGCCGCCAAGTTCCGGCGGCGTCCATATCATCCAGATGCTGAACATGTTGGAAATCCGCAACGAAAGAAATTTCCAGGATGCTGAAGGGCGTCATTATCTGGCCGAAACCATGCGCCGCGCTTTCGCTGACCGATCGGTGCATCTCGGCGATCCGGATTTCGTCGCCACGCCGACAACGGGTTTGACGGCGAAAAATTATGCGCGCGCGCTTGCAGGCTCAATTGACGCAGCGACGGCGACGCAGTCAAGCAAGATCAGGGCGGGCGATCCCGCCGCGTTTGAGGGGCCGGACACGACCCATATCTCCGTTATCGACGCCGACGGCAACATGGTGGCGAACACCTACACGCTCAATCTCAGTTTCGGCTCAGGTATTGTCGTCCCTGGTACAGGCATTTTGCTAAATAATGAGATGGATGATTTCGCCGCGGCGCCAGGCGTTCCAAACGCTTACGGGTTAATCGGCGGCGAGAAAAACGCGATCGCGCCTGGCAAACGCCCCTTAAGTTCGATGTCGCCGACATTCTTGTTCAAAGACGGCGATCCGTACGTGGCGATCGGTGCGCCCGGCGGCGCACGTATCATCACGTCGGTGTTCCAAGCCATCGTCAATATTATTGACGGCAAGATGAATCTCGCTGAGGCGATCGCCGCGCCCCGCGTCCATCACCAATGGACGCCGGACACGCTTTTTATTGAGCCGGGTGTTAGCGACGACACGCAGACCCTGTTACGCGCAAAGGGTCACACTATCGAAACACTTGACTGGTTCGCGCGCGTCCAAGGCGCCATGATTGATGATGGATGGATCTTCGGCGCAAACGATACGCGCATGCCAGGCGGTGGCGCCTGCACGCCTGACACGGAGTGCTAACTTTTTGATGCGGCGACAGCTTCAATTTCTACCTTCCAGCGCGCATCGAGCAATTGACAGCAAATAACCGTCAGCGTCGTCTCGTGATCGCCCAGATATTTCTTGCGCAAACGTACATTCTCTTCGTCAAATTCAGGGCTCGCCAGATACATTCTCAATTGAATTATATCCGTGTAGGTCATGTCCGCAGAATTCAATATTGCGCCAATATGTTGCCAGATCGCTTCCGCCTGTTCTGTGAAGCTTTCGGGCATGGCGGCGCCATCGCGCTCAAAACCGTTCAGGCCACTGATGAACAAAAGGCGGCTATCGCCCGGAACCTCAATCCCGTGGGCGTAATTGCCATATTGCGGAAACAACGTCTCAGGGTTGTGGCGTTTCATTATCGCTGTCCGTTTTTTCTTCCGTCGTCGGCGGCGACCATTCAACCGGGTCGATGCGGTTGATCACGATCGCCTCAATCGGCGCTTCGGCGTCAAACGGTCCGCCCGGCCCGGTCGGCGCAGCGCCGATGGCGTCAACGACGTCCATGCCGTCCACCACTTCACCAAAGACGGCGTAGCCATAGATAGGCCCAAGGTCAGTGACACGATGATCGAGCTTCGGATTATCCCTCAAATTGATGAACCACTGAGCGGCGGCGCTGTTGGGTCGATTTGTCCGCGCCATGGCGATCGTCCCACGCACATTTTTCAGCCCATTGTCCCCTTCATAGGGGATTGGATCGCGCGTCGAGCGTTCATTGAAGTAGCGCGAATACCCGCCGCCCTGAATGACGAATCCATTAACAACCCGATGAAAGATCGTTCGGTCATAGTGACCGTCTTCCGCATATTGAAGAAAATTCGCGACCGTCACCGGCGCAGCTTCGGGCGCTAAGGACAAGACGATATCGCCTTTTGATGTGGCGATACGAACGTATGCGATATCCTGCTTGTCGTCGGCCCACGCTGACGGCGCGATGACCACCGCAACCAGTCCGATCAAAAAAGATGTCAGCTTCATGATAATTCTCCTTCAGAGCCCCGCCTAACCCGATTAATTCGATTGATCAGGCTATTTGTTGAGCTGTCATGGTTGTCGACAAGCGGCTTATCTTCATTGAGCGCCGCCAGCTCCGGCAAGATGGATTTAGCAAGGATTTTGCCAAGCTCCACGCCCCACTGGTCGAAGGAATTAACGCCCCATATGACGCCCTGGCAGAATATCTTGTGCTCATAGAGGGCGATGAGCGCGCCAAGCGTTTCCGGCGTCAGCTTATCAAGCAATATCGAATTTGTCGGCCGGTTTCCGGGAAACACTTTATGCGGTGCGAGCGCATCGATTTCCGGCGGACTAAAGCCTGCGTCTTTTAACTCCGCACGCGCCTGTTCTTCCGATTTACCGGCCATCAGCGCTTCCGGCTGTGCAAGATAATTCGCAAGTAATTTTTCGTGATGATCACCAAGAGGCGCATGGGTCAACGCGGCGGCGATGAAGTCTGCAGAAATCAGATCAACGCCTTGATGAATGAGTTGATAGAACGCATGCTGACCATTCGTGCCTGGCTCTCCGAAAATTATTGGGCCGGTTGCATGATTAACAACCTCCCCATTCACCGAAACCCGTTTGCCGTTCGATTCCATATCCGCCTGCTGCAGATAAGCCGGCAGTCGATGGAGGTGTTGATCGTAGGGAAGTACCGCATGCACGCCGATATTCTGGAAATTCCGGTTCCAGACGCCGACCAACGCCAGAATGGCTGGCATATTTTCGCTGAAAGGCACGGTTCGGAAATGCTCGTCCATCATATGGGCGCCGCGCAGGAGCTTCTCGAAATTATCCCCGCCAACCTGAAGCGCAATCGACATCCCGATCGACGACCACAGCGAGTAACGTCCGCCCACCCAATCCCAGAAGCGGAACATGTTTTCAGTGTCGATACCGAAGTCGCTCACCGCTCTTTCGTTGGTTGAAAGCGCGATAAAATGCTTGGCGACATCATCGCTGCTCGCACCGTTTTCGATAAACCACTGACGGGCGCTAGCCGCGTTGGTCATGGTTTCCTGTGTCGTGAAGGTCTTCGACGCCACGACAAAGAGCGTACGGGCTGGATCAAGCGCCGCCAGTACATCGCTCAAATGTTGTCCATCCACGTTGGAAACGAAAAAGGCGCGTCTTCCATCTATCCAATAGGGGCGCAGCGCCTCGACGACCATCTGCGGCCCGAGGTCAGACCCCCCGATACCGATATTAACAACAGTATCGAGCGGCTCGCCCGTGAAGCCTCTACGTTTTCCATTGTGAATCTCGGACGCGAAGCGCAACATCTTCTGGCGCTCGGCTTCAACGTCACGGCTGATATCGGCGCCGTCCACATGGAACGACCGCATGGAAAAATCGCGCAAGGCCGTATGCAAGACGGACCGATTTTCGGTGGTGTTAATTTTTTCGCCAGCGAACATGCGCCTGCGCATAACGTCCAGATCGGCGGCGTCCGCGAGAGCCAGCAGACCGTCAAATATGCGCCCATCAATTTTGTTTTTTGAGTAATCGAGAAACAGACCCGCCGCTTCAACCGAGAATGTCGCTGCGCGCCCGGCGTCCGCCTCGAATAACGACTTGATGGTCGTATCTTTCAGTGTCTCCGCCAACGCACTCAGATCGCGCCAGGCTTGCGAATTTGAAATCTGGGTCATGAAATCATTCCGACAATTTTCCACAAATTTCATACGGATTTTAGCAACCGGTCTCAACGCTTCTTAAGCGCAACCGCGTAAACAAACGGCATGGAAAAAGAGACGAAAAAGCCCGCGCCAGCCCCGAAAAAGCTCGTTAAGCGGGCCTTATGCAATCTGGTCGCGATTACGGCTGTCGCCGCGATCTTTACGTCCAAGGCGATCGAGACGACCGCGAACGAAGATGCGCCGGTCGTTGCCGCCATGACCCATTCTCTGCCATAAATACTCAAAGCAACGGGACAGGCGCGATGATCAGATTATTTGCTCTATTAGTGGCTGCGATCGGCGTCCAGGGATGTGTGGTCGCGAAAGTTGCCGACGCAGCGGTCTCCACTGGCGCGACGGCGGTGAAGACCACAGCTAAAGTGGGCGCGGGCGCTGTTGACGCCGTTACGCCCGATCCTAAAGACAACGAAGATAAAGACCGCGACGACAATCAGTAGTCAGTCGCAGCGTCGGTCTACGATCCGTACTTCACCGAACAGCCATAGGGCTTGGTGCGCTTGTCGGCCACTTCAACGCCCTGGGCGACATTGTTAACCGCGCTCAGCAGATAATTGACTGCATCGTCCGCTTGCGCGTGATTAGCTGTGGGTTTGTCGTCAATGGCGCCGTCATATCGTAACACACCGTCACCATCGATAAGGAACATGTGCGGCGTTGTTTTCGCAGCATAGAGACGCCCGATCGCCCCCGTCTCGTCGAGGATCACATAGTCGGGCTTCGCATTGCGTGACGTTGTCAATTCGTCCGCCTCGTTGGCGGATACGTAGCCTTGCTTACCGGGCGCCGACGAAATAACCGAAATCCATACAGCGCCTTGTTCCTTCGCCGCGACCTGCGTCGCTTGCATATTCCCACTCTCATAATGACGCTTTACGAAAGGGCACCCATGATTTGTCCATTCAAGAACAACATTCTGGCCGTTAAACTGATCTAACGTAATTGTCTCACCGGCGCTCGTCGTCCCTTCGAATTTCGGCGCAGGGGCGTCTATTTCCGGTCCGGCGAAAACCGGCGCAGTTATCACGGCTGAAGCAAAAATGGCGCTAAAGAACTTCTTCATGACGTCTTCCTTTAAATTTGGCTTTCGATTTCGCTTTCGATTTGGCGACAGCTATCCGCCGACCGTATCACGCACTGACTTTTCGGTCAGCGGCAGGGGCAAGACCTTGGGATCGCCTTCCGGGGGATAATATACATAAAGCGGCACGCCGTTGGCGCCGAACGCCTCTAAAGCTTTCGTAATTTTTTCATCGCGGCGCGTCCAATCGGCGACCATGAAGGCGACGTCATTGTCGGCGAACGCGCGCGCCAGTGACGGCTTTGAAAATATTGTAAGCTTATTGAACTGACAGGTAACGCACCACGCAGCTGTGAAGTCCACGAAGACAGGACGGCCCTCAGCGCGATAGGCATCGATCATCGTTTCATCAAACACGAGCGTCTCGAACGCGCCATGCTTTCCGCCCGCCGACACCAATTCTTCGTTTGCGCTGCCGAGGGAGGCGACTGGCGCAATTGCAGCGACGAGCGCAAGTGCGGCGCCTGCGCGGGCGGCAAGAGCAAGGGATCCCTCGTTTTTGCCGCGCTGGAATAGCCAAGCCGCGAACGCAAGCGCCACAGCGCCCATTAATCCCGCGGCGAGGCCCTGTGCGCCCGCCTGTTGCGCCAACACCCAAAGAAAATAGGCGGCGGCCGCGAAAACCGGGAAAGACAATAATTGCTTTAACGTGGCCATCCACGCGCCCGGCTTCGGCAATAAGCGTCCAAGGCCAGGCGAAAATGAAAGCAGGAGATAAGGCGCCGCAAGACCGAGCGCCATAACAATAAAAATCAGCATGCCCCAGACTGGCGGCAAGAAGACAGCTGCTCCCACAGGCGCGCTCAAAAATGGCCCGATGCAGGGGGCTGCAACGACAACCGCGAGAACGCCCGTGAAGAAGGCGCCCGCGTCACCACTTTTTTCGGCGAGTCCGCCGCCGACATTTTGGAGGCTTTCCCCAAATTCAAACACGCCCGCCAAATTCAGCCCGACGAGAAAGAGGACGTAAGCAGAAAGCGCCACGACAAACGGCGATTGCAAATGGAAGCCCCACCCCAATTGCTCGCCGCCGGCGCGCAGAAGAAGAAGTGCGCCGCCAAGGAGCACGAACATCGCCACAATACCCACCGTATAGAGAAGACCGTGACGACGAATAGTTTGACGGTCCGCCTGCGCGCTCTTCATCAGCGACGCCGCCTTCACGAAGATAATTGGGAATACGCAAGGCATGATATTAAGGAGAACACCGCCGAAAAACGCCGCCACCAGAAGGAAAATTACGTTTCCACCCGCCGCGGCAGGGGCGCCAGCAGACGTAGCGCCAGCAGACGTGGCGCCGGCGACGGCTGACTTTTCGAAGGTAACGAAGACGCCTTGCGGCGATTTTCCGTCAGCCGATGCAAGAACGCCTGTTATTTCACTGAGCGCCGCAGGCTCGTAAGCAAATCCAGGCGCCATAACAATTGAAAGAACATCGCCGTCACGCGAGATTTTTTGCGCCGCCGCCGGCTCAATCAATCCCTCCTGATCCGGAAAGAAAAATACATCATCGCCAAATGCCGCCGACGATTCCAGACGAACGGTCAGCGCGTTGTCCGCCGCCTCAAATGTTCCGCTCTCGTCAAACGCGACCGGCGCCGCTTCAAGCGCATTGCGGACAAGACGCGCACCGTCCGGATGTTCACTTGGGTTCGCCTCAACTGGCATCGACAGTGAGAAAGCGCCCTCTTCCGGCACGCAGATTTCCTCACAGATCAGCCACGTGGCGTCCACAGAGAGTGAAAGAAACCGGCCAGGCTTCACCGAGGCGTCGACCGTGATCGGAATAAGGAATACAGGCTCGCCATGGTGGCCGAAATTCGCCAGCGGCCCGACCGGAATGCGCTCAGGCGTCGGATAAAGAATCTCGCCGGCGGTGACGCCATCCGGCAAGGTCCAGCGCAGATCGAGCGGAAGCCCGGAGTCGCCTGGATTTTTCCAGTAAACATGCCAGTTCGGGGCGAGTTTTTGAGAAAACGCAAACCATTGGGTTTCGCCGGGGGACAGGGCTGTCCTTTCCGGCACGATGATACTGGACGCATAGTCCGTATCGACGCGATTGCTCTGGGCGGCGGCCGCGCCGCACCATGATGCCAATATCGCGAATAGTATCAGGCGGAGCGATCTCATAAGGCGCCTTGTAGCCTAGCTTACTTAAAGACGAAACAACGCCCAGCGCTATTCGCTAAAGCTCTCAGATATGTGACCGAAAAAGCCGCGCCCAATCAAGGACGCGGCTCGCTGTCTCAATTCAGACGACCGGATCGCGTTAGCTCAACGCCACCGGTTCCAGAACATTTTCTTCGCTCAGATTATAACGCACCAGGCGGCGTTGCATCAGGAGGCGCCAATTGCTCAGGGACATGAGCTGCGCATAAATGACGGCCAGCAAGCCCGATTTGCGCAGTTCAAGGAATTTCTCGTCGCTCAAATCTTGCATCGCCTTTTCGTCGACGCCGAAATATTGGGCGAATACTTTCTGTTCAATCGACCCTTGGGGCGTATACTGAGCGGTTTGCCCCTTGATCAGATCGAGCGGCTTTAACTGTTCCATAAACTGAACGGTCATCTGCCGGTCTTGCTCATATTGCTTGCAGAATTCGATCGCCTGCTTTGTTGCTTCGCTCGACTCGCCGTTCGCATCGAAGAATGGAACTTCGCCGCCCTCTTTGACGCCTTCGTGCGCACCGTCGATAACGATCGCCATCCGGTCGCCGCCCGTCTCGCTGGCGAGCGCAAACGGATAACGTCGAATATATCCCGGAATGTAACGGTTTTGTTCCCAGTCGCCCTTTTCATCGACGAAAAGATTCACGTCGTCCACCAGGCCCAAAACCGCCAACGGAATTGGGTCTTCTTGCGACATGAAGACAACAGGATAATCTTTCATCGCCGAAGGAATTTCGCTGATCGTCAACGGAACCGCACGGATCTTGGAGCAAAATCCGAAGGGAGTCGCCGGACGCGTAACGCCTTTACCGCCGTGGGTTTCTTTTGTGAGGAGTTCAGGACGTTCAAATAAGAACATATTGCCGCTCAGCTGCGGCTCCATTGGTTGCGACTGGCTCATCGTCGACCTTTCTATCGTCTTCTTTGGGGGCCAGACCGTTCGTCTGGCGTTCGTTTTCAAAAAATTCGCCGTGGCTTAGCAAAAAGGGCGCGCGCCTCCAAGTGGCTGGCTGGACTTAAATTGTGCGACGGCCAAACGGCGCCCGGCAGCCTCCATATCGCGGCATGGTCCGCGCCTGCGCCGACGCATGCGGCTTGAGCCCTCGCTCACGGCGACCAAACTGGCGATACCTCAGCCGTCTTGGTCCAGCCCCGGATGCGGTCAAAGAGCGCATAGGCCCAACTTGTGGAAAATACTACAGGTGGTCTGGTTGCGCGCTCAAAACGCAACATGTAGTATGCTAGCAACTGCTCCGATGAGCGGTTGCTCTTCAGAACAACAGGAATTGCACATGCTTGATACGCTGGAAAACGCTGCGCTGCCGGGATTGATGACGCCATCTCACTCCTACAAGCCCTTTCGCTATCCCTGGGCCTATGATTTCTGGAAGCGGCAACAGCAAGTGCATTGGATGCCGGAGGAGGTCCCCCTCGGCGAGGACTGCAAGGACTGGGCGAACAAGCTCACTGATGCAGAACGCAATCTTCTGACGCAGATTTTTCGTTTCTTCACGCAGTCCGATGTGGAAGTGAACGACAATTACATGGAGCGCTACGCGCGCGTCTTCAAACCCACCGAAATCAAGATGATGCTGTCGGCGTTTTCCAATATGGAAACGATCCACATCGCCGCATACGCGCTGTTGCTTGAAACGATCGGCATGCCGGAGAGCGAGTTCTCCGCCTTCCTGGAATATAAGGAAATGGCCGACAAGCACGATTTCATGCAACAGTTCGGCGTCGATACTGAAGCGGATATCGCGCGCACCGTCGCCATGTTCGGCGGTTTCACTGAAGGCCTTCAGCTTTTCGCGTCGTTCGCGATGCTGATGAATTTTCCGCGGCTCAACAAAATGAAAGGCATGGGCCAGATCGTCACCTGGTCAATCCGCGACGAGTCCCTTCATTGCGAAGGCATGATCCAACTCTATCACGCGTTTGCAAAAGAAACGGGATGCGTCACGCAAAGCGTCGCCGACGACATCGTTGATTGTTGCAAGACCGTTGTCAGTCTCGAAGACAAGTTCATTGATCTCGCCTTCGAAATGGGGCCGGTTGAAGGGATGACCTCGGACGATATCAAAGCCTACATTCGATACATCGCCGACTGGCGCCTTGGACAGCTCGACCTGCCGAAAGTCTATGGCGTTGAAAAACATCCATTGCCATGGCTCACAGAGATTCTGAACGGCGTCGAGCATGCAAACTTTTTCGAAGCGCGCGCCACGGAATATTCAAAGGCGGCGACGAAGGGCGAATGGCACGGCAGTGAAGGCGTGTGGGCGAACTTCGATCAGATGATGGACAAGCGAAAGGCCGCCGTTTGAGCTTAACGACCGAGTAACCGCAAAATTGCAGTAACAACTAAGCTCACCAGGAGGATCGTCGTCAGCGGGAAGTAAAACGAAAACCCTTCCCGCTGGATCCGAATGTCACCGGGCAACCGGCCAAGACCTAATTTTGTGATCATGGGCCACAAGACGCCGACAAGCGCGATCATAAGGCCGATGATAATCAGCGTTTTTCCCATTGCGCTATCATAGACCAAGAACGGACGACGCGTTAAGCGGCCCAGGTTTAGCGATCTTTCGCAACGGAGGCCTCCACGAAGAGCGCAGCCAGCGCCTGTCTGTTCTTCAGACCAAGTTTTTTGTAAGACCGCTTTAGGTGCGTCTGCACCGTCGATTGCGCCACGCCCATACGCCCCGCGATCTCGGGCGTTGTCAGCCCCTCGGCCACCTGCGCGGCGACCTTGCGTTCCGTTGGACTAAGCGCCGAAATGTCGCCCGGCGACGGCGCGCCGGCGTCAGCGGCGACGATGCGCCGTTCGCCAAGAATTAAGGCGCCGGAAAACCCCTTCGCTTCCATTCCATCATCCTCTGCGAAAATCGTTTGCATACGCACGTTCATGCGCTGCCCGCTCTCAATCGCAACGCTCATGGCGTCCTTCTTGATCACACCCGAACGAGCGTCTTTGGCGGCGACCCGTTTCACACGATCTATGAACCCTTCTGCATAGCGCCCGCCAAAAGCGGTGAGAACGCCATTATGAATCCTGAGGCGCTTCAGGCTGTTAAGAATCTTCTCACCAGGGTCATCGGTCCACAACACATGCGCCTGACCGTCGATACAAGCGGCGAAATCGGGACGCGCGCGCAACGCCTCGCCCATCGCCGCATTGACCAATTTCAATTGCTGATGCCGGATCATACTCTCTCCGCAACCTTCCAGAACGCGCGCGAGCGGCGCCATCAGCATTTTCTCAGCATCGCCGAACGGCGACCGGTTTGAAGACCGCCCAACCCCGAAGCCCACGCCATATTCGCCGCCAATTTGCGCCAGGTATCCGCCAAACCACCGAATATCATAGCGGGGCAAGAATTCATTGAAATACGGATCTGCCGCGCGCGCTGCCTCATCATAATGGTCCGAACAAAGATAAACCTCGCCAGGTCCCAACCTGTGGTCAAAAGCAACGCGCAATTGTGGGTCCATGGTCACCATCCCGGCGTCATACGCCCGGAAGAAAGCCTGTGAAAAAAGAGCGCCGGACGTAAGCGTGAGCGGATAGGTGAAATCCCGCAGGCTGACGACGCGAAACAAAGCGCCCTCAGAACCCGTTTCAACACGCAAAGCATCAAGGAAGCTCTGAAGGCGTTGAAGGTCACCCAGCGACCGGATGAGTTTTGACTGGAGCGACGTCACGGGTCCCCTTTTTTACCAAAACAAGCGCAATTTGTCCCTCAAACAGGGGATATCATACTTCGGCCCAGCGAGGGACACTGTGATTTACCGAGCGGGGGACCTAAGATTTCCTTGGGTGGAGAAAAATTCAATCCGGCGGCCGGGTGCGCCCAGTCGTCCGGATTGAGTTCATTTTTACCGACTGGCTGGCCGCAGAGCGAAGAAATTACCCAATAATCTCTGCGAGTTTTTTCAATTCGGGCCGCATCATATCCGCCATCTTAAGGGCGCCGTCCTCAAGCCGCGCAATATTGCGCCGGGACGCGTCGTCCAGATTTGCGGAACCGTAACCGCGCTCCAGATCGTAGTCGAAACGAAAATATCGATCAGCAAGCAGCTTTTTCATCTGAGCGTTGACCGCCCGCGCCTGCCCATCGGAAATCGCCGAGATCAGCGGCGTCCGGAAACGTCCCAATGGCGACAACCATTCGAAAAACCCCCAGCTGCGGGCCCGCTCAAAGGGATAGGGATCGACAATGCGCCCTGTGCCGACCGAGACGACGTAGATATCATCGTCCGGCCACAGCATAACTGCATCCGCGAGCGCCAGGAGCGCGGGATCATTGAGGAAGACACCGCCATCGATAACGGTTTTGGTTTCGTCCGTTCTATTGTCAGTGATTTGATGCGGCGGGAAGAACGTCGGCGCCGCGGTCGATCCGACAACGGCATCGGCGACGCGAACGCCGTCCGCAGGCGAGGTAACCCCTTCTGGCAGCGTCGCCGAATGATAGTCGGGACCACCCCTGTAGAATGCCGCACCGCGCGGATCGATAGAGTAACTGGAAATCAGAAGATTGCGGCGGACATCGCAGAAATTAGCGTCGCCCAACGCCTCCTCCACGATGCCCTGTAGAGCGGCTGGCCGGTAGAGCGGCCCGAAAAATTGGCGAAGCCGTCCGAGTACGGGCAACCGGCACCAGAAGCGCATCGGAAAAATACGCCGCGAATTGTTGCGGTAGAGGTCGCGCAATTGCGCCGGCGTTAACCGGGGGCCGTCCTTACTGTCATGGGCGGCGCTAAGACCCGCCGCGATAATCGCGCCGGTGGACGTGCCAGCGATCAGGTCGAAGCGGTCCGCGAGGGGCCCGGTGGCGCCTAGCGCGCGGCGCTCGCCGTCAAGGGCGTCGAGGAGCACCGCAGCGACCATTCCCCGAACGCCGCCGCCGTCGATCGCCAATACAAACCGTTTCGCCATGATCCGTTTCGCTTCCCTGTTGGACCGCGTTCACCGTAGACAAGTGCTGCGCTCCCGGCCATATTGCGCCGCAAAGGCAGCAAAAAATCAAATCACGCTTTAAAGAAGGCCGAAATGTCACAAGACCCGGAAAGAATAACGATCCTCGCCCATGAATTCACAGCCGCTGCGCTGGAATTCCATCGCGGAAAAATGGCTGAAAAAGGCTATCGTATGGAGGGGTCGATTACGCCGCGCTCTTTCAAGATGATCGAAGGAGCCGAACAGCCGAAGGACCTGTTCGAGGGCAAGCCTCTTTTCGCGGTCACCTTCATAAAGCGCGACGCCGCAGAATAACGCGCCAGAATTTCAAGATCCGCTGGCGAGCCGGTGAAGGGTGCGCAAGTGCAAGGCGTCCTGAGCCGCACGATGCGTTCTCGGCGCCGCATCATTGGCCGCCTGGATAACGTCGTCTTCCCGTCCTGCAATTAAGGGCCTGACCACGTCTGCAAAATCAAGAACGTCGAACTCCGTTCGTTTTCCGGCGGCGTTGAAAAGCCGGTAGAGCCAGAACGAGTCCCACTCAGGCGCATCAGAGTAAACGAGACAGTCGGCTAACGCCGAATTTAACGCCGAGCACACATCCGCCGCCGGCTCTCCCTCTTTACGCAGGCGGTCGCGGCTGATCCCATGCAGGCCTTCTGCGCGCGGGTCCCACGCGTCGTCAGACCATTGAGCCTCCGGCGCCACGAGCAAAGACCGCGGAGGGCCTTCGAGAAAAACCCACCCGACCTCAACCGGCCATGACCGGATACTGAGACCGGACGCTTCAATATCGATGAAGGCGGTCTTCTTCGCTGTCTGCTTTGAATGTTCCTGAAAATTCGTCATCGCCATTCATGCGGGATATCGCAATAATATGACAATCGTTTACGGCGATTTCACCCGGGCGGCGATCATAGAAGTAGAAGGTTAAGAAAACAAAGGCTTCATATTGCGACGCAACAATGGAATGCGATGATCATTATCGAAACCTCCGGACAGGGATTATATGAATTCACGGACGCGGCGCAGCTGTTTGTCGCCGAAAGAACGGCTGGCGACGCCGTGCTCACTATTTTTATTCAGCATACGTCAGCATCGCTCCTCATTCAGGAGAACGCGGACCCAACCGTGATGACGGATCTCAAGGTCTTCTTTAGTCAAATTGCGCCGGAAGGGAACGCCTATCATCACGATACGGAAGGCCCGGATGATATGCCCGCCCACATCAAGGCGGCGTTGACAGCAACCAGCTTGACCATTCCCGTGCAAAAGGGACGGCTGGCGCTTGGAACGTGGCAGGGATTATTTTTATTCGAGCACCGCCGGGCGGCGCACACGAGGCGCGTGCTTTGCGCCTTGTCGCCTTGTTTGTGACCTAGCGTTCTTCCTTCTGGCGGTATGCGCCGGAAACAGGGTCTTTTTCGAATTCGATGACCGGTTCAGGCGCGTCGCCGCCGGACTGACCCGCAGCCTGTTTGAGAGTATCGCGCAACTCTTTCGTTTTCCGCTCTGCAAAGCGCGCGAGCGTCACAACGCCAACCGCGGCGGCGACACCGGCGACTATTCCTGTCAACGCTCCCATATCGCCCTCCTTCCTGTTCGATCGAGCCTAAAGCCCGTACCGCGCCCAGTATGATCGCGTCCGCATGACGTCCAACACGTCATCTGCCTCAACCAGCGAACGACGCCCATGCGCTTCACCGCCGAGTAACCGCTTCAATAGTGATCCCTTATCCGGCGATATGCGTTTCACCTTAACATTTTCGCCGAAGCGGGTGGGTAAAAAATCGCCCAAGTGAGCGATTCCGTCGATCAAGCCCAATTCCATAGCCGGTTCCGCAGTCCAGAATTCGCCTGAAAAGGTGTTGTCGTCACCCTTTACCTTCTCTCCGCGCCGCTCCTTAACAAGGGCGATAAATTGCTGGTGGATATCGGTAAGGATCGTCTCCAGACGATCCACATCCGCTTGATTTTGGGGTTTGAAAGGATCGAGTTGGCTCTTGCTTTCCCCGGCCGTATGGACGCGGCGCTCAACGCCCAATTTGGCGATCGCATCCTGGAAACCGAAACTGGCGGCGATAACGCCGATCGATCCGATGATCGAGCTTTCGTCGGCGTAGATTTCGTCCGCAGCGATCGAAAGGATGTAGCCGCCGGATGCACCCACATCTTCAACAAAGGCGAGAACCGGCACGTCCTTCTTTTTCGCTGCTTGGCGCCGGATAGCGTTGTGAATTAGCCGCGATTGTACAGGCGAGCCGCCTGGCGAATTAATGGCGAGGGCGACTGCGGTTAGACCGTCCGGTTTGAACGCCGCTTCGATCGCGCTCTCCACCCGAGCGAGCGATAACCCTTTGCGCCCCGGACCGCCAGCGTCGCCAATGACCCCATTTAACTCGATCACGGTCACGAGAGGTTTTTCGTCGCCGCTGAAAGGCAGCTTGCGCCAAAACGTCTTTACGGGTTTCAGGAAATTTGTCATCGCCTCTAAATAGGCGGGTTTATTGGCGTCTTCAATCGATCCGGGATCGCCCGTGATGGCGCGATCGGTCGCAAGATGCTTGCTTGACCCACTCCTGATGAACGCCCACATTATTGCCGTAATTTCGGCGAAAGGCGACTTTTCCGTGCAACTGGCGACCGCGACAAATCCAGACCCTAAAAGAGTGTCGCAAGACGATGGTTTTAGCGCCTCCGTCCGGTCGCTGCGCGAATTAACCAAGACCGATCTGGAAAAGGTCAGCGAAACAATCCTCGCACAGCTCAATAGCTCTGTTTCGATTATTCCCGATCTCGCCCGTCATCTCCTGGAAGCCGGCGGCAAGCGCCTGCGGCCAATCCTGACACTCTCAACGGCGAGATTGCTTGGATATGAGGGCGATCATCACATTCAGCTGGCCGCCGCCGTCGAACTCATTCACGGCGCGACGTTACTCCACGACGACGTGGTCGACGCCTCCGATATGCGCCGCGGCCTGCGCACGGCGAATGTCGTTTGGGGCAATAAGGAAAGCGTTCTCGTCGGCGACTTTTTGTTTTCGCGAGCTTTCGAGCTGATGGTTAAGGCGGAGGACTTGCGCGTCCTTCAGATCCTGTCCCACGCGTCCGGCGTCATCGCCGAGGGCGAGGTGCTGCAACTCGCGACCCAAAAAAACCTGGACGCCACGTTCGATATGTATCTGGCTGTCGTTGAATCAAAGACCGCCGCGCTCTTCGCCGCCGCGGCGCAAGCGGGCGCTGTGATCGCCGGCGCAGACGCCAAAACCGAAGACGCCCTGCGCCGGTATGGGCGCGATCTCGGCGTCGCCTTCCAATTGATCGACGACGCCCTTGATTATACCGGCGCCGAAGCCGCCCTCGGCAAGAGCGTCGGCGATGATTTCCGCGAAGGAAAAATGACGTTGCCGATTGTTTATTCAATCGATCGCGCGACGCCCGAAGAAAAAACGTTCTGGAAGCGGGTCATCACCGACGGCGTCCAAGAAGACGGCGATCTTGAAAAAGCGCGTGATATTATGGCGCGGAATAATGCACTCGAAGATACGAAATCCTGCGCGCGGCGCTATGCGGCTCGCGCGCTTGAGGATCTATCGGAAGCACCCCAAAATGAGTATACGGACGCACTCTCGATGCTGGCTGAGCAATCTGTAGCCCGCGCTTATTAGGGTCTACTCCGCCGCCTGATGAAGCGGCCGAACATTTTGGTTTGCATACGCCGCTTCGCCATCCTCCACGGCAGTTTTTGTAAAGTACCCTTCGCGTCGGCATTTTAAGAACAGCGCCAACGAGGCCGGAACGAACAAAACCGCCAATAGTGTTGGAAAAAACCATTGCGATGACGCGGGAGCCCTGAGCATCATTATCGCAGCGGCTGTGCTCAACGCCGTCAATGATGCATAAAACGCTGTTACGCGCGCATGCGAGACGCCTTGCCGGATCAATAGCTGATAAAGATGTTCATTGTGCGCGGACAAAACATTTTGGCGGCGGACGGCGCGATGCGCCAAGGTAAAAGCGACATCATACAAAAACGGCATCATGGCGGTTGGAACAAAAAAGGCGCTCACGGCCCCATCACTCTTATTCGCCGCGATCAGCGCAAACCCTGCGATCAAAAGACTTACGCTCTGACTGCCATTGTCACCCATGAATAAGCGACCTTGTGGAAAGTTCACGCGAAGAAAGCCGATCAAGCTGACCGCCAAGAGAACGCCTGCAACGCCGACAAGTCCGCCCCCGGCCTTCATCGTTGCAATCGCGAGCGCCGCTAAGACGATGATCGCCGCCGTCGCCGCAATGCCGTGCGCGCCATCCATGAAATTGTACGCGTTCATAAAAGCGACGATCCAGAAAATCGATACGAAGACAGACGCAGGGCCTAATCCAAAATCACCGACAATTGGGAGCGGCGCATTCATCACGCCGCCGAACGCCCAGACAAAGAGCGCCGCGGCCGCAAATTGACCCGCCAGCTTATAGAGCGGCGATAGTGAATAACGATCGTCAATAAAGCCGATCAACAACACAAAAACGCCGAGCGCCGATAACTTTAACAAATCGGCGGTCATGGAAATATCATCGATGAAACAGGCGACGATGACGGCGCCGCAAACCCATCCCGCCACGATTGCGATGCCGCCGGAACGCGGCGTCACTTCACCATGACTTGAGCGTCCATTGGGGTGATCGGGCAAATAATCCTGACGCGAACAAGCGCGGGACAGAAGGTGCGAGACCGCAAACGCGAGGAGCGCCGCCGCACAGACTGTCAAAATGCTCGCCATGAAGACCCTCTCAAGTGCGCTCGCGCGCCCCGCCGCTATGGCAAATGGCGCTCGCCATCGACCACCATCCTTTAGCCCGGCCCTTCTCCGCGCAAGCCGTCGCCGCGTCTATCGAAGCGAAAAGCCCAAAACAAGTGGCGCCGCTTCCCGACATTCGAGACATCAATATATCGGGTGAGTGTGCCAGAAACCCCAACACATCTGCAATCTCAGGCTGGAGATCAACTGCAAAGGGCTGCAAATCGTTTCTTGTCTGCGACGTCATTATTTCAAGATCGCTAACATCGGCAATAACAGCCGACGGATAAAGCGCTGGCGCAGGCGGCGCCGTTTGAGCAGCGTCAAAGGCCCGGAAAATAGCCCCAGTGGAGACCGCAACACCGGGATTGATCAGACATACCCAGAGCGGCGGCAGCGTTGGCCCATCTGCGAGAATTTCACCGGCGCCGGTCACATTGAGCGGCGCCCTGGTCAGGCAGGCCGGCACATCGGCACCGAGCGAAAACGCCAACTGCAGCAATGCTTCTTCCTCGATCTCAAGGCCCCAGAGCCTGACAAGCGCCCGCAAAGCCGCCGCCGCGTCGGCTGATCCTCCGCCTATCCCAGCGGCCACCGGCAGTCGTTTATCCAAGGTGATGGCGGCGCCGGCGGCGACGCCAAATTCCGCCCGCAACAGCGCTGCCGCTTTAAAAACAAGATTGTCTTCGACTGGGGACTCCACGAGCGCAGCGGCGAAGGGACCGGTAATCGCGAGCGTTACTTCGTCGGATGGCGCAACCGTTAAGAGGTCCCCTTCCTCCGCAAAGACAAACAGGCTCGCTAATTCGTGGAACCCGTCTTCCCGGACCGCTCCCACATGGAGATATAGATTTATTTTCGCAGGCGCGGCTTCCTGGATCATTTTTCCGGAGCGGCGTCGCTTAAGGGTTCGAGACCTTTTTCAAGCTTGCGTTCCACCTCGGCGCGCAGCTTTTCAGGGGCGTCAAGTTCAAGAACACGCCGCCACTCATATTTGGCTTCAATCGGACGCCCAAGCCGCCAATAGACATCACCGAGATGATCCGTGATTGTGGGATCGGAAGGCTCAAGCGAGGCGGCCGTTTCCAAATGGCCCACTGCAACCGCGTAGTCGCCGCGTTGATAGTGCGCCCACCCCAAGCTGTCGGTAATCGCTCCTGACCCCGGCTCCAATTCCACCGCCTTTTCGATCAGACGGAAAGCCTCTTCAAGATTTTCGCCGCGCTCAGCCCAGCTATAGCCGAGATAATTAAGGGTGGTCGCCTCTTCCGGCGCTAGCTCGACCGCTTTTTTCAAATCGGCCTCACCGTCTTCCCAACGGTCAAGTTCCAAGAACGATGCGCCGCGCGCGATGAAATAGCGCCACGCATCTTCTTCCGGGTCCTCGCCAAGGTCATCGATAATCTCGCTGACCGTCGATACGGCGTCCTTATGCCGGTCTTCGGACGCATAAAGATTAGCAAGCGAAAATTTTGCTTCCACCGCATACTTATCCCGGCTGACGGTGTCCTTCAGCATGGCAATCGCTTTGTCAGGTTCGCCGCGCGCGGCCACGCCGCCGGCAATGAAAATTCTCGATTGCTCAAACAGCGGCGATGAAGGAGGGATCGCGCCCAGCGTTTCCGCAGCCGCATCAAAATCTCCGTAAACGTTGAAGATTTGGCCGACAAGATTGCGCGCATCATGAAGCTCAGGATCAAGATAAATGGCGATCTGACTGAGACTGAGCGGCAGATTATAACGCGGCTCGCCCACGTTGAAGCCGGCCTCTTCCGCCCGTGTTCGCTCGCCTACCGTTTGTTCCAAAATGGCGGCGCTAAAGGCGTTGAACGCAATCGCCGCTCCTTGCTGCGCAGTTGTGCGAGCGTACAGGTTTGATGCGTTTCCGTTATCGAGACGGGCAAGCCCCGCCTGCGCCGTGCGCCGTGCGGCGCCCGTCTCGCGGTTCAGAAGTTTGTAATATTCGCGCGCGGACGCCTCGTCGCCGATGCGCTCCAAAAACGCGCCGTATGCGATGCGACCGACTGATCCGCCCACTCCAAATACGGACACTTGGTGGGCCGTGCGCGCTTCTTCGATTTCGTCTGCTTTCTCTAAAAGCAACGCCCTGTGAAGCGGATTGAAACCGTTGAAAACGTCCTTCGGCGCGATCTCCAACTTGGCGATCGCCGCCTTTGGCCCATGCAACGCGTCTTCGATCCAGACGTCAGTGAGATAAGCCGCCGACTTTAAGAAGGGCGCATCGTAACCGCCCTGAAGAATTATGCGCGCTTGCGCGTACTCTTTCTGTTTCAACGAAATTGCGGCCAGCGCGACGCGCGCGAGTCCGTCATTCTCCGTATCATCATCGGCCAGTATCTTTTTTGCGAGCGGTCCGACAGCATCGATTTCGCCTGCGGCTAATTGATAAAAAAATGCGCTGCGCAAAATGTCTTTTTGTTCGGGCGCGTCGCGATGGGCCGCCAGAAAAGCGGCCGCCGCCTCATCAATTGAGTTCTTTTTGACGGCGAGTCTGCCGGACAGATAATCGCCTGTCAGCGAAGGGCTGTCTTGCGCCGTCGCGCAAGCGCCAAGCGCCAGCGCTGCAAGAAGAATTCCGCGAAGCGGGCGTTCGCGCCGCAAACGCCTAAGGGTCAAACGCACTGTCCTGTCCTCTCCAGATCCTGTCGCGAGGACCTACATATTAGGATAGTTGGGACCGCCGCCGCCCTCGGGCGTTTCCCATACGATATTCTGTGACGGATCTTTGATATCGCATGTTTTGCAGTGGACGCAATTCTGCGCGTTGATCTGAAAAACCGGATTGGCGCCATTATCATCCGTCAGGACCTCGTACACGCCCGCCGGGCAGTAGCGCTGGGCGGGCTCATCATAGCGCGGGAGATTAACGCCGATTGGGATTGACGCATCTTTAAGTTTCAAATGGGACGGCTGATCTTCTTCGTGATTGGTGGCCGAAAACGAGACGTTCGTCAGGCGATCAAACATGATTACGCCGTCGGGCTTCGGATAGGTGGGCTTTTTGTGTTGCGCCGCAGGTTCTGTGGAAGCAGCGTCAGTTTTGTCATGGCGCTGGGTGCCGAATATTGAAAACCCGCGGGCGATCGTGTTTGTCCACAAGTCCAGACCGGCAAACGAGATTCCACCAAGCAGTGTCCCGAAGCGCGTCCACAAAGGCTTCGCATTCCGTGCTCTATACAATTCATCGCGCACGGGCGAGCCCTGGTAGGCGTCCTCATAGGCGGTCAGTTCGTCGCCTTCCCGGCCATCGGCGATCGCCTCGAAGGCCGCGTCAGCCGCCATAATGCCGGTCAGCATCGCGTTGTGATTTCCCTTGATCCTCGGCACGTTCACGAACCCGGCGGAACAACCGATCAAAGCGCCGCCTGGAAATGTCAGTTTCGGCACGGATTGATATCCGCCTTCCGTAATTGCGCGCGCGCCATAAGCGATCCGCTTACCGCTTTCCAGCAATTCGGCGATCTGGGGGTGCTCCTTGAATTTCTGGAACTCCCCATACGGATAAATATGGGGATTTTTGTAATTCAGGTGCAGAACGAAACCGAGCGCCACGGTGTTGTCACTGTAATGATAAAGAAATGAGCCACCACCGGTTTGATTATCAAGCGGCCACCCGAATGAATGCTGCACATGCCCCGGCCGGCTCTTCGCAGGATCAATTTCCCATAGTTCCTTAAGCCCAATTCCGTATTTTTGCGGATCGCAATTGGCGTCGAGGCTAAACTTTTCAATAATCTTTTTACTGAGCGACCCGCGAACGCCTTCGGCCAGAAATACATACTTACCGACCAACTCCATGCCCGGCTCGTAGCTGTCTTTCCGTTCGCCATTTTGCCCGATACCCATTTCGCCGACCACGACGCCGCGAATAGACCCGTCCGGGCGCGTCAAATATTTCGACGCCGCCATGCCGGGGTAGACTTCTACGCCCATAGCTTCAGCCTGCTCGGCGAGCCAACGGCAGACATTGCCCATGGAAACGATGTAGTTGCCATGGTTTTTCACCATTGGCGGCATGGCGAAGACGGGTAACGGTAGAGCGCCCGCCGGCCCCATGAGCACAAAACTCTCCGATGTCACTGGCGTGTCGAGCGGCGCGCCGCGTTCTTCCCAGTCCGGAAAAAGTTCATTCATGCCGGACGGGTCGAGAACGGCGCCGGAGAGAATGTGCGCGCCCACTTCTGAGCCCTTTTCAACCACAACCACATTGACGTCAGAGCCGGCTTTTTCGGCGCGTTGCTTCAGCCGGATCGCGGCAGACAAGCCTGCGGGGCCCGCGCCGACAATCACCACGTCAAATTCCATCGCCTCGCGGGCCGCCATCTCATCCGTCATCTGTGTCTCTTTCCTCGGAAGGCTCACTATTTCGCTTGTTCTGGCAAAATTCTCAGGCGATGACCATGAGCTTTGGCGCCGCGGCGTTTCGCGGGCTTCGACGGGAGAAAGCATGATCGAGTTAGGGGCCGTCGCCGCTTGTGTTCTCGGTGTCTTGATCCTGCTGATCGCGGAAAGACAGGGCCTTGAATATCTGCGCTGGATCGCAAAAACGGCGGCGTCCGCTGCGTTCGTCGCGTTCGCCTATGCAGGCGTGGGACTAGGGGGCTCGCTGGACCTCATCGCGATGTCGCCAAAAAAATATCTCTTCTTTGGCTTAGTCGCGTGCATGGCCGGCGATATTCTTCTGCTGCCGAAGGCCCGCTTGTCCTTTTTGCTCGGCATGGCGGCGTTCGGGGTTGGCCATATTCTCTATATTTTCGCTTTTGGTCATTTGGGGGCGAGCCTGCCCCTCGCGGCGCTCCTGTCGATCGTGATCATCATATTTGTCGAGCGTGTCGTCCTGCGAGAAATCATTCCGAATTTGGGCGCGATGGCGGCGCCCGTCCGCGCTTACGCGCTTGTGACATCGATTATGGTCGCGACAATCCTGTCCACAATCGCGTCCGGCGACATTCGCTGGGGCCTTGTTTTCGGCGCGGTTAGCTTCGCTATATCCGACGTCGCTGTGGCGCGCGATCAATTCGTCAAAGACCAATTCGCAAACAAACTTTGGGGCCTGCCCTTATATTATGGCGCGCAATTGCTGATAGCCGGGTCGGTTTCGGGGATTTGATCTGATAGGGTCGGCGTATGACCACGGAAGAGGCCAAACAAGCCGC
>CAWUIM010000029.1:0-38152 GCA_963922595.1 uncultured Parvularculaceae bacterium
GCGCGCGGCGCCCGTCGCAAAACGCGGTCCGGTGAACACCGCCGCAGCGCCGCGCGAATATTTGTGACTTTGAAAGGTCGGCCGCGGGAACGCGCTGCCCCAAAGCTGTGGCGTGTTTTCCGCTGTCTTGGGCTTGATCTGCTGGAACACTTCAGGCTTGACGCCGATGTCGAGAATATCCACCGCGCCGCAAAACGCCCGGCCGGGAAAAAGCACGTGCCCTGGCTTTTTGGTGAAAAAGGTTCCTGTGCGCGCGGCCCGAACCGCATCGCCTGCGACCGCGCCGCTATCCGGATTCACGCCGGACGGAATGTCAACGGCGACCACGGGCGCCGCATGGTTATTCATGGCGCTGACGATTGATGCGGTCTCACCTTCGAGCGGTCGCGACAGGCCTGCGCCGAACAGCGCGTCCACAATAAGACCGGCGCCGTCGAAAACTGTGGGGCTTAAAAGCTCGATATCGCCGTCAAAGCGATCGGCCATTGACGCCGCATCGCCCTTCAGAGCGGTGCGATCGCCGAGCAGTCCGACGCGCACGGACCAACCCACTTCTTTCAGATGGCGCGCGATGACAAAACCGTCGCCGCCATTATTGCCGGGACCGCATGCAATCGCCACGGCGCGCTTATCCCATCCTCGCTTGATCAGCGCGGCGACGCCTTCGCCCGCCGCTTCCATCATCGCCGCGCCGGAATGCCCGTCCGCAATCGCCGCGGCTTCCGCCTGACGCATTTCTTCTGCCGTGAGGAGGATGGTCATGGACGCCTTCTTTCGATCATTCTGCTCTTGTATCGGTCGCGACTGATTTTGTACGGTTGAAAGCGCCGCCAAGGAAGACGCCATGAAAAAGATTGAAGCGATCATCAAACCCTTCAAGCTGGATGATGTGAAGGAGGCGCTCCACGAGATTGGCCTGCAGGGCATGACCGTTGTCGATGTGCGCGGTTTCGGCCGGCAAAAAGGGCACACCGAACTCTATCGCGGCGCGGAATATGTGGTCGACTTCCTGCCAAAGGTGAAAATCGAACTGGTTTTGGACGACGCTGATGTGGAAAAGGCTGTCGAGGCCATCGCCGGGGCCGCCCATTCGGGGCGAATCGGCGACGGCAAAATCTTCGTCTCACCGATTGACGACGCTGTGCGTATTCGCACTGGCGAGACAGGAAAAGACGCCGTTTAGCCCTAAATCCACGCAAATTTGCGCATAATTGCTCTCAATTAGAATAATCGGCCAAGTTCGCAGGTTCAAATATGTTGCACTGCGCAAAATTTCTTGAAAACGCCCGTTAACCTGTTAGCGTCCACGCCAATCGCCGATCGCGCGGGTTTGCGCGTTCAATCACAAAATCAACAGGAGAAAAGCGCATGTCCGCAGACGCAGTGCTGAAGAAGATCAAAGACGGCGAGGTCAAATTTGTTGACCTCCGCTTCACGGACCCAAAGGGCAAATGGCAGCACGTGACGTTCGACAAAAGCCTCGTCGATGACGATTTCTTTACGGACGGATCAATGTTTGACGGCTCATCGATCGCCGGCTGGAAGGCGATTAACGAGTCTGACATGATCCTGATGCCAGACACGGCGACGGCGGTCATGGACCCTTTCTTCGCGCAACCAACGCTATCGATCTTCTGCGATATTCTGGAACCCGCGACAGGGCAGCCCTATGCGCGCGACCCGCGCTCAACGGCGAAGGCGGCTGAAGCCTATCTCGCGTCGACAGGGATCGGCGACACGGCTTATTTTGGGCCCGAAGCTGAGTTCTTCGTCTTTGACGACGTGCGCTGGTCCGTCGAACAGAACAATACCGGTTTCGCCATCGACTCGGTTGAAGGTCCTTATAATACGTCTACGGATTATGAAACCGGCAATCTCGGCCACCGCCCTGGACCGAAAGGCGGGTATTTTCCTGTCCCGCCGGTAGATTCAGCGCAGGACATGCGCACCGAAATGCTCACCGTCATGGGCGAGATGGGCATTGAGCCGGAAAAACATCACCACGAGGTGGCGCCGTCTCAACATGAGCTCGGCATGCGCTTCTCGACGCTCACGACGATGGCCGACCGCTTACAGATTTATAAGTATATCGTTCACCAGGTCGCCGCCGGATACGGAAAATCAGCGACGTTTATGCCGAAACCTGTTTTCAACGATAACGGTTCTGGCATGCATGTTCACCAATCAATTTGGGCGAACGGAAAACCGGCCTTCGCGGGCGATCGCTATGCGGATCTTTCCGAGACTTGCCTCTACTATATTGGCGGCATCATTAAACATGCCCGGGCGATTAACGCTTTCGCCAATGCGACGACCAACAGCTACAAGCGCTTGGTGCCGGGCTTCGAAGCGCCTGTTCTCCTCGCTTACTCAGCGCGCAACCGTTCCGCATCGGTGCGTATTCCGTGGGTGTCTTCGCCAAATGGCAAACGGATCGAAACCCGGTTCCCGGACGCCTCCGGCAATCCTTACCTGACATTCTCAGCGCTGTTGATGGCGGGCCTTGACGGGATCGAAAACAAAATTCACCCCGGCGATCCGATGGACAAAGATCTCTACGATCTGCCGCCGGAAGAGCTGAAAGACGTGCCGACTGTCTGCGCGTCGCTGCGGGACGCCCTCGCCGCGCTCGATCACGACCGCGAGTTCCTGAAAAAAGGAAACGTATTCAATGACGACCAAATCGACGCCTATATCGAACTGAAGGAAGAGGAAGTCACGCGTTTTGAAACAACACCGCACCCGGTCGAATTTGCGATGTATTACTCGGTCTAACGCGGCCACAAACGAACAAAAAAAAGCCGGGCGCTATCGCCCGGCTTTTTTGATTCTTAAGCGACATCGTTAGCCGACACCCAAACCGCTGCGAAAACCATCCCGCGACCGCTGGATCGCCACGCCTCTCAATTAGTGTAAATATAAATAAACTTTTACTTTTGGAAGTGTTCGCTGACCAAGCAAAGAGTGAAAACATTAAATCTGCATCAGCTTCCAAATTCACTTTTCCCCACCCGCGCAGCACCTTAAGGCCAAGTTTGGTTTTGTATTTCGGTTTAAATTGGGGTGGTTCCAATGAAAAAATATCTTTCGATCGCTTTGGCGCTGGCGGTCTCCTTTGCGGCGCCCGCACAGGCGGCTCTCATCGACTTCGTGGCTGAGGCTGCGGGCAATGAACGGGGCGTCGCGGACGGTACGACGCTGACGTTCAACGGCGTCAATATCACATTTTCATCAGGCGGCGCCGAAGGCGACTTCGCTTACTTCGATGATCTCTTGGGTACGCGCCCGGCCGGGCTCGGTGTCTGCGGCGCGCTTTTGAACGGACCAGGCTCCGAATGCGCCAATCCGGGCGACGACAACATTCAAAGCGGCGAAGCAGTTACGCTGACGTTTGACACAGCCATGACGTTAAGCGCGCATTCCTTCACCGACCAAAACCACAATGATCTGAACGGTAACGACACCAACACGCTGCTTATCGCCATCAATGATCCTGATGACTTTCAGCAATTTACATTCGCTGAAGCGGTCAATCTCATCGTAATGGGCGTGGAGTTGATCCGCTATGCTTACGACCCTTCAGCAACGGGCCTTGCTTTTTACATCAACAGCTTTGAAGCGGTTGACGAGTTCGCAGCGCCCCTCCCCGCAGCCGCGCCGCTGCTTCTTTTCGGCATGGGCGGATTGGCGTTCGCCGCGCGCAAGCGGCGTCGCGCGTGAGCACGCAACAAAATTTCTGAAAAGAGCCGCCTTCGGGCGGCTTTTTTTCGCGACGATCGCGCGCCGCTTAGGAGGACCGCCCGCGCAGGGCGCGCGCCGCACGTGCTTCGGCGGCCTGGTGGCTAATAAACGCCGGCCCCAGCGCCATGCGTCGCTTTGCAGGACGGCCATCGGCTAACCGAAAGAGATTTTTATAGAAAAACGCCATCGACCCGAACCCGTTAAGCGCTTTGATCAAGGATATCTTCGACCCTTGTCCAAGAAATCCGGGTCCGAGCGCCAATTCCTTTTCCCAGGACGGCGCCGCCTCGATTTCACGCGCGAGCAATTGCGCAGGAATATCAGGATCGACGCACATAGGACGGCCGATGCCGATAACATCCGCCGCGCCGGACGCAATCGCATCGTCCATCGCTGTGCGCGAACGAAATCCGCCGGTCACCATCAACGGCGTTTCGGTGACGCCGGCCACTTTCTCCGCATAAGTGATGAAGTAGGCTTCGCGGGCCTTCGTCGATTCACTGAGCCCTTGTTCGAACGCCGGCTCCATGCCCTCAAGCCCCATCATCTTCGGCTGTTCATAGGAACCGCCCGAAATTTCCAAGAGATCAATGTCTTTGGCGCCGAGCCATTTCACGACCTGCAAACAATCGTCGAAGGAAAACCCGCCTTTTTGGAAATCTGATGAATTTAATTTGACGGACACGGGAAAAGCCGGGCCCACCGCATCGCGAACCGCCGTAACGGTTTGCAACAACAGCCGCGCGCGCCCTTCAAGGGACCCGCCCCAATCGTCGGTCCGCTGGTTCGTAATCGGATTTAAGAATTCAGATATCAGATATCCGTGCGCGGCGTGAACCTGAACGCCGGTAAACCCGGTATCTTTTGCAACGCGCGCCGCATGGGCGAAGCGCCCGATGACGTCCTCTATTTCAGCGCCATTCAGCGCCCGCGGCGTTGCGAACTGACCGCCCGGCAAGTCGACCCGCACTGCCGACGGGCCAACCGGCGCGCTCGCCACGATTTTCGGCGATTGGCGACCGGCATGAGAGAGTTGCATCCACACATGCGTATCATTCGCCGTGGCGTCAGCGGCCCATGCCGAAAGGCGCGAGAGCTGCTCATTAGATTGTGGCCCGTCAATCGCCACATTACCGGGACGCTCCAGATAACGCCTGTCGACCATGACGTTTCCGGTGATCAAAAGGCCGGCGCCGCCTTGCGCCCACTGTTTGTACAGCGTGCGATGGCGCTCCGTCGCCTGATTGAGCGCATCGCCAAGGCCTTCAGTCATAGCCGCTTTCGCAAGGCGGTTTTTCAAAGTCGCCCCGCAGGGAAGCGTTAAAGGGTCTTCAATCGACATTGAGCATTCGCCGGCATTGAGGGATCGAGCGATACGATATTCCTTATCGCCAAGACCAACAAGACGAGGGCGCGTTCATTTCGCGCCGTAATAGGGATTGCGGTCCGCTCAAGCGAAGCGACCGAAAGAAAAGCGGCGCCGGTTTCCCGGCGCCGCTGATCGCTTGGTATTCGCGGTCGCCCTACTCGCCGGTTGGCGGCAATCGGTCTGCGAACTCTTCGAGACCTTCTAATTGGCCGCGGACGGTATCGAGCGGACCGACAACCACGAGGCTCATATCGTCAATCTGCAGATGGGTTTTGGCCGCGTTCTGCAAATCACCTGCTGACAGCGACTGCACCTCGTCTACATACCCTTCCAGATATTCCGTGCCGAGACCATGAAGATCCACGAAAGATAGTTGATTGGCCATACCGCCCCGCGATGCAAGACGGATAACAAAAATGCCGTTCATGTAATTCTTGATCCCGTCGATTTCTTTCTGCGACGGGGCTTCGTCCTGCAACAGGCGGATTTCTTTCATGATCTCCGTGAGCGACGCGCCCGTCGCCTCAGAGGTTACGTCCGCATTCTGCTGCCAGTTGGACGCGTCCACCCGGTTAGCGAGGATGGAGCGCGGCGAATAGGTGTATCCCTTGTCCTCACGGATGTTCCGCGTGATGCGGGAAGAGAAATATCCGCCGAGCAAGGTGTCAGCCGCCGCCAGGTCAAGGTCGGTCGAGATCGGCGGCACACGTTTGCCGAGCCGGATTGTCGATTGCGGGGCGCCCGGCCGGTCTATCAACGCGACCGTCGTTTCTTCGTTGGCGGCCGAGGTCAATAAGAGCGGCGCAGGACCCTCGTCCCATTTCCCGAATGATTTCCGGATCTGGCGCTTGACTGCTCGTCGGTTGAACCCGCCGACCACATAGAGGTGGGTGCGCTGTCCGCCAAAGTTCGCCTCGTGGAACGTTTTCACGTCATCAAGAGTGTACGCTTCGAGCTGCCCGTCGTCGGGCAGCGTGTCACCATAAGGGTGGTCCGGATAAAGCGCCGCCGCGAAGGCTTCGTTCGCCAAGGCGCCCGGTTGCGTCCGTGCAATCGAGACATTGCGGATCAGGTCGTCCTTGACCTTCTGCAATTCGCTTTCCGGCAGGTTTGGGCGTTGCAAAACGTCAGCGAGCAGGCTGACCGCATCCGGCGCGCTTTCGCTGAGGACGTCCATCACGGCGAATGTTTGATCAAGACCGACGCCGATATTCAAATCGCCGCCCATGCCCGCCGCAAGCTGCGCCAATTCAGACGCGGATTTTCCGCCAGCGCCTTTCTTCATCATCTCAGCGGTAAGATCGGCGATCCACGTCTGTTCGCCATCGTTGAGATTACCCACGCGCACAACGGCGCGCACTGTGGCCTTCGGTACGCGACCATAAGGCACAAGCGTAACGTCGACGCCGTTGCGCAAAGAATAAGTTTCAATTTTCGGCAGTGAAAAGCCTTTGGGCTCCGAACCAACCGGCGGTTGCTCTTTCGCCGGCGCCGCTTCTTGCGCAGAGGCGAAACCGATGACCGCGGCTGCAGCGATCGACATTGCGAGACCGAGTTTTGACATGTTTTTCATTTTCTCTCTCCTCGTCCTACTGCGCCGCCGCCTGGCCGGCGCCAGGTTTCAACGTGATTAGTGAGCGGTTGCCGGGGCGCAGATAGTCCTGCGCCGTTTTCCGGATCAGTTCCGGGGTCACCACATCAAATTCCGACTCCAGACGATTTATGCGCGATGGATCGTCGTCGAACAGGGCGAAAGCCGCCAGGAGATCGACAAGCCCGATGCGATTGCCATCGCCAAGCGTGTCATAGAGCGACGAACGCGCTTTGGTCATGGCGCGCGCCATCTCCTCTTCGCTGACGAGATTGGTCTGTAAATCTTCTATGATCGCGTCGAGATCAGCAACGATCGCGTCCGGGGCATGTTCCGCGCCATGGATCATAAACGCGGACCACAACATCGGCCCGTCGTAATTGTAAATGTTGCCGAGCGGCCAATTAACGCCGCCGGTTACAAAGCCGCCATAGGCCTTTTCCTGCACGAGTTTCTGATGCAGGCGACTGTCTTCGCCCTGCACCATCATCAGATCGAGCATCACCATGGCGTACCATTCGGGCGTTCCACGCTCCGGCACATGGTATCCCCAAGCGATCGCCGGTTGCGGCGCGAGTGCATCGGTTTTTTCAAGACGCTTTTCGTCTTCCTGACGCGGCTCGGATACATCCGGGAAGGTTAAATTCTCAGAAGCTGGAATATCGCCGAAATATTTTTCGATCCAGGCAAGCGTTTCTTTGGGATCAATATCCCCTGCAACGACGACCACCGCATTGTTCGGCGCGTAGAAATCTTTGAAGAATTGATCGACGTCTTCGAGCGTCGCCGCATCGAGATCTTCAAGATCGCCATAAAAATTGTGGGCGTTGAACCAGTTCTCGTTCGCGAGCTGCGGCAGATCGAGCCATGGGAAGCCGCCATAGGGCTGGTTCAGAACGTTGACCTTCACTTCGTTTTTCACAACGCCCTGCTGGTTGGTGAGGTTCTCCTGGGTGATATCGAGACCGCGCATGCGATCGGCTTCCGCCCAGATAAAGGTCTCCGTTTTGTGCGACGGAACAACTTCAAAATAGTTGGTGAAGTCGAAACGGGTCGATCCGTTCAGGACGCCGCCGTTGGAGTTTACGAGCGCGATGAACTCAGCTTTGCCGAGGTTCCGCGACCCCTGAAACATCATATGTTCAAACAGGTGCGCAAAACCGGTGCGGTCGCGTGGTTCTATGCGAAAACCAATCCCGTAATAAACGGCGATCGTGGATGTCGGCACCGTGTGATCTTCTGACAAAACGACTTTCAGGCCGTTATCAAGCTTGTGATACTCAACCGGGACTTCAAAGTCCGCAGCGTGCGCGCTCGGCGCCGCCATTATTGCGACGGAGCTTGATAGCGCGCTAAAGGCGAGCGCGGCGCCCGTCGCCGGCGCGGCCAACGCCGCGCCTAAGCGTTTAAACATACCCATGGATTTCACCCCTTCAATTATGCCCGGAGGCTGGATGGCCGGGAGAATTAACCTTTTTGAAAGAAACGTCTAATCGCCGGAGATGAACTGTTGTTAAGGCGCGACGAAGTGAGGCGCGGCGCAAGCGCCGCGTGAAAATCAAACGTTTTCAATGAGCACCGCCGGGTTAGGTGGTCTTTTCCACCTGACCGAATTCTAGCTCGACCGGCGTCGCTCGGCCGAAGATCGACACGGCGACTTTAAGTCGGGCCGTGTCTTCATCCACGTCTTCGACCACGCCTGAGAAGGACGCGAACGGCCCGTCGGTGACGCGAACATTTTCGCCGATTTCAAAGGTGATTGTCGGACGCGGACGCTCGGCGCCGTCTTCCATCACGCCGCGGATCTGATCGACTTCCTTTTGGCTCACCGGCAACGGCTTATTGCCGGAACCAAGAAAGCCCGTCACCTTCGGCGTATCTTTGATCAGGTGATACAGGTCGTCCGTAAGCACCATTTTCACAAGAACGTAGCCCGGGAAAAAACGCCGCTCGGTGTTGATCTTACGGCCGCGGCGAACTTCGGTGACTTCTTCGGTGGGCACAAAGACTTCTTCCAAGTAGTCCGAGAGCCCTTTATCTTCTGCGGCTTGTTCGATCGCCTCTGCGACTTTTTTCTCGAAATTCGAGTAGGCGTGAACGATGTACCATTTGTGTTCCATGGTTTTTATTCCGTATTTTTCGCGTTTCGCCTAAATCGACGTGGCGCCGATTGATAACAAATTGCCAACGCCAAAGCGCAAGATCTGGTCAACAAGGAAGAAAAAGAGCGACATGATCATCACCATAATCAGCACCATGACGGTTGAGACCATGGTCTCGTTCCTTGATGTCCAGGTGACTTTTTCGCCTTCGTTCCTAACCTGCTGAAGAAACTCAAACGGCCCTACCGACTTCTTCTTCGGTGCTTCAGCTTTAGCCTCGATGGTCGGGCTTTCGGGCGCAGTAGCGGGGCTCTCGGGCGATGTTTTCTTTTTCTTTTTTCGAACGCCCGGCTTTTTTGACCCCGGATTGTGCTTTTTCGCCATAGTGCTTCGCCTTTAAGACATGTCGCCGCGTTTTCAGACAGTCCCTCGCGAACGCTGAATGCGTGTATCGGATGCCTGATTGTTCTGGAAAGTTGCTTGTACGTAAGACATTTAGCCGGTCAGTCAAGCGCAAATCGGCGACTGGGCGCCTCGCCGCTCGGCGATGTACGGACGCCGCCCTTCTTCAATTCGTAATTCGCCCAAAAAATTGATGTCGGCGTGCGCCGTATCGTTTGCGGCGCGAATTCAACGCTCTGCGCCCGGTGTTAACCAAAACCCTGTAAATAGTGGCAAAAAAGCCGGATTGACAAAGGGCGGAGGTAGGTTACCGATTGGTTAGATTTGGGTTGTTGGGGAATTCAATCGTGACCATCAAAAATTTGTCGCCGCGCGTCGTTCTCAACCGAGGCGCAAGCGCTTTCATCCGCTTTTTGGGCGTTTGGCTCGTCTTGTTCACGAGCGCCGCCTCGGCCCAGTTCACCCTCCAAAATAGCGACAACGCGAACCGGACCAATCCGCAGCCGGTAGCGGGGGCACAGCTTTCCGGCGATATCCGGGTCTTCATCTCACCCGATCAAGGGGTCCGAAACGTCCGGTTTTTCCTCGACGATCCGGACATGTCCGCTGCGCCGATCAGAATTGAAAATGTCGCCCCCTTCGACTTCGGCGGCACTGGCGCGCTTCTGTCGGCCCAGCCGTTCGACACGAGCGGCCTCAGCGACGGCCCCCATAACATAACCGCCTTGGTCAATCTGAATTCTGGCGGCTCGCAGATCGTCTCTGCAGACTTCAGCATCGATAACGGCGGCGGGACCCCGCCGCCGCCCCCTCCTCCTCCACCACCGCCGCCGCCTCCAACCGGATCAGCCTACAGCCTGATCAATAGCGGCGCGCAGGATCGCACCGGCGGGGTTGATCTTGACGGCGCGCAGGTGTCAGGCGGCCTCCATATTTTCACCAGTCCCGACACGGATGTTCGCCGCGTCAGATTTTATCTTGATGATCCGTCTCGCACGGGCGCGCCGTTCCGGACCGAGAACGTGCCGCCGTTTGACTTCGCCGGCACCGGCCCGGGTTCGACCGCCTTTACTTTCGACAGTACGACCTTGAGCGACGGTTCTCACAATGTCACCGCGGAATTAACGCTGACGAACGGCCAACTGGAAATCGCCACCGCCACCTTTAACGTCAATAATAATGGCGGCGGCGGCAATATCGCGCCTACGGCGAATTTCTCCTTTTCCTGCGACGGCGTCGATTGCACCTTCGACGGCACGCCAAGCAATGATCCCGACGGATCGATCGCGGATTATCAGTGGAATTTTGGCGACGGCGCGTCTGCGTCCGGCGCAACCACATCTCACAGCTACCCGGCGCCAGGTGTCTATACTGCGACGCTAACCGTCATCGATAATGACGGCGCAAGCGACGAGGCATCACGTTCGGTCAGCGCAAACGGCAATGCGCCGCCCACCGCGTCGTTCACCTTCTCCTGTGATCAGCTCGAATGTTTCTTTAATGGCTCAGGAAGCAGCGACAGCGACGGCTTTATCGACAGCTACGCCTGGGACTTCGGCGACGGCAACACGAACGTCGATGTTAATGCGATCAATACCTACGCAAACCCGGGAACATACGACGTCTCGCTAACAGTCACGGATGACGATGGCGCGACAGACACTCAGACTGAAACTGTCACCGTGGGCACGAGCGCCGGATGCACCTTCATTTCAACGCTTGATTGCCAGATGGTTCGGCGCAACGGCGACATTACGCTTACCTTCGACGCCAGCGCTGGCGGCCTCGTCGATCGCGACGGCGTCGGCACCGGCTTCACCATGGTCGATCCGCCTTCGAATGCTGCGACGCCGGCGCCCGATGCGCGCGCGCCGGGCTATCGGCCGAACAATATCGACGTTGACACAAACGCTGGCGCTTTGAGGATAACCACAACCTCAGGCATTCAGTTCAGCAGCGTAAACTCACAAGAAAATGCGCTCGGCTTCGGCCTCAACGTGCCAAGCGCGGAAGTGACAATCAGCACACGCCTTGTGGATATTCCCGTTGCAGAGGGCGGCTTCGCGCAGGCCGGCCTATGGTACGGCGCGGCGCAGGACTTCGGCCGCGGTACGGCGGAAGACAATTACGTGAAGCTGGTCATTATTTCTACGGGGCCAGGCGGCTACAATATAGAAGCCCTACTCGAATTGAACGGAACTGATAACGCCGCCGCCGTGCCTATGCCGGCCGGGACGACGTCAATTGAATTGAAGCTTGTGGCCAATCCCGACGACCGATCAATCACCGCTCTCTATAATGCTGGCGCCGGCGACGTTGAGTTGCGCCGATTTGTCGGACTGCCGTCTGAATGGTTCAGTTTCGACCAGGCTGGCATTGATCCGACTGTCAGCACACGGAGCCATGGCGGGATATTTGCTACAAACCGTCGCCTTCCAAACAGCAAGGTGTTCAGCTTCGACGAATTTTCGATCACGGAAAGATCGATCTCGCCAACGGTTAGCGGCAATATCACCTTCGATCGCTGGGCGTTCGATGTGCCCTCTCTGCCCACCGCGATGGCGTATGGGCCTGACGGTCGTCTTTATGTGGCGACGATCTTCGGAACGATCTTCGCCTATGAGCTTGATCACGACTCCCAAACCGTTATCAGCGAACAAGCGATTAATGCGATCCCGGACAATAATGGCGGCAACAGGCTGACTCTTGGCATCGCGATCGATCCGGACTCAACGCCGGATAATGTCATCCTGTGGGCGAGCCATTCGTCGGGCTCGATTAATAATGGCGCGCCAAACTCCGGTTCAGTGTCGAGAATTTCCGGCCCGACTTTCTCCGACTACGACGATGTTATTGTTGGAATGCCACGCGCCATTGCGAACCACGCCATTAACGGCATCGAGTTTGGTCCGGACGGACGGCTTTATATCGCTTTCGGCGGCAGCACCGGCGCCGGCGCAGCCAACACCGAACCGACGGAATTCGGCGATCGGCCCGAGCAACCGCTCACCGCCGCTATTCTTGTCGCCGATGTGAAGGCCCCGGGCTTTGAAGGCCAGTGCGAAACGCCGATCGGCCAGTTCGGAATTCCGTCAACCTGCGACGCCTCGGTCTACGCATCGGGCTTGCGTAACTCCTATGACCTTGAGTGGCACAGCAACGGCTCGCTTTACGCCACGGACAACGGCCTCGGCGTGGTCGGCACATACCCGCCGACGCCGACGCCGCCTTGCACAGGCTTCGGCGACCCGGCGCTACACAATCCGGGCACGCAACCGGACTCGCTTTATCGCGTCTTGCCCGGCCGCTATTACGGCCACCCAAACCCCTATCGCGATGAGTGCGTTTTTGGCGATGGATCGGAACAGGGCGTCGCGACGCTGCCGAACTACGAGCCGCGCCTGGCGGACCTTGGCACCAACCAATCTGCGAACGGCATCATAGAGTATCGCGGCGACAGCTTCTTCAGCCAATTGCTCGGACAGCTCCTCATCGCCAACTTCTCACGCGGCGATAACATCACGCGCACGCGCCTCAACGACGCGGGCGACGCCGAAGTTGAAACCGTCGTCGTCGCAGAAGGTTTCGTGGACCCCCTCCCGCTTTCGCAAGACCCGGAGGGCAATATCTATGTGGGTGAATTGAATTCCTTGCAGATCAGCGTGTTGGCGCCGTTGCCGCTGACGCCGGAGCCGCGCGGCGGATGGGAGGCTCGAGCGCCGGTCCCTTCAGCGATACTCGACGCCGACGGCGTCGCCATTGACGGCAAACTCTACATGGTCGGCGGCGAAACCAGCGCGACCCATGTTTCCGATCTGCGGATTTACGATCCGATCTCCAACAATTGGACACAAGGCGCCGATCTGCCAGGTCCGGCGGTTGAAGACCCCGCCGCCGTCGCATTCGGCGGAAAACTTTATGTCTTCGGCGGATCGACGGACTCCTTCTCCGGCGCGGTTTCTAATGCGGCCGTTTACGACCCGGCGACCAACGCCTGGACAACGCTCGCCTCCATGCCGACCGCGCGCGGCGGCGCAACCGCCCAAATGCTGAACGGCAAAATCTACGTGGTCGGCGGCTTGAACGGCGGCGGCGTCTCCGTGAACACGGTGGAAGTGTATGACCCCGCCGTCAACAGTTGGACATCTGCGCCAACGCTACAAACGCGCCGCGACAATCCCGGCTCAGCGGTTCTCGGCGATCGGCTTTATGTCTTCGGCGGGCGTGCGCGCAACGCGGACGGGTCCGGCAACGGGACATTGAACACAACCGAGATATTCGATCCGGCGTCCAACAGCTGGTCTCTTGGCGCGCCGATGCTCACTGGCCGCCGATCGATGGTTGTAGGAGCGATCAGCGGACGCGCAATCGTCGTCGGCGGAGAGAGTCCCGTTGTAACGACGGTTGAAGAATATGATCCGGTGAACGATCGCTGGCGCACGCTGGAGGCCGCCCCGACCCCGCGCCATGGCGCAGCGGGCGGCGTCATCGGCGGACGTCTCTTCGTCGCTGGCGGCGGCCCAACGGCTGGGGGTTCATTCTCCACCGCAAATGAGGTCTTCTCTTACGGAAGCGGACAATAGCCGCTGGCGCTTTGCCGGCGCCGCATCGTTAGTTCTTGCGTCTGAAAACGAAGTCTGCGGCGCCCTTTAGCGGCGCCGCGGCGTCTCCAAATCGATCAAGATGCGCCTTCGCGCTTTCCACGAGGTCGCGTGCTTTGTTCCGCGCGCCTTCAGCGCCCAGGATTTTTATGAATGTCGCTTTGTCCATGTCCGTGTCTTGACCAACCGGCTTGCCGAGCGCCTCAGCGTCGCCGAACGCATCAAGAAGATCGTCCACAATCTGAAATGCAAGACCAAGGTCTTCGGCGTAATCGGCGAAGGCGTTAACTTCTTCATCGCTCGCTTCGCCAATAATACCGCCGCCGACGGCGGAAAACCGGATCAGCGCACCCGTTTTTAGGCGCTGAAGCTCCTCGATCGCCGCCAGATCAAAACTTTTTTGCTCCGCATAGATATCGATCATCTGACCGCCCACCATGCCGATTTTGCCGGAGGCGCGGGCGAGCTCCAATGCGAGCCGTGCGCGAACTTCCGCGTCAGGATGGGTCTCGGCCTCCGCCAGTATCTCGAAGGCCTGCGTCAGGAGCGCGTCGCCGGCGAGGATCGCGGTCGCGTCGTCGAACGCTTTGTGAACCGAGGGCCGCCCGCGTCGAAGATCGCTGTCATCCATCGCGGGAAGATCGTCATGGACAAGACTGTAGCAATGGATCATCTCCACCGCGCAGCCGGCGCGGACGGAACGCTCGCGCGGGCAATCGAAAATATCCGCCGCCGCGATCAACAAAAAAGGCCGCAACCGCTTGCCGCCATCAAGCGCGCCATGGCGCATGGCGTCGACCACGCGGCCAAGCGGGCCGTCACAGGTCGGCAGAAAGCCGTCCAGAGCCGTCTCCACAAGGGCGGCGGTTTCTTTGATCCGGGCGTCAAAAGCGGTCATTGGCGAAGCGTCCATCGTTCAGGCTGGGAAGTCACGGCGCACGCATAGACCGGCTTACCGCTTATCTCAACGGCCCTGCGCTCAGACGCGCGCTGAAACGAGGCCGTCTCCGCCACATGTCTCACATCGCCTTGCGATAAAGCCCTGCTTACCCCGGCCTTCGCAATCGAGGCATAACGACTTTCTCGCTCCGTCGCCGAAAAAGGCCTTGAAAAGATCCTTCGGCGGGGCGGCTTTTTCATCGCTTGTTGTTGGCGCCATGTTCGTGGCGAACCGTCGCGCTGCGTCGCTGACGCCGCCGGGAAACGCCGACAAGAGCGACGCGCCGCCGCTCAACGACTGCAACACCATGTAAATATCGCGCTTCCAGGATTCGAGGATCATCCCGAACGACGTCGGGTTGAAGGCGCCCGCGGCCTGAACGCCGCCCACCAGATACAAATCCCCACCTTCTAGCCCGCAGACCGAGATGTGAAGATTGCGATTGATAAATTCGATGTCGTGTTGATGCACTTCAAAGCCGGAAAACCGGGTCAGGAACCCGACCTCGGTCACCTGGTCCGGCGCCCCATGCACCTCCACGAGCGCGACAATGAAGTTCAATTTGCCGTCATTAATACCGTATAGGCTGAAGCCCGCATCGTCCTGAAGGTGGCTGACTTGTCCGTAACGGTCCTCCAAAGCATCCACGATCGCTGATTTCGGCCAAGCGCCGGAGGCGGCGCTGGCTTTCGCGCCGGAAAACATAGAAAACATTGGAATTCGCCCCTTTCAACCATACGCCACTGAAGGCCCCCGCGGCTAACGCTACACGACGGGCCACGCAACGCCAACCGGGCCAATGCTCGCCCCAGCTCCGCCTGGCGCGCGAGCGCTTGATCTGAGCGGCGACACACGCCATTTTGCAGTGCAGCAAATTGGTATATATGTGACAGCAATAAGTGATCGGTCCGCCAGGTTGCGGCGGCGCGGCGGTCATGGAATAACGGCGAAATTAGGTGTGTTCCGGGGAATGTCGGGGCTGATGAAAGGCTGTTCAAATGAGCGATAATGAAAAGTCGCTGAGGGTGATCCTCGCCCAACCGCGGGGTTTTTGCGCAGGCGTCGAGCGGGCTATCGATATCGTGGAACGCGCGCTCGAAAAGTATGGCGCCCCGGTCTATGTGCGCCACGAAATTGTGCACAATAAACGCGTTGTCGATACGCTGCGTGATCGCGGCGCCATTTTCGTGAAGGAAGTGGACGAAGTGCCAACCGGCGCTGTTGCGATTTTCTCAGCTCATGGCGTTTCCAAAAAAGTTGAGGACGGCGCCCTCGTTCGCGAGCTCGATGTCATCGACGCCACCTGCCCGCTCGTGACGAAAGTTCATAAGGAAGGCCGCCGCTACGCAGCGAAGGGCTATGATATTGTGCTGATCGGCCATCTCGGCCATCCGGAAGTAGAAGGCACGCTCGGACAAATTCCGGGTACGGTGCATGTGCTGAGCGAGCCGGAAGAAGTTTCGAAACTGGAAGTATCAGACCCCGATCGCGTTTCATTCGTGACGCAGACCACGCTTTCAGTAAACGACACCAAAGATGTAATCGCCGCGCTTAAAGAACGGTTTCCAAATATCATCGGTCCGGACACGCGCGATATTTGCTACGCCACCCAGAACCGGCAGACTGCGGTGATTGAGCTATCGAAGCAGGTGGATTTGCTGTTGGTGGTGGGCGCGCATAATTCGTCAAACTCCAATCGTTTGCGTGAGATCGGCGAGAATTTCGGCCTCCCGGCTTACCTCATCGAGGACGCCACGATGTTTGACCCGGCATGGCTGGAGGGTGTTGAAACAGTGGGCGTCACCGCCGGGGCTTCCGCACCGGAAACGCTCGTCCAGGAAACAATTAGCCGCCTGCGCGAATACCGCGACGTCACCGTCGAAAAGCTCGACGGCGTGGAAGAAAACGTCAAATTCAAACTGCCTCAGGAGCTTGCGGACGTGCCTCGCCCCAAGGACGCCATGGAGACATGGGCGACCGAGACCGTTTAATCGAACAGAACGAAAATCAACTTAATACCCCCACGGAGTAACCGGAAATGACAGTATCCCTTCACCAGCAAGTTCGCGTCGGCGCGTATGTGGCGAAACAGACCCTGCTTGGCCGCGAAAAATACCCTCTGGTGTTGTTCCTGGAGCCTCTCTTCCGTTGCAACCTCGCCTGCCCCGGTTGCGGCAAGATTGATTATCCTGCGGAAATCCTGAACAAACGTCTTACGCCGCAAGAATGTTTTGACGCGGTCGATGAATGCGGCGCGCCCGTGGTGGCGATCCCTGGCGGCGAGCCTCTTATTCACAAAGAGATTGGTGAAATCGTCGAAGGGATTGTTGCGCGCAAGAAGTTTGTCTCCTTGTGCACGAACGCGCTCTTGCTCGAAAAGAAGCTTCATCTGTTCAAGCCGTCGCCCTTCCTGTTTTTCTCGGTTCACCTCGATGGCCTCGAAGAAGAACATGACAAAGCGGTTGATCAAAAAGGCACCTTTGAGATCGCCATCAAAGCGATCAAGGCTGCGCAAGCGAAGGGCTTTCAGGTTAATGTCAACGCGACGATCTTTGACAATATGACCGCCGATCAGGTTGCAGACTATCTCGACTTCGCGACAGACCTTGGCGTCAATATTTCAATTTCGCCCGGCTACGCCTATGAGCGCGCCGAGGACAAGGATCACTTCCTGTCGCGGGAGAAAACAAAACAGCTTTTCCGCGATGTCTTCAAACGCGCCAAGAAAACCGGCAAGCAATGGAACCTGTCGCACTCAACCCTGTTTCTCGATTTCCTCGCTGGTAACCAGGAATACACATGTACGCCATGGGGCTCGCCAACGCGCAGCGTCTTCGGCTGGCAAAAGCCCTGTTACCTGCTTGGTGAAGGCTATGTGGACAGCTTTAAAGAGCTGATGGAAACCACAGAGTGGGATCAGTACGGTACGGGCAAATATGAAAAATGCTCCAACTGCATGGCTCATTGCGGCTATGAGCCGACAGCGGCCATGGATGCAGTGAAGAACCCGCTGAAACTCTTTAAGCTGAAAGACATCTTCGCGATCAAAACCGAGGGGCCAATGGCGCCGGAAATTCCGCTCGGCGCAGCCCGTCCAGCGATTGATGTCCACCAGGAGCTGGTTGATGCTGAGATGGCTAAAATTGAAGCGGAGAAACAACGCAAAAAAGCTGACGCCGGCGTGAAGTCGCGCACGTTAATCGACAATAATGTCGAGGCCTAAAGCGACCCTCTGATCGCCTTGAAAATCGCCGGCAATTCCTGGCGTAACGTTTTCAGAGCCTTTTCAGAATCTGATCCAAGTTGCAAAAGCGCCGGGAACTGTCCCGGCGCTTTTACGCATTCAAGGAGCGTTTGAAATACGCGCGTCGAACCATCGGGCGCCACCGCATTCATCGCAGCAGGCGGCAATGCGCGATCAGCGGGGTCCGCGATAGTGCGGATTGCGAGAAACGGCGCACCGGCCGTGCGCGCGGCGCGCGCGGCGCCATGGCTTTCCATGTCGACGGCGATCGCTTTTGTTCGTTCAAATAGGCGCGCCTTTTCTTCAGCGGACGCGATAATATCGTCAGCGCCAAAAATGAGCGGCCGCGCTGGATACTCACGGACCATCGTCAGGAAATTGGGATCAACACTCTCGATTAAGCCTGCGCTATCGCAAACATGATCGGTCACAAGCAGCGACCCCGGCTCCAACGACGGCGAAAGCCCACCTGAGACGCCGACGCTTAGAATAATGCGGGCGCCCTGTTGGCAAAACTCATGTGCAATTGATTCAGCCCTGGCGGCGTCGGCGCCTGATACGCCAATTACATAAGCCTCATTTTCAAGCGCGGCGTGGACCGCTTTGGCCTCAGATTGCAGGCCGCAAACAATCCCAATCGCGCGCTCGTCCATCAGCCCGCGCGCCTCATTACGATTTTCGCGGCCCGATCGCCAGACCGGATCGAGCCTTCAATTGTGGCGGGAACGCCAGTGTCGGTGTGATCGCCGGCAAGCGTTAAATTCGCATACGCTGTTTCCGGCTTCAGCCGTTTAGCCGCCGACGCCGGCGACTGGTCCGGCGTCGCCCGGCGCTCGCGGATTACACGAACGGCCTCATATGGCGCATCGCCAAGGTCCAAAGCGACCTGCGTTTCTTGCCAGAGATCATCGACAACCTGTGCGTTCGGCACATCGTCCATGCCGATTGCATGGGACGCCGAAACAGTAAGGCTAACAATGTCGTCACGCACGAACGCCCAATGCGCGTCGCTGGACACCATGCCGATAAAGGGAGAATCGCCAAGCGTTTCCAACGGTACATTGTCCTGCGTGCGATAATGGACGTTCAGGATGCTGGCGTTGTCTTCCGGCGGATCGACCTCTGGCATGATCTGCTTAAGGCGGGATGGAGGCAATGCAAAAATAACCTCATCGCCCGAATTCACATCGACTGTTTCGTCCGTAAAGTTGAGCGATGCAACGCGTCCGCCCACGAACACGGCCTCGCGCAAGCGCGCATTCAATCGGACCATTGCGCCTTGATCTTCGAGATAACTGAGCGCCGGGTCAATGAAAGCGGGGCCCAACCCCTCTTTCGCCGCAAGCGGGCGCGACGCCTGACCGCCGAGCGCAAACGTCTCGCGTATCACAGACCATAAGAGCCGGGCCTGGCCGATTTGCGGTGTTGTATTGAGAACGGCGAGCGTGAGCGGCTCCCAAAAGGACTTATAAAGAATATTCTTTTCATCAACGATATCGCTAACCGTTTTATCGCGTCCCGCGAAGGCGATCGCTCCTGCTTTCACATAGTCCATGACATGCGAGTCGGGCACGCGCCATTGTTTGTCGAAGATCCAAAATGGAATCGGGCCTTCATTGATGCGCACGGACCAGCGCGCGCCCGACTTAATATCGACAAACGGATAACGGGCGAATTGCGGGCCGGTGAGCGCATCGTCGGACCCAATGCGCTTCAAAAACCGGAGAGCGGATTTGTTTCCCGACATGATCAGGTGGTTGCCGTTATCGATGATGCGGTCGAGGGTTTTGTCATAGAATGACCGGCACCGCCCGCCCGCATGGCCCGCGCTTTCGAAGACTGTCACCTGGCGGCCGCTCTCCGCCAGACGCACCGCCGCCGCCAGACCCGAAAGCCCTGCGCCGATAATATATGTATGCGCGCGATGATCGGACATGGGGCGTGTTTACGGCGCGGCCTTTAACGGGGGCGCGAGCGCATATCGGACCGAAATGGCCATCTTTTCCCATTTCGAAATGGCGAGCGGCTCGCCGATCTTGTCCCAACCGCGCGCCTTTAGTTTTTTCAGATATGCCTCGTAAACGCCCATCATCAACAACGCCGGACGCAAAACGCGCCAGTCCAACTGCTGTAACGCCGCCCGCGCAGCAGCGAATTTGGCTTCAGCAATTTCGCCAACCTCGCGCGCAACGTCTGACAGACCCGCAGCCCCCAGAATTTCATCTGGCGTCAATGGGCACCCATGCTTTTCCAAAATTTCCCGCGGCAGATAGAGACGTCCGATTTTGGCGTCGTCGCCAACATCACGCAGAATATTTGTTAACTGCAACGCATCGCCGAGCGATAGCGCAAACCGGTCCGCGACTTCCCCTTCCGGCGCGCCGAACGCCGGCATCGAAAGCATTCCGACGGCGCCTGCGACCCGGCGAGTGTAGGCCAGCAATTTTTCCATGCTCGGCGCAACGACAGGGCCGTTGGCGTCCATTTCCATGCCTTCGATCATCAAGATGAATTCATCTTTAGACAAATTAAAATCGCGAATGGGCTGTAACAGCGCAAGTCCGGTCGGAGTAGTCGGCGCCCCTGCGTAAAGCCTTTCGATTTCGTCGCGCCAGGCGTTGAGGCCAGCGCGCTTTTGCTCAGGTGTCCCGCCCTCATCGGCGATGTCGTCCACCTCGCGGCAGAAAGCATAAATCGCATACATGGCGTCGCGGCGCGGTTTTGAGAGAATCCGCATGCCCGCAGCGAAGGACGTGCCCGAGCGCTTAACCGTTTCACTCGCGTGGCGGCGGGCTTCGTCGGGAGAAAGAGATGCAGCCATGCTCATGCCGCCGCCTTCCGCCTCGTGCCGGCGGAAAAGAAGCCCTGCGCTGCGCCAACGACGCCGGCGGCGGCGAAATCCACCTTGTTCAAGGCGACGCGCGTCGCAAGCGGATCGCCCCGCCGCAAGAGTTGGATCAGCCGATCCGCAAGACGCACGATTACCGCAGATTCCATCGCTAGCGATCGGCTTGTCAGATATGCAGGAAGCTGGCGCGCGTCGACCATCAGCGCCTCACATCCGTCAAGCATGCGATCAATCACGCGCCGCAACGGTTGTTTCAACGCGGCTTCGTCAATCAGATCAACATCCCCGCCTTCCTCGGCCAGCCAATCGCGCACGATATAAACACGGTCGAGTTCGCGTTTGTCATCCGCACAATCCTGCAAGTGGTTGACAATTTGAAGAACCGTACACAGAGCGTCTGAATATCGGTATCCCTCTTTTTCCTCGCCGTGAAGGTCTAACAGGTAACGGCCCACGGGATTCGCTGATAGGCGGCAATAGCCGATCAACTCCTCCCATGTGTCGTAACGCAATTTTTCACAATCCTGAACGAACGCCGCGATGAGATCCGATCCATGTTGTGTCGTGACATTGGTTTCGGCCATGCTCTGTCTCAACGCATGGGCTTTCTCAAACCCGTCGCCGAAGCCGGGCTCGCCTTTGAGCGCCGCGTCAAAGTCTTTGAGCCGCGCCGCGCGCTCATCGGCCGGCAAGGCGCCATTGTCCGCAATATCGTCGATCGCGCGGGCGAATGCATAAAACTTCGCCACATGCGGGCGCAGTTTCTTCGGTAACAGAAACGAGCCTACGGGAAAGTTCTCGTCAGCCGCTCCCTTCCCCGACGGGGTTTCCGGCGACGCCTCGCTCACGGGCTGATTTAGTTCGGGCAGTGCGGACATAAGGCGTTGATACTATTGTCGATTGCGCGCGTTTCCATTACGGGGTTTTCGCGACCGTTGAAACCGTTTCGGAGCCTAATTTGCACATTCGCCGTCCCGTTCACAGCCTTGCGCCTGTTGTTTTTGCGCAGCAGCCGCAATTGTCGCGGTAATCGCCCATGTGGTTTGCGGCGGCGGCTATATCTTTGCTTCTGTGGCTTTATCTCTGGGGGTTCAGGGACGGATATTGGCGCGCGGATCAACTGCTTACCGAAATGCCGGCCCCGGCGCGCTGGCCGTCCGTCACCGCCGTCATCCCGGCCCGTGACGAAGCGGAAAGCATCGGACCGGTTATCAAGTCACACATGGCGAGCGACTATCCCGGCGAATTCAACGTGATCCTCGTCGACGATCACTCTGCCGACGCCACCGCGGCCATCGCCGCCGATAGCGCGCAAGCCGGTCCACGGACATTTGAAATCATCGACGCGGAGCCGCTGCCCGACGGTTGGACCGGTAAATTATGGGCGCTACAGACTGGCGTTGACGCCGCCTGCCGCGACCTCAACCCTGATTACTTGTTGCTCACCGATGCAGACATTGTGCACGCCCCGTCGACATTGCGCCGCCTTGTGGCGAAAGCGAGCGATGAGACGCTAGCGCTCACATCGCTCATGGCCCGCCTCGACGCCCGCGGTTTCTGGGGGTCGATGCTGGCTCCGGCGTTCATCTACTTTTTCCAAAAGCTTTATCCCTTTCCTGCGGCGAATGACCCATGGCGATCAGTGGCCGCCGCGGCGGGCGGCTGCATGCTCGTGCGGCGCTCAGCGCTGGAGGACAGCGGCGGCGTCGAAGCGATCAGAGGGGAGCTGATCGATGATTGCGCGCTCGCAAGGCAAATCAAGGGCTGCTCCGAGCGCCGCATCTGGCTTGGGCTCGCCGACGCCGAAGCCGTTTCGCTCCGCGACAACAGATCTTTGTCATCATTCTGGCATATGGTCGCCCGCACCGCATTCACCCAACTCGATTATTCCGTATGGGCTGTGTTCGGGACGGTTCTATCAATGGGGATTATTTATCTGGCGCCGCCATTGGCAATCATAAGCTATCCAGCGCATGGCGATCTTCGCGCAGCGCTTGCCGGCGTTGGGGCCATGGCCCTGATGATGCTGACCTATCGCCCCACTTTGGCGTTATATGGGCGGAACGTAAGCGCTGCTCTTCTGCTGCCGCTAGCGGCTGTACTTTATATCCTGATGACGGTCAGTTCCGCATGGCGCTACATGCGGGGGCGCGGCGGCCAATGGAAAGGCCGAAAGTACTGATCCGCTCGCACTAACGGTGGCGCAAATGCGTTAATCCCGCCGCTGCGTAGATGTCATCAATCGCTTGCTGTTGCCGCAGAATAATATCGCCTTCAGTAGGCGTACGCTCGCCAGCACGCAACGCCCCCAGAACAGCACCCAGCTGATACGTATACGTTGAAATATTGCTTGGCGTGCGCGTCACTGTTTTCCCGGAAGCATTCAGCGAAAGGACCGCACTCATGTGAGGCTGCAGCGGATTGTCCAACGTAATTTCGCCAGCCTCTCCGACGACTTTTAGCTTTGCAGAAAATACGCTGTCCAGCGCCATCGACGTGCTGACGTACGCCGTAACGCCCTTCTCAAATGCGAGCGACGTTTTCATACTCTCGTCGACACCGGCAGGTGTAAGCGTCGCAGCGGCGTCGACCGAAACAGGGACCGCGCCTGTAATCTGCAGGACCCAGTTCAACGGATAGCATCCCAGATCCATCATGGCGCCGCCGCCAGTTTCCGGCATGTGCCGGATTTCGCGACCGGTGTTTTTTATGGGTGCATTGAAATGCGCTTCAATTGATCGAACCGCGCCGATTTCGCCGGACGATATCCAATCCAGGAGCGCGATGAACCCCGGATGGTACCGGTAATGGAAGGCTTCAATAATGCGCCGTCCCGATTTTTCAGCCGCCGCCAGCATGGCCTGCGCCTCGTCGATGTTCATTGCGAACGGCTTTTCGCACAGAACGTGCTTGCCGGCCTCCAATGCCTTTATGGACCATGATGCGTGAAGATTGATCGGTAAGGCGTTGTAGATCAGATCAATATTTTCATCTTCAATGAGCGCGTCATAGTTCTGATGCGCTTCGTTGACGCCATATTTTTCCGCGAAGGCGCGTGCGCGATCACTATCGCGCGCGGCGACTCCCTGGAGCGAACAGGTTGGAATGACCGACGCCGGCTGAACAATCGCCTTCGGCGTGATCCGCGCGGCGCCGAGAAGTCCGATCCGCATCAGGCGTGATTCCTTTGTTTGACAAATCCGGAGCTTTCGAACCAATCAATGGTCTCTTTGAGCGCCGCCTCGACAGAACCGGCGCGCCAGCCGAGGTCGGCGGCGGCCTTCTCGCTTGAGAACGAGACCTGACGCCCCGCAAGACGCACGCCGGTGAGCGGCGCTTTTGGCGGTTTTCCCGTAATTCGCGAGACAACCCTGGTATCGACGACCCCGGCGACTAGCGCCACCTGATACGGAAGTTTCGTTTTCGGCGTCTGCGCGCCCGACAGGTTTGAAATCATCTCAAGCAACCGGCGCATGGAAATATTTTCACCACCCAAAAGATAACGTCCGCTTTTACGTCCCTTATCGCGGACGGCGATCAGCCCTTCGGCGAGGCTTTCGACCGGGACGAAATTCAGCATACAATCTATATAAGCGGGTGTCGCGCCATTCAGAAAGTCGAGAATCATCTGCGTCGGCGGCGTCAGACTGTCGTCGCCGGGCCCGAGCGGTTCAGTTGGGATGGCGATGACGGCGTCCAAGCCGTCACGCGCCGCTTCGATTACTGCTAGTTCCGCCATTAGTTTTGACCGCGGATACGGCCCCAACATGTCGTCGGGCTTCAATAGCATATCTTCGTTGGCCGCGGACGGCCCAATAGGCGTTTGATCGCCAACAAGGGTTGTAAGGCTCGAGCAATGAACAAACCGCCGAACGCCGGCCGCCTTCGCCGCTTCGAGCATTACCCGCGCACCCTGATGGTTTACCTGATCGAATATGGCTGGGTCGCGCGCCCAAAGCTGTGCGTTGCCTGCAAGGTGGAAGACGGTATCAACATTGGCGCAGGCCGCAGCGGCGGCGTCGCGATCCAGGATTGATCCCTTGATTCCGCCATTAGTTGGATCCGCATCCAGGTCGAAAACACGCAATTCCTCGCCGCGTCTTTTTAGCGCCGCGACAAGGTGTTTGCCGACGAAGCCAGCGCCGCCCGTAACTAGTGTGGTCAATGTCGGTACTTCTCTAGGTCTTTTGGCAGACCAGCAAACCGCTATCAGTGACAGAGCCGGCGATCAAGGCGTCGCCCCATTCGACAGCCACTGTCGCCGCCGTAAACAGCGCGCCCTTGGGATCATCATAGAGCAGCGTCACGCGGCCATTATCCGTATCGGCCTTAACAATGCGCGACGGCGCGCGGCCAATCCCCAATTTGCGATGCATCCCCATTTTCGTGAGCGAAGGATGGACCGCTGCAACCACTCCGCCGTCAGACGCGAGCGTAAGATTATCCGGCCCGCCGGGTAACGCGATGCGCCGGCCTGGCTCCAAGGCCGCCGCATTTTCCTTCATCACAAGGAGCGCCTTTTCCCGCGTCGCCGCCACCACCAATTCACCGCCGAGCGTCCGCGTCAGGCCATTCGCAAAACGCGCCTTTTCAAAAAGAACGCGATCCCCGCCCGCGACGCCGCTGCGCTTCAGCGCAAATACGTCTTCCAGCCCAGCACGCCAATTACAGTCGCCATGGTCGAAGCTCGTAAGCGTGCGCCCCGCTACGGACACGATATCGTTGGCCGCGCATGGCGCTTTTTCGCTTCGTCCCATGAAGGCTTCGCCGTAGGCGCCGATCCGCTCGATGCGCGGTGTCATGCGCCAGCGGTGATTGATGCGTTGATAGCTGCGGTTGATGAAGACCACCTCGCCAGCCGCTTCGTCGAACGTGAGCCCATGGGGCCGTAAACCGCCGCCGACCTCGCTGTGTTGAACCATGGGACGAATGGACAACGCATTTTCACGGGCGCTCAGAATATCGCTGATGGCGACTGCGTAGACGCCGCCTTGCGGGATCGCCGCCGCTTTTTTGCGCGCCGCTTTTTCCGACGCGCGCCTGTCATACGCTGAGATGAATAAGCGCGCGCCTTTGCGATCGATCGCCATATCTTCCGCGCCGGTGATCAAGGCCCCGTCAACGGCGTTGTAGATCGCGACCCGCCTGCACTGTTCCAGAGAATATTGGGCATCTGTCGGCGTCGCAGCGCCGCCGCAGGACGCGAGACCGGCCGCAACAAATGCGACGGCAAGTCCCTTTGACGCCAAATTAAACGCCCGCCGCCTCAACGCTCGCCGCATTTTTGTTCCCCGCACGATCTGTTCCCGTATCAGACGCCCCATCACCTGGTCGAGTATAACCCCATTTTTCAAGAAAGTATCCCAGCCGGTTTTCCACTTTCGCGGCCGCCGCATCGGAATAGGCGAACTTGTTCTTTTTGAAGCTTTTTACAGAGGCGAGGTAAGCTTCAAACTTCGGCTTCGCCAGCTCAAAGCCCGGGAGATTGAGCCCGCGATAAACCGCCTCGACAGCACCGAGCGCGTCGCCATCGAGGTCTGCGTACCGCAATTCCACATAACGATCGGCCGGCGTCTCAGCGGCGTCCTTTTCAAGCGTCCGCATCATACGTTCGTAGACGGACAGAATTGTCTCATCAATATCCACATGGGCGTAGGACTGCAGCGCAAATTCGGCGAGTAACTTCTTATAGAAATTCCGCATTGAGACAAAAACGTCGTAAGGGTTTCGGTGAATATGGACGAATTTTGCATCCGGGAACATTTCGCGCAATAACGCCAACCTGCTCGTGTAGACAGGATTCTTGATAAGCATCGGTTTGTATTCCTGATGCTTCGACAATTTCCGCAGTAGATAGACGAAGCGCTCTGACCAGTTCTCGATTTCCTGATCGGTGCATCCGTCGAAAAACAATCCGCGAGAGACTAGCCGTCCGAACGCCTGCGGAAAGTAAATCCCGTGATAGAATGAGAGGTCCGACATGTTCGCCATCGCGATTTCGTCTTCTTGCGGACTTTCCGGTGTGACCGGAATATTATCGATGTAACGATGCTCCGGCAGCGCTTTTTCAAGCAGCGGATTGAAGACCTTTGCGATCCCGAACAAATCCCACGGCAGGCCCGTCGCCACCGGCGGCACATATCCCCAGGCCCCGGACTGCGCCATGATGTTATAAAGATGCGTGGTGCCGGACCGCCAGTGGCCTAGAATAAAGACCGGCGGCTCCATCTCATCGCGCTTGGGTAAGCGATTTTCAATCAGCAGGCGCTCAAGCGTTGAAAAGGGCCACCGGCCGACAGCGGCCAACCCAATTGCGGCGCCGGCGAGCGGTTTGGACGGGAGGCCCGCCTCACGGGTCACTGCAGCGAGGGTCCCCAAATTTGCGCCGCTCAGCGGATGGGCCATAAGAAATCCTGTGAATAAGCCGTTTTTCCAAGTTGCGGGATGTAGCCGAAAGCCGGCTCTTTTTCTACCGCCTGCGCCAGTGAGATCGCCTTTAAATTGGGCCGAAGCGCCTTATTTTTGATGAGATTTTGCGGCTCAATCGCCGATGCGAAGCCGGCGATTAACAAAGGGGCGCCATGATAGCTCCGGCGCGCATCGCCAGCGGATCAAAACAAGGGTTTGGTTAGAGTTCCATGACAGGCGTCTGCAAAAATGCTCTTGGCGGCGCCGTCGCCATGATTGTCTGCGCCGCCCCCTCCCACGCCGCCGAAAATTACGCCGTGCGCTTCCAGGGAGCGCCCGAGGGCATGACCGAAAAGCTGGAGCTTGTCTCCGTGCTCGCCCGCGGCGAGCGTGACTTGCCCACGCGCGCCGCCGTCAGACGCGTCGCCGCCAAGGATCTGGACCTGATCAAAAACGCCCTGAAGGCTGCGGGCTATTACGGCGCGCGCGTCGATTATTCGATTGAAGGCGAAAACGCCTCAAGAACGAACGTCCTTTTCTCGATCATGTCGGGCCCCGCCTTCTCGGTCACGGACTATGTCATTGCGTATAATGACGAAGGCGAAGACCGGCCGATATCGCTCGCCGCCCTTAATATCGAGGCTGACGGAGATCCATCGGGCGCTGCGCTTCAAAAAGTCCAACAGGCTTTTCTGTCGGCGCTTTGGAACGCCGGATATCCCTCGGCGTCGATGGTCTCGCGTTACGCTGAGGCCGATCTCGCCACCTATACTGCGAAGGCGGTTTTCACCTTCGAGAGCGGCCCTAAGGCGCGTTTCGGCGATATTAAGCTTGTCGGCGATCTGCGTACTGAACCTGCATATTTAACGAAGCTACGCACGTGGGAGCATGGCGACGCCTTTGACCGATCAAAACTAATCACCTACCGCGACCGGCTCGCGGCGACAGGCATGTTCGGGGCCATCGACGTCGCCCCCGGCGCGCCCGACGAGAATGGCGTCGCGCCGGTGATTGTCACACTTCAGGAACGCAAGAGGCGGACAATCGGTGCAGGCGTCTCCTTTTCCACCGATGAAGGTCCGGGCGGGCGGCTATTTTTTGAATACCGCAATATTTTCGGCGCGGGCGAAAGCGCCCGCGTTGAACTGGAAGGCAATGAGCTTTCGCAGGCGATCCAGTTTCGGGTGGAAAAACCGATGCCGGGATTTCCTGGCGAAATTTTCGGACAGTTTGGTTTCACCAATGAGACGACAGATGCGTTCAACGCTCGCACGATCAATATCGGGGTCGGCGTCGCCAAGCGCTGGCTGAACGACCGGTTAACCACACGCGGCGGCGTCGCGTTCGAGACATCCAAGATTACCGAAGACGCGATCGAAGAACGAACCTATTTTTTCTCTGTGCCTCTTTCCGCAGTTTGGGACACGGAGACCGACCCGCTGGCGCTCGATGACGGCCTTCGCGCGGCGCTCGTTCTGACGCCTTACACAGGTTCGGATACGTTCACGTCCGCGGAATTTTCTACACGCAGCCGTATCAGCTTTGGGGAAGAAAAGCGTTTCACGCTCGCCGGACGCGCGCGCCTTGGCGCCACTTTTGGATCGACCCTCAGCGACCTTCCCCTGAACAAGCGCTTTTATGCAGGCGGCGGATCATCCGTGCGCGGTTTCGCCTTTCAGGAAGCCGGGCCCCTTGACGTTGACGGCGATCCGACCGGCGGCCGGTCCGTGATCGACGGCGCTATCGAAGCGCGGTTCAAGGTCACAAAATCGATACAGCTTGCGGGCTTCGCCGACGCCGGGAATGTGAGCGCCGACACGACGCCTGACTTCGGCGGCGACTATTTTGTCGGTGTCGGCGGCGGCGTGCGCTACTTCACACCCATTGGCCCGATCCGCGCCGATTTCGCTATTCCGCTCGACCGGCGCGAAACCGACGCCGCGTTCCAGCTTTATATTTCATTGGGGCAACCGTTCTGATGCAGCGCGTTTTAATCACCATCGCAGCGTTGGCTTTTGTTTTCATCGCGATCATCGCCATTAGCGCCGGTGTTGTCTTCAACACTGACGGCGGACGGCGGTTTCTCGCTGGACAAGCCGAAAAACGCATTGGCGACGCCCTTTCGGGACAAGCGACCATCGGCGTCCTGGAAGGCGACCTGCCCGGAGAGGTGATTGTTCGCAACGTCACGCTTAAAGACGAGGACGGCGTTTGGCTCATGATCGACAGAGCCGAAATGACATGGTCGCCCCTCGCCTTGCTCCGCCGGTCGGCGGAGATTGAGCGTATCACTGTCGATGGCCTCACATTCTTGCGTCCACCGAAATCGTCCGGTCCCAACGATGCGCCGGAGGCGCCGGAGGGTTTTGAATTTCCCGAAAGGCTACCAAAGATCAGTGTAGACGCCTTTTCGCTTACGAATGCGAACATTCGAAATCCTGATACGGGCGAATTGATCTCCCTCAATAGCGACGGCGCCTTGGCAATTGGCGGGAAGAAAGTCGATGCGCAGCTTACCGCCGCCAGTGGAGACGGCGCGGACCGTCTTACGGCGGCAATCAATTTCGACCCGGCCGAGACGAACGCCGCCGTCGATATTTCGCTTACTTCTGCAGCGGACGGATTGCTCGCAACCATGGCGGCGCTCGACGGCCCTTTGTCGATCTCGGCCACCGGAAACGCGCCGCCGGAAGACTTCACATTGACCTTAAACGGCGTGCTCGGCGCTTATGGCGAGGTCGCCTCAGCATTGGAATTCGACATGGATGACCAGCGCTCCGTGACGATCACGGGAGGCGCCCGCTTTGGGGAGCGGCTCGACGAATTGCGAACCGCTGTCGGCCCCGAGATTGCCTTTGAAACGTCGCTGAGGGAATCGGACGCTGGCGCTCAAGTCACCATCCGGAAACTTGCAACAGAGGCGATCAACGTTTCTGGCGACGCTGTCTGGCGCAATCGCCGCGGTAGGCTTCTGTCACTCGACGCGACCCTCAGAGCGGCGATCGCCCCGCCTTACTTTGGCGCCGTTCGCGAACAATTCGGCCCCGACTTCGCCGCGGAAATCGAGATCGAACGTCGCGGCGAGGCTTATCGTGCGGAAGCCGGCCTCAGCGCGGATCACGCACAGGCAGCGATCAAAGATGCGACGACCGACCTTGCGACCTTTCTGAACGGCGACGTGTCCGTTGTTCTCGCCGAAACAATGAAAGCGCTGTCGCCCCTTTCCGGCCCCCTTTCGCTGACGACGGCGGCGGCCATAAATCAGGACGCCGGGGTTCAGCTCTCGAATCTGAGCGTGGATGCGGATGGAGAGCGCATTCTTGTGGGTTCGTCCGACTACGCATTCCAGAGCGAGACCCTGAAAGCTGACGTCAGTTTGACGCTACCACCAACACTCGCCGCAGCAGTTACGCCGCAATTCACCTTCACCGACCCGGTTGAGGCGGACCTGACCGTCGCCGGCGCTATCGACAATTTCGCCGCATCTCTCACCGCGGACATACCGGCGATGGCGATTAACGGCAGCAATCTAACCGCAAGCCGCCTCGTCGCCAATTTGTCCGGCCTGCCCCGACGCCCCAACGGCGATATCAAAGCCGATACGATAGACGGGATCGGCGCGACAAGGCTTACCCTTCGCTCATCTGCTGAAGGAGACATCCGTCTACAGAACATTGAACATCGCGGAGAAGGCTTTGCGTTGATTGGCGACGCTCAAATTAACCCCCAGCAACAAAATGCGACCCTTGATCTGACCTATAAAGGAAACGCTGGCGCGGCGCCGTTCCCAGGCGTCAAAGCCGAAGGCGATATTCGAGCCATTGGAATGCTGGGCGCAAAGGACACGGCGAGCGACATGCAGATTATCGCTGAACGCTTCTCGACCGATGCGGTCACAATGACCAACTTGAAGGCCGCGGCCAAAGGCCCGCCCGAGGCTATCGCTGTGACAGCGGACATTGGTCAACTTGACCTTGCCGGTTCAGCGCCAATTTCTACGCTGTCCGCCCAAGCAACCGTTCAATTAGCAGGAACGCCATTTGCCGCGATCACCGGACTGTCTTTCGACTATGACGATATTCCCGTTCGCTTAACGCAAACAGCGACCGTTCAGTTGGGTGAGGCGATTGAGGTGAAAACACTACGCGCTACGATTGGCGCAACGGGCGCGCTTTCCCTCGACGGCGCTTACGGCGCAGACAAGATAACTGGGCGAATTGATGCGACGCGATTGCCTCTGCCCGCCGCGGCGGCGTTTGTTGATTTCAACGCCGCCATCGACACAGACGCAGCACTGCGGGCGGAAGGCGGATTGGCGATCCAGTCTGATATTGCGCAGGCCGACATAGGATCGATCAAAACCGCCTTTCAGTGGCGCGACGATCGCCTCTACATCACAGACACCGGTCAGGACGGCCCACTTTCAATCGATATCTCTGCGCCCCTTAAACTGATCCGCACACCATCGCTTGAATTCGATGCTACTGGAGAAATCGAAGGAGCGATCGCCTATGACGGGCCCGCACAAACGCTTGCAGTATTTTTGCCGCCGACGCTGCAATCGCTCGAAGGCGCGCTGAAGACCGATATCAAACTCGGGGGCGATGTCGAAAGTCCTCAAATCGACGGCGTCCTCTCGCTGGCGGACGGCGCCTATACGGAGCTTTCATCCGGACTAAGCCTCGTCAATATCTCATTTGGCGCACAATCCGTCGCCGACCGCACAGGCGCCAACATCACATTTTCCGGCGGCGCCGCAGGACCCGGCCAACAAGCACAATCGATTACGGTGGAGGGCGCCATGGCGCTCGGTGAAACGAACAATGTGGACGCACGGCTGTCGATGCGGGAGGCGCAATTTTCCGCCGCCCCTGTCAATAGTATTGTCGCGAGCGGCGATGTCACTGTTTCGGGCTCAATTGACAATCTTAAGAGTGCCGGTGACATCGCCATCGAAGAATTAAACGCGGAAATCATCACGCCGAAAAGCACAGGCCTCGTCGATATTGAGGTCGTTGCAATCGACGGTAACGGCGAGCGCGCAACTGCTGTCGATACAACTGAGACAAATGCAAGCCTTACAGCCGATATCGCGGTCAAAGCCGATGACCGCATTTTTATCCGTGGCAGGGGCCTTGAGAGCGAATGGTCCGCTGACGTCACAGCGCAAACCGGCGCAAGCGGCGCGCTCATATTAGGCCGCGTCGATCTGCGGCGCGGATGGCTTGATTTCTCCGGGCGCCGCTTCAACCTGACGAAAGGCGAAATCAGATTTAACCGTCTGTCGCCGAACAATCCATTTCTGAATATGCGGGCGGAGTACGAAACCGGCGACGGCGTCGTTGCTGCGATTGTCGTCAAAGGGCGCGCGCAGTCGCCTTCGATTGAGCTGGAGTCAACGCCTTCCCTACCCCGCGAAGACATTATGGCGCTCGTTCTTTTCGGCAAACCTGCAAGCGAGTTATCAGCGACGGAGTCGCTTCAGATGGCGCAAGCGCTCGCGCAATTAGGCGGCATTGGTCCATTTGGCGGCAGCGGCGGATTGACCGGCTCGGCGCGCCAAGCGCTCGGCCTCGATCTGTTGAACATTGACCTCGATCCTGAGAATGGCGGTAGCGCGCTAACAGTTGGGAAGTATGTGGCGGACGGTTTATTCGTATCCGCCACCCAGGACGTGCGCGGTGAAAACGGTTCCGTTCGCGTGGAGTATGAAATCACCAACAACATTACGGTTGAGACGGAGCTTCAACAAAACGGCGATCAAACCGTCTCCGCCAACTGGAAACGCGACTTCTAGGCTAAAGGAATTTTACGACGAGGACCGCTGCAACGGCGAGGAATACCGTTTCCGCAACAACGACGCTCACATGCAATGCGCCGAGATCAGCCATCGCCTTGAGCGAGGTTTTCATGCCGAGCGCCGCGATCGCGGCGATCAATAACCATTGCGACGTTATGACCATCGCATCGCGCGCGAGCGACGGCACTAATCCGAAACTATTCGCCGCGAGGATCACGCCAAACCAGACCGCGAACCAGGGAAACGGGGCTTTAGTCGCATCGCCGCCCTGGCCTCGCATACCGGCGGCGAGCAGCAAAATCACAATCGGCAAACATGAAACGCGCAGCAATTTTACATAAGTCGCCACATCCCCCGTCTCCTCCGACACCATGTAGCCAGCGCCGACCACTTGCGCCACGTCGTGGATGGTCGCGCCTAACAAAACGCCAATCTGCACGTCGGAGAAACCAAGCATGCTGAAAATGCGGGGGTAAAAAATCATCGCAATTGTCGACAGCGTCGTCACGGCGATGACCGTGAAAAGCGTGTCGCGGCGCATCGCTTCCGTCTTTGGCAGAACCGACGAAAGAGCGAGAGCCGCTGAAGCGCCGCAAATAGCGACGGCGCCGCCGGTCAAGAGTCCAAAATGTCGGGACTTTGAGAAGAAACTGGACAATACAAGCCCGGCCATCATTGTCAGCATGATGAGCACCGGCGCCATGAGAATTGGCTTCGCGCCTAAACTTGCGATTTGTTCAAATGTTACGCGAGCGCCAAGAAGCGCAATGCCGATTTTTAATAACCGTTTTGACGTAAATTCGACGCCAGCGGCGCATTTTCCCTCTACTGAAAGAAAGTGAAACGCCATGCCAATGAGCAAAGCAAGGAGCATCGACGGCGCGCCATAGTGCTCTGATATAAAGCGTGCGGCGGCGGCGATGGTGAAAGCGATCAGAACGCCTGGCGCAAGTACGCTGGTGACGTCACGTTGAGCGGGTACGGCTACGGCGACCATCGCAATTCTCCTTCGACACCCTCGCCTTTAGCGTTGGAAGGAGACAAAGACAATCTGCGCGCGGCCTGTTTCGCGCAACAGTGATTACGTTCACAAATTCGCAAGCTGATCGTTACAAATTTGTGCGGATCGATCTCGTCAATCCTTAAGAAAGGAAATCTGGTCGTCCCACAAAGTTCGACAAATTCGGTAGAGCGGCGTTAAGCGCTGGATCATCAAGCCCGAACCATGCGCCAAGCGTCGCCGCATATTGCTCCACCGATGTGACGGGAACAAGGCGTCCGCCTCGAATGCCTTGGGAATGCGAAATCGCCGACGGCGGCACGGCCCCATAAATTTCGCCGCCGCGCACAGCGCCGCCGACGACGACATGGTGACCGCCCCATCCATGATCAGTGCCGTCGCCATTTGTCGCAAGTGTTCGGCCAAAGTCCGAGGCCGTAAACAGCGTCACATCATTGGCGACCCCTAGATCGATCGTCGCCTGGTAGAAACCGGAAATAGCGCCGGATATCTCCGACAGGAGACGCTGCAGGTTCGTCGCCTGGTTCGAGTGCGAGTCAAAACCACCAAGTGAGACAAAGAAAACTTGTCGACCGACGCCAAGCGCGCTTCGGACGGCGATTGTTTGCGCCACGGTGCGTAATCGATTGCCGAGACGCGTGCCAGGCAAGCCGGCCACGTTCGGTGCGCTGGCGAACGCGTTTGAGTAAGCCGCATTATTGTCGACGGCGCGCGCGGTCGCCGCTGCGATGTCGTTTTCCAGGAAATTCGACGCCGAAAAGCCGGCTGCGCGCAAATGATCCGTAATGAGATCTTGCGCCGCCGGGTCATTGCGCGCCGAGCCGAGGAAATTCGGGTTTGTAATTTCGTTGACGCGAACAACGCCGCCATTTTGACGGATTTGATATTCAATCGCCAAATCGCCTGACAGGAAGACGTCGCTATCGGCGACAGAAATGGCCGTAAATGCAGGATTGGCGTTTGCGCCAGCCCCGAGTACAGCGTCAGCGAAGCGCCCGCCCCACCCGAATTGCGCGCCTTCCGATTCCAACGCCGCCCATGTAGACTGCTGGTCATTGTGTGAAAATAGCGCCCGCGGCAATGGTACGGTATTGTTATTGAACGCGTTAGCGTCGGTCGGCGTGATGAGCGGCCCCACATTGCTCACGACCGCCAAATCACCGCTTTCATAGAGCGAATGAAGCTCGGCATATTCCGGGGGGAACGCGTGATTACTGTTCGATAGCGGCAATAACCGCGCCGGGTCGCGCGCGCCGCCATAAGCTGGCAACATCGAAGCGCGAATGTTTGCAAACTCATTATAATCAGCCGTATCCGTCGGCAGCAGCACATCATGCGCGTCGAGGCCGCCGCGGAAAAAGACGCAGACCAGCGCCTTATATCCAGACGTGTCAATCGCCGCATTCGCCGCAAATGACGTCAGCGCCGTGGAAAGACCCGACCCCGCCACCAGAGACGATGCGGCGGCCGATTTCAAAATATCCCGTCTTGTGAAAATCGCCATGATCGCCTCCTAACGCTGAACCAGATATTCAGGTGACGTCATCACCATCCAGACAGCGATATAAACGCGCGCGTCGCGGTCAGCTGCGCTTGTTCCCGCCATGCGATCCATCATCTCGATAATGCGCGACCGGGTTTCCGATTGCAGCGCGCCGCCGGTCAATAGTTCATCGAGGTGATCGACAAGCGCCGCTGAATTGTCAGCAAGCGCAAGCTCATCGGAATAATCCGGCAAATAGGCCGCCGGTGATTGAACGTCATTGCGGCTGAGATCTTCGCGTATGAATGGACTGATCGTCGCCGCATATCCTGTAAGGCTCGCCGAGTTCGTGATCTGGAGTTCGGGCGCTGGCTGGCCGGCCGCGCCGGATTGCGTATTCGGCGCAATGTATCCTGGGCGGAAGAAGTTGAAGACGCTCGGCGACCGCGACGGATGCTGAGCAAGAACGTCAGGTGAACTTGTGTCCTGAAGAATGTCTTCGTTTGTCGCATCAGCCGAATTGACGCTGAACGCGCGCGCCCACTGAACGAAACGGGCCACGGGTTCTTTCACCTTGCCGAAGCCTTGGGGTGCGCCGTCGAGCGGCTGCAACGCTTCTGGATCAAGAAGAATGGCGGCGAGCGTCGCCTGAAGGTCGCCGCGGCGGCCGTCGCCGATGGGAAAACCACCTGGTAGTTGGTACGTGCCCGCTTCAAAAACCGTTGCGACGCGGCGCACATAATCGGGCGTCGGCGCGCTTGTGACAAAGCGCTGGATCAACTGACGGCTGATAAACGGCGCCACATTGGGGTGGTTGAACAAGACGTCCAGCGCCATATCCACACTGTCTTCAGCGCTAGTCCCCGCCGGTATCACAGCGCCAAGAAACTCCTTTTCGCCAGTCTCGTAAAATTCATTGAAGAATTGCAATGGCGCATAGAAGGCATCGTCATCGCGCCCTGAAAACCCAAATGCCGTCCCTTTTAGTCCGAGACCTGTGAAGACCCTGGCTAACCCCTGAATATCGTCCGTATCGTACGTGTCGATCGTGTCTCCGCTGCCATTGAGGCGCGGCGTCCCATCGAGATTAAGCTCCACGAGCCCGATCGTGAACAATTGCATAATCTCGCGCGCATAGTTTTCGTCGGGCAACCTGTTGGTGGCCGGGTTCGCCTTCTGATTAAATAGATAGGTCAGAAAAACGCCCATGGCCGGCGAGTAGGTTACCTCTTCCAGTATATCGCGGTAATTGCCGAAGGCATTCCGGTAGAAAATATCCCGGTAATAACCCATGGAGAACGGGCGCCCAAGCAAGTTACCGGTGGACTGATCGCCGACAACAAGGATTTCCGATAGCGCAAACATCATCCGTTGGCGGAGCTGATCTTCGCCGTCAACAAAATCCTCCCAGGTAATGAAGGCTTCATTTGGGCTTGTGAGATTGGCGTTCACCTGAACGGCGTCAGCAAGAAGGCGCGGTAATTGCTCTCTAACAGGAAGATTAAACTGCCGGTCCAGCCAGGCCGTGTAGCCGGCGCTCAATAGGAGGTTTGCGTCATCTTCCGTTGCGCCGAAGGTCGCACGATTGAGGAAGCGCACGGACTCTGCGAATGTGGCGGGCGCGTCGCTGCTCGACGCGGGCGCTGTGGCGGTTATCGTCACGGTGGCGGTATTTGTGGCGCCGTCGTCGTCGGTGACCGTCAGCGCCGCCAGAAACGTTCCGGGCGTGTTATACGTAAAGCTTACGTCCCTGCCCGACCCGTCCGATGTTCCGTCGCCGTCAAAATCCCAGGAATAACTTTGGATTGTTCCGTCGCTATCCGTGGATGAAGCGCCCGAAAAATCGACATTCACCGGCGTTCTGCCGGACGTCTTATCGGTCGTGATCCGCGCCGCGGGCGCGGCGTTTGACGATGGCGGCGGTGGCGGCGGCGGAGACGGAGGCGGCGGGGGTGCTGACGACGAGGACGACCCTCCGCATCCGGCGAGCGCCAAACATGCGGTCGTGGCGAGGAGGAGCGAGCGGTGACCAGTAAACGCAGTCATTTAATCATTACCCTGTAAGCAACACGATTTAGTAACACCGAAAAACATCCTCACGCCAGCGTTTCGGCCCCAAATCATCATGCGACACTTAAATTCAGGGGCTTCAAACCTTCAGCCCTCACATCACTTGGTATCGCAAGAACCCTAATAAATTTATGCCGCTACGGAGCGTTGCGCCGCGTTCCGCGACGAAAAAAGCCGGGCGCGAACGCCCGGCTTTTTCTCATTTTGCAGCAATATCAAAACGCTATCTGACGTCGATATTGGTTTCGCGGACCCAGCCGTCGGCGCCGTCGTCAAAGTCGACACGCCACCAAACGCTGTTCTCTCCGCCGCCCGGCCCAGCGACGATAACGCCGGTTGCGCCGCGATATTGTCTGCCGGCTTTTGGCCCGCCTGCCTTGCGACGAACGTTGACCCGTGGGCTCGTGAGCTCAACTTCGACGCCCACGTCAAAGACGCCTGGAGCAGGAGCTGGGGCGGGCGCTGGTGTCGGCGCAGGATCCGGCGTCGGATTTGGCCCAGGCGGAGGGGGCGGCGGCGCTGGTTGCGGCCA
>CAWUIM010000030.1:0-36517 GCA_963922595.1 uncultured Parvularculaceae bacterium
GGAGGTGGTGGCGGTGGCGGCGGCGGCGGTGGCGGTGGCGGGGGCGATGCGGGCCCGTCTTCAATCGTGAAGGTGAGCGTCTCGTCGGCTAGTACAGCGCCATTTCCGCCGCGTTCAGCAAAAAAGCGCGCTCGGACGGTATAAGTTCCAGCACTTAAGAATACGCCGCCGTTAAAATTGCCGTTAATGTCCCCGAACAAGGCATACGGCACGACATTTTCTGTGCGTGTCGCTCCGCCGTTCCAGGTTAGCTGTGCGCTCGCAACATCAGTGGCGATTGAGCCACTAGGCGTTGCTGTGAACGTAATGCGGCGCCCGTCTGTAACAGCGTTGTCCACCGTAGCATTGTTTGCAACCACACCAAGCGACCCATCCGTCTGCGTATCAAATAATTCGAATGTGGTTTGAGCGTGCGCCTGAGCGCCGACGGACTGTACGACGCCAAGCGATATGGCGATAGCGAGCGATGACCCGTGGCGCTTCAGAATATTCCGAGTATGATGATTAAATTTTGAAGATATTTTCGACATAACAACCTCCCAATGACTAACTGGCTGTGGGGCCGTCTTCAACCAAGAGGATGTTTACATTAAAATCCGTAGCAAGATAATTAAACCGATACCTCAAAATGTGAAATCTTTGACATGTAAAATTTTTAAAACTACATTTATCAACAAAATTTAACTCAACACATTTCACTATTTATTTTATCTGTACAATGTATAATTCTACCGGCTAACAAAGACCGAAATTTTCTTTAAAAGACCGCCTGCCGCGTCGGCGCTAACGCCTGACTGTTGGGGCGCATGGCGCGACGCTCCCAATCCTTTAGACGTCGCGTTTCAACAGACACGTTGCGTGCGACGGATATCTATCCCAAATACGTGTGCAGCCCGGCCTGGAATAACTGTTTCCGGCGCTAGCCTTGACGCCTGGCGGCCTTGTTGTCCAAATTTTCTTAAAGGTTCGCGGCGATCCTTATCGGCGCATCGTAAATATGTTGGGGTATTCCATGCGCATTTTCCGCCTCGCCGCTCTTTCTTTCGTCGGCCTATTCGTGACGATCATTTCGCCCGCCGGCGCACAGGATTTCGAATACTGGCCAGGAACGGCTTATGACGAGCAGGTTCCGACATTAGAAAATGTGGTTGGTCACAAGAATGGCGAGCGCATCACGAGGCCTGGGGATGTGATCACCTATTTTGACGCGCTCGCCGAGTTTGCGCCCGATCGCATCAAGGTGTTCGAATATGCGCGAACCTGGGAAAACCGGCCGCTCATTTACGCCGTCATCGGCTCACCGGAAAATATTGCGCGCCTCGACGCCGTAAAGGACGGCATGCGTGCGCTGAGCGATCCGCGCGTGACCGATGAAGCCGCAGCGGCGCAGCTCGTGGACCTCCTGCCCGGCTCAACGTGGATCGCCTATGGCGTCCATGGCAACGAAATCTCATCGACAGACGCCGCGATGGTGACCGCCTATCATCTGCTCGCGGCGCAAGGCGATGCGACTGTGGATAAAATCTTAGAAAACACGCTCGTCTTTCTTGATCCCATGCAAAACCCCGACGGGCGCGCGCGGTTCGTCCATAATTTCGAGACAACGCTAGGCCTCGAGCCGGACGGCAACCGCATCGCCGCGGAACGCAATGAACCCTGGCCCGGCGGACGCACCAACCACTATCTCTTTGACATGAACCGCGACTGGTTCGCCCTCACCCAGCCGGAAACGCGCGGGCGCATAAAAGCGTTACGCGAATGGACGCCGCTCGCCTTTGTGGACGCCCATGAGATGGGCACAGACTCCACTTATTACTTCGCTCCCGAAGCTGTGCCGTATAATCCGCACCTGGCGGCCGACCAACGCGCCGCGCTCGAATGGTTCGGCAAGAACAATGCGAAGTGGTTTGACGAATACGGCTTCGATTACTTCACGCGCGAGGTCTATGACGCGTTTTATCCGGGCTATGGCGCAAGCTGGCCGTCTTATTACGGCGCTGTCGCCATGACGTATGAGCAATCCTCGGCTCGCGGGCTGAAAGCGCAGCGTACAGACGGAACGCAATATCATTTTCGCGACACGGTCCGCCAGCATTTCGTCGCCTCTATTGCGACAGCGGAAACAGTAGCCGATAACCACGATAAACTTCTGCAAAATTTTTACGCGTATCGCGCATCCGCAATCGAAGAAGGAAAATCTGAGGAGATCAAATCCTACATTTTCCCAGCGACAACCGATCGCGTTGCGGCGGGGAAAATTGCAGGGCTTCTGACGCAACAGGGCGTTGAAGTGAAAGAGGCGACGCAAGAATTTTCGGCATGCGGAAAAGACTATAGCGCCGGAGCCATTGCAATCGATCTTGCACAACCCGCCAAGCGCCTGATCCGCACCCTCCTCGACCCAAACGTACCGCTTGATGAGACCTTTGTCGCAGAACAGGAGCGTTTGCGCGCAAAAGATCTGCCTGACCAAATCTACGACGTCACCGCGTGGTCATTGCCGCACATGTTTAATGTGGAAATGGACGCGTGCAGCGCGGCCCCCGACGGCGCCTTCCGAAACCACGGACCCGCGTTAGGCAAGCCGGGCGACATCAAAAACAAGACGGCGAAACTCGCGTTTCTCGTCAACTGGGGCGAAGCGCCCGCCGCTCGCCTTCTGGCGCACGCCCACCGCGCCGGGCTGTCGGTAAAGTCGAGCGATAAACCGTTTACCCAAGACGGCGCCGAATACTCAGCCGGCACATTGATCTTTCCCGTTGATGAAAACCCCGCTGATCTCGCGGCGAAGCTTGAGGGCTTTGCGAAAACAACCGGCGCCGATGTGATCGGCGTCGACACCGCCTGGGTGTCGGACGGGCCGAATTTCGGCTCGCGTAAGGTGGTGCGCATGCCGGCGCCGAAGATCGCCATCGCCTGGGATGCGCCGACGAACCCCTACATGGCGGGCAATACGCGGTTCGTGGTCGAGCGGCAATTCGATTACCCTGTCACGCCCGTACGCACGAGCGATCTCTCGCACCGCGCCCTTGATCAGTTCGACGTGTTAATTCTGCCCGGCGAGTCCTCCTGGTACGGCGGTTCTTATAACGACCTCATCAACAAGGATCGGCTGAAAGAATGGGTGAATGCGGGCGGCGTTCTCGTCGCCACGGGCGGCGCCGTGCGCTGGCTTGCCGACCCCGAAACCGGCGTCCTCTCGATCCGCCGCGAGGACGCTGCAAAACCCGACGGCGAAGACGCCAATGGCGAGGAAGAAGAGACTTCGACCGTGGCCGGCACGCTGATTACATCCGTTGACGAATTAAAGGCGGCGATCGCGCCCGCGAAAGAAAGCCCGGACAGTTCCGCGGGCGTCTTGGCGAAGGCGCTTGTCGACGAAGACCACTGGCTCGCCGCAGGGGTGAAACCAACGCTTAATGTGCTGGTGCGCGGCTCAGGCATCTACACGCCCGCGAAGCTCGATCAGGGCGTCAATGTCGCCTATTTCGCCGGACCGGACGAGGTGCTTGTGAGCGGCTATCTGTGGGAGGAGACGAAAGAGCAGCTCGCCTATAAGCCTTTCGTGGTGGCGGAGCCCATGGGCGACGGACACGTGATCGCCTTTACGCAGGACCCGACCGTGCGCGCCTACCTCGACGGGCTCAACATGATCTTCATGAACGCGCTCTTCCGCGCCCCCGCGCATGCGAGCCCTGCACGATAAAACACAAAGAGCGGCGCAAGGCCGCTCTTCGCTTTTGGTTGTAATAAAGGGTTTTTATTCGTCAACGCCGCGGCCTGCTTCCAGGATCGGCACACCCGCCTCTGTCGGAATATAGATCACATCCTGCTGGTTCTCGCCGAGCTTTTGGATCCACAAATAACGCAAATACCCCTCCGGACCGCCAAGTCCATCTGCAATGATGCGGTTCGCTTCGGCGACGCCCTTTGCGCGCTCTACCTCCGCATCAGCGTAGAATTTCGCTGACTCCAATTGCGCCTTCGCTTCCTCAATGAGAACTTTGCGTTCGTTTTCCGCCTGCGCGAGCGCCGCCTGCCCCGCGAGGTCCGCCCGCCACACGTTCCACTGCGGCAACACAAACATCGCCACAGCGGCGACCACCGCCGCAATAATCAATGTCCCCAATAACCCAATCGCCGATTTCATACCCCTGCTCCTTTTTGATATCCCGACAATTCCCCCGACAGCATGATGCCGTCAGATAATTCCCCTGACAAACAGTTTCGCACCCTCGGTTCGCGTCACTTCAACGGACGCGCCTTCTGAAAAATCAGCGCCGTCCTCCGCTTCGGCGAGCCAAACCGTATCGCCCATCTTGACGCGCCCAACGCCATTGGAAAACGCCTGTTCGACTGTCACCCGCCGGCCCACTTTCTGGGCCCCGCGCTCATTCAAGTTAAAATGATCCGTCTGCGATTGTTTAAGCCACGGCTTCACAAAGGGCGGCGCGATAATCGTCAGGAGGATGGTGAGCGCTGCAAAGAGCGCCAACTGCATGCGCCACGCGTGGTCCAACGGCCAGATGTCGGTGAACCCGACCAGCACCGCCGCCGCCGCAGGCCACAAGAGATAAGTTGATCCGCTCATCAACTCCAGGATCAACAGCGCCACGGCGAGCGCCCACCAATACCAGAACGGCATGTTTGTCAGAAAATCCACCAGAAATACCATCAACGCCTCTCTCTTCCGTACACGTTCAACGCAAAGCTTTATGACGAAGACTGGGGAACGGACCCGGCGCCGCGACGGTCATCGCGTTTTTCCAGCGCGTCCCTGGCGAGCGCCCCGACGCCGCCGATCGTGCCCACGAGCGCGCTCATCTCCGCCGGCACGATCACGGTTTTTTGCTGCGGTGAAATCGCGAGCTTCTCAAACGCTTTTACGTAGTCTTGCGCCACGAAGTAATTGATGGCGTTGACGTCGCCTTGTGCGATCGCCTGACTGACCACTTCAGTGGCCTGCGCTTCGGCGGCGGCCTCGCGCTCACGGGCTTCTGCGTCGCGGAACGCCGCTTCGCGCCGCCCTTCGGCCTCAAGGATCGCTGATTGCTTCTCCCCTTCCGCGCGCAAAATCGAAGACTGCTTGTCGCCTTCCGCCGTCAAAATCTCAGCGCGCTTTAAACGCTCCGCCTTCATCTGACGGGCCATGGCTTCGGTGATGTCCGCAGGCGGCTCAAGGTCTTTGATTTCAACGCGCGTCACTTTCACGCCCCAAGGCTGCGTCGCGGCGTCGATCACAGTGAGCAACCGGCCGTTTATTTCGTCGCGGTTCGACAAAACCTCGTCGAGGTCAAGCGAGCCGATCACCGTGCGAACATTGGTCATGGAAAGGTTCGCGATTGCGCGCTGAAGATTAGAGACCTCATAGGCCGCCGCCGCCGCATCCATGATCTGGATAAAGGCCACAGCATCGGTGCGCACCATCGCGTTGTCTCGGGTAATCACTTCCTGCGCCGGGATGTCGAGCACTTGCTCCATCATGTTCATTCGGCGGCCGATCCGGTCGATCAGCGGCGTCAACAAATGGAGCCCCGGTTTCAGCGTTTTGGTGTATTTCCCAAACCGTTCCACCGTAAATTGATAGCCCTGCGGCACGATCTTGATCGTGGAGAACAGAAGAAAGATTGATAGAAGAACAAGAACACCGACAAAGATCGATGACGCCATAGAGCACCCCTTTTCAAATTCACATTATCGCCACACTTCAAGTCGGTATCGGGAAGGCGTTCCGCCAGTCTTGAAAATTCAGAATTTTTCCCTAACCGGTTGAAATTTCGCCGTTTTTCTCCGTTTCCCGCGGAACCATGTCAGGATGGCAACGCTTGCGCGCAAAATACCGCCGCGCCGGACAAAGCCCCTACCGGTTCGGTTAAGGAGACGTTAATCTCTGCGCTATGGAATCACGCTCTCTACGCCGACGTCTCGTAAAATCCGTCGCCGGCATCGCAGGATTATGCCTGGCGATGGGCGCACAAAGCTCTGTTTTTGCAAATGAAATTCCCGAAGCCGTCAATAACGGCTCAGCGTGGCGAATCGTCAAAACCGCGTGGGACGATACCGATGAGGCGGGCTATTCGGCGTTCGTTCAAGCGATCGGAAAATCGGGCTGTACGACGCTCGGCGAATGCCTGTCCGGCGAGGCCAATCCCTACCGCGATACGGACAAGCGTCGCTACTCAGGCGACTGCGCGGACATGGCCTACATCCTGCGCGCCTACTATGCCTGGAAGAACGGCCTGCCCTTCTCCTACCAGCACGCCATGCGCACCGCCGACGGCAAGCGCGAGGATTTGCGTTATTCCACCGGCGGCAATGTGGTCGCGAGCCGGCGCTCGGCGATCGGACCAACGCCGATCTCTGCGCCGGGTTTCATCGCACGGATTGGCGGCGAGGTCTCAACCGCAATGTTCCGCACCCACCCCGAAACAGGGGGCGGGCGCAGCTTTGACGATTTCTATCCTGTAAAAATTGCGCGCGACGCCGTCCGGCCCGGCGTCATCGCCTATGACATTTTCGGACATGTGGGGATCGTTTACGACGTTCTTGATGATGGACGCGTCAAAATCGTGGCCTCGCATCCGGATAACTCCGTCACCCGCACCGTATACGGACCGAATTTCCTGCGATCAAAACCTGAACTTGGCGCCGGCCTGAAAGCCTGGCGGCCGATCGAGTTGACAGGCGCGACGAAGCGAGACGACGGCGCCTATGTGGGCGGTAAAATCAAGGCCGCCGCCAATGGCGCGATCCGCAATTTTTCGGTCGAACAATATATAGGCAATAAACCGCACCCGTCGGGCATCTGGCATTATGGTGAATTCATGCACGATGGCCGCACGCTGCGCTATTACGATTATGTGCGCCGGCGGCTCGCCTCGCCAGACTTTGCTTATAATCCGGTAGAAGAACTACGCTTCGGCCTTCAGTCCGTGTGCGGCGATATCAAGGCGCGCAAAGTCGCTGTTAATCAGGCGACCAATGCGCGCATCCACTTAAAGCCCCACCCCAAACGTCTGCCGCCCAATATCTTCGGCACCTATGGGGAATGGGAGCATTATTCGACGCCGTCGCGCGATGCGCGGCTCAAGGTGAGCTTCATCGAATTGCGCCGCACCATGCAGGACCTTTATGAACGCGCCGTCCAAGGGGATCCTTCCATCGCGTTTGAAGGCGGTGACCTTGCGGAAGCCTTGTGGCTGACATTTCAGGAAGAAAAAGCATCGTGCAAGGTGAGTTACTGGCGGTCGGACGATCTGCGCGTTCAGCTGAATCTCGGCCATGTGATGGATCGGCTGTTCCAACTTTCCTTTGACCCTTATCACTGCCCGGAACGGCGCTGGGGCGCGCGCGGCGCTGAGCTTGAGAGCTGCACCGACGATCAGGAAAAAACGCGCTGGTACAATGCGCAGCGTTTCCTACGAAACCAGGCCCAGCGCACCTACGATGTGCGCATGGATTTCACGGTCGATGAGCTGAAGCCGCCGATGGTGGCGCCGCCGTCTCAAGGAGGGCTCGGCGTCGAGGCGCCTGCAGACGCGGATTTGCGTACTTATCTGGCCGGGCTAAACGGTCTTCTGGTGTCCGCTTCTTACGAAGAAGGACCGCCCCTTATTGATGCGGCGTTACGCCATGAGGTCACGGACGAGTAATCATCCTATTTCTCGCGTCGGGCGTATAAGGTGTTAGAAGATTAGCCAGGAGCCTCTCGGTATGAGCCAGTTCGTGTTTTTTCTCATTCCCATCGCCCTCGCGGCGACCGCCCTCATCTTGGGCGCCGGCATCTATTCGCTGGCCAAGGGCGGCGCGTTCGCCAAGGAAAACGGCAATAAGCTGATGCGAATGCGCGTCATGGCGCAAGCGATCGCCATTGGCCTGATGATGTTGTTTTTGCTGCTTGTGGGGAACAATAGTTAGCGGCCCAACCGGTTCACAAACCGCCAGCCTGCCGCAGCGTCATGAACCAGCGGATTGCCCCCAGCCGATAAACTCAATGAAATTGATAACTGTCGCTTCCCAGAGCGTAATGGTTTCATAGATAGCGCCTTCATCAGCTGGGCCGCTCACGGAGAAAGGGTGGTCTATATAAGGGTCACCTTCGTCATCGATAAACGCCCGACCGCTGTTACGTGTGCTGTTCCACTCATTAACGCGCTCCAACGGGAACGGCGTTTCCATGTCAAAGCCGACATACATTAAGTACTCAGTGCATCGCGGACCGTCGCTACAATTAAAACCATCAACAAAAAACGTTACCCCAACAACGCTCGCTGTTAAGCTGTTTCCGGATGCCTCTGCGGAGACATCGAACTTGTTGAAGATCAATGACAGTTCTTCGGCGGTAAGGCCGCGCGCCGATTGCGCGTGACTTTGTGCACTGCTCAAAACAATCAAGGCCAACGAAATTAAACCGAGTTTTTGGCGACCCGTCCTCATAGCAGCGTCAAGCCCCAGTCTGGCTCGTATCCAAATGTTCGGCGAAATCGAGCATCGTCGCTTCCCAGATGGCGAGATTGCGCTCGATCAAATCCTTGTCATCGCTGGCGACAGTGAACAGATGCTCCAGATTTGCATCGCCTTCATCGTCAATGAAGGCGCGCCCGGCGAGCGCTTTTTCATTGAAGGCGTTGATGGTTTCCAAATTCGGCGCATTTTCGAGATCAAAATAGGTGGAAAACAGAAATTCATTGCAGACATTCGTCGTGCCGGCGCAATTGAACCCGAAGAGCGCAAAGTTCAGCCCCGCCGCCTCGCTGTATATGACGGGGTCCGACGCGCCGTCCTCCCCGATCTCGACCGAGAAACCGTTCTCACGCATGACCTCCGCGACGCGCGCCACGGACATCCCGCCCCCGGGGTTTGCGCTCTGGAACCACCCGAGCGCCGCGCCCCCGGGCCCTGCCTGCGCACCACCCGAAATCATCGCCATGAAAAGCGCCGCCAGGGCCAGAACTCGTCCCATCTCTCTTCCCTCCTTAACCTTAACGCCAAGTCTAGGACGCTGGGCGTTGATGGCAAGCTCGTTCCATCGCATTGCACCCCCATGAACCGTCCGCCCTGCGGGCGTCGAAGCAGCCCAAATCGGGCTCTTTTGCGCTGCAATAGCGCATTGAAAGCACTGCGCGCCGCTTGTATGGTCCGCCTCCAAAGCGAGGCGTCGCTCGCAGAGCGGCGTCCTCACAAACATTTCCAACGCGACCGGAGCAAATGATGAAAATCCTCGTCCCCGTCAAACGCGTCATCGACTACAACGTCAAAGTCCGGGTGAAGTCGGATCAGACAGGCGTCGATCTCGCCAATGTCAAAATGTCCATGAACCCCTTTGACGAAATCGCCGTCGAAGAAGCGATCCGGCTCAAGGAGGCCGGCGTCGCCGAAGAGATCGTCGTGGTCTCCATCGGGCCCGAAAAAGCGCAGGATCAAATCCGCCAGGCCCTCGCCATGGGCGCGGATCGCGGGATCCTTATCAAGACGGAAGAAACTGTCGAACCGCTGGGCGTCGCCAAGCTCCTGAAGGCTGTCATTGAGGCCGAAACGCCGGATCTCGCGATCCTCGGCAAACAGGCGATCGACGACGATTCCAATCAAACCGGTCAAATGCTCGCCGCACTGCTCGGCTGGTCGCAAGGCACGTTCGCCTCGAAAGTCGAAAAAGACGGCGACAAGCTCAACGTGACGCGCGAGATCGACGGCGGCCTGCAGACGATTTCCATCACGATGCCTGCGGTCGTCACGACCGACCTTCGCCTCAACGAGCCGCGCTATGCGTCACTGCCGAACATTATGAAAGCGAAGAAAAAACCGCTCGATGTTAAAGAGGTCGGCGACTATGGCGTCGACATCGCCCCGCGTCTCGAAACGCTGAAAGTGACCGAACCGCCAAAACGCGAAGCGGGCGTGAAAGTGGAAAGCGTCGCGGAACTCATTGAAAAATTGAAGAATGAAGCAGGAGTACTCGCATAATGGCTGTTCTTGTTATTGCTGACGTCCACGGCGCGAGCCTCGACGAGACAACCCACAAAACTGTCACGGCAGCCTCTCAAATCGGCGGCGATATCGACATTCTTGTCGCAGGCGACGGCGCCGCAGAAGCGGCGGAAGCCGCATCGAAAATCGCTGGCGTGCGCAAAGTTCTGCATGCCGATGATCCTCAATATGCGAATCGTCTCGCAGAAAGTCTCGCCGCACTCGTCGTGTCGGTGGCGGGTGATTATGACGCAATCCTGAAGTCGGCGAACACCACCGGCAAGAACGTCATGCCCCGCATCGCCGCGCTACTTGATGTTATGCAAATCTCTGAAATCATCGAAGTTGTCGCCCCTGACACGTTCGTTCGCCCCATCTATGCGGGCAACGCCATGCAGACTGTCAAATCGAACGACGCTAAAAAGGTGATCACCGTGCGCGCGACTTCTTTCGCCGCAGCAGGCGACGGCGGCGCCGCCAGCGTTGAAACTGTGGGCGCTGCGGACAATCCCGGCCTTTCCACCTTTGTGGGCGAAGAGCTCACCAAATCGGATCGGCCCGAACTCGGCGGTGCAAAGATCGTGATTTCCGGCGGCCGCGCGCTCGGATCTTATGAGAATTTTGAAGAATTCATCTTTCCCCTCGCCGACAAACTCGGCGCGGCGGTCGGCGCCTCGCGCGCAGCCGTCGACGCAGGTTATGTGCCGAACGATTATCAGGTGGGGCAAACAGGCAAAGTCGTTGCGCCCGAACTCTATATCGCGGTCGGCATTTCCGGCGCCATCCAACACCTTGCCGGCATGAAGGACTCCAAAGTCATCGTCGCCATCAATAAAGATGAAGATGCGCCGATCTTCCAGGTGGCCGACTATGGCCTCGTCGCGGACCTTTTCAAAGCGCTGCCTGAGCTCAACGAGGCGTTAGGGTAACATCGGTGGCCCGTTCATCGCACCACGATGCAGAACGGGCCGTCCATGACGCCGGCCTCGACGACGACGACTTAATCCGCCGCATTGACGCCCTCGCCCGTCTTCTTGACGGACGCTTCAGCGTGTTTGGTTTCCGTTTTGGTTTTGACGGGCTGATCGGTCTTATCCCCGGAATCGGCGACGCGGCGACGGCGGTCCTGTCGTTCTATCTCGTTTTTATGGCGGCGCGCGCGGGCGCAAGCTTTTCGTTGATCATGCATATGATCGTCAATGTGCTGATCGATATGATTGTGGGCGCCGTGCCGATCCTCGGCGACCTTTTCGACTTCGCTTTTCGCGCCAACGCCATCAACGCAAAACTGCTGCATCAACATCTGGAAGCCAAACGCGCCGCCAGATAGCACAGCGCTAGAACGGTCGAACGCGACCAGATCCCGCCTCCGCCCGGCATAATTGCTGCACCGCGCAAAATGAGATAATCTTCAGTGCAGTATGCGTGAGCGGAGCGGGACTATGGGTGAAATCAAGACAGTGGGGGTAATCGGCGCAGGCCAGATGGGCGTCGGCATCACCCACGTGTTCGCCGCTGCGGGCTATGACGTCGTTCTCCACGATATCGACGCCGAGGCGCTGCCGAAGGCGCTCGCGCAAATTGAAACCAATCTCGGCCGCCAGGCGGCGAAGGGAAAACTGGACGACGACGCCTTCAACGCTGCTCTGGCGCGCATCAAATCCGTTTCCGCCATCGACGCGCTAAGCGACTGCGATCTCGTGATTGAGGCGGCGACAGAAAATCAGGAGATCAAGAACCAGATTTTCAAGAGTCTGTCGCCTGTCGTCAAAAACAGCGCGATCATCGCCAGCAATACGTCATCCATCTCGATCACAGCGCTTGCCGCCGTCACGGATCGACCCGAACAATTTATCGGCCTGCATTTCATGAACCCCGCGCCGGTCATGAAGCTGGTTGAAGTCATTCGCGGCATCGCCACCAGCAAGGAAACTTTTGAAACCACGAAGACGCTCGTAGCCGAACTCGGCAAGACGATGGCGGTCTCAGAGGATTTCCCCGCTTTCATCGTCAACCGCGTTCTGATGCCGATGATCAACGAAGCGATTTATACGCTTTATGAAGGCGTCGGGACGGTCGAAGCGATCGACACCGGATTGCGGCTTGGCGCCAATCATCCGATGGGGCCCCTGCAATTGGCTGACTTTATCGGCCTCGATACGTGCCTTGCGATTATGCAAGTCCTTTATGAAGGGCTCGCCGATTCCAAATATCGTCCGTGTCCGCTACTTGTGAAATATGTGGAAGCCGGGTGGCTGGGGCGAAAAACCGGTCGCGGCTTTTATGATTATTCGAGCGAACCGCCAACGCCGACGCGGTAACCCGCATCATTGAGTACGAGCGCCCACGTTTCGAATTGGGCTCTTGAGTTCTTTGCACCTGTTTATGCTAGTCTTTCGATCCGGGCCGCGACAAACGCGCCCGCAACAAAAGGAGAGACACTATGGCGGTCGCCCGCGTTACAGAGATAATTTCAGGTTCCAAGAAGAGTTTTCAAGACGCGATTGAAAACGGTATCGAGCGCGCCAACAAGACCTTAAAAAATGTGGAAGGCGCGTGGGTCAAGGATCAAAGCGTGATCCTTGACGACGGTAAGATCAAAGAATATCGGGTCGTATTGAAAGTGACCTTTATCCTGAAGGACTAAGCGCCAACTGCAGCGAACAAAAAAGGCGGCTCAGCGAGCCGCCTTTTTTGTTATCTTTCTATCGGGCGATTATTCGTTTGCGCCGTCCTGTTCGACAACTGCGCCGCCTTCTGCATCGCCGTCTTCTGCGGTTGCGCCGTCGGTCTGCACCTGGGCGCCTTCCGCTTCGTCCGCGTCAACGCTTTCCGTTTCGACTGCGCCGCCGCGCACTTTCACGCAAATGGCTGGTACGTTTTCTTCGGCGTCTTTAAGACGCTGCTCCAACCCGCCGCAGTCGCCGTCGGTCGACCGTTGCAGGCGGCAAACCTGGATTTGCTGTTTTAGGCGGTCGATCGTCGCTTTGCGATCTTCCTCTTCCTGGGTGCAGGCGAGGCGATCTTGCGCGTCCTCTGTGCTATTGATGGCGTCAATATAGGCGACCCAGCTGTTGGCTTGTGAGCGGCAGCAATCATAACGCGATGCATTGACGAACGCCTCGCGGGCGCGATTACGGCGCGCCCGGCTTTCGCCCGCGCGGCTAAACCGCGCCGTGCCGGTAAGCATCCACGAGTCACCGACTTGCTTGGCTTTCAGGCCGCCTTTGGAGCGGGCGTTAGCGAGCGCCTGTTCGCCCTTGGCATATTGCTCATCGGCGACCAGCACTTGCCCAAGGCGGTAATACAATTCGCCGGTGCCGGACTGCTGCGCGGCCTGTTCGAGGATCGGTATTGCCCGCTTGTGTTCGCGCGATTGTGTCCAGAGCTGCGACAAGAGCTGAAGATTTTTCGTATTTCGCGTCACCACTCCGGCGTTCATTTCACGCTCAAGCAAGCGCGCGCCGCGGTAGGGATTATCGAAGAACGAATAGTAATTCACGAGCGTTAGGATCTGCGCTTCCTTGTCGAGAAGGCCGGCGCGATAAGCCACTTCGAGAACGGAAAAGGCGTCCTTATCCTTGCCGAGCTGCGAGTAGAGACCGGAGAGCTGGCGCCAATAACCGCCATCGCCCGGCCAGATATTGATCATCTTTTCGAGGAGCGCAGCGCGCTTCGTCCCCTCGTTATTCTGGTCATAGATGAGGTTGAGAAGGTCGTGATCTGCTTTTTTTGGTTCCGTCCGGTTAGCGACAACCTGTTCCGCTGGCGATTGAGCGGCGCGGTAATCCGGCGGCTCTTTCGATGCGTAGGCGGCGGCCAACAGATAATACGCGTTCGGATCGATTGTCTCGCCAGCGGCGCGCGCATTGCGGATCCATTCATTCAAACCGCGGATGGCGCCGTTGAAGTCTTCAAGCTGGAAGCTGATCTGAGCGATAAAATAACGCAATTGATTGTTGCGTTCCGGCGTAAGTCCATTGGTGTCGAGCGCTGTTTGGAAGTCGCGTTGAGCGCCGCGGTAATCCTCCAATGAGGCCTTGACTGAGCCGCGCAACTCATAAGTCGTCGACTTATCGTAAGGCTTCATGCGCTCGCCGCGGCTGGCGATAAGATTGTTCAGCGCCGTGAGCGCTTCCCGATATTGCTCAGCCTGCATTTGCTCGAAAACGGTTTGCAGGACTTTCGCGACCGCCGGGTCGAGCGTTTGTGACCGGCGCGGCCGATTGTTGTTGTCATCTTGCGCAAGCACCGGCACCGGCGACAATGCAATCCCGCCCACGACTGCGAGCGCGCTCAGAGACAAAACGAGAGAACCGGCTATTGATCGAATGTGTTTTTTCATAACGTCTGTTCAATCCAATTTACACAATTGTCGCCGCGAAGGCGGCGCGCAGGGCGCAGGGCCTTATTCAGCCAATTCAAAAGCGATCGAAGTTTGCACGCCGCGACGCCACTCCGCCTTGTTATCCACAATTTTCGGTTGGAACTTCCAACGCTCAACCGAACGCGCCGCAGCACGGTTGAAGCAGCTGTTCGTTGAGTCCACAACGCGGATATTGGTCGTCGTGCCTTCCGGCGTCACATCATATTCAAGGAAAACCGTCTCGCGCGAGCTGGCGCGGCTCTGGCACCGATCCGGGAACTGCGGCGGAATACGCACGAGCGGCTGCGCATCACGGTCCGGGTTGAAGCCGGTTCCGATATTCACATTTGCATCAATCGTGGGGATCGCAGCCTGAACGCCGTCGAGGGACGGACGGTTTGACGGATCAACGGTTGCGGGCGGCGGCGGCGGCGGCGTGTCGAGCGTCGGACGCTTGAATTCCTTATTCGCCTGCGAAATATCCGTGTCCTGCAGCTGCGCAGTGATGTTGATGTTTACGCCTTCTTTTTCATCCTCCAGCCGAAGCTGTTGGCTGATCATAGCGCTCATGAAGAGAAAGAGAACGACCGTAACGGCGATTGCGCCGGGAATGCCGATTAAGAACCGAATGAGTGATCCCATGACAGGCGTCCTTTATGCGTCTTCTGTCGACACGGCGACATCGCTGATGCCCGCCGCCCGAATCTGATTGACGATTTCAACGAGATAGCGGGTCTTGGCTTTTGAGTCCGCCTGCACGACCGCGGTCGCTTTCGGATTTTCCCGCGCCAACTCCTCCACAAGAATTCGAACCTGATCAAGTTCGACCTCTTCCTTGTTGATCCAGATTTCGTCGTCTTCCGTGACCGCAACCAGGATGGATGCGAACTTGCGTTCTGTCGCTGTCGCAGCTTCCGGCCGCAACACATCGACGCCAGGCTCCTTCACGAAAGTTGACGTCACGATAAAGAAGATCAGCATAATGAAGACAATGTCGAGCAACGGCGTGACGTTGACGTCTTCGTCCTGGGATTCCGATGCAAACTTACTACGAGCCATACCTGGTTCCGTTCAATTGTTTCGTCAGTCGAGCCGCTACGACCTGTGTCGCGGCGCTTATTGTTCCTGTTGCAGGGCGAGCGACACCGCCGTCGCCTTGCCCTGACCGGCCTGGTCCATAATCGTCACCGCCACGCCCGATTCTGAGTCCGGCGCCGCGCTCACAAGGACGACGCCATTGGGCTCGCGCGCCATGAACTCTTCGACCACTGGCTTTGTGGAAAGCGGATCGATCAAGCGGACATTGTTCACGCGCACCAAGCCGTCCTCTTGCAACGCCAAAAGCAGCGCCGGCGGGGGGACTGAATCTGGCTGATCCTCGCTGTCTTCCGGCGTGCGCACGTCAATCCCCTGCTCGCGGACGAACGTCGCCGTCACGATAAAGAAGATCAGCATGATGAAGACGATGTCGAGGAGCGGCGTGACGTTGACGTCAGCGGCTTCGCCCTGATGAGTGCCTCTTCTACGCATTAGGCTCGTCCTCTATTCAATGAGCAAATCGTCGGCGATTCTGTTGGTCGCCTTTTTGACGTTGCTGTCGAAAATGTTGATGCAAACAAGACCCGTCAGCGAAGCGACAAGGCCCGCCATCGTGGGAATGGTGGCGCGGGAAATACCCTCCGCCATCAAGCGCGCATTCGATGATCCGGTCACGGCCATCACGTCGAACACCTGGGTCATGCCGGTCACTGTGCCCAAAAGGCCGAGCAGCGGCGTCACGGCGACGAGGCCGCGGATCACGCCGTTGTTGGCCTCCGCCGCTTGCTTTGTCTCCGAGATCAGGCGATCGCGGATGGCGTGGGCGTACCAGGATTTATGATCCGACCGCGCGGCCCAGGCGCGCTTTGCGCGCTTTGTAACGCCGCTGTGGGCCGTTCCCCAATAGATGAAACGTTCGATGATCACGGCCCACATAAAGAACGTCACGACCATGATGAACATGAGGACCGTGCCGCCGGCGTTGAGAAAGTCTCTCAACGCGTCCAGTGCGTTTACTGGATTGAGAATCTCCATTGTGGAGGCTCCTTTCTCGTTACCAGTCCTGACGGACCGCGCTTGTTAAGCGCGGCCGCCTTCCGCGTGATCAGCAACAATGCCGGCGGCTTGCTCTTCCAGGATCTGCGTGACGCGGCGCGATGCGCCCGATCCGAATGCGTGGAGGAGAAGCAGCGGGATCGCCGCGATAAGACCGAGAACCGTCGTGACCAGCGCCTCAGAGATACCGCCGGCCATGATCTGCGGGTCGCCGGTGCCGAAGAGCGTGATCGCCTGGAAGGTGTTGATCATACCGATAACCGTACCAAGGAGACCAAGGAGCGGCGCAACGGCGGCGAGCACTTTCACAAGATTGAGGCCGCCTTCGAGTTTCGGCACCTCCTTCAGGATGGCGTCATCGAGCTTGAGCGCCACCGTCTCCACATCATTTGACTGCGTATTCTCATAAGCGAGCATGACGCGGCCAAGCGGGTTGCCTTTGGACGCCTTCTTCTTACGAACCTGACCGGAAACAGCGCCGGCCGTCAACGTAAGCGTGATCCATTTGTAAAGACCGAGCAACGTGCCGAAGCCAGCGATGCCGAGGATGATGTAACCCACTGTCCGGCCCTGCTGAACGCGCTCGACAACCGTCGGCGATTCAACAATCAGCCCGAGAAGCTGGCCAAGCGATGGATCGATCACACCGCGCACAACGCCGTCGCCGGAAGCATTCGCCACAGACCGCGCCGCGCCAGTGGCGCGACCGTCAGGCTGGCGCGCCAGGAAAGCGAGCGTTTTTTGGTCCGGCTTATAAGTGAGGTACTTACCGCCATTATCGAACGAAACGAACGGACCGATACGCGTCACTTGCTGCGCAACAGCCTTACCGTCGTCTGAACGCACGTCAGCGTTAAACGTCGCCACCTGCCCTTGAGCAGCGATTTGCTCGATCATTGTTGTCCACAGATAAACCAACTGTTCTTCGGTCGGCAGCGTGTCCGTTTGAGCGATCTCAAGTAGCTCTTCGCCACGGCCCGGATATTGAGCCGAAATCTGAGAGCGATCGACTTGCGCAGCAAGATCGGAGGCCGCAGAACGCGCAGCGCCGAAAAGCTCCTGGAACTGACCGTTTTTGTCAGCCAGCTCAGCGTCAAGCTCATCAATCCGCGTCTGGTTCGACTCAAGAAGCGCTTCAAGGCGATCCGCCTCCGCTTCCGCCGCAACAACCTGTTGGCGCACGCGGTTTAGCTCCGCCTGCTGACTGTTACGCTCGCGCAGGAAGCGCGCTTCGCGCTCCTGGTTTTCCGCGCTTGATTCGCGCCGCTCTTTGCGAACCGCGTCAAGCACCTGTTGAAGTGTCAGCTGCTGCGCAGCCGCTTCAGAGAATACGCCCTTTGACGAAACGTCCGCACACAGAGCCGCAACGCCGGCGCAAAGAGACAGACCTGCAAGTTTGACCAATTTCATGACTTGTTATCCTTATAATCTGCTTCGGCTGCGCTTACTGAGCCTGAATCGGCGCGGGGACCGGGATCGGGAGAAGACCTGGCGCTGTTTGCTCTTTCGCCATGCGAAGACCAAGCTTTGCGTCCGCCAGATATGATTTATTGAGGTTATCCCAAGTGCGGGTCGAGTTGTTCCAGACCCGGAGAACTGAGTCGTCGTCAGTCTTAAAGATCAAGGCGACACGACCGATACGAAGGAACTGACCAGCGATGTTCTCGCCGTCGACTTCGATATTGCCTTCATAAGCGCCGATCGTGCGGCCGAATTCCATCTCGATTTGATAGGCTTCGACGAGCAGACGATATTTCTGAGCAACGGAAACTTCGCCCTCAGGCTTATCGAGCATGGCGATCCGGTCAGCCGCGCGTTTCTTCCGCGAATCGATATCGAACGGCACGTCAGCGTCGACAATTTCAGAAAATTTCGCGGCCATGTCTTCCATCAGCGGCGCAACGGCGCGCTGGAGGCCAGACACGTTTTCAATGTCCTGCTGGATGCGAGCGATCTGGCGTTGTTGCGCTTCGGTCTGCTTCACCAGAGAAGCGTTGTAGCGCTGCGCCGCTTCAAGCTGGCGAAGATTGGCCCGATAGTCGTTGATCAGCGACGCGGTTTGATCATCAAGCTGATCAACACGCTGCTGCGACCGCGCGGCTTCATTCGCCGTGGCCTGGCTTTCATTTAAAGAAGACTTGAACTGCGCCTGCGCAGTCGTCCCCAATACAGCGGCCATCGCTATTGCTGACCCCAAAATCGCTACTCTTTTCATCATTGCCTCACCTAACGGTTTGCTCCGGCTTCTTCAGTATCTGACGCGAACGCCAGGGTGGGTTTGGCGCCAGGCGCCGAAATTCTTTGACGAGACGGCTTCGCAGCCATCTCTGGGGTGAGGAAACGCCAGACGCTTCTTCGCAACGCGAAAAGTCAGCTTTTGTCCCCTCCGGGACGAATGATTGTCTGAATTGCTTGGCATTTGCAACGGTGTTGTGGAAACCGACGGGTTTCATCCGCAAATACAAGCCCGTTCGTTTAACCTCCATACGCCCCGGTCGGCGGCTAATTTATTGGTCTATTACCGCGCAACCGTGAATCTGTAACAAAACACGCCATCGCTGGCAACGCTTTCTTACCGCTGTTTTATAGAACTTTTATATTGGCTTGCTGATTGGCTGGGGCGCCAGGATTCGAACCTGGGAATGTCGATACCAAAAACCGATGCCTTACCACTTGGCGACGCCCCAGCAAGGAACGCGGGTGTTACCGCTAAAAATTGTAAAGCGCAACGGGGTTCTCGATGAATTTTGACGCAGTTAACCAAACCGCTTGCAAGACCGATTGCATCAGCTTCTTGAGGCGGCTATTCACCCCTTCATCGGAGTGTAGCTCAGCCTGGTAGAGCACTGTCTTCGGGAGGCAGGGGCCGGAAGTTCGAATCTTCTCACTCCGACCATTTCTCGAAAATTTCTTTCCCCGCTTTTCGCGATATTGGCGCCAGCCGCCCTTCCCTCGGCGCATCGTGTTCCGCTACCTATGGCGCGAAAAACGCCATCAAGGACTCGCCGCCAATGATCTTTCGCCCCGCCGCCGCTCTCGCCGCCGTCGCGCTCGCCGCCTGCAGCGCGGAAACGCCCGCGCCTGCAGAGAATAAACCCGACCAACCATTCGCGGACATGGTCATCCACGGCGGCCCCATTTACACGGGCGCAGACGACCAGCCGACAGCGGAAGCTATTTCCGTCGTGAACGGAGCAATCAGCGGCGTCGGCGCCTATACCGGGCTGAAAGAAGCCATCGGCGAGAACACGCGCGTCATCGATCTTCAAGGCGCAGCGCTATTTCCTGGCTTCACCGACGCCCATGCGCATCTTCTCGGCATCGGCATGCGCGAATTGACGCTCAACCTCGAAGGCGTCTCGTCGATCGCTGAATTGACCACAATCGTCGCCGCGAACGTACAGCATGGCGGCGAAGATGAAGTCATCTACGGACGCGGCTGGATTGAGACCGGTTGGCCCGAGGGGCGCATGCCGACGCGAGACGATCTGGACGCCGCGACGGGCGACACGCCCGTGATTTTAGAGCGCGCAGACGGGCATGCGGTTGTCGCTAACTCCGCGGCCCTCACAGCCGGCGGCATTGACGCGCAGACGCCGGACCCTGAGGGCGGGCGCATTGACCGCGACGCCGCGGGCCGCGCCACAGGGCTTTTAATCGACAACGCCGCCAACCTTGTGATGAAGTTCGTCGAGGCGCCGTCCGGCGAGAAACTCGACAGCGCTTATGTGAAAGGCGGCGACGTTTACGCCGCTTACGGATGGACCGGCGTCCACAATATGTCGGTGAATCCCGCGGACACGGCCGTCATGGAGCGACTTTCGTCAGACGGCTTTCTTGGCGTGCGCGTTTACAACTCGGTGGACAAGGCGGGTCTCGACGACCTCATCGCCAACGGCCATCGCGCCAGCGACAATAATCGGATCATCACGCGCGCCATGAAACTCTATGTGGACGGCGCGCTTGGATCGCGCGGCGCGGCTCTTTCCGATCCCTATTCCGACGCCCCCGACACGGACGGGCTCCTTTTGATGCAAAAGGAAGAAGCGCTCTCCTTGTTTGAACGTGCGCTCGCCGCGAATGTTCAGGTCAATACCCACGCAATAGGCGATCGCGGCAACAAACTTGTGCTGGACTGGTATGAGGAAGCGTTCGCGAACGGCGGCGACGATCGGCGCTGGCGCATTGAACATTCACAAATTCTCCATACGGAGGATATTCCACGGTTCGCCGCCCTTGGCGTCATCCCTTCCATGCAGCCGTCGCATGCGATCGGCGATCTTCACTTCGCGCCCGATCGGCTTGGGCCCGGCCGGCTCTCCGGCGCCTATGCGTGGCGTTCGCTCATTGACGCCGGCGCCGTGATCGCAGGCGGCTCGGACGCGCCGGTGGAACGCGGCGATCCCTTGATCGAATTTTACGCGGCCGTCGCCCGCAAGGACCTTGAAGGATTTCAGGGACCGGACTGGACGCCGGAACAAGCAGTCAGCCGCACCGAGGCGCTGAAGATGTTCACGCTGTGGCCGGCCTACGCCTCCTTTCAGGAAGACACGCTCGGCTCAATTGAAGTCGGCAAGCGCGCCGACTTCACGGTTTTTTCCGCGGACATCATGACCATACCGGAAGAGGATATCCCTGCTGCGAAAGCGCTGATGACGATCGTTGACGGCGAGGTCATTTTCGAAGCGGGCGACTAAGCGACGAAGACCTCGTCCATGTTGGTCATGGATTTGAATTCCAGCGCATTGCCGCTGGGGTCTTTGACAAAGAAGATATGTTGCTCACCCGGTTTGCCTTCATGGCGCACCGTCGGTTCGATGATAAACGGCGCATTCGCCGCCTTGAGCTTCGCGGCCGTCGCCTCCCAGGTTTCAAAGTCGAGGAGCGCGCCGAAGTGGAGGACCGGCACCTGTTCGTCCTCGACAGCGTTGGTCGCCGCCGGCGATGTCTCACTGCTCAGATGCGTCACAAGCTGATGGCCGAAAAAATTATAGTCGATCCACATATCAGAACGGCGTCCCTGCGCGCATCCCAGGACGCCGCTGTAAAATTCTTCCGCCGCCTTCAGGTCATGGACGGGAATGGCGAGGTGAAATAGCGGCGGTTGGCTCATGATCGCGGCTCGCGTGTGATGTTGCGATTGGGTCTGTTATGCGGTCTATGAACGAAAATTTCGCCACAGACAAATGAGGCCGTAGGCATGACCGCACCCTTTATTGCGCTGAATGAAAACTTTTTGGTGTCGCCGCAAATCAGCGTTGACGATGTCGACGCGGCCCGCGCGGACGGCGTCGCCGCCATCGTCAACAACCGGCCTGACAACGAAGCGCCGGGCCAACCAGCCGGCGACGCAATCAAGGCGGCCGCAGAAGCCGCAGGCCTCGTCTACAGTGCAATTCCCGTCGGACCGACGGGAATCAGCCACGACCATCTCGACGCGCTCATGGCGGTGATTGAAGCCGCCGACGGTCCGGTGCTCGCCTACTGCAAATCGGGCACACGCTCGGTTATCTTGCGCGCATTCGCGTTGGCGCGCGCCGGCCACGATGCGGACGCGCTCGTCGCCGAGGCGATGGCCGCCGGCTACGACATTCAGGGACACCGCCCGGCGCTCGCCGCTCTAGGCGCCTAAAGCGCACCCTAGCGATTTAGAAATGAACGATGATTTTTGCGCTGGCCGCCGCGGTCGGAATGAAGATCGTCTCCGTTAACGTAACACCGCATTGCAAGGGGGCGAGCGCGCGGCCATCGGCGTTCGTTTGGCGAGCGTCCATCCCTTCCCCGCAGTCGAGAAAGCTGCCTGATTCGCGTTCAACGACGTACGCGTAATTCGGCGGCGCCATAACGTAGGCTCGGTCGGTGACGCCCCCCTGACTGTCGCCGACCGAAACCCCGCCCACGCTTTGAGCCCCCGCAGGCGCGCATATGAACGAAAACGCTAAAAATGCTGTCGCGGCGTTAAGAGTTTGTTTACGAATGAAACACATGCGCCATCAGACGCAAACAGCGCGCCGAACGGCCCGAAAATCGCCAAAAACGGGGCTCGCGCATTCTTTATTTCCTTGTCATCACGAAAAAAGCCATGTTCAAGTCTACGGATGTCGGGGGCAGTGACGCGGTAGGGATCGACATGGCGGTATTTGACGAGTTTGAAATTAACGGGAACCAATTGATCGCGCGGGAGACTGGCGCCCAGATTCCGTTAACCACAGATTTTTTCAAAGAAGCGCTTCGGATCGCCGGTTTCATCGGCATCGTCCAGGCGCTGCGCGCCACTCGCGTCGTCAAAGGCCGTGAACCGCGCGCCCGGATTTCGTTCTTCCCGAAAAAGCCCCACTCCTATTATGCTATCTGGCCCGTATGCCAGCTTGCGGACGTCAAGATCGTCGATGATCCGGCGGAAGCGGATTTGCACTTTTATTTCGAAGACAGGGAATTCCTGACAGCGCCGCGCACGAGCCCGACAGCGAAACCCGCATTCAATGTGGGCTGCTTTGATATCCGTAAAAGCGTCGTCACGCGCGTATTCGACGAGGTATTCGGATACAGCCTCTCAATCGATCCGCTCGCCCATCAGGGGCGCGCCGTGGAAAAGTCCGAACTGAACGGAAAGCATGACGGCCGCATTGTTGATTGTCCCGTCGCCGAGCCGCGCCGTGACCGCGTTTACCAGCGCCTGATCGACAACACGTTCGATGGGTCGGAATATGTGGATATCCGCACGCCGATCGTCGGCGGCGCCATTCCCTTCGTTTATTTGAAGCGGCGCACGAAAGATTTACGTTTTTCAAACGAAAACCACCGCGTCGATATCGTTGAAACAGACGCCATGTTGTCGAAAGAAGAACAGGCGACGATCGCGCGTTATGCGAACGCCATGGCGCTCGACTTCGGCGGCCTGGACGTTCTGCGTAACCGCGAAGACGGCCGGATATACATTGTGGACGTCAACAAGACCGATATGGGTCCGCCGTCAGCGCTCTCAAGCGCCGGGAAACTCAAAGCCATGCGCGGTCTCGCCGACGCATTCTCTGCGTTAGTCGATAACCGGCTTGATCAGTAGGCGCACCTTTGGCGCAGATCCCTTTCGTCAAGGATTTTGACTTCGCCTATGGCGAGCCGGATCAACTCTCGCCTTACGTAAAGCGCGTGATCGCCAATAATCCGGGACCTTTCACTTACACCGGCAGCGGAACCTATCTCGTCGCGGCAGGCGGCGCGGCGGCGGTAATCGATCCCGGTCCGCACGATGAGGCGCACATCGACGCTATTTTGAACGCCGCGGACGAAGGCGTGTCGCACATTCTGATCACCCACACTCATCTCGATCATTGCGGCGGCGCGCGCGCGCTCGCTGGGCGCTGCGGCGCGCGGATACTCGGGTACGGCCCGCACCCGAAAGCGGAAGGCGCAATTGAGGAACAAGCCCTCGAAGAAGGCGGTGATCTCGCGTTTACGCCAGACGAGCAGTTAAAGGACGGCGACATTGTGAAGGGCGACGGCTGGGCGCTGAAGGCGCTGCACACGCCTGGACACATCTCCAATCATTTGTGTTTCGCATTTGATCAGGAGAAAGCGCTTTTCACCGGCGACCACATTATGGGCTGGGCGACCACCGTAATTATTCCGCCTGCCGGTCACATGGGCGCTTACTTCGATAGTCTGGAAAAACTGCTCATCCGCGATGACGAGATTTATTATCCGACCCATGGTGCGCCGATTGCTAATCCGCATCGCTTTGTGCGCGCGGTCCGGACACACCGGCGGATCCGCGACGGTCAGATCATCGAGCAATTAAAAGCCGGTCGCACCGAAATTAAATCCATGGTCGCATCCATGTACGCCGATATCGATAAACGCCTTCATGGCGCCGCGGCGATGAATGTGCTGGCGCATCTGATCAGGCTTGTGGAGACCGGTGTTGTTCGCGCCGACCTCGAGCCGACGCTAACCGCGCGTTACGAATTAATAGCAGCAAATTAGATCGAACGGACCCATACGTACTGCGCTACTCCGCCGCCTGCAAAGATGCGCGCTCGGTGACGGAAACATGCGGCGGCTCGCCGGCTGTACGGAACCGCAAAACGCCATCGTCCACATCACCATAGCGGAGCGCGGCGATATCAAGCGCATAGTTTTGGTTCAGTTTCCACGGCTTTTTCGTGCCCTGTTTCGGCAACTGGCTCTCAGCGCGTTTGAAATAGCCTGATGAGAAATCGACGAATGGTGCTTCGCCGACCGTCGGATCATCGAGAACAGGCCGACACTCCACGGCGTCGGTCGCATCCATATGATTGAGAAGCCGGCAAAGATATTGAGACGTCAAATCGGCTTTCAACGTCCAGGACGCGTTGGTGTAACCAAATGTGAAAGACAGGTTTGGTACGCCCGAACACATCATGCCGCGATAGGTCATCCGCTCGCCGGTATTGAGGCGCTCGCCGTTAACATAAACGTCAACGCCGCCGAGCATTTGCAGAGCGAGCCCCGTTGCCGACACGACAATATCGGCGTCCAGCGTTTCGCCGGATTTCAACTGAATTCCGCGCTCGGTAAACGTTTCAATTTGGTCGGTAACAATCGACGCCGCACCGTTCTTAATGGCCAGAAACATGTCGGAATCGGGGACAAGGCAGAGGCGTTGATCCCACGGATTATAGCTCGGTGTGAAGTGCTGTTCGATGTCATAATCGGACGGCAACTCTTCACGCAGCCAACCGAGCAAACGCTTCTTGACGCGGCCCGGAAATTTCCGCGCCATCGTAAAGAAATAAAGCTGTACAAGGACGTTTCTCCACCGTGTCACACCATAGGCGGCGCGCGAGGGAAGAATCTTGCGCATCAGGTTGGCAAACCAGTCCTGCGACGGGCGAGAGACCATATAAGTCGGCGTCCGCTGAAGCATTGTCACATGAGCGGCTTTTTCCGCCATGGCCGGCACCAGGGTCACCGCCGTGGCGCCTGATCCGATTACCACAACGCGCTTTCCCTCATAGTTCAGGTCTTCCGGCCAGTGCTGAGGGTGAATGAATTCGCCTTTGTAATTCTCCCGGCCAGGAAATTCCGGCGTATACCCCGCATCGTAATTGTAATAGCCGCTACAGAAGGAAAGAAAGTTACAGGTCCAGCGCTCTGTCTCCCCGCTCTCCTCACACACGGCGTCAACTGTCCATTGAGCGTCTGCCGACGACCACCGTGCGTCTTTCACGTGACGGCCGAAATTGATCTTCTTGTCGATCCCGTTCTCAGTGGCGGTTTCTTTGACATAGTTCCAGATAGATGGACCGTCTGCGATGGCTTTTTGCTCTTCCCACGGCTTAAACGCGAAACCGAGCGTATACATATCGCTGTCGGAGCGGATGCCGGGATACCGGAACAAATCCCACGTGCCGCCTGTTGACTGGCGGCGCTCCAGGATCGCGTAGGACTTTTGCGGGCAATCCTTCTGCAGATAATAGGCGGCGCTAACGCCGGAAATGCCGGCGCCGATGATGAGCACGTCCACATGATTTGCCGCCGTCGACGGTGACTCGGAAAACGTCGCCACTGGATCATTCATGCCGATTGCGCTCCTGCGGAGGTTATTACACTCATTAGTTTAACATCGGCGCAGCCAATCCCAACCGCTTTTCGCAGCGCTAATGAGCAGGGAGCAGAATTCGGCGCGTTTCCTCGATGAGCCGCGACTGCGTGTCGCTCGCCGGACCTTCGACAGCGCTGACGGCGCGCAACATGGTGACCACCGACGCCTTTTCTTCGTCAGTACAATTCTCAGCCACAGGCCGCAGGATTTTCTTCAGGCTGTTTGCGGCGTCATTGATCTCGCCCACGGCCATCCGCGCAAATGCATAAAGCCCCTCGCTCGTTTCCTCGTCCGCCTCAAACGTCTCGCGCATCACATCGACGATCGTCGACTTCTGGCGGTCCGTCACCGCTCCGTCGTAACTCGCGACCTGGTAAAGCAAAATTGCAGCCGCCTCACGCGGATCGGACAGGTTTTCGATCAGGCGCTTGTCGATCTGCCGCGACCACTTTCCGCGCCGAAACGCGCCGCGCACATCGCGAACAGCCTCGCGCCCTTCGCTCGCGGCGTCCATAAAGTGCCGAAACGCCCAGAAGGCGCCGGCGATCGCCGCTAACAGACCAAGAAGAATATGCATGGGCCCTCTCCCCTAACGAGACTTGCCTCATACTATCGCAGATTTGCGCGAAAACGGTAAACGCCTAGGGAAACAGCCGCTCGGTCGTCCAAGGCGCCGAGGCGTCTTCACGCTTGAACACCAGCCGGTCATGGAGCCTGAAGGGACGGTTCACCCAGAATTCGACCTGGACGGGCGTGACGCGGAAACCGGTCCAATGCGGCGGCCGTGTGACTTCCTTAACGCCAAACTTCGCCGTTTCTTCCGCAATGCGTTTTTCGAGCGAGAAGCGCCCTTCCATCGGCCGCGATTGATCGGACGCCCACGCGCCGATGCGCGCGCTGCGCGAGCGAGTGGCGAAATACGCGTCGGCCTCCGCATCGGAGACGCGCGAGATTGCGCCGCGGAACCGCACTTGGCGGCGGAGCGTTTTCCAGTGAAAGCAAAGTGCCGCGACGGGATTTTCCGTCAACTGACGACCTTTGGCGCTTTCAGTGTTGGTGTAGAATGTCAGGCCGTCGCGGTCGATATCTTTCAGGAGAACCATGCGGACGTCCGGCATACCATCGGCGTCCACCGTCGCGAGCGCCACCGCGTTCGGATCGTTGGGCTCGGTCTTGCGCGCCTTGGCGAGCCATTCTTCAAAAAGCGTCACCGGCTCATCTTTGGTGAAGACGTCGCCCTGATCCGCATCCACCGCATAGGCTTCTTCGCTCGGACTTGGCGGAATAATGGGGTTTTGAGCCATTTGGCGTTTCCTTGGGCGCGCGTTAAGTCTATTTCAGACGTTTCGCGCTCTATATAGCGCTGAACGCTCCACCGGCAATTGTGAAGGATGGCCGCATGTCGATGAACTCTTTCGGACGCCTGTTTCGCGTCACCACATGGGGCGAGTCCCATGGGCCCGCGATCGGCTGCGTCATCGACGGCTGCCCGCCCGGCGTAAATGTGACGGCGGAGGAAATTCAAACCGCGCTCGACAAGCGAAAACCAGGCACGTCGAAATTCGTCACCCAGCGGCGCGAACCCGATGCGGTGAAAATCCTGTCCGGTGTCTTCGAAGACGATCGCACCGACGGCCAGGTGACCACAGGAACGCCGATCAGCCTGATGATCGAGAATGTGGACCAACGATCAAAGGACTATTCCGCCATCCGCGATAAATACCGCCCGGGGCACGCGGACATTACCTATGACGCAAAATATGGCGTGCGCGACTATCGCGGCGGCGGGCGCTCTTCGGCGCGTGAAACCGCCTGCCGGGTCGCCGCCGGCGTTGTGGCGCAAAAGGTGCTGGATCAGCTCTATGGCGGCGCGGTAACGATCCGGGCCTGCCTCACGCAAATGGGCCCGCACACAATCGACCGCGCGCGTTTTGATTGGGACACGGTTGAAACGAACCCTTTTTGGTGTCCCGACCCCGTCGCGGCGAAAGAATGGGAGGACCACCTCGACGCCGCACGCAAGGCGGGCTCGTCCATGGGCGCGGTCGTCGAGGTCGTAGCGCACGGCGCACCTGCAGGGCTCGGCGCGCCGATTTACGGCAAGCTGGACGCAGACCTTGCAAGCGCGCTTATGTCCATTAACGCCGCCAAAGGGGTTGAGATTGGCGCAGGGATGGAAGCGGCATCGCTCTCCGGCGAGGAAAACGCCGATGAAATCCGTATGCAGAATGGTATGCCGCATTTTCTTTCAAATAAGGCGGGCGGCATTCTCGGCGGGATATCAACCGGCCAGGACATTGTCGCCCGGTTCGCCGTCAAACCGACTTCGTCAATTCTGACCCCGCGCCGGACGATCACGAAAGACGGTCAGGAGACGGAAATTCAAACAAAGGGACGTCATGACCCTTGCGTCGGCATCCGCGCAGTACCTGTGGCGACTGCGATGATGGCGTGCGTCCTCGCCGATCACGCATTGCTTCATCGTGGTCAGTGCGGATAGCGCATTCCCAGCCGCGTCAAAAAAACCCTTACAGCTGTAAAGCCTCTACCGCTTCTACGAGCAGAGCGCGGGCGCGTGCGGCGTCCGGGAAATCTTCCTCAATCCACCGGTCCTCAACACGTTTTAAGACGTCCGCCACTTGCGGTCCCTTAGGCACGCCAAGCGCAAGAACGTCTTTGCCGCCGATACAAAATATGGGCGGGCTCCAGCTGTCGGGCAATCTCCTGAGGCGCCGCCAAGTATCGTCGCCGCCGCGCGCGCGGGCTTGCGCCAGGGCGACGGCGTCAGACCAGCTTTCAAAGCCGAGACGATAGAGCGTCGCCCGCGCCTCCTTATCGCTCATATCCGCATAGATCAGCGCAGCATTCTTCACGGCGGCTTTGCGCCGTTCCGCAAAAGCCTTGGAAAGCCGTAAGGCGGTGTCGATTGTTTTGTTATCGCTGTCCCTGTCGCGGTCGCCGAATAGCGCCGCGAGCGCGAGTTCCGGCGGTGCGGCGGCGTCTCTTTCCTTGAACGCCTGCAAGAGCGAGACGTCAGCCGGTTGCGGCCAGACCATGGACAAAACGCCCGTTCTTTCCATCGCCGCGACGGCGTTCGCTGCGGCCGGCAGGCTGAGAACTTTTGTAAACTCATCGCCGATTCGTTCAGCCGACAAACCGGTCATTCCTTCCTTCAGCGCGCTGCAGGCTTCGAGCCCGGCAGCGTCAAAGTCTTGCGCAAAGCGGGCGGAAAACCGGAAAAAGCGCAATATCCGAAGGTAATCCTCCTTAATGCGCATTTCCGCTGCGCCGATAAAGCGCACGACGCCGTTCTCCGCATCCGGCAAGCCATTCACGGGATCATAGAGTTTTTTGTCCGGGGTTAGATAAAGCGCGTTCATCGTGAAATCACGCCGCGCCGCGTCGGTCGCCCAGTCATCTGTAAAGGCGACGGTCGCCCGTCTGCCGTCGGTTGAAACGTCGGCGCGAAGCGTCGTCACCTCGACGCCCACATGATCTGCGATGCCCGTGATCGTGCCGTGCTCAACGCCCGTGGGCGCGGCGCCCAAACCGGCCTCATGCATCGCTGTCGTCACCGCATCGGGCGTTAGTTGCGTCGCGATATCGATATCTTTTGGCGTCTGTCCAAAGAGACTGTCGCGCACGCATCCGCCCACAAACCGCGACGCACCAGGCGCAGCCGCCTCGAGCGCAGCCATCACCTTCTGCGCGGCGCCTTCGTCCGCCCACGCGAAATGAGCCGCCTGCGCATGCGACAACGGGATCAGCGTCTCAGAATGTGTCATGCCTGGTCGGCGACATCCTGAAGCGTTTCCGCCAGGGTGCGCAAGATGCCCGCGGTCAGGCCCCAGATATGATAATCGCCATAGGGCGCCGCGAACATGTTGTAGCGCACGCCCTTATGTTCACGTTCTTCAGTGATGTGATTGTCCAGATTGGCGATGAAGGATAACGGCACTTCAAAGATCTCCGCCACTTCTCTCGGACACGGCTCAAACGAGGTCTCGGGCGGAACAACACCCACCACAGGCGTCACTGAAAAGCCGAGACCCCCCTTGTGAATGCCCAGCGCGCCAATCACGTCGACCGCGCCGCGCGGGATCGCCACTTCCTCTTCGGCTTCGCGCAACGCTGTCTCGACGCGGGTCGTATCTTCCTTGTGCACGCGGCCGCCGGGAAACGAAATCTGACCCGCATGGGAGGGCATATCCGATGAGCGCACGGTCAACATCACGGTCGGCTCAGGCCGGGCGATAATCGGCACGAGCACGGCCGCGTCTTTTCGAATATCGCTCCACCGGCTTTCGAAAAGTTTTTCGCCCACAAGATGCGGATTGATCTCGCTGAACAGAGCGCGGATGCGTTGCGCCGACGCGCGTGCAAGGTTCGCCTCAATACGTGCGCGCCAATAATCGCCGCTTCCGCTCACAATGCCCGCGCCGTCCGCCACAATATCACGTCGCTCCCATTATCGCTCCCGCCGATCCAAGCGGAAAAAACTCACCGTCTGACCATACGCCGAACATCTCGGCGCCGTTCACTTCGTGCACCTCGCCAAGCGCGGCGAGGTCGTAGAAAACGGCGCGAACAATCAACGCATCAAGGCCGCGGCGCACATGGATATAGGGGGCTTCGTCGCCCGTTTCACTGTTGATGCGCATCTCAATCGCGTGATCGGGACCGGCGATAATCTCTTCGCCCACATTGGTTGTGAAAATGAGCCGCTGCCCGTCTCCCGCCGATTCCCGGCTCATGAGCACTGCCGTGAATGGCGCGTCTTCTACCGTGATCCCCAGTTTTTCGACCGGCGTGACAAGGAAGTAATCGTTTTCTTCCCGGCGGAGAATTGTTGAGAAGAGTTTGACGAGACGTGCGCGGCCGATCGGTGTTCCCTCATGGATCCAGAGGCCGTCGCGCTTGATGATCAGATCCAGGTCGCCGCAATAGTCCGGGTTCCATTTTTCCACAGGCGGGAGCGTTCGATCGTCCGACTTTTCGAGGGCCGCCGCATAACGCATCAGATCAGTCATAACCGAAACCCCGAATGAAAAACCGGCGCCGCTTTGTCAGCGACGCCGGCGATTTTTGAGAACGGAAGCGGCGCCGCGTCTAGTCAGCGTCGCATCCAAGACAGCGCGCGTAGGCGGCGTTCGGATCATTGAATTCAGAGAAGAATTCAACTTTCTCCTCGGCGGATGCGACAAGCTTGCGAAGCGCAGACTGACGCTTGCGGGCGTACGTCTCATCAAGGCCCACCGCTTTCATGGCGTTGGCGGCCGACGTTGAGAACAGTTTTTCAAAAGGGTTCACTTCCTCATACATTTCAACGCGGTCGTATTTCTCAAGCTTTGCAAGACGCGCGGCGGCAGCGACCGCATCATCGAAGCTGCCGAGATTATCGACAAGCTTTAGCTCTTTGGCCGTCTCACCGATCCAGACGCGGCCCTGTCCGATCGAGTCCACATAGTCGCGGTCCAACTCGCGGCCTTCGCCGACGACGCCCATGAAGCGCTCATAACCGTTTTCGATGGACTGCTGGATAATGTCGCGTCCAGCTTCCGGCAGCGGGCCGATGCCCGTCGCCAGCAGCGGCGCCAATTCGGAGGTGCCGACACCGTCCACATAGACGCCGAATTCGCCGGCGGCCTGCTCGAAGGTGGTGAAGAACCCGAAGATGCCGATCGAGCCGGTGATCGTGGTCGGCGCCGCCCAGATTTCATCGCCCGGCGCGGCAATCCAGTATCCGCCTGACGCTGCGAGCGAGCCCATGGAGACAACGACAGGCTTGCCAGCTTCCTGCAGAGCGAGCACGCCTTCGCGCATGACTTCAGAAGCGAAGGCGGAACCGCCCGGGCTGTCGACACGGAGCACAACCGCTTTCACGTCGTCGTCGTCCAGCGCCTTTTTCAGATATTTTGCGACCGTATCGCCGCCCGCCGCCGCGCCTTCAGGCGCTTCGCCGTCAACGATGGTTCCTGCGGCTGTGACAATCGCAATATTCGGCGCGTCGCCGTCTTCGATATCGCCAAGGCTTTTCAGGTAATCGCGATAGCTGATGCGTTTGAACGATTTCCCGTCCTTGTCCTCACCGAATGTTTCTTTAAGCAGCGCCAACTGATCCTGGCGCGATTTCAATTCGTCGACGAGACCGTAATCAAGCGCGGTTTTTGCGAAGTCGCCTTGCGACGACCGCATGATTTCGCCGAGATTATCTGCGTAATTTTTTACAGCGCCCGACTGGAGACCGCGTGCTTCTTCAACCGAAGACGCGTAGGCGTCCCACAGTACGGACAGATACGCGATGTTCGCTTCCTTCGCCTCTTCCGACATATCGTCACGCAAGAAAGGCTCGACCGCAGACTTAAAGGTCCCCACACGGAAGACGTGGCTCGTGATTTTGAGCTTTTCGAGGAACGACTTAAGATACGTGCCGTAGCGGCCATATCCGTAAAGCACCACATTGCCGTAATCGTTGAGATAGATTTTGTTGGCGCGCGCCGCGAGGAGATATTGCTCCTGCGAGTAATAGTCGCCGACCGCGATCACCTCTTTGCCGCTTTCTTTGAAAGCGTCGAGTTCCGCAGCGAGATAGTGGACTTTCGACGCGCTCGACGCCGGCACCGAAAGACGTCCAATATTCAGAACAATCGCCTTGATGCGTTTGTCGTCTTTCGCCTCACGAATCACACGCACAAGGTCATGCACTTCAATTTGGCTAGGCTCGTTCGCGCCATAGGCTTCCTGCAGGGCCTGCTCGAACGGATCGACATTTTCCGATTGCTCGACCAACACCCCATTCGGATTAAGGACGAGCGCAGCGCCGTCGGGCACCTTAACGCCTGCGTCTTTGCTGCCTGCGACGCCGTTCATGGCGGCGCTGATGACCCCCACAAACAGGATCAACACGACTAGCCCGATAATGCCCTGCAACACGAGCAGGAGGCCAATGAGCAGCTTACCGAAGCCTTTGATAAAGCCCCAAACCGAGAAATTTTGTGAGTCAGATGACACGAAACGCACCCCTTCCTGAGCTGGCGCCGCCAGCAAAACCGATACTTTGTCGCCCGCCCCGCCGCGGGCAATGCTGATTAGCATGATTACAGACCAGCATTAATGCGGCAATAACCGAACGATAAACAATGCCTTATTACGCGCGCATTTTATGACCGCACGGTAATAAACTCGTGAGTCTTCGGACTTCGGGCAAGAGTTTTGCGACAATCCGTTCCGATTGCTTGCCAAGCTGTTGCCAAAACGGCATTCAGCCATGATATCGGTGAATCATCGCGTTATCGCATCCGCCGATTAACGCTAACTGTCTGATTTAAGACGCGAAAGTATTGAATGACCCATTCTGACCCGTTGCAAGCCTTCGATGAAGTTTCAACCAAATTCGCCAAGGCCAAGAGCGCGCTTTCAGAGGTGATTTTCGGGCAAGACGAGGTTCTGGCGTTAACGCTGACGACGCTGGCGGCCGGCGGGCATGGTCTGCTGGTCGGCGCGCCGGGGCTGGCGAAAACGTTGCTGGTGACGACAGTGGCCGACCTGATGGGGCTGAGCGCCAAGCGGGTGCAGTTTACGCCCGACCTGATGCCCGGCGACGTCCTGGGCTCGGAGGTGCTGGAAGAGACGTCTGAGGGAAAACGCGCTTTCCGCTTCATCCCCGGCCCGATATTTTGCCAACTTTTGATGGCCGATGAAATCAACCGCGCCTCGCCGCGCACCCAGTCGGCCCTGTTGCAGGCGATGCAGGAGCTGCATGTGACTGTCGCTGGCGAACGGCACGATCTGCCGGCGCCGTTTCACGTGCTCGCTACGCAAAACCCGATCGAACAGGAAGGCACCTATCCGCTGCCCGAAGCGCAGCTCGATCGCTTCCTGTTGCAGATCAATGTTGATTATCCGGAGGCGGACGCCGAAAAACGCATGCTCGCCGCGACGACCGGCGCCTCAACAACGTCGATGACGGCGCTGTTGTCGCCCGAAGATCTCATCGAAGCGCAGGCGCTGGTGCGTGAAATGCCCATCGGCGAACAGATTGTTGACGCCATTTTGGCGCTCGTGCGCAGCGCCCGCCCGACGCCAGGCGCCGATGAACGCGTTACGCAATTCGTGTCCTGGGGCCCTGGCCCGCGCGCGAGCCAGGCGCTGTCGCTAACGGCGCGGGCGCTGGCGCTGATCGAAGGGCGTCACGCCCCGTCGCTCGACGATGTGGCGCGCCTTGCAAAACCTGTCCTGCGCCACCGCATGGCGCTGAACTTCGCCGCCCGGTCAGAAGGGGTGACCACGGACGGCTTTATTGACGAGCTTACAAACGCAGCCCTCGGACGTTGAATCTGACCTGATGACTCCCCTTGCCGCCCAGCAGCAAACACCGCTTCGTCATGATGCGGAAAATATCGCCGCCCTCTTCCCCGCGTTGATGCTGGAAGCAGAGCTCGTCGCCCATACGGTCGCTGCGGGACTTCACGGCCGTCGCCGCGCCGGCCCCGGCGAAACATTCTGGCAGCATCGTCCCTACGGCTTCGGCGATAGCGTCAACATGATCGACTGGCGACAATCGGCGCGCGCCGCCGACCGGCTTTATGTGCGGCAAAATGAGTGGGAAGCGGCCGACGCGCTCTGGATTTGGCGGGACGGCTCACCGTCGCTCGGTTACGCGTCGTCAAAAGGCGCGTCCACAAAAAAATGGCGCGCCGACGTGATTGCAACAGCGTTGGCGATCCTTTTGTCGGAAGCCGGAGAACGTGTCGGCTTGCTTGGCGGCGAACGCCTCTATCAGGGGCGCACGGCGCCGGCGCGCATCCTGGAAGGCCTCTTTGACCAAAGCGCCGCGAACGACGCGCCGCCTCGCGAAAACGTATCGCCTGGCGCAAAGATCCTCATGATCAGCGACTTTTTCTCCGACCCGGACCGCATCGGCGCTGTCGCCAATTACTATGCGGATCTCGGCGCCGCAGGCGTGCTCTTGCAAATTGTCGACCCCGCGGAAGAAGACTTTCCCTTCCGCGGACGAACCGAATTTGAAGATTTGAAAAGTGACGACCGGCTCGTCTTCGGCGATGCGGGCGCCGTGGCGCGCGACTACCGCCGTAAGTTTCACGCGCACCGCGCGGCCTTAGAAGCGCTCAGCAATAGCCTCGGCTGGCGCCTGCTCGCGCATCGCACCGACAAGCCGCCGCAAACGGCGCTGCTTTCGCTGCATGAAACACTTGCCGAGCAAAGGGGACGCGGCTCGTGATGGCAAGTCTGTCCGCGCTCTCCTTTTCAACGCCCCTGATTCTTGGCGCGCTCTTAACGTTGCCGATATTGTGGGTCTTATTACGGGCGACGCCGCCCTCTCCATCGCGGGTCTCGTTCCCAGCTTTTGTGATCCTCCGCCAACTGACGGATGCGGAGGAAACGCCGGACAGAACACCATGGTGGCTTTTGCTATTGCGGCTGCTAATTGCGGCGCTTGTGATCGTCGCAATCGCTGGTCCAGTCCTGAACGCGCCGAAACCGACCCCCGGCGCCGGACCGATGGTTCTTGTGGCGGACGACACATGGGCGGCCGCACCCGCATGGCGCGCGCGGACAGACGCGATGGAGCTTGCGATCGCTGAAGCTGAGGCCGCAAACCGGCCGATCTTCCTGATGACGACGGCGCCATCATCAGAGCCTGCGCCCCTCGCCCCGCTCACGGCGGATGAGGCGCGCGACGCCCTCACCGCCCTGGAGCCAAAACCCTTCCGGGCTGACTTGCAAGCGGCGCGCGCGCGCCTTCCTGATCTCGAAAAAGCGCGTTCTGCGCAAGGCGGCGACGCGGACGTCCGATGGTTCACCGACGGGCTTCAAGACAATGGCGCAGGGCAATTCGCCGACGCCCTCGCCAATTTCGGCGCACTCACAATCTACGCCGATGATGGAATACGAATCCTCACCGTGCGCAGCGACGAGACGGCGAACGCCAATAACCGTTACCGGGTCGATCGTGACCGCGCCGGTAGCGAATGGCGCGGCGATCTCGTTGCAATCGCGCGCGACGGGCGGGAATTGGCGCGCGCGCCGGTAATCATGACTGCGTCCGAACGAACCGTCGAGGCGACCCTCGATCTGCCGCTCGCCTTGCGCAACGACGTCTCTTACGTACGCCTTGAGAACACCGCGTCGGCGGCGGCTGTTTATCTGATGGACGCACGTAACCGCCGGGCCTTGATCGGGCTGATCGAAGACGGCGACGGGCAAACCGATCGCCTATTGACCGGCGCCTATTACGTTCAGAAAGCATTGCAGGGGCGAAGCGCCTTCCTGAACGACACACTGGAAAATCTCCTCGCGTCCGACGTTTCTGTAATCGTGCTCGATGATGTGGGCCGTCTGCGCACAGGCGACACACAAGCGCTTGAAGCCTGGATGGAAAATGGCGGCGTCGTCATTCGGTTCGCCGGGCCGAACCTCGCCGACGCTGCGCAAGACGAAACGCCTGCGCTGCTGCCCGTGGCGCTGCGCGGCGGCGGGCGTGCTTT
>CAWUIM010000031.1:0-35039 GCA_963922595.1 uncultured Parvularculaceae bacterium
TATGAAGGCTGTTCGCGCGCCGGCACATGTTGGGGGCGCGCGCGCGACCATGGCACGCGCCGCTATGACCGCCGCCAGGGCCGCTACTATTATGACGATCCGCACTATGGCGACACTTATTGGGAAGACGGATCATTTCGCGACTATGGCCGCAGAGACCGGCGCGGCTACTATGATCGGTAAGAATCGCTGACCTTGGGGGGATAAGAGTTGGCGCCAAGAGCCCGCATCCTTGTGATGCGGGTTTTTTACGTTTCCACGTGACGCCGAATAAAGGCCGCGCTTTCGTCGATCGCTTCCTTCGCCTCAGGCATCAGCGGATGAAACAAAGGCCAGACGTGAACGAGATCGTCGCGCGCGACAAAAGAAACATCGACGCCTTCCTCCTCCGCGCGCCGTACGAGGCGCGTTGAGTCGTCATAAAGAATTTCGCTTGCTGAGGCGAAAATCAGCATTGGCGGTAATCCGCGCATATCGCCATAGAGCGGCGATACTCTTGGGTCTTTCACAGGCAATTCGCCCGCATAGTGCTTCGCCCCAAGTTCCACTGATCGCAATTGGAACATCGCATCGCTCTCAGCGTTCCTTTTGGCCGAGCCGCCTTCGACCGATAGATCAGTATAGGGTGAATATAGAATTGCGGCGGCAGGGGTTTCTTCATTATTGGCGCGCAACGCCTGCAGTGTCGCAAGCGCAAGGCCGCCGCCCGCCGAATCGCCTGCGATCGTTATGTTCTTCGGCTCCACACCCGTTGCGCGCAGCCATTGATAACAAGCGAGCGCATCATCAATGGCCGCCGGACAGGCGTGGTCCGGGGCCAACCGATAATTCAACGAAAAAACGTTAGCGTTCGCGGCCAGCGCAAGCGGAAAAGTCACCGAGCGATGGGTGCGCGCCGACCCGAACACGTAACCGCCGCCATGAAGATATAGAACAACATTATTCGCACCGCCGTCTTTCGGCCGATGCCATTCTCCTTGGACAGGCCCCTCCACAATCTCACAAGAGACGCCGGCCGGCTTGAACGGAACGAGGCGTTTTTCAAAGATCGCACGCAGCTTAGCGGGCGGGATCTCATGAAGCGGCAACGGCTTCATTGTTGAGCGAATATATCGATTAACAAGTTTCGCGCGAAGGCTCGGCATGATCGTCGCTCCAGATTCCACCGAAAGATAGGGCCGGACGCTGCGTTAAGACCAGCGCCATACGCAGTCGCAAGCGACTTAGCGCACGTATTTCGCCACTTGCTGTTCGATCTTGCCGAAAATCGACTTACCGTTTTCATCGCGCATATCGATGGCGACGGTATCGCCGAACTTCATGAAGGGCGTTTTTGGCCCGCCCTGGTCAATGGTTTCGATCATCCGGATTTCTGCGATGCAGGAATATCCCGCGCCGCCCTCGTCAACCGGTTTGCCCGGGCCGCCATCCAGTTTATTCGACACGGTGCCTGACCCGATGATCGTGCCGGTGCAAAGCGGGCGCGACTTGGCCGCATGGGCGATCAATTGAGAAAAATTAAATGTCATATCAACGCCGGCGTTTGCTCTGCCGAAGGGTGCGCCGTTGTAATTTACGAGCAGCGGCAAGTGGAGTTTGCCCTCACGCCACGCGTCGCCGAGCACATCCGGCGTGACAGCGCATGGACTGAAGGCGCTTGACGGTTTTGATTGGAAAAACCCGAAGCCTTTGGCGAGCTCACCGGGAATTAGGCCGCGTAAGGAAACGTCATTTACAAGCATGATCAACCGAATGTAATCGCCAGCCTCGTCAGCGCTCACGCCCATGGGGACGTCGCCTGTGATAACCGCGACTTCGCCTTCCATGTCGATCCCCCAGCCTTCATCCGTCGGCATTTCAATGTCGTCGCGCGGACCCAGAAAGCTGTCGGAGCCGCCTTGATACATTAATGGATCCTCATAGAAACTTTCGGGCACTTCGGCGCCCCTCGCTTTGCGGACTAACTCCACATGATTGATATAAGCCGATCCGTCCGCCCACTGATAAGCGCGCGGCAAGGGCGACGCGCATTCGCGTTCATGGAACCGCTCTACGGGCGCAGCGCCATTCTCCAAACTTTGTGCGAGATCGCGAAGCTTCGGCTCCGCCGTCGCCCAATCGTCGAGCGCCGCCTGCATCGTCGGCGCGATGCGGGCGGCGTCCGTATACCGCGTCAGATCATTTGAAACGATAACAAGGGCGCCGTCGCGGCCATGCTTTAAGGATGCGAGTTTCATGATAGTTCCGATTTGTTATAGGGGGCGAAGATGGCGGCGAGGCGACCCAACAAAGCGCCCAATTCGCGCCGGCGAAATACCGTAAGCAGCACAATCGCAAAGCCTAGATTAATGCACGCGGCGATAAATAGGCCTGCACCGTCATTGTTCGGATCAATGCCGAGCGGTGTGAACAAGTGGAAACTGACGGCGCCCGTCATCACAGCAAGCCCAATCAGCGCGCCGAGCGTTTGCAGGACATGAAAACGCGGTAGAACGCCGATGAGAAGAAAAGCCGACGCAATAAGCTCGGCCCCGCCGATCACATATTGACTGAAGAGACCCGTCTGGGCGAACAGGCCGCCTGCGCCAAGGCTCTCCGCCCAACCGTCAAGGCGGCCGAATATTTCCTGCGTATTTGGATGGTTCGTGAATTTATAGCGCAGGCTGTCGAGAAAAATGACCGCCATGAACAGCGCCATCGCATTGGGCAGGAATTTTGTAATCAGCTTCATGACACGTTCCTAAAAGTCGTTCTTCAACACGATGCGATACCGCGCCTTGTTCGCCTTCAAATGTTCGAACGCTGCGTTGATCCGCGACATATCGAAAAGTTCCGTTTGAGGCGCAATGTCGTGACGGGCGCAAAAATCCAGCATTTTCGCCGTCACCGCCGGCGCACCCAACGGCGAAGACGAATAAGATCGCTGCTGTCCCATTAGCTTGCTGGCATGCAGCGCCACCGGACTTGGCGCGACGCCGACCAAATGTAGACGCCCACGCGCCGAAAGAGTGTCGGTGAGCGCATTCCAATCGAGATCGACGGCGACGGTTGACAGAAGCAGATCGAAGCGGCCGCGCGCCTCCGCCCATTCATCAGGATTTCTAGAATTCAGCGTCCGGTGCGCGCCGAGGCTGATCGCTTCATCCGCTTTATCCGGCGATGAGGTGAAAGCGGTCACCTCGCACCCCCACTTGCTTAAGAACTTCAAGGCAAGATGGCCAAGCCCGCCAATGCCAATGACGCCAACGCGGTCGGTTGGCCGAATGTCGTATTGGACCAGCGGATTAAAGACGGTGATGCCGCCGCAAAATAGCGGTCCTGCACTCTCGATCGACAAATCGTCCGGCAAGGGGACCGCCCAAACCCATTGACACCGAACGGTATCGGCGAAGCCGCCATGGCGGCGGATAATCGTGCCCTCATTGCCGGGCGAGAGATTGTGGTCGCCGGAAAGGGATTGCATGGTATTGAGATCGCTGCGCGAGAACCAGCCGAGACCAACCTTTTGGCCAATCTCGAGGCCTTTCACCTGCGCGCCGCGATCCTTCACCCGGCCGACGACTTCGTGACCGCCCACAAACGGGTACTCGGAAAAACCCCATTCGTTCTCCCACATGGACTGGTCAGAATGACAAAGCCCGCAATACTCCACGGCGATATCCACCTCATCATCGCCTAAGGGGCCTAATGTATACTCAAACGGTTTGAAGGGCGCCGCGGGGGCCTCCGCGGCCCATGCGCGTACTGTCGTCATCCAAGTCTCTCCCGTTTTGCGCAGTGCTGTGGAAAATGGCTGCGAACAGCCGATAAGTGACGCCGCCTGCCCCTGAAGGTCAAGCAGCCCGATAGTTTCACATGTTACTAGTTCTGGCGGCCACCCTCAAGCGCGCCGGTCGCCGCCAACAACGGGTAACGCCTGCGCGATTATAGCGCTGGGCGCTTGCATTCACGGCCGCAGCCGCCCAAATGCTGTGCTCGAAACAGAGTGACGAAAAGGGCGCATTTCATGAAAACTCGTGTGCTTATTCTGGGCTCCGGCCCCGCTGGCCTCACGGCCGCCATCTACACGGCGCGCGCCGGGCTGAAGCCGGTTCTTGTCCATGGCCTTCAACCGGGCGGGCAAATGACGATCACCACGGATGTGGAAAATTATCCGGGGTTCGCCGACGTCATCCAGGGCCCGTGGCTGATGGAGGAAATGCAAAAGCAAGCTGAACATGTGGGTACGGAATTTATTGCAGATCTGATTGTGGACGCAGACTTGTCAAAGCGCCCGTTCACGTTGAAGGGCGACAGCGGCGAAGTCTACGAGACCGATGTGCTTATCATCTCAACCGGAGCGCAAGCGAAGTGGCTGGGGCTGCCGTCTGAAGAAAAATTTCAGGGTTTCGGCGTCTCCGCCTGCGCGACGTGCGACGGCTTTTTCTACCGCGGCAAAGATGTGGCGGTTGTCGGCGGCGGCAATACCGCCGTTGAGGAGGCGCTTTATCTGTCTGGGCTCGCCAAGTCCGTGAAACTCATTCATCGCCGCGATGAATTACGCGCGGAGAAAATCCTTCAGGACCGCGTTTTCGCTAAAGAGAACATCGAGGTCATCTGGGACCATCAACTTGACGAAATTCTCGGGACCGAAGACCCGTTGGGCGTTACCGGCGCGCGCTTGAAGAACGCGAAAACAGGGGAGACGCAAGAGATTAATGTGGACGGCGTTTTTATCGCAATCGGCCACAAACCGTCTACGGAACTTTTCGTGGACAAGCTTGAGATGAAACAGGGCGGTTATCTGATCACGTCGCCCGACTCCACTGCCACCGAAATTGAAGGCGTTTATGCTGCTGGCGACGTCACTGACGATATTTACCGTCAAGCCGTGACCGCAGCGGGCATGGGATGCATGGCGGCGCTGGAAGCAGAGAAATTCCTTGCGGAGCGCGAAGCGGTTCAAAGCGGCTACTAGGGGGCGAATTTGTAATGACAAACGAAACAGCAATCCTCGCGGGCGGATGTTTCTGGGGCATGCAGGATCTTATCCGCAAGCTGCCGGGCGTAACGCATACGCGGGTTGGCTATTCCGGCGGCGATCTAAAAAATCCCGGATATCGCGACGTCTCCACCGGGAAAACCGGTCACGCGGAATCAATCAAGATCGACTTCGACCCGGAAATTATCAGCTATCGCAAACTGCTCGAATTCTTCTTCCAGATCCACGATCCGACGACGTTGAACCGTCAGGGCAATGATGTCGGCACGCAATACCGGTCTGCGATTTTCACGCTGTCGAAAGAGCAACAGATTACGGCGCGCGATCTGATTTCAGAGCTGGAGCAAAGCGCTATCTGGCCGTCGGAAATCGTGACGAAAGTTGAGCCTGCCGGCGAGTTTTATGACGCTGAGGATAATCATCAGGATTATCTTGAGACGTACCCGGAGGGGTATACTTGCCATTTCATCAGGCCGGACTGGAAACTCAGCTAGAGGTATTCGGTGATCGTCTGAGCGGCCTCACGGGTTCCCGCCGACCCGCCAAGGTCGGCAGTGCGCAGTCCCGCTGCGAATGCTTTTTCCACAGCGATTTCGATAGCCTCTGCAGCGGGCTCGGCGTTGAGACTATGGCGCAGCATCATCGCTGCGGAAAGGATTGCTCCAATCGGATTCGCGACGTCTCGTCCGGCGATATCCGGCGCCGACCCGTGAATCGGCTCGTAAAGACCGGGGCCGTCGCCGCTTAGCGATGCAGATGGCGACAGCCCAATCGATCCCGCGATCACCGACGCCTCATCACTCAGGATGTCGCCAAACATATTTTCCGTCAGGACGACATCAAAATCAGCGGGGTCGGTGATGAGCTTCATGGCCATCGAATCCACAAGTTGGTGACGCAGCTCAATGTCGGCGTAGTCCGACTGATGAAGATCAGTCACGACCTTGCGCCAGAGGCGGCTTGTCGCCAGGACGTTCGCTTTATCAACAGACGTCAGAATTTTACGCCGGCCCCGCGCCGCTTCAAAGGCTACGCGCGCAACCCGCTCCACTTCGGCGCGCGAATAGGCGCATAGATCGCTCGCGCTTTCATCGCCCTCGGACCGTTCGCCAAAATAGATGCCGCCAGTCAATTCACGGACGATCATGATATCGGCGCCGTCAACCTGCTCGGCCTTCAGCGGCGAAAGCGACGCTAAGACAGACAAAACCTTTAACGGGCGCAAATTCGCGAAAACGCCGAGCTCTTGGCGCAATTGCAATAAACCTTGCTCCGGTCTTATAGCGGCGGCGTCCCATTTCGGACCACCGACCGCACCCAGAAAAATCGCGTCCGCGGAGAGGCACTTCGTCAACGTTTCGTCAGGAAGCGGATGATCATGGTGATCGATCGCTGCGCCGCCGAACGGACATTCTTTAAAACCAAAATCGAGGTCAAATTTCGGCGCTACTTTACGCAATACACCTAAGACTGCTTCCGTAACTTCCGGACCCACCCCGTCGCCGGGGAGTAAGACGATTTTTTTCTTCATCGTCGCGCCGCCTCATGGGCTTCGATGGCGGCCATGTTATTGAGAAGATGACCGAGCGGATCCACACCGTCGAGAAGACAACGGCGCGCAAACGGTTCTATCTGAAACAGCGTTTCCCTTTCGCCGACGGTCAGTTTGCTATTCTCAAGATCAATACATACTTCCCTGCCCGGATCACTAAGGAGAAGCGCGTGCGTCTCTTGGTCAACCTCAACCGGCAACAATCCGTTTTTGAGAGCGTTGCTCGTGAAGATATCGGCGATATCAGAAGAAATAACCGCCTTGAATCCGAAATCCAGAAGCGCCCAGGGCGCATGTTCGCGAGACGACCCGCAAGCAAAATTTGATCCGGCGACGAGAATTTGATGCGTTGTGGTATTGGCGCCGTTCAACGCGCTGGAATTCAGCACGCGCCCATCGGCGTCGTACCGCCAGTCATAAAAAGCCGCCTCGCCAAGCCCTTCCCGGGACGTCGTTGTCAGAAAGCGCGCCGGAATAATCTGATCCGTATCAATATCATCTTGCGGCAGGACAATCGTGCGCGATGTCAGTTTTGTGAACGGCTCCATGATCAAACAGGCTCCATAAACGGGCGGGGGTCAGAAATTCGGCCCGTGACCGCGGAGGCGGCGGCGGTCGCAGGGCTCGCCAAAACCGTGCGCACGCCCTTGCCTTGTCGCCCCTTGAAATTACGGTTTGATGTGGAAACAACAAGCTCGCCCGGCGCGCCTTTGTCGCCATTCATGGCGATGCACATGGAGCAGCCAGGCTCTCGCCATTCCGCGCCCGCCGCAAGGAACACCTTATCGATACCCGCTTCTTCGGCGTCTCGCTTAATTTTCTCCGAGCCGGGCGCCACAAGCATCGTGACATGCGACGCGATTTTTCGGTCGCGCAAAATGTCCGCTGCAGCCTGCAAATCCGACAACCGCGAATTCGTGCAGCTCCCGATGAAAACGCGGTCGACCTTCACCGTATCGAAGGTCGCGCCAGGGTCCATGCCCATATAATCAGCCGCATCCCGCGCATTATCAGAGCTTAGCGCTGGGTGAGCGCCGTTCGCCGCCGCCGCCGCATCAGGCGAAACGCCGTAGGTGATCATCGGCTCAATCGACGCCGCGTCAATCGTTACTGCCTTATCGAAAACTGCGTCGTCATCGCTTGTCAGCGATAACCACCGATCAACGGCCGCCCGCCAGGCGTCGCCTGTCGGCGCGTATGCGCGTTCCTCCATCCAGGCGACCGTCTTGTCGTCCGGCGCGACCAGACCAACGCGGGCGCCCGCTTCAATGGACATATTGCATAGGGTCATCCGCCCTTCCATGGACAGAGCCTCCACGGCGGGGCCAGCAAATTCCATAGCGTAGCCCTGTCCGCCGTCGGCGCCGACGGTTGCAATCATCGCAAGCGCCATATCTTTCGCCGTCACGCCGGGTGCGAGCGCGCCTTCAAATCGCACACGCATCGTTTTCGCCTTGCGCTGCAAAAGACACTGCGTCGCCAGAACATGTCCCACTTCGGTTGTGCCGATCCCAAAGGCGAGCGCGCCGAAAGCGCCATGGGTCGAGGTGTGGCTGTCCCCGCAAACAATTGTCTTGCCGGGCTGCGTTAGCCCCAGCTCCGGACCGATCACATGAACGATGCCGCGCCGCGCATCGCCGATGCCGAACAGCTCGATATCATTCGCCGCGCAATTTTCCTGAAGCGTCGCCACTTGCTGTGCAGCTTCTTTTGTCGCGAACGGCAGGACGCCGTTTTCATCAGCCGGCAATGTCGGCGTCGAATGGTCGAGCGTTGCTTTCGTTAAATCGGGGCGACGCACCTTTAAGCCGCGTTCGGCGAGCACTGCGAATGCCTGGGGCGAGGTCACCTCGTGAATGAGGTGGAGGTCGATGAAGAGGATCGCCGGGCTGTCTTCACGCTCCGGCGCCACCTCATGGTCGCGCCAGAGCTTGTCGTAAAGCGTGAGGGAACCGCCCATACCTCAGGCGACCTTCGCTGCACGTTGCGCGATCGCCTGATTAACCGCCGCGACAAACGCGCCAACCGCCGCGTAAGCCACATCAGCGCCGCGCACCGCGCCCACATATTCCGCACCGCCGATCTCGACTTGCGTTTCCGCCCGCACGATCCCGTCGTCAACGGCTGCGATATGATGCGTATCGAGCGTTAGAATCTGACCTTGCTGAACGCCAGCGATCGCGCACACGGCGTTAAAGGCAGCGTCGAACGGACCCTCGCCTTCGCATGTCACGGTGCGCCGGTCGCCGCTTTCATGCTCCATGGCGATGCGTGCGTAAGGCTGGGTGTTTTCATCATACTCAGCGCGGAGCTCGACAGTGCGAAGGCGCCACGGACCGGCCCGTCCCGGCCGCTCATTCGATCCCGTCACCAAACGCACCACGTCGGCGTCGGTGATTTCACGCTGTGCGTCAGCAAGGTCCTTGAACTTGACAAAGATTTCATCAAGGCGGGTGGGCGTCACGCTCAGCTCCAGCGCTTCGATCCGCGACCGCAACGCGTGTTTGCCGGAATGCTTGCCGAGCACAATAGAATTAGACGGCATCCCGACCGCTTCCGCATCCATGATCTCATAAGTGCGTTTGTTGGCGATAACGCCATGCTGATGAATACCGGCTTCATGCGCAAACGCATTCTTGCCTACGATGGCTTTGTTGCGCGGAATGGGGTTATGCGTAACGCGCGCGAGGGCGAGGCTCGCTGGATAAAGCTTGGTCGTATCAATTTGCGTATCAAGCCCGAAATAATCCTTCCGGGTTCGGAGCGCCATGACCGCCTCTTCCAAAGAGCAATTACCCGCGCGCTCGCCAATGCCATTGATGGCGCATTCGATCTGACGCGCGCCGCCGCGCACCGCCGAGAGCGAATTCGCGACCGCCATCCCCAGATCGTCGTGGCAGTGGACGCTGAAGGTTACGTCACCGGCGCCCGGCACGTTATCGCGCAGAAAGACAAAGAGATTGTACATTTCTTCCGGCGTCGTATACCCGACCGTATCCGGAATATTTATCGTATCCGCGCCGGCTTCTATCGCCGCCTGAACGGCTTCCGCCAAAAAGTCTCGTTCGGTCCGGATCGCATCTTCCGGCGAAAACTCGACGTCGTCGCAAGCGCTTTTGGCAAACCCCACCAGATCGCTGATTTTCCCAAGAATTTCTTCTTTGGTTAGCTTCAGTTTCGCCTCGCGATGAAGCGGGCTGGTGCCGATAAAGGTATGAATGCGTTTCGACGCTGCTGGCGCAATCGCATTGGCCGACGCAGTGATATCCCCTTCATTCAATCGCGCCAAAGAACAAATCGTCGGCCCCTCAATCTCTTCGGCGATTGCGCGGACCGCCGCCGCATCGCCGGGCGACGCCGCCGCAAAGCCCGCTTCAATGATGTCTACCTTCAAATCAGACAGCGCGCGCGCGACAATAAGTTTCGCGTCAGTCGCCATGGAGAAACCAGGCGCCTGCTCTCCGTCGCGTAAGGTCGTATCGAAGATCTTTACGTGATTGGATCTAGTGTCAGATACATTCGTCATGGCGCATCTCCGTCAAACCTTTGTTCACACGATTTGCGGGGCAAAGATAACACGCGCCTAGAAGGAGAAGAGTGGTTTCACACTTGTTCATTTTCATCTGCGGATGCATGGGGCTTCTCCTTTCTATTTCACTAATCAGTTACAACGCCGCGGCGTATCGATAAGACACCAGTGCGCGAGACTTCCACCAGTCCCAACGGGCGCATGAGATCGATAAACGCATTGACCTTTTCCCGCGTCCCGGTGATTTCGAAGACAAAAGACGTATGGGTCGTGTCCAAGGCGCGCGCTCTGAAAATATCGGCGAGACGCATCGCCTCAACACGCGTATCGCCCTGACCTGACACTTTTATAAGCGCTAATTCCCGCTCGAGCGCATCGGTTTCCATGGAGACGTCAATGACCCGTTGGACCGGCACCAGGCGTCCGAGTTGCGCCTTAATTTGCTCAATCTTTGACGGTGTACCACTTGTGACGACGGTGATGCGCGACCGGTGCTTTTCCACATCGGTTTCAGCGACGGTGAGACTTTCGATATTATATCCCCGCGCGGAAATAAGGCCGACCACGCGAGACAATACGCCCGGCTCATTATCGACGATAACGGCGAGGATGCGTTCGGCCGACACTTCATCAGTCGGCGAGACAGGGTAGACCGAAGCGGGGGCTGAGGGCGTGCTGGACATCAGACGAGTTTGCGCCCCTCTTCGCCGATTTCTTCGCCTGTCACAGCGCCGCCCATCATCATGTCATTATGCGCCGCGCCCGATGGGATCATTGGAAAGACGTTTTCTTCCTTCGTCACGACGCAATCGAACAAGACCGGCTTATCGACGGCGATCATCGCTTCGATTTTCGCATCAAGCTCATCGACATTTTCCGCACGGAATCCGGCGCCGCCATAGGCCTCAGCAAGTTTCACAAAATCCGGCAATGAGTCCGAATAGGAATGCGAGTAGCGACCGCCGTGCAAAAGTTCCTGCCATTGGCGGACCATGCCGAGATATTCGTTGTTCAGAATAAAAATCTTAATGGGCAATTTGTGCTGAACAGCCGCCGAAAATTCCTGCATCGTCATCTGGACGGACGCATCGCCCGCAATATCAACGACAAGCGCATTCGGATGCGCTGCCTGAACGCCAAGCGCAGCAGGCAGCCCATATCCCATGGTCCCGAGCCCGCCTGATGTCATCCATCGGTTTGGCGCATCGAAGTGAAAATGTTGAGCGGCCCACATCTGATGCTGTCCAACTTCGGTGGTGATGTACACATCCTTGTCGCGGGTCAGTTCATAAAGACGTTCGATGGCGTATTGCGGCTTTATGAGCACGCCTGATTTGTCATAGTCAAAAGAACGCATCGCACGCCACGCGTTGATCTGCGTTGTCCATTCGTTCAAGCGCGATACACTGAGCGGCGTTTTCTTTTCCGCAGTGCGCCACTTGGCGAGCAGCTGCTCAAGCGCCGTTTGCGCGTCGCTGATGATTGCGAGATCGACGCGCACATTTTTGTTGATTGATGAAGGGTCGATATCAATGTGGATCTTGCGCGAACCTGGCGAAAACGCGTCGAGACGACCGGTCACGCGATCGTCGAACCGTGCGCCGACGCATACCATCAGATCGCAATCATGCATCGCGTTGTTGGCTTCAAAGCTGCCATGCATGCCGAGCATGCCAAGCCACTGCGGATCGGAGGCGGGAAAGGCGCCAAGACCCATCAATGTCGACGTGACCGGAAACCCTGTCTCATGGGCCAACGTGCGTAATGTCTCGGACGCTTCCGGCCCGGCATTGATAACGCCGCCGCCAGTATAAAATACCGGGCGGCGCGCCGCGCGCATTATTTCTACTGCTTGCTCGATATGACGCGGTTGCGGTTCCGGCACGACGATACAATTGCGTTTGCGCGCCGCGCCCTTGGTCACATAGGGCGCCTCCTCGAATTGGACGTCCTTCGGAATATCGAGAAGCACAGGACCTGGCCGCCCATTTTTGGCCACATGGAAAGCCTCATGGACGATCGTCGGCAATCGCTCGGCTGATTCCACAAGATAATTATGCTTCGTACACGCCCGCGTTATCCCGATCGTATCGCATTCCTGAAAAGCGTCCGTTCCAATAAGAGGGCGCGCCACCTGGCCGGTTATGCACACGATGGGAATTGAATCGAGCAAGGCGTCAGCCAGCCCGGTGACCGCATTCGTAGCGCCGGGACCGGAAGTCACAAGCACGACGCCGGGCTTGCCTGTGGAGCGGGCATATCCTTCGGCCGCATGAACCGCGCCCTGTTCGTGTCGCATCAGAATGTGCGCGATCTTATCGCGCGCAAAGAGCGCATCGTAGATTGGCAACACCGCCCCGCCGGGATAGCCGAAGATGACCTCAACGCCTTGCTCCTCAAGGGCGTCGAGCAACAGCTCCGCGCCCGTCTTCACGGCGCTAGATGCAGCATGCGTCTTTGGCTCGGCGGCGGAAACGCTCATGGATCAGCTCTCGGTATTGGTGTTCGCCCCCGGCTTCAGCCAGGGCATCAGATCGCGCAACTCTTTACCTGTGTGCTCAATCGGATGATCGAGGTCAGCTTCGAGCATTTTGTCGTATTTTACTTTTCCCGACTGGTTCTCAAGGATCCAGTTTTGAGCAAACGTCCCGGACTGTATGTCAGCCAGCACCTCGCGCATCCGTTCCTTGGTTTCGTCGTTGATTACTCGGGGGCCGGAAACGAGATCGCCGTAAATCGCAGTTTCGGAAATGAATTCATGCATCTTTTCAAGGCCGCCCTCGTAGAGAAGATCGACAATAAGTTTCAATTCATGAAGACATTCATAATAGGCGATTTCCGGGCGATAGCCGGCTTCCGTGAGTGTCTCAAACCCTTTCAGAACGAGTTCCGTCGCGCCGCCGCAGAGCACGGCTTGTTCGCCGAAGAGATCGGTTTCCGTCTCTTCACGGAACGTTGTCTCCAAGGCGCCGGCGGTCGTCCCGCCGATAAGGCTTGCATAGGCGAGCGCACGTTCTTTAGCGCGGCCTGACGCATCCTGGTGTACGGCGAAGAGGCAAGGCACGCCGCGTCCGCGTTCATATTCACGGCGCACAAGATCACCCGGCCCCTTCGGGGCCACCATGATCACGTCCACGTCTTCCGGCGGTTTGACGCGTCCATAAAGAATTGTAAATCCGTGTGCGAAGGATAGCGTGTCGCCGGCCTTTAGCGCCGGCCGAATTTCTTCATTGAAAATCGCCTCGTGGCTCATATCAGGCGTCAAGATGGCGATAACGGAGGCCGCTTCCGCCGCTTCGCGCACAGACATGACGGTCAGCCCGTCCGCTTCGGCTTTTTTCGCGCCAGCCCCGCCAGCGCGGCATCCGACCACCACATCGCATCCCGAATTTTTCAAATTCAGCGCATGGGCGCGTCCCTGGCTGCCATAGCCGATAATGGCGACTTTGCCATCTTTCATCGCGGCGGGATTGGCGTCTTCGTCCTTGTAGACTTTCATTGTTCTCTCTCAGCTCTCTAAAGGTTGGATCGTCACGGCGCCGCGCGAGGCGGATGAAACAAGGCGGGCGTATTTATCAAAGGCGCCGCCCATGGCGTTTGGTTTGCGCGGCTTGAACGCCGCTCTGCGCGCCGCCCAGTCAATGTCGGCGTCGATCCGCCGTTCGTCAGCGTTTATCGAAATCCTGTCGCCTTCCTCAATGAGGCCGATCGGACCGCCCGCCGCGGCTTCGGGCGCCACATGTCCGATGACAAAACCATGGGAGGCCCCGGAAAAGCGGCCGTCGGTTATGAGCGCTACCTCGCCTGCGAGCCCCTGACCGGCGACGGCGGCCGTCACCGCCAGCATCTCGCGCATGCCGGGTCCGCCTTTGGGCCCCTCATATCGAATGACGATGACGTCGCCTTTGGACATTTCACCGGCTTGCACCGCGGCGAAGGCGTCCTCTTCGCTGTCGAACACTCGCGCGCGTCCTTCGAACGATCCATCGCCATATCCCGCCGTTTTCAGAACCGCCCCTTCCGGCGCCACATCGCCATAGAGAATCCTCAACCCGCCTGTTGATTTGATGGGTTTTTCAACACTCAAGACGACCTTCTGTCCCGCCGTCTCCTCGGCGTTTTCGAGTTCTGCGAATAAAGTCTTTCCACTGACAGTCGGCGTGTCGACCAACTTTCCACCTTCCACGAGGCGACGCCCGAAGAGCGCCATGCCGCCTGCCTCATAGAGGTCCTTCGCCAGAAAGCGCCCGCCGGGTTTTAGATCGGTGATCACCGGCGTCGTTCTCGAAAGGGTGTCGAAGATGTCGATGGAGAATGGAACGTCCGCCTCCGCCGCAATTGCGGCAAGGTGCAACACCGCATTGGTGGAGCCGCCGCTCGCGACCACCGCAGTCGCAGCGTTGCGCAGCGACGTCTCGGTGACAAACGATCGCGCGCTTCTTCCTTCCTTCGCCAGCGAAGCGACAAGTTCCCCGCATCGCCTCGCTTCATGCGCCTTAGCGTTATCCGCCGCAGGCGGATCGCCGGCGCCCATGGGCGCAAGCCCAAGAAACGCCATCGCCATCGCCATTGTATTGGCGGTGAATTGGCCGCCGCACGCGCCTGCGCCGGGACAAGCTGATCGCTCGATGAGGTTTAGCTCTTCATCGGAAATATCGCCGCGCGCATGGGCGCCGACCGCCTCGAAAACATCCTGGATCGACAGGTCTTTCTCAACGCCGTCAATGGCGCAATGGCCAGGCATAATTGTGCCGCCGTAGAGGACGACACCGGGGATATCCATGCGAGCGAGCGCCATCGCCGCCGCCGGAATGGTTTTGTCGCATCCGACGAGAATAATCGCCGCGTCCAGCGCATGGCCGCGCACTGCAATCTCGATCGAATCCGTGATCACTTCTCGGGAGATGAGCGAAGCGCGCATGCCCTCGCTGCCCATGGTGATCCCGTCTGAAACGACGATCGTGTTAAAATCGATTGGCGTCGCGCCGGCGGATCGGACGCCTTCGCGAACGGGCGCCGCCAATGCGTCGAGGTGCATGTTGCACGGCGTAATCGTCGACCAGGTATTGACGACGCCAATCATTGGTTGCGCAAAGTCGTCGTCGGTGTAGCCGACCGCCCGCAACATGGCGCGCGCCGGCGCACGTGCGGGGCCTTTGACGACTGCGTCCGAATTTTTCGATGGTGGTTTCGTCATTTTTATCTGGACCAGGTCGATATTGCTTAAGGCAAAGAAAAACCCGCTTTCCGGTTTGGGTAGCGGGCGGTTGCGGTAAGTATTTTGAGCGTTTCGCTATCGCACCGGCCATCTCTCCTTCACCACTAGAAGGAGGAGAAGATCAATCACCGACAGGCGAATGGAACTAAAATCGACGCTCATTTTAGACATTGCTCCAAACGAAATCGCAGATACACACACTAAATAGGCAACGGAAAGGCATATAATCGCCAATCGCGGCGCCTTACAAGCCGAAAAGTCGAAAAATAATACGCATGACGCAAATTTATCGCAAAAAAAAGGCCGGCTGAGCCGGCCTTTTTCCAAATTTTTCGCGTACCGCGTTTAGGCCGTTTTCTTCTTGCGCGATGCGCCGATGAGACCAGCCGCGCCGCCTAGGAAGATCAGGAAGCCAGCTGGCAACGGCACTGCAACGTCATTGCCGTTAAGCGCCGCAGCCAGAGAAAATTCTTCCGGGTCAACGCCAGGAGAAACAACAATCCGAATGCTGTTAATGATGTCGCCAAAGTCCACGCCGAAATCGCTAAGGTTGAGCGTAAGGATTTTCAGGTTAAAACCGCTGACCAGGTTACCGGTGTTAGACAATTGCTGGCCAGAAAGAGTCACGCCATTAATGACCACATCAAACAGCTCGCCGACGCCACCAAGACCAGCAAGCAAGATGTCATTGCCATCGCCATTCGCTGCGCCACCGTCGAAGAGGATGTCAAATACGCAACCATTGCTATCGACGCAGGTCACGCCGGTATTTGCTGTCGCACCAATTGAAGCGTCCAGCTCACTAGCGCTCGGCGAGAGGTTAAAAACCGGATCTCTGCGAACGTCGTAAGTTCTGAGGTCGCCGTCCACGCCTTGCACGCCATCAGCGATGTCATCCGAGTCAAAGTTGTAGCCTGCGAACGTGATCGGCGTCGCTTGCGCATGACCGGCCAAAAGCATCACAGCCGAAAATGCGATTGCTAAAACAGAACGATTTTTTACTAACATTACAAACCCCATTTGAAGCGCCTCAAATTACCACAGCAACAACTTGGAACCCGCTCTGGTGCACGGAAGGCGCCAAGATTAAATCCAGATGCTCGTGATTTACCAAAGACTTTGGATAAAGGAAAGCTAAAATTATCTTAAATATCTGAATTTATAGACAACTTTTGATATTGGCGTCGTCCCGGACCAACGCCTCAAACGAGAATATCCTTAATGTTCCGCTTAGCCGAGCCGTGAATCCCGGAAATCACCAACATTTCCTCTTCACCAAATATGTATCGCAGCCCTGACGACATTGGGCGGCGCGGCGAAAAATGAGCTGAACGCCGACCATGGTCGCCGCCTAGAACGTTGATTTACCAGAATAACTATAACTTAAAACAAACTCTCGAAATCCACGCGATCGAAAACCTCCAGCTTCCCGCCAGCAGTAGCATTAAAGATTTCGCGGTTCGCCGCCCGGAAAGCTGATCGCGCTTTTTGGTAGGCCGCCTCCATCCGATCCACCCGGGGATCATGCCACCGATAGCCTTTTCCGAAATAATCGGGGTGGAAGTGGTTCGGATCGTCACTCGTGGATGTAATCGCTCTGCCCTCGACTTTTGCGTCTTTCGGGACGGAATAGCTGTGATCGAAGCCCACAAGATAGACCTCGTCATATCCCATGAAAAACGCGAGCTGCATAGCGATGTAACTGACGGTGCCGCCGACCCAGACAATTCTTGCGGCGTTATCGGAAAAATGCGGGAAACCGAGATAATTCGAATAGTCGCACGCGACATTTAACCAACACGTTTCTTCGTCGCCGCTGAGGCAATAGCGCAAATAGTTACCGATCCATTTGGTCGGCCCGTGCAAAGCATTGATCTCATCGGCCCGGTCTTCCGCAACGAAAATATCTTCGACGATGTAATGCGTTGGGAGAAAGCCCATTTTTTCCCGGTTCAGATAAATCGCGTTAACGCCGAACGTCTCTTCATCTTTCAACAAACGAAGATCAACCTTGTTTAGTGACGGCCCGTTACCGATGATGAACGCTCGCTTCCCGCGCCCGTAGTCCTTGTAAGAAAGGATCCGCTTTTCGTTCGGAGTGAGCGCAACGCCGCGCGACGCCGACATATAACGGAGTTTGCGTGTAATCTTCGTCGGCAAAGCGGGACGATACGTCTCTGGAAACGGCGTGACGCTCGGATCTTCCGAAACCAGCCGTTTCATTTTCGCGACAAGGCCGCCCTCAACCGGAACGTTCGCATGAAACACCTGACGCGCGGCGTAATGACGAACCGGCGCCTCATTGTGTTTCAAAAGCCATTGCTGCGCCTTATTGGGGCCAGCGTGGGACGCCGCCGCAAAGGACGCCGACAACTCCGGTGCGGAAGGCGCGCCGTCAAATGCGCCTGACCACGAAATTGAAAGACTGTCTGCAGCGCCGGAAAGCCAATCGAAAAGCGGCGAACGACCCTCAAAGAAAAACTCGTCTTTATACGCCTCTAATAACGCCGCTGGTTTTATCTCCTCAATTCGGCTCAGAGCGTAAAAGAGACGGGGCAGCGCTCCCTCGTCGCGCAAGTAGAGTGTAGAGCTTTCGACGACTAGCGAGCGGACCGCACATTCGCGCTTTTCCCCACGGCGCCCACGTAAAGTACCTTCAAGCGCAAACCCGCCAGGGACACGCATTTTCAATTCATTCAGTTCAAAACTGTCGTCAGAAGAGATTTGCAAGACGACGCCCAAGGAAAACGAAAGACGCCCGTCGTCGGCCAAGTCACGCAAAAGCGACGGCAATAATGTCGCGCGCATTGAAAACTTGAAAATATCGATCCCAAAGCGAACGCGCGTTCCGTCCTCGGATCGCCGCACGTGGACGTCTAGGATTTCGTCGTCGCGGTCTTCGGCGAGCGCGCTCAATCGGGCGCCGTCATCGCTGATCGAAATCTTTTCCTCGTCAAGCGACGGAAAAATAGACTGGAGCGCCGTTTTCAAAACTTGAACAGCCTGCTTTTCTGATAATGCGGCTAGCTCAGCCCTTTCTGGTATCGCAAACACCAATAGGTTTGACACATAGGCGAGAAGCGCCTCGAGACGGCGAAGAGACGGAAAAGCCTCGTCTCGCTCTCCTGCGCTAAGGTTCTCCGTACCCACATCATCTAAGATGCGGCGCGTCACGGCGAGAACGCCAGCCGTTGATTGCGCGCCGCGTAAATTTCGCCGCGCCAAAACGCCGGTGATCTTTCCTTGCGTCGCTTTGACAATCTCAAGCGGCCGCTCACTCAGCCTGAATGCGATGTCGTGCAACGCCACGGCTCGGGGCGCGCAGAAATGTCGGTAGCCCTTTTGTTTTGCGCGCAAGGCGAAATCAGCGTCTTCGTATCCGAATGGATTGAAAATCTCGTCGACGCCGCCAATGTCCTTGAACATCGCTGTTGAATAGAAACAGATGCCGCCCGGCGCCGTGTCAATTTCCACGGGGTCGCCCTGCGCCGCTATCATCGCGCCAGCCTCCGGCGCATTCTTCAAATTTGATTGCGCGCCCTGATTCGGCGACGGTTCAACGCCGTATTCTGACTGGATGATTTTGTCGGTCGCATGGTCCGTAAAGAGATAACAACCGCGCCAATCGCGAATGCCCATATGATAAATATTTTGGGCGCTGAGACCGCCGGCCTGTTCTACCTTACCCAGCAGCGCTTGCGTCATCGGCGTTTCCGCGGGTCGACCCTCTGCAAGCGATGCGACCTCGGCCTCATCAAACAAAACTGTCTGAAGTGATGGAAAATCCAGCGTCGCCGGGGTCAGAATTCCAACCGCCTTGATGGCGCGATTAAGGGCGACATAATCCGCCCACAATAGCTGCAAAAAGTCAGGCGGCAGAATAATGTCGTCGTCAATCGACAGGATATAGTCGGCGCCGCGCGCCGCAGCCGCGCGCACGAGAAAATTTCGCCCTCCTGCGACGCCAAGATTGCGACCTTCGCTGATGACCTCGCCGCCGGACGCCTCAAGGAGGCGATTTTCGATAGACGCATCGCGTTCGTCATTTAACAATATCAATCGTTGCACGGACACCGCGGCGCCGTCTTGTTGCGGCGGAACGAGGTGCTGCATATTTTCCAGCGAAGCGAATGCAGACGGTAAATCTCTTTTCTGCACCATTGTGACGATCGCAATGGAAGGCATTCGCGGCTCCGAAAACAGGCTTGATCCAGGCGCGTTGTGGCGGAAGCCCCGAGTAGGGTCAACTGCATGGAATAACCATCTGAAGCTAACGGGCGGATTGCGCTACATGCCGCTTCACCGGATGATGTAAGCGAGACACTTTTTACGGAGCGAAGGGATATGCGTCAGGCGAACCGTTTGTTTTCCCGGCATCGAGTTTGGTTGAGCGCGACTGGCGGCGCCGCAGCGTTCCTCTTATCGCTCATTATCCTTGCGCCGCCGGCGGCCGATAATTTGGCGACGCTCCGCGGCGCGCCAGACGACGGCTCCCTCTATTTTTTGGGTAACTCAATGTTCGGCACGGGCCTTGATCTTGAACTGGTGCGCCGAACCCTGCCCGGCGAGACCGCTTCTTTCGGCTACTATGACGGTCACTATTCGTCGATGTGGTACGCCGCCGTCCGCAACAGCCTCATTCCTTCAGGGATAAGACCTAAAGTGATTGTCTGGGGGTTTCGTCCAACCTACGCCATGTTGCCCGCTTTCAGGCAGAACCAAAAAACCGCCCTCGACGCCCTGCATGACCCTGCCGACACCATAGCGGTGAACCTTCTCGCGCTCGCCGGTCCCGCGCCTGACACAGCGAACAGCGCGCCACACACTGAAGGAATTCTTGGGGCGATCGCTGGACGCTCTGAAATTCTTTCTCGCCGCAGCAGCGTCAAGGATTACGCGCAGGACCTGCTCGCGAAACGGACGGCCGTGATGTTTAGCGCCGATAATGACATGGCGCAGGCATTTGCGGACGAAGACGCCAATCTCAAAATATCTGATGTCGTCACCGCGTTCGCCACGAAAGGGGCGATACGCCGGGCGGACGCGCTTGTGATCGACAATGGCGAGCGCTTTATCCGAGGCGAGGAAACGTCATTTAAAGATTCGTTCATTCCGCACACGGCGGCGCTTTTGGCGGGGGCGGGCGTTCCGCAACTGGTGGTCATATTTAAGCCCGTTTCTGAATTTGACGGGACGACGCCAGCCGAAGCGATCGCATATTACCAAGAAGCGGTTGATTATCTAAAGGCTGAAAACATTCCTTATGTTGATTTTTTCTCCGATAATAATTTAACCGAAGATTTGTATGCGAAAGGCGATCACTTCACCCATGCGGGCATGCAATATATCACAACGGAAATAATCGCGGCGCTGCAGGCCGAAGACCTGCTCTGATGGTCAATAAATTCACAATTACAGCTTTATCCGACAGCGGACCCAAGAGTCATTTGAATGGCGTTTAATTCGTTCATTGGCTTCTTCTTCGCCGCCGGCGTCGTTACCTTGTGCTGGGCATTACCCGCGCGACTAAGAAATTTGTTTTTGTTGATCGCGAGTTTCGCCTTTTACGCCTATGGCGATTTCTTTTATTGCCTGTTGCTGGGCTGCGTCATCATCATTGGGTTCGTCGGCGGACAAATCATTGAAACGGCGGCGCGCCCTCGCCTCGTGCTCGCGGGCGCGATTTCAGCGTTGCTCGCTATCTTGGGCGTCTTTAAATATTTCAATTTTTTTACGACTTCCTTCGTCGCGCTGTTGGCTCAATTCGGCCTGCGCGCCGATCTCGTGACCGTGCAGATCTTACTGCCCATCGGCATCTCCTTCTACACATTTCAGACAATCGGCTATCTGATTGACGTCTATCGACAAAATGTCCGAAGCGAAAAAAATCTTGTTGATTTCGCTCTCTTCGTTTCATTTTTCCCTCAACTCGTCGCAGGACCTATCGAGCGCTCGCACAACCTCTTGCGACAAATAAAGACCGACCGGGCGGCGCCGACCCGCGAAGATATTTCCTACGGGTTTTTCCTTATTGTCCAGGGGTACGCGAAGAAAATTGTTATTGCGGATACGCTGGCGCCTTATGTGGACTTACTGTTCCAGCAGGACACTCTTTCGGCGCCGCTTGTCATCGTCGGGCTGATCTTTTTCGCCTTCCAGATATATGGCGACTTTTCGGGATACACAGATATCGCCAGAGGGTATGCGCGCTTATGCGGGTTTAAAATCGTCCTCAACTTTGACAGGCCCTATTTCGCGTCCAGCCCATCAAATTTCTGGCGGCGCTGGCATATCTCCTTGTCAGCTTGGTTCACGGAATATGTGTACATTGCGCTTGGCGGCAATCGCTCCAAAACCGCGTTGCGCCGTTGGAGCAATGTGGTCGTCACTATGGCGCTTAGCGGCCTGTGGCATGGGGCGGCGCTGAACTTCGTTGTCTGGGGCGCGTACCATGGCGCAATTATCCTTGGACAACGGTGGCTCAATGCGATTTCGGGAATAGGCGCGTTAAATCAAAAACTCGGCTCGGCGCCGTCCCGGATTATCACATTCATTCTCATACTCTATGGATGGCTCTACTTCCGCGTTGAAAAGATCGATCAACTCATGGCCTTTAACAAGGCGCTCGTTAGCGACTGGACGGGATGGTTTGAGGCAAGCCTGATTTTCAGTCAGGGCATTATTGTTTTGACGGCGGCTGTCGCGATCGATCTGCTTGAGAAATTCTGGCTTAATGTACACGGCCAAGACGTTCGACGCCACGCCGGGCTTTCGGCGTATCTTGCGCTCTTGATTGTCTTTATCGCGCTATTCGCCGCCGGCGGTTCGGGGAGCTTTATCTATTTCCGGTTCTGACCGTTCTGCGATGAAGCGCGATATTTCTCGATCCCTTCCTCAACCTCGCCCAGGAAACGAACCTCGCCTTTGTCGATCCAGCACACCTTGTTGCAAAATCGGGTGATCGTCAGATCTGAATGGGTCGCGAGCACGAGAATACCCGCTTGCCCGACTACGCGCACGATCCGTTCATTCGCGCGCTTGCTGAAATTGCGGTCGCCGACGCCGAACACTTCATCAATCAGTAGAATTTCAGGATTAATCGCTGTCGCAATGGCGAAGCCAAGCCGTGTTTTCATGCCGGCCGAATAAAGGCGGATCGGCAAGTCGATAAAATCGCCAAGATCGGCGAAATCGACAATTTCCTGTTCCACCGCAGTGATTTCATTTCGCGACATGCCAAGTGTGCGCCCAGACAACAAAATATTCTCGCGACCGCTGGCGTTCTGGTTCATGCCCACAACGCTGGAAAAAAGCGTCGAGATTTTTCCCTGCGAGGAATATTCGCCGCGCGTCGGCGCATAGATCCCGGCGAGAACGCGGAGCAAGGTGCTTTTACCGGCGCCGTTCACGCCGACCAGCCCAACGCGATCGCCGGAGTCGATATTCAACGTAATATTCCGCAACGCGCGCACGTAACCGACATTGTTTTCAATGTCGAGCCGCGCGTCGCGTGAGGCGCGTTTGCGGCGCTGGAACAAACCGGCAAGCGGGCGTCCGCCCACCGGCAAATCCAGATCCACATCTTTCAGATGAATGTAACTCACGCGTCGAGCCTTTTAGCGAAATTCATGAACCGCCCATCCGTTTCGTCAAATTCTATAGACGACTTCATGGCGAAACTTCGACTGGAGGAAAATGGCGAGAAAAAAACCACTGACCGACAAGAAGCCGACAACGCCCCACGCCTGCAATGATGCGAACTCGCCGGTCAGCGGCGCGCGCACCAGTTCGAGATAATACGAAAACGGATTATAGTCCGACAGGATCTTGCGAAAGCCGGAATCGCCCCGCCAGAAAATCGGCGTCGTGAAGAACAGGATGCGCGTGATGCTCGGCATGAGAAACTGGAAGTCGCGAAAATAAACGCCGATGATGCCCATGATGGTCAGCATGGAAAACGCCGATAACAAATAGAGCGGAATCACTAGCACTAATAGAAGGACTTCCGCTCCAACCGGGTCGGCGTACATAAACAGGACAAAGAGCGGCACAGGCAGCTGAAATGCGCTTCTAAAAACAAGGTAAGCGATCTTTCGCACCGTTATCGTCGACAGGTTTGACGGCACGTTTTTGAGCAGCTGGCCCTGGGATGTAATATGCCCCGGCCCTTCGCCAAGAGACCAGGAAATGAAATCCCAGGCGTAGGCGCCGATCCCCACATAGAGCGCATACTCCCCAATCGATCCGCCAAGACGGCCAGAGAAGAGCAACGTCAGCGTCCCCACCCAGGCCGCCAGTTGAAACGCCGGCCACAGCGCGCCGAAAAATGAGCGGCGAAAAACCGTGATGAAATCATACCAGCCAAGCTCAACGGCGCCGCGATACCGCGCGACCTTGTTGAATGCTTGCTGAAACCCGTTGGAGCCCGCTGACATATCAGCTTCTTTTAGAGTATTTGAATCGACCATTTCAGCCGGTTCTAACGGGAGTTCGCCACACCGTGAAGGGCTCAGCGAAAATGCTTCGGTACCTTCCTGCGAGACAAATGGCCTCAATGTTGATCGTGGTGCGATCGGCGCTCCGGATGGCGAGCCGGCCGCTAATCATGCGGCGAATCAGGGCCTGGCCCCGCCCATGGTCAAGCGAGACCATTCTCGAACGCGAGAAACCGAGGGCGTCACGGCGGAAAGAATTTGCGCGCAGATTCCCGATCGCCCCAAATGGGCTCAAAGTCGTCTTTACCAACTAACACGCTGCATTACTGGACGAAAAAAAACTTATCTTCCCCCCTTCTCACCGCCCGTATAATCGCCCGCTGATGAATTCAGTAGGAGTATTTGAAATGGAAACATCACCGCGCCTTGGCCTGTCGTATGTTTTGCCGCAACAGGCCCAAAAACATGTGACGGTCAATGAAAGCCTGCGCCGCCTCGACGCCCTCATTCAGCTCAGCGTGCGCAATCGACAGGAAACGAACGCCCCCTCCGATCCAGCGGAGGGCGACGCGTATATCGCGGCGCCGGGGGCGTCGGGTCTGTGGGAAAATGGCGACGGCGAGATTTGGGTGTTCCAGGACGCATCATGGCGAAATTTTGCGCCGAAGCCGGGTTGGCTCGTGTGGGTTGAAGACGAACAAAAACTGATCATCTGGACAGGCGCCGCCTGGATTGAACAAAGCGGCGGCGGCGCTACAGGCGGCCCTACGCAGACACTTGACCGCTTGGGCGTCAACACGACCGCCGACGCAAATGCGCGGCTGGCGGTCAAAGCTGACACGGCGCTGTTTAGCCATGACGATATCACGCCAGGCTCCGGCGATGTTCGAATGACCTGCAACAAGGCGGGCGACGCCAACACAGCTTCGATCGTCTTCCAAAATGACTTCTCGGGACGGGCGGAAATCGGGCTCACGCAAAGCGACGACTTTTCTCTCAACATGTCGCCGGACGGCGCAACATTCGCGAACGCGCTTGTCGTTAAGAAAGACACTGGCGATATCGGCGTCGGCGCCGCCTCCCCGATGGCGAAACTGGACGTCGCCGGAGACGCGGCGGCGCATTCCTATTTCAGTAAAGTCACCGCCCGAATTAACAATGATACGGTGATGGACGTCGCGACGCCGCAGCCAGCCGGGCTCGCCATCGTCTTCGCCGTTGGGAGCTCCGGGCGGGGCAATAATTACCCGTCAATGACACACGCCGGCGGCGTCTTCTTCGATACAGGCAGTTCGCGCTCTGCGGTGAAATCGTTCGGCCATTCGAATTTCAATGTCACGACGTCGCCGCTTTCGGGGACGACGGGCGCTGACGGAAAGACGACTGTTTCTGCACAAGCGGGTAAGCTGACCATCGAAAACAGGAGCGGCGGCGACTATGCATATGTCGTCGTCTTTCTTGGATAGTCGGCGCGGCCGCGTCGGCTTGACGGCATTGTGCGATCCCCATACCACCGAACGATGCGCGTTCGCGTATGGGCCGCCGCCATGTGAGTGCTATTTCGCGGAACGCCGCCAAATGCGCCGGCGATCAGTCTTTCCCCGGGTTCGTTGATGAAAATTTCCGTCGTCATACCAGTCTATAATGTCGCGAGACCTCTCTTGGATGAGTGTTTTCACTCGGTCGCCATGCAGAGTTTGCGCAGCGATGAATATGAGATTGTTCTGGTTGACGATTGCTCGACGCTCGCCGAGACGCCGGAGTGCGTCTCTGCGTTTGTCGAGAACACGCCCAACGCCCGATTGGTTCGTCACGAAAAAAACAAAGGGCTCAATGAGTCTCGCCGCACCGGCGTACACGCCGCCGACAACGACTTTCTTGTGTTCCTCGATGGCGATGACATTTTAACCCGCGATGCGCTTGAATGTTTGCGAATGGAGGCCGTCAATACGCAAGCGGACCTCGTTACGGCGCCTTATGTGCGGTGGGATTTATCGCTGCACAGATATTCCGATAACAACTACTCGTCGCGTTCGTTTCCGGCGCACTATATCGCAAGACTAAAGGAAACGCTTGCCGGCAGGCGCTCCTTCACGATGTGCGGGCGACTTTTTAACAAACGCATATTGACGGATGACGTTTTCGACCTCCCGCCGCGGCTTTACCACGAAGATCTCGCTTGCTTTGTGCGCAGTCTCTACAATGTGCGGGTTTGCGGCCATGTGCAAAACCCACTCTATTTTTATTCGGTGAATTCCGCCTCGATCACAGGCGCGTTCACGCTTAAACATGCCGAGGACATTTTCTGGTCATTGAACGACTGGGCGGACCAAGCGAAGCACCATCAAATTTTGTCGAAAGTAGCGCCGGATCTCGCGGCGGGCGCGGAACGGTTCGCCGCGCTGTGCGTCGATCGGTGCCTTACGAGCGAGCAGCTTTCTAATGAAGAGAAGACGGCGACGCTTGCTTATATCAAGCGAGCCTACAACGAGTACAAGGTTAAGCCTCCGACAGCCACACCGCCAAACTTGAAGAGGCTGGTTGAACAGGACGAGAATGCCGCGCTCGAAGCAGCTGCGACGGAGCAAAGCGCTATCGCCGCGGAAGCCAAAACAAACGACACGGCTCTTCTCGCGCAATATCCGCGCGGGCTCCAGCCCAGTGAGATGGCCAAGCGACTTAAAGACAAAGTCGTCTTCATCTGCCAGGTCGACTATCAGTTGCGCAATGCGGCGGCCGTCGCCAAACATTTGAACGGTCGCGGTTTTGATTGTGTGGTCCTCGATAACTCAGCCTTTGCGTCTGGCGGCAAACGCCAGCTCGCCGCAGATGAGCGCGAAATTTTTGCAGAGATTGAACACGTCAGAATAGAAGAACCCCCATACGGCGAAGACTATCTGTCAGGCGCAAAGGTCGTCATCATTTACAACGATTTCAACGATGATTTCCGGGCGGCGCTTGAATATCGCCATCGGATGAAACTGCCGTCAGTGTGCGTTGTTGAAGGCATTAGCGATTTCCTGAGACTTGACTTTGACCCATACCGGCTGTTGCCCTATCGGCGTTGCGATCATGTATTTCTTGCGGGCGAAGATGACGCACAATATTTCGAAGATCGCGATCGCTATATTGTCGGCCTGCCAATTATCGAGAGCCTCGCGCAGAAGAAACCGCGATTTCCAACCAACCCCATCGCCGCGCTCAATGTGAATTTCACCTATGGCGTTCTGGAAACCGAACGCGACGGCTTTGTTCAAGCCGCTCGAGACGCCTTTGAAGCTCTAGGCTTGGCCTGGGTCATTACGAAACACCCCGCAGATTCGGCGCGCCTGCGCGGAATGCCCGTCACGAAGAAGACGCAATATCAGTTGATCGATGATTGCAGCGTTTTTGTGAGCCGGTTCGCGACCGGTATTCTGGAGGCGCTCGCAAGCGGCAAGCCCGCCATCTACTTCAATCCACACAGGGAAAAGGTTGAAAAATTCACCGACCCGATGGGCGCCTTTCCCGTCGCGCACACAGCTGAAGAATTGAAGACCGCCCTGTCGCAAACGCTCGCTGACATTGAGAACAATGTCGATTTCCGTGCGCGCGCGGCGGAATTTCTCGCGCGCCACACCGCCTTTTCGCCAGATGGGGAGACCTCGGCGACGCGCTTCTGTGACGCTGTGGAAACCGTGATTCTCAAAACGGCGGACGGCGCCGGACCGGCGGAAGAACTCTTCACAAAAGCCAGAAAATGGTCAGCGCTTCACTCGACGAATGCCGCAAAAGATGAGAAAAACCCACCGGCGGATGGGAAAGAAGGCGACGGTCCGACTGGGCGCGCGCAGGCGGACGGTAAGGCCAGTGAAGCTCCGTCGCACTCATTCTACAATGCGCTCGCCTATTTCGACGGCGCCACAAGCATTGAGACCGTTCCTAATGTGAGCGGCGCTCGGCGGCTCGCATTGGAATGCGCCTTTATCTCAGGTCCGCTCCCGAAGGGCGCAGACCGCTCGGAGACCTTCCCGCCGATGCCGCTCGTCGCGGGTCCTTTATCGATTTATCAATTCAAGAGCGATGAAATCACCGTCAACGCCACGCTCGAAAACAAGAAGGGTAAGTCCGCGACGCTGCCGATTGAGGAAAACCAGCCTGTTTATTTGCAGTTCCTGATCGATATGGGCGACCAAACGGCGGCCATATATTTGAACGACGAACTGGCGCACACATTCGAGAAAATCGATCCTCATTTCAGGCTTCTGCGAATCGGCAAAGGCTTTGAGAAGCGTTTTTGGACCGGGCGCATGCTCCTGTGCCGCTTGTGGGATGTGTCCGCCGAGGCGATGACGGCGAGCGATCAGCCCCCGGCGCCCGACACCTTGCTCATCGATTTTGCAGCCGGAAAATTCATCGAAAAGCCAGCCGAATCAGCCTCGTTCGGCGGGCCACTATTGAAAGGTCTCACGGGGCTCACCAAACGCCGCCGCAATCTCTGACATGCCGAAGATGGTCGCAGGAATTCATGGGGGTTCGCGGCCTCCGCGCATTCTTGACATATCACCGAATTCTCCCGAATTAGAGAGCGTTTTTTCACCCGGAAGAAATCGCTGTAAACGCTGAATTCTCGCGCCTGGAACAGTCTCATGCTCAATCGCCTACAACAAAAAGGACACACGCTTCCGAGCGACTGGGACCATCTGAAATACCTTCTCCACACGCCCGAAGCGCGCATGGCGGGGGCCTTTTCCGAAGAAGCCGCACAAGACTTTTACCGAAAGAATGCGGGCGCCTACACATTCGGCGGCGACGAAGCGTTACGCAACAAGAACCATATTGTCACCCTCCTCGGCTATAGCAAAGTTCAAGAGTCGGGTAATCGGCATACGAACTGGTTTCCATGGAACCGTTTCCGGGACGCAATCGAGACGATCGGATATCAATGCGAGTGGGCGGAAATCGGCGACATCAAGAGAAGTGACGAAGCACGGATTTTCATCACATGGAACGAGCCGACGGCGCTGGAACTTTATCAAAAAGATGTTGTGCGTCCTCAGGATATCGTTCTTCAAAAACTAACCAGCCTTGGGAAAGGCATGGAGGGCGTTAACTGGACCGCGGACGCACGCGAATGGTCTAAGCGCTGGGAATGGCCTCTCTACCGCACCGTCGAATATCTAACGGATCTCGGCCTGAACGTCTTCGCGTTTGGATGCAAAACCGATCCGAGCCTTTTTCCGGAAAAGCAGCGCATTGTTGAACGGCTGCAAGACCGCATTTTCTGGATACCCTGGGGCGGCACGCCGTTTAATTGGGAAGAGATCGTCAACGCCAAACCCAAAATGTCGGACTTTTCCTATGACGCCGCTTTTGTCGGCAGCAAATGGGGTAAAGTCGGCCGCGGCAATATAGACGCCTGGGACAAATATCTAACGCCATTAGAAAACTCCACCGAACTCAACTTCAAAAAATTTGGCGGCATCGGCGAGAAGATGGTGTCCGACGAGGAGATGGTCGAAATCCTGCGCCAGGCGAAACTATGCCCAATCGTCCATGCTCCAAGCTGGCAGGCCGAGCGCGGCGTCCAGGACCGTTTCTATACGGTCTTTTTGTCAGGACGGTTCGGCGTTTGCGATAATTACGGCGCGGCCGATATATTTGGCGACGACATCCTCGATATCATCACCGAGGACAAGCAGGAATATTACGAACGCAGCGTTTACTTCTGCAAAAATCTCGATGAACAAAAGCCGTATATTGAGAATATCCAACGCAAAATCAAGCAGAAGCATAATTTCTACGTCACCTGGCGCAGAATCCTGAGCGAGCTTCCTGAAATCAGCCAAGACGCGTAAAAGGACCTATTGATGTTCGACACATTCACGACGCCTTTTCTCCGGAGAAACGGCGATCCCAAAACGCTCTTCAGGCACATTCTGACGGCAGGCGACAGCGCCTTCTTTGATTCGCTCCTGTTACTGATTGAATCGATTTATACGCATTCCTATCAGGAATTTTATAGCATCACGATTTACGATCTGGGCCTAACACAAGAGCAACGCAAAACGCTAGAGGAAATCCCGCGCGTCAAACTCCTCACATTCCCCACACGCGACATCAACGACGATTACATCAAGAATTATTTTTTCAAAGTTGATATGATGTATCTCGCGCAGTATCACGCGCCGACTAATTTCGACCGAACGCTCTTCCTTTATATCGACGCCGGCGTCCTTCTTAATCGGTCTCTCGGGCCGATCTGGAAGCAGATAAACGAAACCGGCCATTTCATTACGGACATGGCCGACCGGACTGCATGGGAAAGCACAGGCGACAATATTCGCCTCTTCAATACCTTTCCGGACGAATTACTCGAGTCAGGGCTCGATCTTGATTTCGACCTTCTGTCGAAGTCATTGCTCCGTCCCGGCATTCTCGGGTTTAAGCTGCACGCACCATTTTTCGTTGATGTCATTGAGAAGTGCTACACGCTTGTTCAAAGGGCGCCGGAGTTGTTGCGCGGCCCGAAGTTCACAAACCGGCAGCTGGATGAGCGCGCCGACTTTTTCCAGAAATTGAAATCATATCAAGATGAAAATGATATTTTCGCTTGTACGGATGAATTTATAGGCTTCCGGCACGATCAGTTTTTATACACCTATCTCATTCACAAGGCCGGCTATGATTATTCGAGCGCGACGGGCGTTACCTGCGATATTACCCATGCATTCGCCTCCCGTAAAAATTTGGAGGGCGGCGATAACAGGATGGTCACCCGAGGCGATCTTGCTGGCAAATATAACGAAACCTTTCTAATCCATCGCAATACGGTGACGGACAGTGTTGATGTTGAAAAACTGAAACACTGGTTCGCCTTTGATAATGAGGAAATCGCTGACCGGCTGCGCGGCAAGAGCATTGCAATCGTCGGTCCGGCTCAACATGTCTATGAAAGCGAAAACGGCGCACTCATTGACCAACACGACTTTGTTTGCCGCGTAAATAAATATCGTAAGGACGACAAATTCGCGAAAAATATCGGGTCGCGCTGCGACCTTCTTATTCACTGCATTTCCGAAACTGAAGAAACAGGCGGCCCTGTAAGCGCCGTTGATTTCTCTACCGACGACCCCGTTGTTTTATCGCCTTACGCGCTGCTTGATAATTTTGATGAGCCGTCAACGTTTCAACCTTATTACGGCAACCTCCGGAACTTCCGAAACTACTTCCGGAAATATGACTACAAGACGTTCGCGCCATCAAACGAGGACTATCTTCGGCTGGAAAGGGAATTAGGCTCGCGCCCAAACACTGGCTTCACTGGCATATTGACACTGCTCGACCTGAAGCCCGCTGAATTATTCGTGACAGGCTTTACGTTTTTCGCCGGCGGTTACCATTCATCCTATCGCGATGAAACAGAAACCGATGTTTTAACAAAAATGTCCGACTCCGGATTCCACGATCAAGCGGCGCAGCTTGATTATTTCGTGCGGAAAGTCGCGAACAATCCGCGTCTGCGGATGGACATGGCGCTCCATGAAATTGTGAACAAGGCGCGCTTTGACATCGCCAAGAACGACAAGGCGCTTACGATCATCGGCAACGGACCTTCGTTGAAGGGATTTAATTTCCGTACGCTTAGAAACCAAACAACGGTCTCATTTAACCGCGCCTATATCATTTACGAAAAAGAAAATTTCTATCCGTGCCACTATTTCTGTATCGATAAAGCTGTTCTCTTGAACTGCCTGACCGATATTGAAGGCCTTTTGGACTCGCCGATCCAGCGCTTTGTCCTGCTCGATTGCCCAGAAACAGCTCACCTAAAAGAACATCCGAAGGTCGAGTTGGTCGGGAAAACTAAAGAGAACGCCCCCTTCTTTGGCGACGTGGCGACCTATTCCCTGCATCACCTCATCAACGAAGGCTATCGCGCATTTGACGTCTACGGCTGCGACTGCAGCTATATTGAAGACATTGATAAACTCAATGTTGATGTCGAACGGAACGAAGACGACCCAGCAAGACGCATCGTATTGAAACCGCGCAAGGGCGCGAGCGACCCAAATCATTTCCTGCCTGAATATTTTGGCGAGGGAACGGAATATTCCGTTCCGCGAGAATCCAACCATTACAAATGCTGGGAAGGCGTAAAGGCGCTGAGCGACGAGACCAAATCCGCTATCGTCTTTCGAACGCCAAGCAAGGTCAGCCATCTATTTAGTGAGGAAAAATATCTCGATGACGCGGATCAGCCCTACTTTATTTCTTTCCTGAAGGATAACGCGCTTGAGATTCCGCGCGCCTACCGCGCGCATGTGGATGAAACAAAGATCGTCGCGAAGCTCCTATCCGATCGCAAAGGCCCACAACACACCATTATCGATGTGGGCGCCCATTACGGTATCGCCGCCAGCTTCTTTTATGATCTGGGGTGGACCCTCTTCTGCTTCGAACCTGACGCTGAAAACCGCAAAAAACTGACAGCCCGCTATAAAGACTCCCCGAACGTCACCATCGACACACGGGCGGTCAGCGACCAGTCTGGCGAAGGGGCCGCATTTTTTACATCCGATGAAAGCACGGGCATAAGCGGATTGCACGCATTCCGGGACACCCACGCCGAGACGGCTAAGGTCGACGTGACGACAGTCCGCGACATTATCGCGGAACACAAGATCAACCATGTGGATTTTCTCAAAATCGACGTGGAGGGATTTGATTTCTCGGTTTTGAAAGGCGTTCCCTGGGCGGAACTTAAACCAGATGTCATTGAATGCGAATTTGAGGACGCAAAAACGTTGGGCCTCGGCCACACATGGCGCGACGTCGCCGATTATCTTTGTGACAAAGGGTATGCCGTTTACGTCAGCGAATGGCATCCGATCCTGCGCTACGGCATTCGCCATGACTGGCGTCGCGTTGAGCGCTATCCCGGCGTTGAGATGCAGCCGGACGCATGGGGCAACTTGCTCGCCTTCCGCGACGACCCGGGATATGATGCCGTAAGGGAAGCGTTTGAGAGCTTGCTTAAGAAGCGAGACAAGCCTGACCCGGACGCCCGGAGCCTCCCAAAAGCAGCAAAACAGAACGAAGGCGCGAAAACAAAAGCTGTCCCAGCAAAACCTATCGCGAAAACGCCCCAAAAAGCAGCGGGCGAAACCAAGGCTCAGCCGCAAAAAGCAGCGCCGATTAAGCGCCCCTTCTATGCGCCGTTCGGAGAATGGCTGAGACGGCGCAGTCCGCGCATTTTCTCCCTGGTGAGATTTGCGCGGCGAGCCGTCGCTGGCTTTTTAAGGCGCGGCGTGTGGACGTTGCCTCTGCTCATCGGCATTGCAGCGATCGCCGTCATGGGCGCGTTGCAGAACGACGCCATGACGCGCCTGTCGATTTTAGGTGTTGGCGCGTTCGCCGCCGCTATGGTTTCAATCCTTTATCTTGGCTTGCGCCTCTATCAATATGTAAACGCACTTTCCGGCGAAATTGCTCAACTGCGAAAATCACTTAAGTCGGAAACGGAAAAAAACCGCACAAAAACTAACGATGTACTCGCGACAAACCGGCGCCTGGCCGAAAACGCGCTGAAAACGAGCAATCGGCTAAAAAAGAATTTTAGCGCCACCGTCGCGAAACAAAATAAAGACATTCAGTCGCTCAACAGGACCAGGATTTCGGCGCAAAAAGACCTGGAGCGCAAAATCGCGACTGGCCTTGATCTTCAAGCGTCGGCGCTAACCACCGTAACAGCCCGCCTGACCAATCATGAAGCGGATTTGAGCAAGCAGAAGCACGCGCTCAATGCGCAAAATAAAATCCGGATATCCGCGCAGAAAACCCTCGAAAAGGAGATCAACCGCCTCCAGTCAACATTAGACAATGACAAGGCTGCGTTTGCGCAATCGCAAAAGGAAATACACGCACTCGCCGCTCAGTCGGTCTCGCTCGATATGCTCGCCGTTATGAGAGCGATGAGGCCGCTTTGGCTAGGCGGAAGTTCAGTGGAACGCCTGAACAGCGAGAACGACAAGGAGCATGGGCATGGTCTCCTAATGGCGTTGCTGATCGACGAAGAGAAAAAGCAACCGGGACTGCTCGCCAATAAAACCCTGATCGAAATCGGCACGACGCGAGAGCATATGCTGGGTCAGAAATCGACACAAAAACTTGCGATATTCACGATGGCGATGGAGATGAACTTTGTCAGCGTTGATATGGACGAGAAAAATACGACCGCTGTAAACAGCATGATGCCGTACATTAATCCGGCGGCGAACGCCAAAACGGAACAGGGCGAACACTTCCTAAAGGCTTTTGACGAGCCGCTGGACTATGTCTATCTCGACGCCTTCGACATTCACCACGACCATCATAGCGACGAACGCCACCGTACCTATCAAAAAGTTCTGAATACTGAGATCACAGACGCCGCATGCTGGGAAATGCACCGACAATGCGCTGAAGCAATTATCAAAAAGATGGTCGTCGGCGGGATCGTGGCTCTTGACGACACCTGGACCGGTGCTGATGGACGATATGAAGGCAAGGGAAAATTAGCTGCCCCTCTATTGTTGGAGAATGGATTCGAAATTGCTGCTTCCACACAAGAAACGCTTTGCCTGAAGCGCGTAGCGTCCGTGGCGCAAACAAAATAGAGTATTCAAAGATGAAATATTGATCATTATACTGAATTACTAGGCTTTACTCTTACCAAGAGGGCCGAAAATAGTTAAAACATCAACAGCGAATTTTCCCTCCCCTCCGCGCGGTTCCGTCGGAATTGAAATAGAAAGATAGACCCTCATGACAATCACACAACTCATTCGCGACATAGACAATGGAGTCATTGAAGGTGAGACGATTTCGAATTCCTTTCCTCAAAATTTAACGGGAATGAGCGGCAGAAAATTCCGTACGCTTGTTGTTGAGTTGGTTCGCAAATCACAGAGAGGCTGCTATCTCGAAATCGGCACCTTCAGGGGCAAGACGATTTTAACGTCTGCGATTGCTAATCCTGAAAAGGATCATGTCGCCGTAGATAATTTTTCGCAATTTGATAAAGACGGCGAAAATCTTCGGATACTAAACGCAGCGAGTAAGGACCTGACGAACTTCAAGATTCACGACCAGGACTATGAAATCATGCTGCGCGAAAGTCGCTTGCCGCAGGCCGGCGTTTACTTCTTCGATGCTTCCCATGATTATCGTTCGCAGATTATCGCCTTGATCAACGCGCCTCGCTTCCTCACCGAAGGCGGCGTGATTTTGGTTGACGATACGAATTACCATCACGTCCGTTACGCATCATACGACTTTGTGACGGCTTTTCCCGAATTCAAACT
>CAWUIM010000032.1:0-32473 GCA_963922595.1 uncultured Parvularculaceae bacterium
GGCGACGTGACAGCCGCGGCGATGGACCTCGGCGACGTGGCGTCGGTGCGCAAATTCGCGGCCGACTTTCTGGACGGCCACAAGACCCTCGACCTTCTCATCAATAACGCCGGCATCATGGCCTGCCCCGAGACCCGCGTCGGCCCGGGGTGGGAGGCGCAATTCGCCACCAACCATATCGGCCATTTCGTGTTGACCAACGAACTGGCGCCGGCGCTCGCGAAAGCGGGCGGCGCGCGCGTGGTTGCGCTTTCCTCCCTCGCCAATAAGCGCTCGCCGGTCCTGTTTGACGATATCAATTTCGAAAAAGAACCCTACGACAAATGGGTCGCCTACGCCCAGTCGAAGACGGCGAATTCCCTCTTCGCGGTTGAACTGGACGCGCGGATGAAAGACCGCGGCGTGCGCGCCTTCGCGGTGCATCCGGGTGGGATCATGACGCCGCTGCAACGCCATCTCGATACGGAGGAAATGGTCCAGCTCGGGTGGATGAACCCCGACGGCACCCAGCCGCCGGAAGTCGCCGCCATCTTCAAGACGCCGGAAGAAGGCGCCTCAACGACTGTCTGGTGCGCGCTCAGCCCGCAACTCGACGGGATCGGCGGCGTCTATTGCGAAGACCTCGACGTCGCCAATGTGGCGGGCGAAGACAGCGTCCGCTGGCTCGACGTCGCGCCCTGGGCTGTTGATCGCGAGGCTGCGGCCAAACTCTGGGTCGTCACGGAGGCGATGTTGGCGGGTTGAAGCCCCGCCACGCTACGCATCCTTAATTTGAGAGCCGCCGCCTTTGTGCTTATCGTTTCCGCGTGACCGTCGAGGAGCTGCGGTATGAGCACGAACCTCTCTACCCTTCGTTTGCCTACGGACGGCATGGGGAAGGGCGCGTCAGGCGATGATGTGCGCGCCATGCAGTCCTATTTGCGGCATTACGGCTATATTCAGGACGCGATAGGTGTTTGCCGCGACGGCGATTTCGACGCGGAGACCGAGCGGGCGCTTTGTCTGTATCAAAATTGTATGGGCCTGCCGGAGACGGGGCGTCTCGATGAGGCGACCTTGTGCGAGATGGGCAAGCCGCGCTGCGGCGTGCCGGATATTGCGCCGCTCGCCGCGCCGTTCACCACGGTGAGCCGATGGGACAAGCTGGGTCTGACCTACGCCTTCGACACCTTCTCGTCGAAGCTGGCGCAAAGCGATATTGAACGCGACACGGGCCGCGCTTTTGATTTGTGGGCGGCGCACTGCGCGTTATCGTTCGAGCCCGCCGCGGAGGGCGGCGCGGTCGATATCGCCATCGCCTTCGCCACCGGTGCGCATGGCGACGGCGCGCCCTTTGACGGCGCGTCGGGCGTCTTGGCGCACGCTTATTTTCCGCCGCCAAATGGCGGCCCGCTCGCGGGTGATACGCATTTTGACGATGACGAGCGCTGGACCTGCGCGATGACGGATGCGGAGGGGATCGATTATCTCACCGTCGCCGCCCATGAGTTCGGCCACGCGATCGGTCTCGGCCACAGCCGGCGGCGCGCGGCGCTCATGTTCCCCAGCTATTCCGGTCCGCACCGCTATCTCGACCAGGACGATATCGCCGGATGTCAGTCCTTGTACGGAGCGCCGCTGACGAGTTGATCGGAACGGTTTTGCGGCGGTGCGAACGGGGAGGTTATTGCCCTCGACTCTAACGTCATGCGCCTTCCCGCGGTTTGACCGCGGGATCCAGGACGCGCCATCTTCTCCAGATGGCGCAATATGACTTCATCGCTGTCTATATGCTGACAAATCAGAAACTGGGGACGCTCTATACCGGCGTGACATCCGATCTGCCAAAACGCCTTGAGCAGCATCGTACCGGAACCGGATCAATCTTTACCAGAAAATACAAATTGATGCGCCTCGTCTGGTTTGAGCCGCATGAAACAATGGATACGGCGTTTCAGCGCGAGCGGCGTATCAAAGAATGGAAACGGTCATGGAAAATCGCGTTGATCGAAAAAGACAATCCGGATTGGCGTGATCTTACCGATAAAGTGATATGAGCCGAGAGCCATGGATCCCGCGGTCAAGCCGCGGGAAGGCGAGGGGTGGGAAAACTGACGCTGAGGGTCCGCTCTTGCCGACTTCCAAAAATAGCCATGCCCAACCCGGCGCTTCTACTCCCCATTGTCGCTGACGAGCACCGGGCCGGCGGCGCCGTTGCCGCTGCTGTCTTTGACCACGCCGAGCCGGCGGGCCACTTCGCGATAGGCTTCGACAACGCCGCCGAGATCTTTGCGGAAGCGGTCCTTGTCGAGGATGTCGCCGCTTTCAATGTCCCATAGGCGGCAACTGTCGGGGCTGATTTCGTCGGCGAGGATCAGCCGCATCATTTCGCCTTCATATTGGCGCCCGAACTCAAGTTTGAAGTCCACCAGCTTGATGCCGACGGCGGCGAACATGCCGGAGAGGAAATCATTGACGCGCAAGGCGAGCGACATCATGTCGTCAATCTCTTGCGGGTTCGCCCAATTGAACGCGGTGATGTGTTCTTCGGCGACCATCGGATCACCGAGCTCGTCATTTTTGTAATAGAACTCGATCACCGAGCGGGGCAGGGCGGCGCCGTTCTCAAGGCCGAGCCGCTTGGCGATGGACCCGGCGGCCACGTTGCGCACGACCACTTCCAGCGGAATAATCTCCACCTGCCGCACCAATTGCTCGCGCATGTTCAGCCGGCGGATAAAATGGGTCGGCACGCCGATGCGCTCGACGCCGGTCATGATGAATTCCGAAATCCGGTTATTGAGAACGCCCTTGCCTTCGAGGACCGCATGTTTCTGATTGTTGAAAGCGGTGGCGTCGTCCTTGAAATACTGGATGACCGTGCCCGGTTCCGGGCCCTCGAAAATGATCTTGGCCTTGCCTTCGTAGATCTGCTTGCGCCGCGGCATAGATAGGGGTGTCCTTCATCGAAACGCGCCTTTTAGGGCGTCGCGCCAGTCTAGGGAAGCCCAAAAACCAGCCCTCAATTTGGCCCGCCGGCCGCCATTGCGGGGCGGGCCAACCGGTTATACATAAAACGCGTTAACGGAAAGGGCGACGCAAGCGTCGCCGAAAAAGCGCAAGGATTTCAGTCATGTCCGGATTCGACGATCGCAAAGACAAGTTTGAGAGCAAGTTCGCCCATGATGCGGCGTTGAAATTCAAGGCCGAAGCGCGCCGCAACAAGTTGCTCGGCGCATGGGCCGCGGGGCTTTTGGGCCTTGAGGGCGAGAAGGCGGACGCCTACGCCAAGTCGGTGATTATGGCCGACCTTGAAGAGGCGGGCGACGAGGATGTGTTCCGTAAATTGCGCAAGGACTTTGACGACGCGGGCGTTGAACAATCCGACCACCAGATCCGCCGCCATATGGACGAGATGCTCGCCAAGGCCGTCGATGAAATTCAGAACGAAGGTTAGCGTCTTATTGCGCGACCGCTCCGCACCAGCGCGGGCGCGCGCTCGCGGAGAATAGGCGCCTCTATTCGCGGCGGGACGCCCTTTTCGCGCGGCTCGTCGGGCGGGAGCAGAAAGATCGCCGTTCCGATAGATGCGGCGCCGAATGTCAACGCGAAGACCATCGCCAACATAAAAAGAGCGAGCGGTCCGGAAGGGCTGGCGGAGATTAACGTGCGCAACTGCGCCACGTCGAAATGCAGGATCGCTGTAAGGAACGCCCAGCCGATTACAGCGCCGGCAAGCGCGTTGGAAATGAACAAGCGCAACAGCCGATCGTCCCGCCGCCCAGAAGACCGTCGGGGCTTGTTCACTGCTTGAGCGTCTGGCGTTTCCAGCATCGATCTGCTTTTGTTCATCACGCTTGAGCATACGAAACATCGGCGCGAACAGATTGTCCGCCGAAAACGAGGAGCCTGCGATGGGACGCGTTGAGGGAAAAAAAGCATTCATCACCGGCGGCGCGCAAGGTCTCGGCGCCTGTTTCGCGCATATGCTTGCCGACGAGGGCGCCAAAGTCGCGGTCACGGACGTCAATGTGAAGGGCGCGTCGGAGACGGCGGCCGCCATCAACGAAAAACACCCCGGCGCCGCGTTCGCCTTCGCCCACGACGTGACCTCTGAGGAGGATTGGAAAACGTCACTGAAAGATGCGGCCGAGGCCATGGGCGGGATCAGCATCCTTATCAACAATGCGGGCATCGGCTCTTACGGCAATATCGAGACGGAGACATATGAGACGTGGCGGCGCGTTCAGGCGGTCGATGTGGACGCAATCTTCACCGGCACGCAGCTCGCCATGCCGTATCTGAAAGACAACCAGCCGGGATCGATCATCAACATCTCATCGATTTCGGGCATGCGTGCGGATGCGAATTTCCTGAGCTATAATGCGGCGAAAGCAGCGGTGTTGATGATGTCAAAATCAATTGCGCTCCATTGCGCGCGCGAGGGATACGATATCAGGTCGAATTCCGTACACCCCGTTTTCACGCGCACGCCGATCCTCGAGCCGATGCTCGGCATGGGCGGGCCGGACGGTGAGAAAAAGCTGGTGCGCCAGATCCCGCTAAAACGCCTCGGCGAGCCGGAGGATGTGGGCTATTGCGTGCTTTATCTGGCGTCTGACGAAAGCCGTTTTGTAACAGGTTCGGAGTTTAAAATCGACGGCGGCATCACTGCGCGGTAGCCGCCCGCCTACCGGGCCCAGGGCCCAAATCCCAGAAACTGAGCAATAAGCGCTGCGCCAAGCGAAAGCGAGAGCACGGCCAATGTGATCGTCGCAGCGTAGGTAAAGGTCGGGCGACTATTTTCGGGCGGCGTGTCGTCGGAAAGGCTGATCGGCGCGCCCATCGTTTCGCCGAGCCAACTCACCTGATCTTTTGGCATCAGAATTTTGACATCGGGCGCGCTTGCGAATTCTAGCTCCACCGAGGGCGCATTAAGATACCAGCGTTGCTTCCACCCTTGAATATCCTTGAACGGAATGAATAGGGGCTTGTGAAATATCGAGAAGGGCCTGAACAGGCGCAACACGACGCCGTCGTTAAGAACGCCGATGGTCACGATCCCGTTGTAGGAATTGTAAGCCGGCCCGTGACCGTAGAGAACGGCGTTTTGAAACTGTTTTTCGGCGACAGGCCCCGAGGCGGGCGGACCATATCGTTCGGCGAGATATCGCCAGCGATACGAGCTTCGATAGAGCATAAAGGCCATCAAGCCTGCAAAAACGCTGAGGCCGAAGGCGAAACGCGTGAAGGTCGGAAGAAGATCAACAATCATTAGAGATTCCTGCGCCCAACGATTCGGCGCCCTCCTAGCGGCACGCGCCAATGCGCCTGGCGTCGATCAGCGATCGCAATTGCTCGATGGTCTTCATGGCGAGTTTCATTTGTAAGGGGCTGATCTCGCTGGCGCCCTCTTTCATCGTCGCGTCAAACTTGATCCGCGCCTCAAGCGAAACACTGTCCGCGGCGACGACGCCGTCATAAATGAAGCTGTTTGTCCCCGTTGCAAGTTTTGGATCAGCCGCGCAGATGACTTCTCCGGCGACGGCGTTTCCTTCGCGGGGGAGACGTTCGGGTCGGCAGGCGCCGCTCACGAGGAAGTAGTTTTCCGCAAGCATATGCGCAAATGCGGCGCGCCCGCTTTCTCGCAGACACGTCGTCACTGTTTTTTCGCTCTGGCTTCGCGCGCCGCCGAAGCCGTTCGAAACGCTGACCTCGTAAAGACCGGGCTCAGGGTCCACGGGCGTTTGTTCCTGAGGCGCGGGATCTTCCGCGCAGGCGCTAAGGGAAAGACCGGCGAACGCCGCCGCCAATTTGTGTCCATAAGGAAAACGACGCTTCATTGTCATGTAAACTCCGGCGATCAGTTTCGACCGCCAGGGTACTGCGCGCATGCTTAAGGATTTGTTGTGAATGAAGGGCGAGCGCCGGGCGCGGCCGCTGTAAATCCTGGGCTCTAAGCCGCGCGCCGGCGGTTCCGCGCCTTATTTCCTGGCTTGGCGGCCTGCGCCGGGCGACGCTGTTTGTCGTTCTTGGCTTTTGGCGCGCTTGCTTTTCCGTGCGCAGAATTTGGCACGGGCTTTGTCTTATTGGCCTTGCGAGTGCTCCCAGTTGATCGTTTCGCACCCTCGCCAGCGGCTCCGGACTTCGCAGGCCGCCGTTTTTTGAACGGTCGCGCAGGACGGGCTCGGCCTGCTTTCTTCGCCGTTCGCGGTCCATGCGCCGGCGGATCAATGTGGAAGTCGTGATCGGCGTCAATCCTGATTTTCTGTTTCAGGAGTTTTTCAATATCGCGCAGGAGCGCGATATCTTCGGGCGAGCAGATCGAAAGCGCGATCCCTGTTTCGCCATTGCGGCCCGTGCGGCCCACGCGATGAACATAGGATTCCGGCTCAAGCGGTAAATCGAAATTGATGACGCGCGCGATCCCCGGCACGTCGATGCCGCGAGCCGCAACGTCGGTTGCGATGAGAATATCCACTGCGCCCGTGCGGAACCGGTTAAGCGTGCGCTGGCGCTGGCGCTGATTGCGGTCGCCATGGATGGCGTCTGTTTTGAGACCGGTCTTTGCGAGATCCCGGCTCAGCTTGTCGGCGCCGCGCTTCGTCTTTGTAAAGATGATGGACTGCCCATCTTCATGCGCATGCAGCAACTTCTTTAAAAGCTTTCTTTTGTCGTCGCGATCAGCATGCATCACGCAATGATCGACCTGTGCTGAGACGGCGATCTTCCGTGCAATATCGACGCGCACGGGGTCGCGCAGCAGGGTTTTCGTTAATCCCTCGACGGATTTGTTGATGGTCGCCGAAAAGAGGATTGTCTGGTGCGGCTTCGGCAGGGCCTTTGAGATCGCCTTTACGTCGTTGACAAAGCCCATATCCAGCATGCGGTCGGCTTCGTCGAGAATAAAGGTGGTGGTTTCGTCGAAGCGAACGGAGCCGCGGCGCACATGATCCATCAGACGGCCGGGCGTCGCGATGAGGATATCGACACCGGATTTGAGCTTGTTGAGTTGTTTGTTCATGGGCGCGCCGCCGTAAATGACGGTCGACCGCAAATGAATGTAGCCGCTGAATTGCGCAAGCGCCTGGCCGATTTGTTGCGCCAGCTCGCGCGTCGGGGCAAGGATCAGGGCGCGCGGGCAGCCGGCGTGCAGATTGATCGGTTCGGCCAGCAATTTTTCGAGCATCGGGAGGAGAAACGCCGCCGTCTTGCCGGTGCCGGTATCGGCGAGGCCGATCAGGTCATGGCCCTCCATGAGGGCGGGGATCGCTTGCGCCTGGATGGCGGTGGGCGTTTCAAATTGATGTTTTTCGAGGGCGCGCAACAGGGGCGCGCCCAGGCCGAGCGCCTTGAAAGTCGTCATCGTCTGGTCCTTCAACCGATCACCCCGCTGACCATTTCAGCAGGCATGCTTTCCGGTTGATAACGCGAAAGAAATTCTTTGGTCGGACCGGGCGCGGCTTAACTCTTCAGCCGCAAAAACACGAAGGCGGCAGGCTATGGCGGAAACCGGCGGCCAGGTCAACCAGGGCGGAGGGAATGTCGGCGACGCGGGCGTTAACCAAATATCAGCCATAAACGGTCAAATTTTTACGGTTGTGTAAAGAAAGGAGCGGGCCGCGCTTGAAGGGGCTGCAGACAGATATCGCATTGGCCGGACGGCGGTTTCATGCGTGGTGGGAGGGATACGCGTTTGACGGACCCGCCGAGCGCAATCGGCTTGCGCGCGCCCATGGGCTTTCCGCTTCCGGGGCCAGCGCAACGTATCGGCCGGAAGACGAAATCGCGCAGTGCATCTGGGGCGCAGGGCGCCTGGAGCCTGGCGGACCGGTCTGGACCATGCGCTTTGCGCGTGAGCTCGGCGTGTCGCTGCGAGCGCGCGTTGTTGTTTTAGGCGCCGGCGCCGGCGCCGGCGGGCCGTTGCGTGATCTGAAAACGGCGACCCGGTGGAAGGTTTCCGGCTTTTCTCGTTACCTCGGGACCGCGCGCGGCGTCGATCTCAAATCCTACGAACAGGTGATGAGCCGCATCAACAAGGCCGCAGCAGATGGCGGCATTTCTCTGTTTGAATTACATCGCGATCCCGATCCGCGCGCCTTCGCGGCGTTTGCGGCCGAGTTGATCGCGCCCGGCGCGCCAATGATCTTTGTGGACTTCACGGTCGCCCGAAAAGGGCGGGGGCTGAAATCCTGTTTCGCTTCTCCGTGGGGAGGCTCGCCGAAACCGGCCAACGATGTGACAGCTCTTTTGAACGAGGCCGGGTTTCGCGTGGTCGACACGAGCGACGAGACGCGCGCCTTCCTGCCGCTGATCGCGCAAGGGTGGGCGTCATGGCGGACAGCCTATGAAGAAGCGCGGACAATTAAGAATGTCGCCGAGCGCGTCGCGCATTTACAGGTCTTAAGCCAATATGCTCATCTGTGGGCGGAGCGTCTCGATGCGCTTAAAGCCGGACAATTGCAGGTCACGCGCTTCCAAACGCGCCGCAACGGTTAACGGCGATAATTCATCCAGTCGTCGATCCGCGAGAAGATCACGAAGGCGACTGACAACACGATCATGATCAGCAGCGCCATCTGGATTTGCGCGTCCGCGGCGTGCTTTTCGTGCTTTGACGGCCGGTCATCATCCACGAGGATGGTTTCGGACAGATCATCGTCAGAAGGCGCGGTGGTTTCAGTTTCGGGTTGCGTTTCCGGCTCAGTCTCCGGCTCCGGCTCTGTTTCTATCCCCGGATCAAGGTCTGTTTCGCCGTCGATGATGATCACTTCCTCGTCGGAGCCAGGCGGTGGTGTGTCGTCTACTGGCGTCTCGTCCGTAGGCGTATCGTCAACCGCGGGCGTGTCATCTTCGGCTGGCGGGGGATCTGCAGGCGCCTCGTCGCTCGGCGCGTCATCCGCCGGGGCGTCGTCGCGTGCGCCCGGCAGGTTACTGTCGTCCATGCTGTCTTCGCGCCGGTCGTCCGGGTTGCTGTCATCGAGGATAAGATCGTCGCCATGTTCGATCCGCGTTTCCATCGCGTCGAGTTCCTGCGCGTCGTTGCGGCCCATGGTGGACGCTGCAACGCCGGCGCCGCCAGCGACTGTGGCGCCCTGAATTGTGCGGCTTTCGCCAAGCCCGCCGCGCCGCGGCGAATCTTCCACCGGCGTCATGCGCGAATTTTCAGCAATCTCTTGCGGGTTACGAACAATCGGCGGATTTGTCGGCGTCAGGAACAGGGCCCGTTCCGATGCGCGCCGGCGCGTCAGTCCGGTGACCGGCCGCAGAACGCCGCCGACGGTCGCCTTGTTCCACCAGGTCAGCGCATCGGCTGCGCCGAGGCGATCGCCCTTATTCAGCCGCCGCCTGGCGGTGGAGCCGCGATAGGCTTCAATGCCCACATTGTAAACGAAGCTGACCAGCGCATCGAATTCATTCTGGTTCAAATCCACATTGGTGAGCCGTTCGACAGCTTGCTCGCGCGGGCGCAAATCCTGTCGCAGAAGGTTTTCCGCCTCACGTTCGGAGATCCGCTGGCCCGGCTTCACGTCGGGGCCCGTATGGCCGTATCCGATCGTCCAGATTCCGGCGATATCCTGATAGGCCTCCAGTTCAAGGCCTTCAAACCGCTTCAGGAGGTCAATCCCGTTTTGTGACATTTTCATAGAGCGAATCCCCGAGACCCCACGATTGGGCCAACTCTCTTCGTCAAACCATATCGTTAATCTGGTGACGTGTGTAGGCCAGAATGCGGCGATGAGGGGGCATAAATGGCCTCATTGCTTTGATTCTCCTGCAAGTGTGATATCCTTCACACCAGTGTCATAAAGTATCGCGTGTGGCGTATTGTAAAGTGTGACCCCCGCGTCTGAATTGGCGAGAAGCCGGCCATTTTCCTGATGGATGTTGGGGCCGGCGTTTTATAAGCAGGGGTTACGAAATGCCGGGTATTTGCAAAGCGGTTGCGGCCGTTCTCTCATTAGTTGTCACGATTTCGGGCGCGTCGGCGCAATCGACGTCGAATTCCACGTTAAGCAAAAATCGGGTGCTCGAAACGATCAGCGCCGCTGATGTGACGGCGCTATTGGCCGAATTGGGCATTACGACGGCGCTCAGCGAAAACGATCCTGGCCTGCCGCCGTTCATGGTCGCCACGACAGCCGGCGGCGCGACTTTCTTTGTCAATTTCGACGGCTGCACGGATGTCGCCGCCGCCGCGGGCTGCATTCTCGTTGGTCACTTTACGGCGGGCGCCAATCTCGGCCTCAGCTATGATGATCTCAATGAGTTCAATACGCTCGCGCAAGTGACGAGGGCGGTCAATGATACGCAGAATAATCTCGTTTTATTCGCACACCAACAGATTATTTCGGGCGGCGTCGGATCCGACAATTACCGCTTAAATCTCGTGTTATTCCTGCAGGATATGCAGGCGCACGCGGATCGGCGCCAGGGCGCGGCCACGTCCGTGTCGTTCGAACAGGCGGCCGGCGCCGCGTCGTCGAAAATTCTGAGCGGTGAACCCGGCGCCGCGGCCACGCCGGAAGCTATCTCAACGGCCATGTCCCATCGGCTGGTTGAGACCGCCATCGATAATAATTGGACGACGGATTATACGGCGGGCGTGCCGGCTGCGCTAAAAGAGTAGCCGGCGGACGCTCAGGCTTGTTCGCGCAGGTGAAGCGGCGCGGCGTCGCCGTTTTCTGCGGCGGCTCCGTTGCCGCTGTAAGTCTGCGGCTTGTTCTGGGACGCCACTTCATCAGCGATCGCCCGCAGGACGCTTTCGCCGGCCATTTGCGCGCCTGACAGGAGTGCGCGCTGTTCTTGGGCCCGCGCCTCAAAGGTGCGGGTGATATCTTTTAATTGCGCCAGCAAATCGTCGCCGGCGCTTTCCACAAGCCCGCGATCTTCGCCCACCTGGCGGATCGTGTTTGCGTAGGCGGCGGCGAGGCGGGCCTTGTCGGCCTGCAGGAGCGCCATGTCGCCGGGCCGGCGCGCTTTCAACGCATTGTTCTCTTCAACGAAGATCGCCGTCAGTTCCTGGGTCAAGGCGATCAGCGTTTTGACGCGAAGCGCCGGTTCCATCACGGGCTGATCAATCGTCGGGGTTTCGATGTCGGACATGGGTCTGGCCTCAACTTAAGATAATTGGCGGAGGGGAGAGGATTGCAGATCGATGAGTGCGGCCTTCACCTGATCGGCGATGCCGAAACCGCCGCGCTCGGCGATCGCGCTTGCATATTGTTCCTGGAGCAGACTTTCAAAAGCCTCCTGACCGGGGCCGCCGCCGGCAAGGCCCGGCGTTTCCACGGAAGAAAATAGCGGTTGCAGAAGTTGCGCGATGATCAGCGCTTCGAATTCTTTCGCCGTTTCTTCAATGCGGGCATTCTGCAGTTCAGCGGCGGACTGCGCTGGCGTTGCTTGCGCTGGGGCGGGCGCCGCCGCGGCGCGTTGTTCAATTGCTGTCAGGCTCATCACATCACCTCGATTTCGGCCTGAAGGGCGCCGGCGGCTTTGATCGCCTGAAGGATTGAAATCATATCGCGCGGGCTCACGCCGAGCGCGTTCAATCCGTCCACGAGATCGCTGAGGCGCACGCCTTCCTGAACGATTTTCAATTCGCCTTCCTCATCGTCGGCGGTGACGTCCGTACGCGGGACGACGACGGTGTCGCCGCGTTCGGAAAATGGGCTCGGCTGGCTCACCTGCGGGGTCTCGCTCACTGAGATTGTCAACGCGCCCTGGGCGATGGCGACGGTTGAGACGCGCACATTATCGCCCATGACGATCACGCCGGAGGCTTCGTCAATCACAACGCGGGCTGTTTGATCGGGGGTGACGCGCAGCGTTTCGATATCCGCGATCAGGTTGATCATGTCGCCCTGATAGGACTCCAGCTTGTTGACGCGCACCGTGCCCGGATCAATCACGGAAGCCGCGCCCGCGCCAAGCGTTTCGGTAATGGCGGTCGCAATCCGGCGCGCGGTGGTGAAATCGGGGTTGCGCAAAGCGAGGCGGATCGAGGCCTCGTCCAGAAGCGAATAGGTGATCTCGCGTTCAACGACAGCGCCGTTGGCGATGCGTCCGTTCGTCGGGACGCCGCTTGTGATCTGCGCCGCCTGACCGCGCGCGGTGAAGCCGCTGACGGCGACGGGCCCTTGCGCAATGCCGTAGACCTCGCCGTCGGCGCCATGGAGCGGCGTTACAAGAAGAACGCCGCCGCGCAGGCTTTCCGCGTCGCCAAGGGCGCTCACCGATACGTCGATGCGCGCGCCTTGCGTCGCGAAGGCCGGCAGGTTCGCGGTCACCATGACGGCGGCCACATTGTCCGTATCAAGAAGTTCTGAGCGAATATTGACGCCCATGCGCTCCAGCATCGAGACGAGGCTTTCGCGCGTGAAGGGCGTGTTGCGGATACGATCGCCGGTGCCGTCGAGGCCGACAACGAGCCCGTACCCCACAAGCATGTTCTCGCGCACGCCTTCCACGGCCGCGAGGTCTTTAATGCGCGACGTGGCGTGCGCGGGCGCGATCGCCGATGCGGCGAGGGCGAGAAGGCAAAAGAATGTCGTCGTCAGGTGGCGCACTGGCTGGGCTCGTTTTTAATTGCTCTTCAGCCAATAGCCATTCCCGTGCCATGCGGGGGAAGGGAAAAATACATTAAAAATCAATATGATAACAGAGGGCGTGCACGTTAGTGCCAACGCGCGGCCATGCAATCGGCAGCGCCTGCCGGGAAAAATTTGCCGTCCTTAACGCAACCTTTATGGCCGCGGGCTCATAAGCGAGAGCGTGCTGTGAGTGAATGCAATGAAAGTATCAGGACCGAACAAGGCCGGCGCAACGGCGGGCGTGAAGCGTGCGAAAAAATCCGCCGGCGCGTCATCGGACTTCAAAGTCGATGCGGCGCCGGCGCAATCGAGCGCTTCAGGGGGCGTTTCTACCGCTGCGCCGATTGCAAGTCTTGATGCTCTCATCAATCTGCAAAGCGACGGCGCCTCGCGCGGCAAACTGATCGCCGCGGGTAAACAGGCGCTCGCCTTGCTCGACCGCCTTCAGCAGGGGCTGCTGGAAGCGCGTCTTTACAAACGGGATCTAACCGCGCTCGCCGCCCACATCGATCAACAAAAGTCGCTATTGGCGTCAGCGGGGACGCAAGCAGACCCGGCGCTGTCGGCCCTTTACAATGATATCGAGCTGCGCGCCCGCGTCGAACTGGCTAAACTTGAGCGTTGATTTTGCGGCGGAAATTTATGCCGCGATGCAGCAACGCCAGATCGCCGCAGGGGCGTCAATCATTTCATCAACCTTTTGATTTAAAGCGCAAAAATGTGAGGAGGCGCGAGGCCGATTCCGGCTTGAGCAGGGAAAGGGCCGCCGCTATATAGGCCGCGCTGTCGCGGGCCCGTTGGTTGGGCAAGACCGCAGCGCGTGTGGATGATTGGGAGGTGTACATGTCGACGACCGATCTTGAAGACTATCGTCCAACCGAAGACGAGCCCTTCATGAACGACCGTCAGAAGGAATACTTCAAGCGCAAATTGCTGGATTGGCGCGACGATATCCTTCGCGAGAGTAAAGACACAATCAACGGGTTGCAGGAAGACAGCCTGCACTTGCCGGATATCGCCGACCGCGCGTCGAGCGAGACAGACAAAGCGCTTGAGCTCCGGACGCGCGACCGGCAGCGCAAGCTGATCTCAAAGATCGACAGCGCGCTCCGGAAAATCGACATCGGCGAATATGGCTATTGCGAAGAAACGGGCGACCCGATCAGTCTGCGCCGTCTGGAGGCGCGGCCGATTGCGACCCTGTCGCTTGAAGCGCAGGAACGCCACGAGAAATCCGAAAAGGTGCATCGCGACGATTAAGCGAATCAATGAACGCGGTTCCCTGAATGGCGCAAAGAAAAACCCGCTTCGCAATGAAGCGGGTTTCTTTTTGGTGGTTCGTTCAAGCGTTAGGCGTAAATCCGTACGCGCGCTCTCGCTGAACAATTGTTACGGGCGACCCGTTTCAGACGGCGGTACGGCACAAGATCAGAGTCCGGGCCGCGCGGCGTCACGGTGCATACGAGGCGCTGGCCGCGGCGCGTGTAGACAACCTCTTCCTTGACCACGATCCGGGCGCGGAAGCGCGTATCGAGAACGCGGCGGAAGACAAGATCGCGGTTGCGCGAGCGATAGCCGTTGTTCCGGTAGCCTCGGCGCGAGTTATAATAACCGCGATCGCCGAAGGTCACGCTGAAGCTGGCGCCGCTGCGATTGCGCCGGTCATAGGCGCCGCTGAAAAAGCGATCGCCGGGGTAATAATCGTAATAGTTGGCGTCGTGCGAACGATGGTCATGATCGTATCGGCATAAGTCCGGACGGTATTCTGCTGAAGCCGCTGTAATGCCCATGGCTGCAAAGCCGACGATCCCGGCCGCAATTGCTTTTATCATCATTTTCATGGCGTTCTCCATTCCTTGTCCCCAGCAGGACTGCCCATGAACAGACGGTAAAATTCAATTAAGGCGAGAATCGAGCGGCCATTAGGCGCGCCGATGTCCGATATTGGGAATTATGGGGGCGGGTTGCGCTGCGCTGCAAACGCCCGCCGCCGTCCTTCGAGGCCGATCTGCGATCGGCGCCTCAGGATGAGGAATTTCTGTGTAGAAACAATGAAAACCCTTCATCCAGAGGTGCGGAGCGAAGCGAAGCCTCGAAGGATAGCGTGGAACTCGTTCTGTCCCGTCTGGTCGCCCGAATCTCTAAAATGGAAAGATAATGTCGTAGAGTTGCTGGCCGTAGCGCGCCTGCTGAACATCCGTGAGCTGACCGCGCCCGCCGTAGGAAATACGCGCTTCGGCGATTTGTGCGTGGCTGATTCGGTTTGCGTTAGAGATGTCCTCAGGTCGAATGACGCCCGTGACAATCAGTTCACGGACTTCAAAGTTTACTCGCACTTCCTGTTTGCCCGCGATCACGAGGTTGCCGTTCGGTAGGACGTCCGTGACGATAGCAGCGACGGTGAGCTCGACATCCTCACGGCGGTCCACTGAACCTTCGCCGCGTGTGGAGGAATCCGACGACAAGTCCACAAGCTGGGCGGGGTTCGCGCCGTCGGGGAGGATGTCGGCGAGGCGCTGTTCAAAACCGCCGAACGCGGGAAGTTCGGCCTGTTCGCCGTTGGCGCGCGTGCGTTCGGTGCGATTGTTGAGCCGCGCGCGATCATCAATGTCGATGACGACGGTGACAATGTCGCCGCGCGAGGAGGCGCGTTGGTCCTTGAAGAATGACCGCGCGCCGGGCCGCCAGAGAGAGTTCGCCTTCACTGTCTCGGGCCGCGCCGCCGGCATGGGCAGCGACACAGTTCGCCCGCCGTAAAGCGCGGCGGGATTTTCCGTCGGCGCCAGATCGGGGGCTTGCCCGATATTTTTGATGCGCCCGCCCGCGGCGCAAGCCGAAAGGCTGGCGGCGAGAAGGAGAAGGCTGAGCGTGCGAAGGGGATGCGTCATCTTATAGGTCCAAAAAACTCGTTTGCTGTCGGGCGCCGATCACGCGCGCTTCGTTCGTCCCGGTAATGACCGCCTTGATCATGCGTTCGCTCTTGGTGTTCATGATGTTGATTACGTCGCCGAGCGCGCCTGACTGACGGGCGACGCCATGGTGGGAGACCTGCAAGCCGCCCGTCTTATAGCGCACGGTGACGAGGGCGCCTTTCTTGACAAGTTCCGGCGCTTTAACCGCGTTTGCGCGTAATGGCGTGTTGGCGCGTAAGGGACGCATGGCGACTTTGCCGATCAGCTCGCTCGCATTGGTGACGAAAGAGAGCGCCGGAAGGTCGTTGCGTTCCGCGTAGACAATGTCGCTTTCCGCGATGACGGCGCCGCGCTCTATGGGGCGGACCAAAACAGGAAACCGGATCGTCACCGCCGCGCGTCCGGAAATCGACGCCGGCGCGACGCCTGGGTGACTGCGGGCGCGAATGAGAAAGCGGCCGGTGATTGGATTGACGCTGACGCTGTCAAAGATCGGCGCGCCGCTCGCGACGAGCGCAACGGATGTAGCAGGCGCGTCGAGGGTGACGACAGCGTCGGCCGGAACGCCGTGACGCATGAGCGCCGCTTCGATTGTGGGCGCAAGGTCGCTCGCCGTCGCGGTTAAAGCCGTTTCTTCCGCATGCGCTGAAAGCGGTCGCATCAGCGTCAGCAGAAACCAGAGCGCGATGGCGGCGTAGCTCACAAATCCTGGGAGGCGAGTCGCTTTCATTTCAGGCGCGTCCTATTTACTGGCGAAGGTTGGCGTTGGTGGCGAGCATTTCATCGGAGGTCTCGATCACCCGCGCGTTCATCTCGTAGGCGCGCTGCGCAGCGATCAGCGAGGTGATTTCCTGCACGGGATCGACGTTCGATGTTTCGATGAAGCCCTGAAGGATGGTGCCGAAGCCAGGCTCGCCCGGATTGCCAATCACCGGTTCGCCTGATGCGGAGGTCTCCAAAAGAAGATTGTCGCCGATGGCTTCAAGGCCGGACTCGTTGAAAAAGGTGGCGAGTTCGAGCTGGCCGAGTTCCTGTAATTGCTGCTCGCTGGCGATCCGCGCCTGAACGACGCCGTCTTCCGAAATCGAAACATCGACCGCGTCTTCCGGTACGGTGATGCCGGGCAGCACTTCATAGCCGTCTTCGGTCACAATGCGGCCGTCAGCGGAAACGGCGAAATTGCCGGCCCGCGAATAGGCTTCGGTGTTGTCGGGCAACTGAATGCGGAAAAGGCCGCGTCCGGAGACCGCGAGATCGAAGTCATTGCCAGTGGAGGTCACGTTTCCTTGTTCGGTGATGCGGTAGACCGAGCCGGTTTTGACGCCTGCGCCGATCTGAACGCCGTTCGGCACGACGGTGCCTGTGGCGTTGGAGATGGCGCCGGCGCGCTCAAGCGTCTGATAAAGCAAGTCCTGGAACTCCGCCCGCTGACGTTTGAAGCCGACCGTGTTGAGATTGGCGATATTGTTTGAGATCACTTCAACGTTGCGTTGTTGCGCGAGCATTCCCGTGGCGGCGATGGAGAGAGATTTCATGGGGGTGCGGGCTCCTATGCCTGATCGCTAAGCGTGGAGATGGCGTTGCGCGCCAGCTCGTCGGATGTTTCCACAACGCGCGCCGCCTGTTCATAGGCGCGCAGGATTTCAATCATGTCGGTGACCGCGGTGATCGGCGCGACATTCGATGTTTCAATAAAGCCTTGTCTGACGCGCGGCTGGTCAACGGCGTTGGGCGGTGTTGCGGCGGTGAACAAATTATCGCCCGTCTTGCGCAGGCCCGCTTGCGTCTCAAACCGGAAAACGCCGAGGGTGGCGACGGGCGCGTCCAGCTGTTGCAGAACGCCGTCCGGCGTCAGGAGCGGCGGTCCGGCTTCCGGGTCGAGAAGGATTGGCGAGCCGCCTGCGTCCAGTACAGAAGCGCCGTCGCGCGTCACCAATTCACCGAATGTGTTGATATTGAAATGGCCGTCGCGCGTATAGCGCACGCCGTTTGCAGTCTCGACGGCGAAAAAGCCGTCGCCCTCAATTGCGAAATCAAGGTCGTTGTAAGTAGGCTCCAGTCCGCCTGCGGAGAAATCGGTGTAGCTGTCCGGATCGACGACAAGCGAAACAAAGGGGTCCTTAACGTCCGCTTCAGCATTCCTAACAGGAACTTGCGCAATATACTCGCGAAAGGCGAGACGCTCGGCTTTGTAACCCGCCGTGGTCTGATTAGCGATATTGTTCGCCGTCACTTCCAGGGCGCGCGTCAGGACGATCTGTTTCGATAATCCGGCGGTGATGGCGTTTTCCATAAGGGCGGCTCTTTTTTTGATCGACGGGACGCAAGTTCGTGCGCCTGGTGTCGCAAGCGGCGTGCCACAAAATAATCATTGAAAAACAATTCACTAAAGAGTGAGCGCGCCGTGAGGCGGCAGTTTCTGCCGGGCAAATTTCACCGCCGAAACCGGTTTTTAACCCTGTTTGCGCTCTTATGGGCGGGCTGCGCGAGCAGTCGTGTCGAGGACGAAAGAATGACGAACACTCCGGGTACAGGCGAACGCGAACGCGTGCGTACGCCAGGCAAGTATATTGTCCTGGCGGTTGGCGTTTCGTTGTGCTTCGTGGCCGGTATTGTCGTCTTCGCGGAACGGACGCAAGTCTTAGCCGGCAGGCCGCAGGCGGCGATCGAAACCGTTAAGGTCGGCAAGACCCATTATGCGCCGCTCCCTGAATTTCTGATCGACTTGTCCCCGGATCGCGACGGGCGCGTCGCCTATTTGAAATTGTCGGCGTCGATCGTCGTCAAAAGCGGTCAGCAACAGGAAACCCTCCAGCAGATCGCAGCGGCGCAGCCCTATATTATTGAGAGAACGACGTTCTTCTTGAGAGAATTGCAGCCTGAAGATTTTCACGGATCGGAAGGCATGGCGCGCGTCAAACGCGAGCTGTTGCGCCGTGTCAATCTCGTCCTTGGGCCGGCGAAGGCTGACGACGTTGTCATCAACGATCTTGTTATTCAGTAGAAAGCGTATTCAATGTCTGACACCACACAAACGGCGTATGACGAAGAAGATGACGTCACTTGGTCAGAAGATCAGGGCGACGATATCTCCGATCTTTTCGGCTTCGACTTCGATGCGGAAGAGGGCGTTGACCGGTCGGGATTGCGCGCGCTGATCAACTCCGCGCTGGTCTCGCATCGCCGCCTGCCGATGCTCGACGTTATTTTCGACCATACCGCCCGGCGCATGTCCACATCGCTGCGCCAGATGGCGGACGACAATGTGGAAGTGGCGCTCGACGATGTGACATCGACGCGCTTCGGCGATTTTTTGGGGGCGCTGCCGCAGCCGACGGTCGTCGGCGTCGTTTACTCGCCGCTCCTTGACAATTATTGCCTCGTCGCCGCCGATGCGACGCTCGTCTCTTCCATCGTTGACCTCTTGCTTGGCGGGCGGCGCGGGGCGGGCGCGCTCAGTATCGATGATCGCGGCTTTACCGCGATTGAGCTTTCCCTCGCAGAACGCATGCTGTCCTTGCTTGTGAATGATCTTGACGATGCATTCCAGCCTGTGGCGTCGCCGAAATTTGCAATTGACAGAATCGAAACGACGCCGCGCTTCGCCGCAATCGTGCAGGAGGCGAGCGTATGCGCGCTTGCGAAGTTCCGTATTCGCATTGATGAGCTGGGCGGGCGTGCGTCGATTGTTATACCGCATGCGACGCTGGAGCCGTTGCGTGATGAACTATTGCGCGAATTCATCGGCGAAGCGCATGGCGCGGACGCCATGTGGCGCGATCATCTTGCGCAAGAAGTAAAGACGGCCACGGTCGATCTTCGGGCCGTCATGGCGGCGAAGACGATGCCGCTGACGGAACTGCAACAACTGGAAAAGGGCGACACGCTCGTTTTCGCCGCCGCGCCCACAAGCGCGATTGAGCTGCGTTCCGGCGATGTCCTGATTGGACGCGGTAAAGTGGGTCGCGCCGGCGATCGCGTCGCGGTTCGCATGGAAAACGAGAAGCCGCCGCACAAAGAAGAATTGACCGATGGAGATGCGTCATGACGATGGCGGCGATCATGGACGGCGCTCTGGCGCTCCTTCTCTGCGCCACGTGCGTTTACTGCGTAATGTTGAACAAGCGCCTGCGCACGCTAAAGGCCGGACAAGACGAATTACAGGCGGCGATCGCCGTGTTCGACAAAGCCGCCGCCAGCGTCAGCGCGACGCTTGAGCGTGTCGAAGCGGCGGGGCTCGACCAGACGCGCGATCTCGACCACTCGCTGGACAAAGCCTCGGCGATGGCTGCAGAGCTGTCTGTGATGGTGAGCGCCGGCGACAATATCGCCGGCCGCATCGAACGCGCTGTCGATGATGTGCGCGCGATCGGCAAACGCGGCGCGCGGCCGCCGTTGAAGGAATGCGCATGATGGGAGCCGAAAAGCGCGCAGCGATATTGCCGGTGGTGATCATGGCGCTGGCTGCGGTCGCGCTGCTGCGTGCGGCGAATGTGTGGGTCGGTTTTTCGAGCGCCGAAGCGCAAACAGCAGGCGCCGACGAAGCTGATAAGATCGTCGCCGCCTCGGCGATAGAAGCGCCGCCGCCGGCGGTGGCCGAAACGCCCTCAGCAGTAGAGCGGCGGTTGTTGGCGCAACTGGCGTCGCGCCGTGAGGCGCTTGACCAGCGCGAGCGCGATCTCGACACGCGCGAGGCCTTGTTGAGCGCCGCCGAGACGCGCCTCACCGAGCGCTTCGCGATGCTGGAAGGGGAAATTGAGACGCTGAACACGTTGCTGGCCAAAAAAGAACAAGCCGAGCAAGCCGAATTCGACGCTTTGTCCGACGCGTATGAACGCATGAAACCGCGGGAAGCGGCGCGGATTTTCGAAGTGCTCGAAGACGATATTCTTGTGCCGGTGGCGGCAGGCATGCGCACGCAGGCGATTGCGGGGGTCCTCGCCGAGATGAACCCTGATAAGGCGCGCAGGCTGACGCGGCTTCTGGCCCAGAACGGCGTCGATGCGGGTACGGATCAGCAATGAAGTCGGCTCAAAAGTTTTACGTCAGTTTGACGGCGAGCCTTATCGCTGCGAGCGGTGCAGCGGCGATCCCGCCAGCGGAAATCAATGAGGCGGTTAGCACCGCCGCTGATCCGGCCCCGGCTGCGTCATTGCACGCGCGTTCTGCAGAAGAGATTCAGAGAGAGGCGGCTTCCAAAGGTTTTTTCGCCTTTGAGCAATCCTTGCGCGACCGCGTCGCCGCCGGCGGGGGCGCATCGGCCGCCAAGGATCTCGCCGCCTTTTACGCCGCCCACGAATTGCACGTGGAAGCGCTGGCCGCGCTCAAAGATATAATTATTTCGCCGGGGGCGGATGTTCAACGCATGCGCGCGAAGAGCCAGTATGCGATGGGCCGATACGGCGCGGCGATCGAGCTCCTTGATGATGAGCCGTTTGCGCGCGAGCCTGACGCGCAATTGCTGCTCGCTGCGGCGCTCGCGCATGAGGGCGGCTATGAACGAGCCCTAACGATCGTCCGGAATGGTTTTCCTGATAGGCTGCCGGACAATGCCCCGAACGAGGCAGTGTTGTTGTTAGCCGAAGCTGCGCTTGCGCAAGGCGATTTGGAAAGAGCCGGCGCCATCATCGACATGGCGAAGCGCGACGGGCCTCAAGCGCTTGATTTGAACCGCTTGCGTCTTCTTCAGGGCGCGCTTGACCTCGCGGAACGAGGCGACGCCCGCACGCTGGAAGCGCTTGACGCGATCGGGGCGGAACCCTGGAGCGCATGGGCGGCGCTCAAAGTCCTGACCCATCGACACGCGAAACAAAAAGCGCCAGATGCTGATTTTGCGGCGGCGCTAAGCGCGCTCGCTCTGCGTACCGATCACGGCGCCGTACGGCGCGAGATCGCTTGGGCGCATATCACTCTCGCAGAACAAAAGCCGCTGTCGCGAGATTACGTCGAAGATCTGCGCGCCTTTATCGATGACTTCCAGACGTCGGATGATCACGCCGCCGCTGAAACAAAATTACGCGCCGCGCTGACGAGGCTTTTTGACGGTTCGCAAGCGCTCGCGCCCATGGATGCGGCGCAAATCTTTTATGAGAATATTGACTACGCGCCGCCCGGACGCGACGGCGACGCTATGATCCGAAGCGTCGCGGAACGCTTATTTGATCTCGATCTCGGCGCCGCGGCTGTCGAGTTGCTAGAGCATCAGGTGTTTAACCGGTTGCGCGGCGCCCAGCGGTCGACCATCGCTGCGGATCTCGCCGACGGCTATCTGACCTTGAAGCGCCCAAGCGAGGCGCTGCGCGTGTTGCGCTCGACCCGGATTGCAGGGCTCAGCGATCAGGTCGCGCTGCGGCGCAAGCTCCTCGAAGCGCGCGCGCTGGAACAGTCCGGCGACGCCCACGGCGCGTTACAGCGGCTTAACGAAAGCGCATCGATCCCCGAACGCGTATTGCTGGCGGATATTCTGTGGCGACTTGAGGAGTGGCCGGCGGCAGGCCGCGCCTATCAATATCTAATGACCCTTAACGGCGTCTCGCGCGAGCGGGCCGAAGAAGCCTTCATCCGCGCCGGGGTTTCGTTTTCACTGGCGGAAGATAAAGCTGCGCTAGGCGATTTGCTCGCCAGCGGGGAGACCTTGTTCGTTGAGGCGCCCGCGCTCGCCATCGTGCGCGAGCTACAGACGTCCGGCGCGTCGGCGCGCGGCGGTGATAACCCGGAAGAATTCATGGACGCCTATTGGCGGCTCTACCAACGCACGGCTGTGAAGGGCTGAAGGCGAGGGTGCGCAGACCGTCGAGCAATCAGGCGCTTTCGCTGTAGCGTTTGTGGTCTTTGCCTGTGCGCTCGGTGATGACCACGTTGCGGCCTTTGTCTTTGGCCACATAGAGGCACCGGTCCGCACGCTCGATGAGCGTTTCCACCGTATCTTTTAGCGTATACTGGGCGACGCCCATGGACATCGTCACGACGCCAAGATCCTCGCCGGTGCGCCGTTTTTTCAGCCGCCGCGCTTCGACCGCCTGCCTGATGCGATCGGCGAGCATTTCGGCGTTGTCGAGCGTCGTCCCCGGGAGAAGGATGGCGAACTCTTCGCCGCCATAGCGCGCTAACAAATCCTGACCTTTGACATTGGCGTTCATAACCTCGGCCACAAGGCGCAGGACCTGGTCGCCGGTCTGATGACCCCATTGATCGTTGAAGCTCTTGAAGAAGTCGATATCGGCGAGCACCAGCGCGAGCTCTTCTCCAGTGGTTTTCGCATTTGTTACTTGCGCGGCGATCGCCTTGTCGAAGGTCTTGCGGTTCTTGATGCCGGTGAGGGGATCAAGCATCGCTTCAAGCTGAATGCTCTCCACGCTATGGCGCAAGGTCGCCACTTCGTCGGAAGACTCCGCCAGTCGTTTTTCGAGGTTCTGGTTTTCTTCGCGGATGCTCTTCGTAATCGTGATCACGCTTTCAAGGAGCGCGCCCACAGCGGGATTGTCCTTGGCCGACTGTTTCAGGTTCGCCGATACGCTCTGCAGGCGTTCGGTGTGGGCGTGTGTGTTTTCACCGGAAGCCTCGATCACATCCGACAATTGGTTGATCTCGGTTTCAAACCGCGCCACCAGCTCTATGACGTCTGACGACAGATCCGTACGCAGTATATAAAGATCGTAAAGCTCGTCCGCGCGTTGTTGCGTGATCGCACCCTTTAATTCGAGGGTATTCTGGATATCGCGCGACAGCGCAGGGTTCCGGCCCTCCGCATGGGCGTACCAGACTTCGATATTTTTTGGCGTCGCGGCCAGGGAAAGTTGCTTCAAGGCGCCGATGGCGACTTCTGCGATACGGTGCGACTGTTCGACGGCTCTTGCCATGTTTAGGCGGGCTCCCACCACGAAATAAATTCGACGCCGCCTGCGTATCAGAAACCCGTAAATGAAACCTGATCTGGCCGAAAAAACCGTATATTTAGTGGCCAATGACTGTCGAGCTTTAAGGGGTTAGCAAGACAACTTAACGCTGCATAAACGCCGGGACGTGGTCGCCCATGCCAACCACAGCCGTATCTTCTTTTTCAGAACGCTCGCCCCGCCGCCGAGCGCCGGCTTTGCTTTTTTCTTCGCGGGGTTTTCGATCCGCGCGGCGTTCGCGTTTCAGTTTTTCCTCGCGGCGATCGGAGGCGCGTTTGCGCGTTTCCTTGAAAAAGCCCTCGGGCATCGGTTGTTCTTCGATATCGTCCGCCCCGATTGTTTTCAGGATGGCGTCGTAGATCTTGTCGTCGAGGGGCGAAATCAGTGTGAAGGACGCGCCTTCGCGCCCCGCGCGGCCCGTTCGCCCGATCCGATGAACATAATCGTCGGCGTTGATCGGCGCGTCGTAATTGAACACATGAGTAACGTCAGGAATGTCGAGCCCGCGCGCCGCGACGTCCGAGGCCACAAGGAATTTGATCTCGCCGGAGCGAAACTTGTCGAGGGTTTCCATGCGGAAGGCCTGCGCCAGGTCGCCATGGATGGGCCGCGCGTCAAACCCGTGTTTTTGCAGCGACTTGGCGACGATATCGACGGTGGTTTTGCGGTTGCAGAAAATAATGCCGTTCTTCACGCCGTCCATGGCGATCAGTTCGCGGAGCGCCGCGCGCTTGGCGCCGTCATGCTTGGTTGGGATACGCACGATCCGCTGCGTAATCGTATCGGCGGTGGTGGCGGGGCGCGCCACTTCAACCCGCGCCGGGGCGTTCAGGAACGTGTCAGTGATACGCTGAATTTCAGGCGGCATCGTCGCGGAGAAAAACAGCGTCTGGCGCATGGGCGGCGTCAGCTTAAAGATACGCTCAATATCCGGAATAAATCCCATATCGAGCATGCGGTCGGCTTCATCGACCACCATGACCTCAATGCCCGTGAGCAACAGGCGCCCGCGTTCGAAATGGTCGAGGAGGCGCCCCGGCGTCGCGATCAATACGTCCACGCCGCGCGTTAACTTCGCATCCTGATCCGCAAACGAAACCCCGCCGATCAGCAGCGCCATCGTTAGTTTGTGGTGCTTGCCGTATTTCTCAAAATTCTCTGCGACCTGGGCGGCGAGTTCGCGCGTCGGCGCCAGGACCAGCGTGCGCGGCATACGCGCCCGCGCGCGGCCCTTGGCGAGCCGTTGGATCATGGGGAGCGTGAAGGAGGCGGTCTTGCCGGTGCCGGTCTGTGCAATGCCGAGCACATCGCGGCCCTTCAAGGCCTCAGGGATCGCCGCCGCCTGGATCGGCGTCGGGTTTTCATAGCCGGCTTCAGCAAGCGCTTCCAAAAGCTTCGGCTCAAGGCCGAGGTCTGCAAAATTCATAAGGGTTCGCTTGTTGTTGTCGTGGGAACGCTTAATCAAGAAGCGCGCCGTTCAAGGGTTTCTAAGCGGATCAAAAATAAACGCCCCGCTGTTCCGCCTGAACTAAACGATGCGCTGGTTCCACTGTCACAGACACGGTCAAGGCGGCGACGTCTTACATTCTGATCCTGACGGATAAATGCGCGCGCTGCGTCTCTGTCACGAAGCCGACCTATGAATGTCGCCGGCAAATGTCAACGATTAAGAGGCGGGAATCGTGACTTAATCACTACACTTACGCGACTTTTGCACCTAATTCTTCGTTACTCACGTCGTTGTGCGCCGGTCTTTTGGGGAATGTCAGCGTAAAGACGCTGCCGCCGTCCTGCGCGTAAGTGACCGCGCCGCCCGCGATCTCCATAGCGCGCGCCATGGTGCGAAGGCCCATTTTGACGCTGGTTCCGTCTCCGTTCAGATAGTTGTCCAGTTCGGTTAACGGTGTTGTGAGGCACGCAAAATCTTCCGCCGAGATGCCCGGACCATTGTCCGCGAACCGCATCTGGACGGTCTCGCCTGCGTCGGTGACCGAAATCGTCAGCGCCAACGGCGTTGACGCAACCTGCCTCGCGTCGCCCAAAACATTTGAAATCGCCGCTTCCACTAGCCGCCGATCGACCGAGAGTTTTTTCACGTCGCATTTGATCGATACGCTGACATTTTCATCCAGAGAGGCGGTTGCGTCGCTGATCAGTTCCAGAATGTTGACGTCTTCGATGTCAGGCTTGCGCGCAACTTCATCCAGCTTGTGGTAGGCCAAGAGCGTTGAGACGCCGGCGCTCAAATCATGCGACGCTGCTTTGATATATTTCGCGCTGTCGAGACACGACGTTACTGTGTCACGGGTCTCTTCATCGGAGAGTTTTGATAGAACGATATCGGTAAAACCGGAAATCTGATGGATTGGCGTTTTCACGACATGCAGCAACATGTTGAGAGCCGCCACTTTGCGCTTATTGTCTCGCCGTGATTCGTCAAGCAGATGAGTGAGCTGTTCGTTTTGTTGTTCGATAACGCGATGGTTGAGGTAGTCCTTTCTGCGCAACCGCTCCAGCAGGTACGTGCCGAACAAACAACACCCGAACATCGAGATCAGGAAATAGAGGTTGATAAAGATCGTCTCTGTGCCAAGCTCCGGTTTGTTGGAAATTGCAATATGATAGCCCAAAAACATCACTAGCAGCGTGATTGATGCGCGAATGAAACTCAGGCGCTGCAAAAAGCTCGAAAAAATGGCCATTGTGATAAGGCCGACAAAGTAGTTGCTGTCCAGATTGGGCTCGCGCCAAATCGCGAGATTGATCACGGTCCCACCGAAAACGACAAGTGTGGGGGTGATAATTTGATAACTTCGCCACGCCCATTCGTGAACAAGCGCGATTGCGAACGAAACGGTGACGACGGCGCCGAACAATCTGATCGCGATAATCAGCCATGGTTCTTCAAGCGCGACAAAGTCGAGGATTGAGAATGCTGCGAAGACAATGGCGCCTGCGATTAACGGCGCTGCATGGGTGTTGCGATCCTGTCGCGTAAGAAACCGCTGAAATCCCGCCTCGGTGGCGCGATCTGTGAATGTACAGGTCAGCGGATGAAGTTTTAGGTTTTCTGACACGCGCAACTCCGAGGCTCCAGTTACGCGCAGATCACTTAGGCTAGGGTTAATTTCACGGCGGGATCGGAAAAAATCCGTAAACAAAGGTGTTCCGGACAATGTTGTAATCAATAAGTTATTAACCTAACATAATAGGGCACGTCTTTGGGAGAGGAGTCGGCCAAACAAAGTATAAAGCGTATCAGAGGGGCGTTTATGAGTACGGCGAACTTCACAAGAGTCCATCTACCTCGACCCGAAAGATTTTTGGCGGCAGACCTTTTTCCGGATCCGATCCCTGATTTTGTGATTGATGGCGATCACTGTGACATTGAGAACATCAGCGCAAGTGGTGTCGCCTGCCTGTTTCCGAGCGGCGCTTTGTGGAAACGCCAGTCCGCTTCTTCAGTTGATTTATTGATTAATCAGTCAGGACACGAGCTTTATTCCGGAAAAGCCTCGATCCGGCGCATAAATTTCCAGAATGGTCGCCAATTCGCGGGAATTTCTTTCGACGATGCGGGCTTCTCTCTCGCTGATTTGCGGTTGTCCAACGCAATGGTCTTGTTCGGTCAGGATAATGAAATTCCTGACCATGAATGCGTGCCCGAAGCCTATAAATCGTTATGCGCGGATTTTCTCGGGTATATTGCAGAACAATTGAGTGTTCTCGCCGCCCATCCGGATCAAAGCGGCGCTGAAGCGGATAAAGTTGCGAATGATCATCATGAGCAAACAAAAGATGAATGGCTCGGATACATTGAACGGTTGAACCGTTGTGTTCTTGGCTACCGCGAGAATACGCAGGTTAAAGCCGCCGTTAAGAGGTTCACCGAAAATCTGATCACGCCATTGCTCAGCGCCGGAGAATGCTGGCGCCGGAGCTATACGAAACCGCTCGGATATCCCGGCGACTACCAAATAATGAATTACGCCTACGATTTTGAACCGTTGGGGGACGCGCTACCGGCGAAATACTTACATCTGGTGGGCGTCACATCGGGCCGATTAATCTTGTCGCGAATGGACAGTCTAGTGGAGATGCTAACGGCTCACGCCGTTGAACGTCCGGAGAATAAACGGTTCAAAGTGATCAGCATTGGAAGCGGTCCAGCCCGTGAAATCGAGTCATTGGCGAGGGCTGTTAATCAAGAAAGCGGCCGGCGGCTCGACGCTGTGCTTGTTGATAGCGAGCCCGCGGCGATCGCGTATGCGGAGAAACTGCTTTCGCCGCTAAGCGAGAAAATCGGTTTTGATTTCGATACGATGAACGTCAGTATCCGCGATATCGTGAGCGAGCGGTACAGCGATGCGATCTATCGCAATGTTAATGTAATCTATTCCTCCGGGCTTTTTGACTATCTAGGCCCACGCACCGCCAGGCGGTACGTGGAGAAGTTATACGCCGCGCTCGAACCCGGCGGCCGCGTCATCATTGGTAATGTGAACGATAAACCTACCGGCGCGATCTGGGTGATGGAATACGCCACCGATTGGGGACTCTACTTCCGAAACGATCAAGAGATGCTGGCGATGGCGGAAGGTCTCGCAGATGCGAAGGTGACGCTCACCGAAGACGCGAACGCGAGCGTTTACTTTCTAGTCGTCGAAAAACCCATTCATTAAACGCCTGGAACGATGCAACGGATTGTCGCGCCGGACCGCCTATCTTCCGCGCCAGGAATTTGGTAAAAAATATATTAATATGGGCTAATTGGGTGCTTCACGGTGGCGATCGTCAAACGAGACATACATTTCGATTTGAGCAACGCGCCGCGCTTCTGGTGCGGCGGCGACAAGATTGCGACGGCCTTCTTTAACTCCTTGTCGGTGTGTTTGCCGCATGCTGAGCGGTATATCATTCGTTCCGTGATGGCTTTTAGATCGGACATTGATAGCCAAACGCTTGTCGAAGACATGGCCGGTTTCAAAACGCAGGAGGCCATCCACACGCGCGAGCATCAGAATTATAACGACCAGTTGAGATCGCTCGGCTACGATGTAGACGGCCTGGAAAAGGCGCAGAAGAAAACGCTGGACTGGTTTGAGAATTCGTTTGGCCGCAAGCGTAATTTGGCGATCACTGCTTGTATGGAGCATTTCACGTCAATCCTTGCGGAAGCGGTCTTGTCGCGACCGGAATTACTTGCGGACGCCGATACGGGCTTTCGCGATATCTGGGAGTGGCATGCGCTCGAAGAAGTGGAGCATAGCAGCGTGTCATTCGACGTCCTGAAAGAGGTGCGTCCTGGATATTTCTACCGTTGTTCAACGATGCTGATCGCCACATTCGAGTTCGTGAAATTAATCAACCGGAATTTTGGATCGTTGTTGCGCGCTGATAGAAATTTTGGCGATCGCAGGGGTGTTCTGTCCGTGTTAAATTTCTTGTTCGGGCGACCGGGATTTGTCCGTGCGCTGATCCTTCCATACTTCGCATTCTTTCGGCCTGGGTTTCATCCGGCGGAAGCGAAGGACAAGGAAAATCTCAAACGAATTCAGCTAGTGCTTGAGCAACGAATGGTACAGCAGGCGGCGTAGGGGCCTTTTCGATTTTCTTTTATCATGCGGCGCCATCGTCGCTTCGATGGCGCCTTGAATGCATGCCTATCGATCGCAGTCCGGCGGTGGGCGATTAGCGCCAACGGTTCCAAGTCCATCAATTGTGTTTTGAATTTCTTTATTTGAGACGCGATAAATTCGAGATCATCTTGCGATGTCAGAAGATTCGACATCGTCCGTTTTTTGAAAGGGTCTTCCTAGTGAAGTTGCGTCCAAGCGTTCTCGCCCCCTGTGTTGTTCTTTCCGGCCTTTCTCCCGCCTATGCCAGCGGTTTTGCGCTTGAGGCGCAAGCGGCGAAGGCGATTGGCGGGGCTTTGGCGGGCGCGCAGGCGGAGAGGGGCGCGCCGGGGTTTTCGACGTTTAACCCCGCTGCGATCGTCGGTGTCGACGGGCTCGCCATTTCGGCGTCGGCCATCGGGTTGATCGTTGATTCTGGCTTCGAAAATTCGTCGGGGCAGCTCCTTGGAGCGTTCCTGGTGGGCGGCGAGGCCTCCGGCGACAGCGTCACGGAGGATGCGCTCATTCCTTCCTTAAGCGTTGCGGCGCCGCTTAATGACCGTCTCTTTGTGGGGCTGAGCGTCAATGCGCCGTTCGGGCTCGCCACGTCTTACGGCGAGACGTCTATTCCGCGCTACCACGCGCTTGAGACTGAATTGACGACCTTGTCGGTGACACCGGTGTTCGGCCTCAAGCTCAATGACCGCATATCGCTCGCCGCGGGGCCGCGCATCCAGCGCCTCGATTTTTTGGCGAGCGGGGCGAACGACGCGGCGGGGATCGCGGCGGCGCTCGGCGCCGTCGGGTTTACGCCGGGAACCGATGATTCCGCCTTCCGCGTTGAGGGCGATGACGTGGCTGTGGGCTTTGTCGCGGGCGCGCAGGTTGAGGTCTCCGACCGGATCGATGTGGGTTTTAGTTTTACGTCCAAGATCACCCATGACTTTGAAGGCGAGGGAACGTTCGATAATGACGGGTCGGTCGCCGCCCAGACCGTCGCCGCGGTGGCCGGCACGCTGCAGGACTCCCCATTCCAGACAGAGATCGTAACGCCGGCTTCGTTTCAACTCGGCGCGCAGATCGAGATGACGCCTGAGCTCACCCTATTGGCGTCGACCGTTTTCACGCGCTGGAGCTCTTTTGAAACGGTCACCATTGATTTTGAAAATCCGGTGCAACCGAACGAAGTGCTGACCCAGGATTGGCGCGACACATGGGCGTTTTCCGGCGGCGTGGACTGGCGCGCGACGCCGCGCGATTCATTTCGCGCCGGGGTGATGTTCGAAGAAACGCCGGTCAATGATTTTTTCGCATCGCCGCGTATTCCGGATTCGGATCGCTTGTGGCTGACGGCGGGCTATTCCCGCAAACTCTCCGAGACGTTCACGCTCCATACAAGCGCGGCCTATATCAGGCTTGACGACCGGCCTATCGCCTTTACGGGCGGTCTGCCGGAAAATCAGTTCCGCGGCGCTTTCTCAACGGATTTCCAGTCGAGCGCCGTGATCTTGTCAGTGGGGCTCGACGTCACGCTTTAGGGCGGGGCAGGCTACTGCTTCTTCGCTTCATCGATGGCGGCGAGAAGTCCTTCTTTGCTGAAGCCCGGCATCACCTCAATGAAATCGCTATTGAGCGACGCCACGATAAAAGTGGGCGTGCCGTCGGCGCCCATCTCGCGGGCGAAAGCGAGTGATTCCTGCACCGCTGCTTTCACTGACGGGTCTTTCACTGCTTTTTCAAGTTCGTTGACTTTTAGGCCCGCTTTTTTGGCGATCTGTTTGACGCGGTCCTCGGTGAGCGTGCCTTGCGCGTTCATCAACGCAAAATGAAGGTCCGTATACTTATTTTGCGCGCGGGCGGCGAGGGCGTATTCCGCGGCGATCAGTGATTCTTCCCGAAGCAGCGGCAGCTCGCGGAACACGACTTTGACGTCCGGATCGTTTCGCGCAAGATCCTGCACGAGGCCAGTGGCTCGTTTGCAGTAGCCGCAATGGTAATCGAAAAACTCGATGACGGCGACTTTGGCTTTTTCCGGCGCCGCGCCGACGGTGTAGCCGCCGTCGCCGTTGATCAGCGCTTTCAGGTTTTTACGGGCGCCGCCTTCCAACTGCGCAACCGCTCTTTCGCGTTCGCGATCCTGATAAAGGGAGATCGACTCGATGATGATTTCCGGATTATCGAGCAGATAGTCGCGAACAATGTTCTCGATTTCCTCAGCCTGCGCATCGTCGAAGCGGGCGTTGTCAGCGCGGGCTTCAGCTTGCGGCGCAGGTTGTTGCGCGACCCCGAAGCCGCTGATTACAGCGCCGAGGATTACCGCGCCCATGAGCGCGAGTCCGATTGCAATTCTGGTGTTCATTGGTCGATCCCCAAATTTACTGATTAGGGTTTTATAGGCTCAGGGTTATTTGAAAAGAGGGTCGGGCACGTCGCCCGGGCGTCTTTTCTCTTCTTCCGGGGACGGACCCTGGCGTTCATCGTTGTTTTGAGCGCTTTTCGGCAGATCGCCCTGCGTGGCGACGATAATATCAGCGGCTTTGCGATATTCCGGCGTGCCGCGGTCCAGGGCAGCGAGGGCGCGCCGTGCGAACTGATTGGCCTGGCCTTTGTCACCCACATGATAACGCGACTCCGCCGACGCGAGGTGTGCGAGCCCGATCTGGTCAAGACCGCCATGGGCGCGCGCCAGCTCATACCAGCCAAACGAGTTATCGGGCTCAAGCTGCAAGGCGGATTTGAACACTTTGATGGCCGCATCATAGTTGTCGGAATCTTCCGTGGCCAGGAGGGCGCGGCCGAGATTGATTTTGAGGAGCGCTTTGGTGGGCGCGAGTTCTGTTGACCGGCGATGGGGCTCGATCGATTCCTTAACTCGGCCATACTCGAAAAGCATCTGGCCTTTCAACTCGAAGAAATAGGGGTTGTCAGGATCTTTTGCGATCAGCGTGTCGATTTCTTCCAATCCTTTTTCGATTTGCGCCGACCGGTAATAGGCGACGGCGCGCGCGTATCGCGCAGGGTCTGAATTATCTGAAAGTGGGTATTCGCGCATGGTGAAATGCGCTTCCTGGAGAAAGCCTTTGATTTTCGCCTGGATCATCCGCATGCGCTTGATTTCTTCCGGCGTATCGGTTTTCAGATAATGCTCCGACTCTTGAGCGCGCCGCGTTAACGCGCTCATCCGGCTGTTTGCGAGCGGGTGCGTCTGCAGATAGGGGTTCGCCTGGCGCGCGGTGATCACCTGAAGGTTTCGCAGTTTGCCGAAAAATTCGATGAGGCCCCGGCTCGAATGGCCGACGCGATCTAGATAGGTGATGGCGGCCTGGTCGGCGGAGGATTCCTGCCCGCGGCTATATTTTAGCGCATTGGCGACGCCGATCGTCTGACCGAGCCCCAAAACGGCGAGTCCGGCGTCGGGCGCGCCCGCGGCGATGGCGCCGGCGGCGTCCAGCGTCTCGATCCGCGCGTAAGCGTCCGCC
>CAWUIM010000033.1:0-31635 GCA_963922595.1 uncultured Parvularculaceae bacterium
GACGGCGCCAAGACGACGTCGCCCGGCTCAAGCTCCCGGATCATCCGTGTCGTGAGGGACGGGCCAGGGGCGATTAGGGCGCAGGCGAAGCGCACGGCGGGCTTGGCGCCCTCCGCGTCCCTCTGGAGGCCGGTGATCGGACGCGTAAGGACGTCAGGCGGGAGCCGCCAACAGGTGCGGATGACTGTGTCGCCCTCGCCGTTGATCGCGGAAATGGCGATCGGGATCGTGTCCTGGGGCGGGGCGCCAAGCGCGGCGGGCGCGAAGGCGACGCCAAGCGACCGCTCCAGGAATTGAAGGAACGGTTCGAGCTTTTCAAGGATCGCGACGGCGCGAACGCTGTCGCCCTGATCGGTCAACGGCGCCTCGTCGATCCCTGCGGCGGTACGCGCCTGCAAAGCACAGCGCCCGGCGGCCGTGTCCATCAGGATCGACAGGTCGCCCTTCGGCGTTGGCGCGTCAGTGGACACGCGCAAGAAATGAGCGTCGTCCAAAATCGCACCGTTCAATCGTCCAGCAAATGCATGCGCCGCCGCTATATTCGGATCGAGCACCGGCAAAACGGGCCTTGTCGGCGCAACTGTTTTCTGGGTCGGCGTGTCCATTATCGAGTCCCACGCTCATTCGAAGTGGAGGCGTCGGTATACTGAACAGAAATCGATATGTCGGACTGGTTTGTGATCTTCCCCAATTGCCGCTTCAACTGCGCCAACGATTGTTCCAATTGTGCTGCGTGCCGGCGCGACGCGGTGAGCGTGATTGTGTAGACGCCGGAGGCGCCGCGCGCCGCTTCTACAGAGATCAAGGGTGCGTTGGCGTTCGGGAACGTGAATGTCAGCGTGTCGCTTCGCGCAAGATCGCGGACGGCGGTCGTGGTCGTTTGCGCAAATGTATCAAACGATGTCTGGGCCGTCGTCTGGCCGATCGTGTTTTTCGAATTGGGCGTCGTTCCAACTTGCTGTTTCAACGCTGGCGCAGATTGCGCCTCTGGCGAGGCCTGTGCATCTTCGGGGCGCAGCTGCCGCTGTGTTTTCTGCTCATCATCGCCAAGCGCCGCTTTTTCCTTGGCGAGGCGCTTTTTGAACGCGGCGCTTTGGTCGTCGCGGGACAATGGCGCTGGGCTTTTCACCGACGCGGTTTTGTTGACAGCATTATCAATGGGGGGCAGCGTCATCTTGGTCCTCTCTGCGCTGACAGGGCGGCGAAAGTATCGTCGACTTCATTCGCCGCCACGATCTGGGCGCGGCGGCGCAAGGCTGATCTGACTTTCTCGTGGTATTGCTTCGCCGTTTCGCTGGCCGCTGAAGCCTTAATATGTTCGCGGTTACACTCCGCTCTGCGGATTTCGGCCTGCGCCACCTGCTCGCGCGCTTTTTCGTTCGCCTCGGTCGCCTTAGTCATCAGCCGCTGCAGATGTTCGTCATAGGCGGCGTCAATCATGTGGCGATCAACAATACGATCCGACGGAGAGGTTAACACCGATCGTTTGTGGAGGAGGCTCTGCTTGTTCGTGTCTTTAAGCGCTTGCTCACAGCAGTTCTGCGCCGCCATCGCTTCGACCAGGACGCGCGACGCTTCGGCGAGCCGCTGCTCCGCGCGTTGTCGCCGAAGCGTCGTCAATTCTTTTCTTTTTTCTGCAATAATGAGGGACCTGTCACTCACGGGGATAGACCCTCCACTGACTGATCAAGGTCAATTAGGCGCACGATAGTTTCGTCAAAATCGCTTCGCTCATCCATTCCCTGCTTCAAAAACGCATCAATCGCTGCTTGTTTGCGGATGGCTTCATCTGCGACGGGATCCGCGCCTTCCTGATATTCGCCAACCTGAATGAGAAATTCGATCTCATTGTACTTCGCAATCAAGCGGCGAAGTTTTTCGGCCGCGGATTTTTGCGCAGGCGGCGTCAATTTTGGAAATAACCGGCTCAAGCTCGCTGTCACATCGATCGCCGGATAACGGCCGCGTTGGGCCACATCGCGCGACAGTACGATATGACCATCAAGGATTGAGCGGGTCTCTTCTCCCACCGGATCATCGCCGTCTTCATCCTCCACCAGCACATTATAGAGGGCCGTGATGGCGCCGGATTGCGAACATCCCGTGCGCTCAAACAATTGCGGCAACTCTGCAAAAACGGATGCAGGTAGACCGCGTCTGACCGGCGGTTCACCGATGGCCAGTCCAATCTCCCGAAGCGCGCGAGCGAAACGGGTAACGGAGTCCATCATCAAAAGTGCGTGGCGCCCCTGGTCGCGGAACCCTTCTGCGATCGCAGTCGCCACATGCGCCGCACGGACGCGCTCGCGTGCGGGCCGGTCCGATGTGGCGACAATCACGACCGAGCGCTTCAACCCAGCAGGACCTAATGTGTCTTCAATAAATTCGCGTACTTCTCTTCCGCGTTCACCAATAAGCGCAATGACGTTAACGTCGGCGTCACTGCTCTTCGCCAGCATGCCGAGCAACGTCGATTTCCCGACGCCCGCCATGGCGAAGATCCCGAGGCGCTGTCCGACGCCCACGGTTAGCGGGCCGTCGATACTGCGGATCCCGGTACGGAAGACCTCCTCAATCGGCGGTCTCGACATCGGGTTTGGCGATGCAGCGTATATCGGGCGCGCGACCATTTCAGGTAACGGGCCGAGATCATCGAGTGGTGCGCAGTGGGCGTCGAGGACGCGACCCAAGAGCTGGTTGCCAAACGGGACTAGACTGTCGCTAGACGCGGGCGAGACCTCAGCGAGCGGGGACAATCCTCCAAGTGAATCCAGTGGCGACAAAATAACATCATCAGATGAAAGGCCGACAATTTCGGCCCGAATTGTTTTATTGGTAAGCGGATCGGTAATATGGCAGGTTTGACCAATGTGACCGTCCACGCCGCTAGCCGTTAGCGTTATGCCATAAGCTTTCTTGACACGACCGGTGCGTTTAACCCGCGGCGCCGATGAGAGGACGTTCGTTAAGCGTCGATCAATGGTCGTTGTATTCGTCATGGCGCGTGCAATCCCGAATTGACGTCCGGTTGAGCCCCCTGCAGGAAAGCGTCTTCAAGCGCCGTCAATTGCGTGGAGAGGCTCGCATCGATTTTGCCGCGCGGTGTTTCGAGGATGCAGGCGTCTTCATCGAGACTCGCATCGGTTTCAATAGCGTATTCAAGCGGCATCTTTGACAATCGTTTACGAACAGTTTTTTCGGCGTCGGGGTGTATGAGAAAAACAACCGGATCATTTGGGGACAAGTCGCGGGCCGTTTTTTCTGCGATTGCCGCGACCGCGTCCGCCATCGCACATTCTGAAGCGATGCGTCGGACGATTTCGACGGCCAGAACGCCGGCTTTCTCATGCAGGGCGGTGGTTTCTGACGCATAGCGCGTTTCCAGTTCAGCAACCCGTGCGGCGAGTTGCGCATTGGATTGCTCACTGATTTTAACGACGAGCTTTGCTTTTTCGGACTCCCATTCGCTTTCCATTCGATTTGCGAGGTCCGCTTTTAGTTCTTCTAGCGCGTCAAGCAGTTCCACAGACTTCTGCACATGGCCCACATCTGTCCGCTTTATCACGGGGCTGTGGCTGTATAGAGCGCCTTCGCTTGTCTTCCGTATCAGAACAAAGCTCATGCGGCTTCCTTCCGAAAATCAGATGAAAGCGCCGCCCAAGCGGCATCGACGCACTTTTCGGCGGCGTATTGATTGATTTGGCGCGGCTTAGAAGCCGGTCGTTCCGAAGTCTTACGAAGCGTTAGAAATGCGGGAAGCACTGATACGATCAAGGTCTCGCCGACATGATAGAGGCTTTCGGGCGAAAGCGAGGCAATAAGCGGAATCGGCGCTTCGAACGTCGATTGCTCAAGAACTACGTTCAGACGGTTTGGTCCTACGGCTTCTGCGATGGGCCATAAGATATCGCCGTCAATCACGCTGTTTAATTGTGATGAAGCCGCTGCGACGCCGCCGAGAATGCAAAAGGGGCGGAATTCGTCTTCATTGAGAAATATCCAGTCCGGCGCACCGGTCAATGCTTCTAAAGTCACCGCTGGGTCGTTCGACGATCGCGAACCGCGCAATCGCGCCGTGCGAGCAGATTGAGGTTTTCGCCACTTGAAAATGCGATCCTCATCTCCTGTCAGTGCGGATAGAGCATAAAGCCCGCCGCGCGTTGAAGCCGTCGCCGTCATTTATGCACTGTCCTTTTTCGCCGGCGCGGTTGATAGGCGGGCGCTCGCTGAGGTTGATTTGGCGAGCGCAAGCGCCGACTTCCGTCGAAGTGTGAGGAACATTCCGGTGATGACAATGCTGACAGCAATCAACGCCAGCCCAAAAATACTGACCTGCGCCAGCGAGGCCTTTATCGTAGGATCAGCGCTATCCGATGGCGCCGTCGGCATTGGCTGCGCGGCGAAGAGAGCAACCGAAACGTTGTCGTACGCCACACCTTCGATACTGTTCACGACCAAGGATTTGATCGCGGCGATATGAGATGTGAAATCCTGCTCCGTCTTATGCTTGATAAAAATTGAAGCGGATGCGGGTTTTTGCTTGTCTGCAAGCGGATCTTCCTCTGGAAGTGCAAGGTGAACGCGGGCCGTGATGACACCGTCAATTGAAGAAATTGTCGAGGAGAGTTCTTGCGATAAAGCGTAGACATAGCGCGCACGCTCTTCCAGCGGTGTCGAAACAATCCCTTTTTTCTTGAAGATATCGCCCGTGTTCAAAAACGTATCCTTTGGGTAACCGTGCGTGTTAAGGGCCCTTACGGCGTCGGAGAATGTGGCGGCTGACGTTTGAACGCTCCAGCCGCCATCATTGTCCTTCATTTTCCGCGCCTTGATTCCGTCACCCTGCAAAACAACGATCATTTCGTTTGCGTGCGCTTCGTCCAGCGAGGAGTACAGCGTCTCACTCTGACAACCAGCCAGCAGGAGGACGAAAAGACTGACGACGAGTGTGTTTCGCATTGGACTTTCCTTGAGATTAATTCTGTTGACGGAACAGCTGTTGCAGACCATCCGACGTTCGGTTAGCGACGTTGGACGTTATCTGGGCGTGAAACATGAATTCATGCGCCCGGAGCGTGAGCATCGTCATCTCGCCCGGGGTTAAGTCTTTGCCCTTTGCCGCGGCTTCCTGAGCGCTCTCAACCATTGTCGAAGCTTCATGATCGAGACGCTGCAGCGATGAAAACGCAGTTTTCATCGCTGGCGTAACCGCGTCCGCTGGCGCTGATCCGGGCGGTGCGGCGGCCATTTCAGCCTTCGTCAACGCCTCTTTAAAGGCTTGGCTGTCGGCGTGCGGTTGGGTTTGCGGCGTTTCAGCGGCCGCCGCCGGCTGCTGTAGCAATGCACTGATTTCTGGCGTCTGCATCGTGAACGACCCCGCAATTATTGTTTACGCGCCGTCGTACGCAACGCTTCGCCAATACTCGTCACTGATGTCGATTGTGATTGCGACATAAAGCTAAAGCGCAAGGATTCCGCCGTCAGACGTGTAATAACAGATGGGTTGTCGTTCCCGTTAGGACCGATTTCCTCCGCGAGATCGGCGATACGGTTCGCTTGGTTATCGAGCGTATCGCCCCAAGCCTGCGCAAGCGCTTCGAACCAGCTTTGATTTTCAGTGCTGTTTTCTCGGGTGCGCGATTGGGAAGAATTTGGCGCTGCTGCAAGCTGCGAAATTGGATCGTTATTCATGGTAGGCTCCTTTTTTGATTAAGAGTGGTTAGGCGATTAAAAGACAAAGCGTAGTTCCGTATTGTCCTTCTTGACTGTGATGGCGTTGTTGGAGATTGAGACGAGCCGTTCGCCCGATGGGAGCGTTGCTCCTTGAAAATATCGATCGCCGCTTTCGGTCACGACGTATCCATCTGGGCCGCCCACGAGCATGGCGATTCGGCGATTAAAGTCCTGAAGCGTTTCGGTCTCCAGCGCCGGCTCTACCGAGGAGGGGATGACGGAAATGCGTTTCAATCGTGGAATGTCGCTCAAGGCGGTTTGCCGAAGAGTTTCGATCTTGTTTTGTGTTGCGGCGACGCCGGTGATTTCCACCGAGCGGTCGCCTATATAGCGTGCGGTTCCGGATGCTGCGCTGGCGTTGAATAAATCCTCAACGGAACGCGCGAGGTCGTCGCCTGTGGTGACATCAAGAAGAACATCAAGGCCTTCTTCATCAATAAGCGCCGTTACTTTAGACTTATCCGTATCACCATCAATGAACCCGGAGATCACGACCGAATTGTCCTGTTGCTGAGCGATCAGCGTCGAAAAACCGTTTTCGGTCAGAATGCGGTTAGTTGAGTGTTCCAGCACGGTAAGCGGTGAAGGCCCGGGGTCCGGTCGCGGCGCCGCCAAGAAGATGGCGATGAGGAGGAACATCGCGACAACGCCGACCATCGGCCAGGCGATGGCGTCATTTTTGAACGGCGACAGCGTTCTTGCGAATTTGAGCCACCCGGCCACGCCGCGCCAAGGATCGACCTCTTCAGGCGTTTCTTCAAGTGCGGCCGGGGCGTCTGCGTCTATTAGTGCGCCGCATTGGCGCCATGTCTCGCTGCTCCTGTCGCCGAAAGCGAGCTTACAGTCGCCCAAACTGAAGGGGACGAACGCGGGAACAATTGCTTCACTTGGCGCCGCCAGATCCTGGCCCAACATGTGAACTTCGCCCTGCAACACAAAAAGCCGGGCTACGTCATTTTCGATAATCAGCTTGACGCGCGTATCGCCGACTGAGAGATCGCGCAGCACGACGCTGTTGCGGAGGTCACGTCCCACAAAGAGAGGCTCGCCGAATTTCACGTCCATTTCGGCGCCGGCGAATTTACCCGTCAGAACGCGGATCACGGTCTTCGCAGCAGGAATAGCAGCGTCTATTGGCGCAGGCGACTGCGCAGCGGGCTCGCTCATTGCGTTCCTCCAATACAATTCGTGGTCAGCGGGTCGGTGATCAGGCAGTTGATTTCAAGTTCAGAAAGAACAATGCGCTGTTCGCTGACTTTCAATTTTTCCAACAGTGCAAATTCGCCGTCACTGAGTTCCCTTTGCGCAGGTCCGAGCGACGGCGGGGTCAGGCTTGACCATTTTGATAGGCCTGACAGGCGATCACCTTTGTCAAGATCAATCTCGTCGTCAAACTCGAAAACTGGTTGCTCGCCGGGAACCGCTAATTGCGGCGTGATGAGAAAGAGACGTTCGACGCGGCCTTTGCGCGAAGCGCGGCTTTTGAAGGCGCGCCCAAGCAGAGGAATGTCGCCGAGAAACGGCACTTTATCTTCAAAAGCTTCAGATCGATTGACCGTCAGTCCTCCAATCAACAAACTTTGACCGGCTTCAATCAGCGCCTGTGTATTCACGCTTGAGCGTTCGATGACCGGGATACCGTCGACCTCGCCGCCGCTCAATTGGCCGTCTTCGACGTTGACGAGCAACTTAATTTGCTCTGGACCGCCATTATCGAGGACATGCGGCGTAACGCTTAGGGTGGTGCCCACCGAGACATTAAAAAGATCAACGTCAACAGCGCCGGCCACGCGCACAAAGAACGTTTGCGTATTGTCGAAGACCGCCTCGACATTACCTAGCGTCATCACTTGCGGCCTCGAAACCACGCGCGCCGCGCCATCGGTTTCAAGAGCGGCGATGCGCGCGGAAAAAGCGTTTTCGTCGCCGATCACGCCCGACGCCAAAACGCCGTTTGAGAACGGATTGATGAAATCCTGCGGGCTCAGGTTCAGGCCTTCGGTCGCGCGGCCGCCGAATGTGACGTCAACATTGTCATCGCTATCGGTAAAGCGCCACTGGACCCCTAACTCACGCAATCGGTCCGTATCGACATCAATGATTGTCGCTCGAATTTCCACGATCTGCGGTTCCACATCGAGCGAACGGATAAGCTCTTCATAGATCGGCATGCGCTCGGCCGTATCGCGAACGATAACGGCGTTCATGCGAGTGTCCGCTTCGATCCGCGCGCCGCCGATCGTGGCGGGCGCATAGACGACGTCCCCGATGGTGGACTGATCCACCGCGCCTGCGACGGCGCTAAACCCGCCGACTTCCGGGATCGGCGGGTTGTTTCGGTCAGGTGATGAGATTTCATAGCGCCGGTAAGGCCGCACGCCGGGAACCAGGGCAGGTATTGACCGATTGCTTTGTATCGCAAGCGGCGCATATGGCGCCGTCGAGACGAGCGAGCGGACAATGGAAGCGACACCCGGGACGGTCACTTCGCGATTTGCAAAGCGCGTCACCGTGTCTTGCGCCCACGCATATTGGAGCGGGAAGACCCGGAAGGCGAGAGGGCCGTCTTTTTCAACATCTCTCGCCGCTTGCGAGGTGACGATATTGCTGACTTGTGTGAGGAAACTGGGCGCGCCCGTTGCAACGATAATGCCGTCATCGGCGACTTTGAGTTGGTTCAGATCGTTCGTGAGGTTCAGTTGCCTGACGCTGTTGCGCACTTTGCGGCTTACGTCTCGCGAGACTGCGAATGTCCGCGCGCTGATATCGTCGGCGCGATAGACGTAGGATGCTGTCCCGTCAAAATAAGACACAAGATTGAACGCTTGCGAAATTTTCTGGAAAACCGCGGCGGCGTCTCCGCTGAAACCGCCATTGACTGTTCCAGTAACAGTGTCGCTGACAACGACTGGCGCGCCGGCTTGGCGGAAAAGATCGCGGATGAAATCATCCACCGGCTGTTCGCGCGCCGTCAGTTCGACTTGTTGATTTGCAAGCGGCGCCGGTTGCGCGTTTGCAGCCTGCGGCGCAGCGAACTGTAGAGTCAGTGCGGCGCAAAGTGCGACGAGCGACGGCGTTCTGAATTTTTTTCTTGATGGTTTTGGCGTCATTTTATTTCCCTCTTGTCCGATCGGTCGAAAGCGGCGGATCAGACCATTTCAATCGCTTTTTCTGCTGCGATCTCTTTCGTGTTTGCTTGTCCAGCGCCGACCATCTCGACATCATCGATTGAAACAGTGCTGGCGATTTCGTTGAACGACAGAACGGTCGCCTCGTGGAGCTCAATGGAAAGCAACCGCCATAAGGGTCTGCGAACCAGTAGCTGCGTAATAATGATTTCTGCGCCCGTTCGCTCGAACGCCTCGCGCACAGCATCGATGATTTCCCGGGCGCGCTCCGGCGATAGGGCGAGCTGAACATCTTTATCGGCGATCTGCAGGACGCCCTGAAGTTCATCTTCAAGTGTGGGCGATAGACGCAAAACCCGCATCACACCGTCTGGCGCATGTTTGTGCGTGAGGTGACGCATTAAACCGATACGCACCGCCTCAACCTGTTCATGCATGTTCTGTGTTTTTGGCGCTGCTTCCGCGAGGGCCTCGAGAACAATCCGCATATCGCGGATCGGCACGCGTTCTTGAACCAGTCGCCGGAGAATTTCGGCGATATGCGGCACCGGAAGCGCGCGCGCAATTTCCTGAACGACGTCGGGGAAGGACGCCCCGGCAGTGCTCAACAAGGCGTTTGTTTCCTGAATGCCCAGGAAAAGACATGCGTGCCGTCGAAGGGCGCGGCGGAAAGCGCCGGCGATCGCCTCAACGGGATCTTCGTCCGGTTGCACAGCGCCAAACGCCTCCGGCGTTTCATAAATGAGGAAACGCCAGTGCGTGTTCTCATCAAGCTCTGTTAAATGAAGCGAGACATCCGGCAAATGAATGCCAATTTCCATTTGAGCGTCGTCAAGAGCTTGTTCGATGGCGAACTTCAACGCTTCACATTGGTCTTTTGACAACAATGATTTTTCTGTCTCGAGCATCAGCGGCACAATGGGCTGTAGCGGCGCGGCGCGGCTGAATTCGATTGTTGGTGGGCTGGCCTGTGTCGCCTGCCGGGCGGGCATCGCGTGGTCGAGAGGCGCCAGCAACGGTTCTGCAAAGCGTCGCAACGCTGGCGTCAGTGCGACGCCGACCGTTACAGCGGCGCCGCCAAGAAGGAGGAATGTCGCTGTCGGGAAACCCGGTATCGTCGCCATTAAGAGACAAGCGCCAGCGGTAACAAGAAACACGCGAGGGCGGTCCGAGAATTGTTGCGTTATCGCGTCGCCAAGGTGCGTTTCTTTGCGATCGTCGGTCGATCGCGTCACGATTAGACCCGCCGCCATCGCACTTAAGAGCGCGGGCAACTGCGCGACCAACCCGTCGCCAATCGTCAGGATCGAATAGAGCGACATCGCGTCGCCCACTTCCATGCCGCGCTGCAAAATTCCGACCGCGAGGCCCCCAAGCAGATTGATAATGATGATAATGATGGAAGCGATCGCATCGCCCTTCACAAATTTCATCGCGCCGTCGAGGCTGCCGTGAAGTTTGCTCTCCATTTCGAGCAAACGCCGTTTTTCCCGCGCTTCGTTCTTGTCGATGACGCCTGAGCGAAGGTCTGAATCGATCGAGAGCTGCTTGCCGGGCATGCCGTCCAGCGAAAAACGCGCCGCGACTTCAGCAACACGCTCCGCGCCTTTCGCAATCACAATAAATTGGACAACGGTGATGATTAGGAAAACAACGAGCCCAACAACAACGTTTCCGCCGGCCACAACATTTCCAAATGTTTCGATTATCTGCCCGGCGTCGGCCTTTAACAAAATCATTCGCGTCGTTGCGACCGACAAGGCCAGGCGAAAGAGCGTACTGATCAGCAAAAGGCTGGGAAAAACCGAAAATTGGATGACGGAACTGATATACACAGCTGACAACAGCAGCATGCAGGCGAACGTTATGTTGATTGCGACGAGCGCATCGATCAGGAATAGCGGCAGCGGCACAATCATCAGCGCCACGATTGCCGCTAATCCGATAACGACAAGCAAATCGTTATAGCGTTCGGCGCCGCCTTTGGTCGCCTGACTATCCTTGATCTTGAAGTATTCGTTTATCGTCGTCATTGGCGTCCCATTTCCGCTGACGCCATAACGCTATGATCAATTTCATTTGAAGTGTTCTTAAAAAAGATTAATGGCAATAAACTATACAGTGTAGTGATTACTTGAAACGATAAACACTAATAAGTAGAAATCTAACTTTTCTGAAATGAAAAAGACCGGACTTATTGGCGTTGCGGTTTGTGTTCTAATTCCGGTTCTGAGAACAACAAGACGTTTGGTGCGTGAACGTTTGCGGGTTTTCCGACGAATTGTCGCAGTTATTATCTAAACGCAACGTCGTTTGTGTACCCCTAAAAATACTTCTTGCATAGCCTTCAATGCGCAGATGTTTGTCAAAAAAAGTTTTACTCGCAAAGTTTTCCTATTCGTAATCTGGTTTTGACTTTCGTTTTGACGTTATTGTTTAAGCGCAATTTGTGATCTCGCGTTTCGCCGTGTTGCGGAACGCGTCAGGGTGCATGACTTTATGTCGCAGAATAATGACAGCGGCGACCGCACAGAAAAACCGACGCCGAAAAGGCTGTTGGACGCACGAAAAAAAGGCGACATCGCAAAGTCCAAAGATGTGACGTCGACTGTTGGTCTAGCGGTCTGGACGCTTACGGGCGTTTTCGGCATCGGATTTGTCGCCAATAGGTTTGCAAAACTTGGCGATCGTTCGTTGGACGTCGTCTCGGATCCATCCATAAGCGCGATGGGCGCGATAGGCGGTCTCGCCGTTGAAACGCTGTTGATTGTCTTTGGTTTGATCGTAACGCCTGTGATCTTGATTTCCCTGTTAGCGGAATTCATCCAGGCCGGGCCTGTCCTGACGTTTGAGAAGATGAAGCCGAAATTGTCACACCTGAATCCAGCAGACGGGTTCAAGCGGATGTTTTCGATGGACAACCTCTTTGAGGTGTTGAAATCCGTCATCAAGACAGCGCTGCTGTTGGCCGTCGGATGGGCGGCGGGAACTTATCTGTTCGGTGATTTTGTGCGGCTGCAAAGTGCGAACACGGCGTCACTTGGCGCGGTGATGGCCGAACTTGTGTTTCTTTTGTTCGTTGGAACGATTGTCATTTTTATTATCGTTTCGGGTGCAGACGCGGCTTATCAGCGCCACTCTTTTATCAAGAAGAACAAAATGAGCCGCCGCGATATCAAGCAGGAATTCAAGGAAAACGAAGGTGATCCGCAACTGAAGCAGGAACGAAAACAACGCCATCAGGAATGGTCGTCTCAGGGCGGACCCGCCGCCGCCCGCAGCGCGACAGCGTTATTAGTGAACCCGACGCATCTGGCGGTCGCGCTCGATTACAGTGATGAGGAAGGTGTGCCGATCATTTCAGCGAAAGGCGAGGGCGATATGGCGCTCGCCATGCGTAAGGCCGCTGAAGAAGCCGAGACGCCGGTCTTGCGGGATGTGCCGCTAACGCGTGCGCTTTATGCGCGCGTGCCAGAACAAGAGCCGGTGCCTGCTGATTTATTTGAAGCGATCGCGGCGGTGATCGTTTGGGCGCAACGCCTGAAAAACGATCATGATGGTCAAGATGGCGACGCACAAGAGGAAAACTCCTCCGGTGTGCGCGATGATTAAATAGGAGGGCTCAAATGGGTTCCGGTTCTTTACTATCGACATTGGTCGGGGCAATCGGCGCAACAGCATTTGTTCTGGCGCTTGCCTGGGTGGTCCTGAGACTCGTGAGGGCGCTTCCCTCGTTTTCTTCCGCAGGCGATGAGATTGACGTTCTGCAATTCAAGCGCGCAACGCCCGTGGGCCAGCGTGAAAGGGTGACATTGCTGGAATTCCGCGACGAAGTCTTCATGGTTGGTGTTGCGCCAGGCGGGGTCAGTCTTCTCGCACGTTTTCCGGCAGACCGGAGGCCAAAGCCGGAAGAGCCGGCGGAGGTGGCTGATACGAATAATGTTGTCGCATTGGAGGAACGGGAAATGCCCTTAGGCTAACGCCGCGTCGATCCGCGACCAGACGCGCTTTGTTTCGTGAAGCGCTGTCCAATAGTCCGCCTCCAGTGACTTTAATTCCGAGTCGAAGTCGCGCACGCGACTCTCGATTTCTGCGGTGCGGTACAGAAGCGTTGCGGCTGCAAGTTCAAGCGCTGACAGGAGGCGAAAGGCGCGCCCGGCTTTGTCTGCGAAGGCATAGTCCTCATTCGAACGAAACAAGCCTTCGTATTCTTCGCGGGCTCGTGAGACAATTTCAACGGCGACCTGGGCGCGTTTGGTTTCAGCCGCCGCACGGGTCAACTGGCTGACCGCTTGCTCATGAAAAACGTGACGCGCCGCCTCGCGCTGGGCGCCAACATGTCCGCCCTGATAATCATGCCCAAAAAATACGTCGAAGGCCGCTCGCGTCGTTTCGAGAAATGGGCGCGTGTCGCTAAGTGGGAAGCGGCCGTCGAGCAATGGCGCCGACACCTCACGCAATGTTTCCAGCGCCGATAATGCTCCTGCATAGGAAGAAAATTGTGACTGCACGCTGTTAAGCGCCTCGCCGAGGTCGTGCTCAGCAATCTCATTGTGGCGTTCCGTCGGGGCGTCTAAATCTTCCAATCGCGTCTGAGCGATGAGTTCGGGTAGCAGTTCCTCGTAAACACGCGTGCTGCGCCCGGTTGTGCTTTCAACACTTTCAAGTGAATTTTGCGGCGTTTCTTCAACGCCGGCAGGTCGATTTGCGAAAGCGCCGTAAGCGTTATGCAACCGCAGCAAGTCAATGTCGCTGTAAGTCTCAAGATAAGAGTCAAACGTTGCACGCGACGCAAAGGCTTCAAGATTTGCGCGAATGTGACTGGCGTCAATCGGCTGTAACCGGCTCTCTAGTCGCTGCTGGCTCGAACTGGCGGTAGCGTCGACCGTCAGGGAGTGCGCAGCAGAAATGAGCAACAAGGCCTCCAAGGTTTTGGAATAGCAGGCCCTCTTTGGATGCGAATAGTCAACAACCCGCGAACCCCTAGGGGTTCGCGAGCCTGACAGTCACACTGAGCACAGCAGTTGGGACGCCATCGCCCGTGCGACGTCATTCTGCTTCGGGCGTTGTGTTACTTGTTAGCTAGTCGCCAAGGCTTCAAGAAATGGGGAGACAGCGCGTTCCACATCATCGCGCAACCCTCGTTCGGCCGTCTCTGAGTTCGCAAAGGATACGAGACCGCCAAGGTCACCAAAGAATAGCCAGGCGCCGAGGGCGGTGCTCATATCGCGGCTGAACTCCATCGCTTCGCGGACTTCACGGTTCGCGTGGCGCGTTAGGTCGAAATCCCCCCGCGTCGCGCGCTCGCCAGTAAACTCGCTGACCCATCCATAGTCGCCGCCGCCGAGATCCTGTTCGTACAGGTTAAGTCCGTCGTCATGGGCGAAGTCGAGAGCGCGTCCATTTTCGCTCATCGTGATCGCAAGATCGCCCTTCTCGTTCTGGCTGATGCCGTCAATGACCAACGCCTGGTCGCCTTTGGTTACGACGACCTGGCTCGCGACATAGGCGTTTGGATTATACTGCCACGGTTCTGTATTGATCGTAATCTTTGTGCCGTTTTCCAATTGAAATGTGGTTGTGTCGTAAAAGTCGCCTATGCGGCTGCCGTTCACGTCCACATGCGGGTCACCCCAGATGCGCGTGTTGTTTCCGTCAGCGTCTTTGATGATGATCTGCGATGAGTTTTCATTCAACTCCATGGTGTATCCGTCACCGAGGTCAACGCTGGCGCGGCCATTCTGGGGCATCGTCGCCGTCCACGGCTCTACCGAAGCCTCCGGCGTGATAACCGGCGCAGTGCTGCACGAGCACAGCACCGGACTGCGACCGAGATTTGCAAATGTTTGAAGGGCGTTCAGTTGCGCGGCGGTTTGCACAAGGCCCGCGGTGAAACGCATGACAGAAAATGCCGCAAGCGTAAGGTTTAGCGATGGCGACGCATTCGCAAGGATGGCGCCGGCGATTGAATTCGCGAACGAAGGATTTACTGAGGTCATAGTCCACTCCCATGAATAACTGCACTCACGATCAAGCGTAGTTTACGCTCGGGCGAAAATCTCACGTTCCGGGCCCTCAGGGGGTTCGATTATTACAATTGGGATATGGTGACCATTTCCCTAGGGGTGCGACAGCCATAGCTATTGCCAGCTTTTATTTTTATGGTTCCAATACAAATCGAAAGAGGAATGTATGACCATTTCTTCAATACAAGGCGGTGTAACCCTATCCGGGTTGAACAATACCGAGCCGCTTCACCAGAATGAATCGAATGCGATTGCTCGCGATTGGTTCAATATGGATAGCTGGCTTAAAGGCGCTGACGGCGCTGGATCGATTTCCATTGGACCGCTTCAGAGCACAACCGACGATCTTGGAGAGCTTTCGCAGTCGATATTGGCTGCGATATTGAAGTAGTCCGCACAAGGCGCGGCTTAAGGAGCGTGAATTGCTGGAATCCGCAGTTGGGACACATCGGCCTCAACTGAAAGCCGACCCGGACTGGCGAGACGCAGCGCAGCGGCTCGTCAATGCGCTCAATAATGTGCGGGACGAAGAAAAACGAATTTGGCTTCTTTACCGCATAGCCGAAGATCTTGGCGATGACTTCTATCCGGCTTTGATAAAAATTCTGTGCGCGGTCGAGCGCTTCGGCGATATCAATGCGCGACGGCTGGTCTCAGACGTACTCCACTATGCCTTAAAGACCTGGCGTTTTCCGCCAGCGAAAACAGCGCTATGGGGCGGCTTGAATCGCGACGAAATCAGCGAGGTCGCCGATGCATTGGAAATTGGTCCGCTGGATTATCTTCTTGTCCGGCGTTTTCAGGACAATGGAAACGAGCGCCTTACGACAGAGGCCTTTCGCAGCGCCGCGACGCTTTTGCTCTCGCTGATTGCCATATCACCTGGCGGTCTGGCGACCGTCGGTCAACACTTGCGATATCTGACGGATCATAGCGCCGCTGGCGCATTTGCCGGACCGACGCTCAGCGCGTTCGCACAAACCGCCGACGATTTGATCAACAATGTCAGCCCACAGATGGTCGTTGAGCGGTTGCTACGGCTCAGCGAAGTCGGGGTTCAGCAAGATGAATTGGAAGCTGTGACATGACACTCACGGAACCGATTACGACATTGAACAGGGCGTCGTCTGCGAACTCGACATCTGCGAAGCGCACTTCAAAAAAGCGCGTGGTAGTCGATGATAACGAAATTCTGCAACGGGCTGCGAACGCACCGTTAACGGACGCAATGGCGATGACGCTTTCCCATGAGTTATCGCAGCCGATCGCCGCGGTTGCTTTGCGTGTGGAAGATGCGATTTCGCTTCTCGAAAAGGCGGGCGATGTGTCGCTTGCGATTGATCGGTTACGCAAAGCGTCGACGGAAATCGCCTATGCGGGCGGCGTGATATCGCAGGTGCGGAAATTGTCGCGTGCGCGCAGTTGGACCATGGGGGCGGTGGCCCTTAATGACGCTGTCGACGGCGCCTTAGGTCTGCTTGAAGCAGAAATCGAAGCGAACAGCATCGATGTTCAATCGCGCGTCACACCATCCACGCCAAAAGTTCATGGTGATCGCGTCATGATCCAGCAAGTACTGGTCAATCTCATTCGCAATGCAATTGAGGCGATGAACGGGACTCCTGTCAAAAGCCGGAGGATTGAGATAGGGGCGGCGGCGAACGGCGCCGAACCTCTCATTCTTTCCGTACGCGATCATGGACCGGGGATCAGCAAAGAAAGCCTTTTGCAGGCGTCCACCGCGTTCGTCTCGACAAAGGAAAACGGGATGGGGCTTGGGTTGAATATCTGCCGGTCGATTGTTGCGCTTCACAAGGGCCGGTTGTGGTTTCAGCCGGCTGCTGAAGGGCCCGGCGCCGTTTTCTACATGTCCTTGCCTAGGTCAGGCGGGTAAGGCGCTGGTAATTCACTGACGAATGAATTCAGGAGAAAGTCGCATGCGGACAGTTTACCTCGTGGATGATAATGACGGTCTGCGCACGGCGTTACAGGATCGATTGGAAAGCGGGGGTTACCGCGTCCACGCCTTCGACAGTCCGGACGCAATCCTGAAGAGCTTCAAAAAGAAAAAGAAGCCGTCCGAAGAGGCTTGCTTTTTGCTGGATGTCTATATGCCCTCAATGACGGGGCTTGAGTTGGCTGACCGGCTGCACGAGTCTGGCGCCGATGCGCCATTTGTCTTCATGACGGGGTTTGGCGACGTACCGACCGCAGTGGAAGCGATGGACAAGGGCGCAGTGACATTCTTGGAAAAGCCATTAGCGATGGACAAGCTCGATGAGGCGCTTGAAAAAGCCTTCGCATGCCGGAAGAAGGCGAACGGCGAAAAAGAACCGGCCCTCGATTTTGCGCAACGCGCCGAGCAACTGAGTGCGCGGGAGCGGGAAGTGATTGATCTGATCGCCAGTGGCATGACGAATAAAGAAGCGGGCCGCGAGTTGAATATCAGCCACCGCACAGTGGAGCACCATCGTGAACGAATATTGACGAAAACCGGTCTCTCAAACACCAACGAACTGTTAAGCGCCTGGCAAGAGTTTTCCGCAGCGAGTGCTTGAATTGCTTAGGTTATAGCGACCGAGTGATACGCTAAAATTTGGCGCGACTGATCTCCGTATCGGTGCTACCTGAATAATGCTGCTGGCGGAAAACCAATCAACAGCAAAGCGATTGATAGCTCCGTTGACAGGGAGAGCAACACGGAAAATCGTTCTCGATTGTTTCTCTTTTATCTTGTAGGTAGAGACGGAAACAGTTGCCTCCTACAATAGGTGGTCGATTTGTCAGTTTTTAGGCGCCAAGTTTTCATTATAGAGCGAATCTGGGAAACACAATGTTCAACTTCTTCAAATCTATTTTTTTGGCGGCATTGGCCACATTCCCTGTTTTTGCAATCACTTTGCCGATCCAGATTTTGATCGTCAGGTTATTTGTTGACATTCAAGCGGGCGAAACCATTTCTGTTGATTTTACTGAGTGGATGTCCGCAGACGTGTTATTAGGCTTTGCAGCAATTGCAGGGTTTGGAGTTGTCTTCGCGCTCATAATTGGTTGCTTAGGTGCATTTCTCGTTGATCGATTTTTCATGCCAAGCGGCGGATCAAAAAAACAATATGCTTTTGCGGGTGCTATCGTCGGCGTTATTGGTTCCGGATTTTTCGCATTTATATTCACGGCACCCGCTGGGCTCGCGGGTATAATTGCAGGATGGGTGTATGGCTCAAACAGGATTCTTCCACAACGAGCCTCTATATAGATTCGGACTTATTTGCGTTTCCATTGGTTGTCAGCGGTTATGGTTATCGGGTTAAAAATATTCACCCTACGTTCTATTTTCAGCAAAGAACAGGAGCCGCCGCGCGAAATCGTTTTTAGTCCAATGCTATGATTTACGAGCAAATCCCTGCGCCGTTAGGTCAAGCGCCCGAAAATCAACGCCAAGGTTTTTCTCCAGGAGCGCACTCGCCTGGTCGGAATAAGTCTTCAAGGCGTCGGGACCTTTTCGCTGTGCGGTTGTGAAGCCGTCGCCCAAAATAACAATATAAATCATCATGTCTTCGTCGAGGCGTTGTCGGAGCGCAGGGTCCTGCAGGGTTTGCATGCGCGCGACAACAGGTGCGATCTGCGCGAGCGCCGCGCGCTCCTGGTCCGGCGTTGTGTCGCGCCCGTTTGAGACAATCCATCCTGTCACCATGTATGCGGCGACTGTGTGGGAAACGTTTCGAAACTCGTACCCAATATTGTTAGCGATCCGGCGATAGATTTTCGGAAAATCGGCGTTGCGCATTTCACCGCGGATTTCCTTTTCATATTGCGGATAATCCCGGATCAGCTGATCGACAAATTCGCGTTTCGCCGTTGTCGTTACGGATGGATCCTGCACGTAGCTGAGCGATGCGATGGGTTCCGCCGCCAGTCGCGCAGCGCCTTTTTCGGCGTCGGCGCCTTCAACAATTTGTGGCAGGAGGATGTCGTTAAAAAAGATGTTTTCGTTCAGCATCGGACTGCTGACGGGGGTAAACCACGGACCGGCAAAATCAGCTAAGGCGACATTTAAAGACAGCGCGACAGCGCCGGCGAGAGTGGCCGTCAGTGTTTTCAAACGCACGTGCTTTCTCCTGAATGAGGCAAACCGAGCATCAATAATAAGGGCGTAGTAATGCCATGTATTCAACGGAATAACAAAATTTCATAGTTGTAATGTTCAGTATGGATTTGGTTTGCTCAACATTCACAAAAAAACGGAGCCCCGAAGGGCTCCGCTTCAAAGTGTTCGATATATTTACGATTAACCGTCGCGAGCCAATGTAGCTTGCGAGTCACCGACAGAGTTGAGGGTCGTGTTGAGCGCGTTGCTCAAGACTTCCAATTCTTTCGCCACACCTTGCAACAAGGCGCTCATACCCTGGATGCGAGTGTTCAGCGCCTGGAAGTCAGCGGTGTTGTCGGCTGTGATCTCGCCGAATGCGCTCTGGGCGTCGGCGGCGCCGTTGATGGCTTCACCAAGCTGGATCATCTGCTGCGTCTTCTTGTCGAGAGCTTCACCCAACAGGGCGGCCAACTGGACAAGAATGCCGCCGCTGATGCCGAATTCGCCGGCAAGATCGCCGTTTGCACCGCCATTAGCACGATTGCGCGCTTCGTCGGCGCCTTCCTGGCTGCGGCGCTCGCCTTCGTTGCGAATAGTGTCGAGCATCATCTCAACAATAGAGTTGGTGACATCATCGACGGCGCCAGTGAGGGCCCCCGCCTGGAATGGCGACGCGTTAATGCCGTTGCCCGAGAGAATGTCCGAAACGCTTTGGTTGGCGCCGCCTGCTTGGTTCAGACCACCGGCGAAATTGCTTGCGAACGCAGTTTGCGCAGCGTTAATAAACGCGGGCGGCAAACCCAGTTGCTGGCCCACCTGCGCAATGGCGTTCTGGATAATTGTGGCGGTGAGTTGTTGGATGACCGCTTGCATTGCAAGGCTCGCGCCGCCCGTCACCGATGCCAGCGCGATTTGGCTGACAAAATTGAAAAGGCCGCCGCCTCCGAAAATTCCACCAAACATTGTGTTTTCTCCTGTCACGTTGATTACAATCCGTACGCGGCGTTCACCACGATGATCAAATCATGACCTGTGAAATCGATCTCGACTAGGTCTTGCGGACCCCTAGGGTGCCGGCTGCGAGATAAGCCGCTTAGAGCGATACTTTGCGAACCCCTAGGGTTTCGCAGCGCCTCCTCCAAATCACGCCCTCTTAGTAAGCTTTCGGTGATGTAACTTGGGAGTTGAATGATGAGCTTTGCAGGCGCAGTCGCGCGTAGCGGCGACAATATTGTCAACGCCGGAGAACTTGCTGCTGATATCGTCTCGAATTCGCGCAGCTGGTGGGGACTTGGCGGGCCGAACACCAAGGAGATCGCAGCCGACATTGCTGACATCGCTTTCAGCGATCCCAACAAGGCGGCGGATGTTCTGGAAGCGATCAAGGGACGATTAAGTGTCAGTCAACAACAAAACCTCGTCACGGATATCGCCGACGCGGTCGGGGAACGCCAAGCGCGCGGCGGACCCTCGCCGGCTGGCCTTAGCCGCGACCAAGTCAATCTCGCGCTTGATCTTGGCCAGATCACGCTTGACCTTGTAGGACTCGCTGACCCGACGCCGGTTTCCGATGGCGTGAACGGACTGATCTCATTATTCCGCGGCGACTTCCTCGGCGCGGGAATTTCCGCTGTGTCAATGCTGCCTTATCTTGGCGACGCCGCGAAGCTCGGCAAATTCGGCAAGTGGGCGGAGACTGTCGCAAACGCCGCTGAGATGATTGGGAAATACGGCGCCGATAGCGCCGTCGGTCGCCAACTTCTCCCGGCGCTCGAAAAAATCACGAACGCTGTGGATGCGATCCCGGCCGGCGTCTTCAATAATCTGCCCATTGGAGCGCAGAAGTCGCTCCTTGGTATGCGGACAAGTCTCGATACGGCGCTTAGCCGCGTCGGTCTCAATGCGGCGTCCGATCCCGGCAGTCTTGCGCATAAAGCGCAACGTTGGGATGACTATCAGGCGCGTGGCGGCGAATGGAGTTTTGAGCGCTGGTCAACAAGTTACGACAACAACATGGTGCGCGCGCGTCAGGCCCATGCTGCGGTGAATGACTACCACTCAAATCTCGGCTGGGGATCGCGCGAAGTGACGGTCGATGTGAATTTAAACGGCGAATCGGTTCGCCGCCGTCTTGATATCGCGGACGTCGACGCCCGGCGCGGCGTTGAGTTCAAGACGGGATATCAAACCCACAATGAGGCCAACCGGTTTGAAATTGCGCGCGATGCTGAATTGGTCAAACGCGGATGGTCCATTGAATGGACATTCCAGGGAACAGCCTCCAAACCGCTTCTCGACGCCCTTGACAATGCGGGCATCCGTTACAAATTTGTAGAGTAGGAACGTACAATGTTGATGATGGATACGCCCGTAATGGAACAACCTAGCCAGCCGCAAGAACAGTTTCAGACATGGCTTGCTCATATGGATGATTATCTGGAGGAGCTGCGCACCGTTATTCCTGCCGAATTAGCCGAACAGTTGGATTTCTCCGTTGAGTCGCTTGGGCCCTTGGAAAAACACCTTTTGTCTCTCTACGCATCGATCGATGAGGCGAAAGCGAAAAGTGCTGCCGCGACGATCAACCTGTTTTCGATTTATGTCGGGGAAACGATCCGTAAAAATGGCGGCGGAAAATGGACATTGGAAGCCGATGATCCGGATTACGCTTATTATAATCTGCCGATCATCAAAGGATTTGGGAAGAACGGCGCAAATACGGACTGCCCATTGACGTTAGTTACGGCGGCGACGGATCGCCGGAAAGGCGACTTTATCAAGACCGTCGTCCAATACGGATTAGAATAAGCCGCGCTTCGTCGACGCACCATGAACCATAATAATCAAGCCGCAGCGGCTTGACTCTGCTCGACAACTTCCCACTTGCGCAGCGTCTTCATGTTTTGCGAGGGGGAGAGCGCATGGTCGCCGCTGTAAAATTCTGGGATAATATCGCTGAGAAATATGCGGCGTCGCCGGTCCGCGATCCGGCGGCGTATGAGGCGACGCTGGCGCGCGCCCAAGAACATATTTCGGCTGATGCGGACGCTCTTGAAGTTGGGTGCGGCACAGGGACGACGGCGTTAAAGCTTGCGCCGTATCTAAAGCATCTGACGGCGAGCGATATCTCCGGAAAGATGATCGACATTGCTGAAGGCAAGCGCGTCAACGAAGGCGTAACGAATGTCGATTTCGTCCAGGCGACGCTTCAGGAAAATGATTTTACGCTTGCCGACTATGATGTTGTCCTCGCCTTCAATTTTCTTCATCTTACCGATGATATTCCGTCGAGCCTGGACGCCATTCATGCATTGATAAAGCCTGGCGGCCTTTTCATTTCGAAGACTGTTTGCCTTGGGGATTGGAATATCTTCCTTCCTCTGATGATTAGAGGAATGCAACTTATCGGCAAGGCGCCGCCGGTAAAGATCTTCAAGGCTGAAGTGCTTGACGCAATGATCACGGCGGCCGGTTTCGACATTATTGAAAGCGACTACTTCCCAAAAAAAGCGCGCAATCGTTTTTTGGTGGCCCGAAAACGTTAGCGAAAATTGTCTTTGACGACTGCATGGAACGGGCGCGAAACGCCCTACAAGTCCGCCATTATTTCAGTCAGAATAATTCCCACGACACATCTAGTGCGCACAGACGCGCGACGTTACACTGTTGTCATTAAGTGTCCGAAACAACAAAAAGGCGGCGTGGGCGCGGGCGTTGCGCGCATCGTCGAAGCAACAAATGACGACAACGAGAAGCACCCAACGACATATCAACGCGCCAGTGGCTAAGGTTTTCGACGCCGTAGCGCACATCGGAAAATTCAAAGAGATCGCGCCGCACATTTCCAAAGTGGAAATTCTGAGCGACGTAGAAAAAGGTGTTGGTCTGAAATTCCGAGAAACCCGCGTGATGAACGGGCGAGAGGCGGCGACCGTTCTCGACTGCACCGAATACGTAGAAAATGAACGTGTGCGCATGGTGGCGGACCAGGGCGGCGTCATCTGGGACACGGTAATGACGACCGCGCCGAAGGGCGAGGGGACCGAGCTCGCCATGGAAATGGAGGCGCGACCGTATAAGTTCATGTCGCGCCTGATCACGCCGTTTATTATGGGCATGGTCAGCAAAGCGGTTGAAGCCGATATTGATATGATCGCTGAGTATTGCGAAGGCGCCGCATACGCCGATGGATGATATTGAAAAACTGGCCGCGTCGCTGTTACATCACGGTGATCGCGAATTACAGGACGGCGAGCCCCTGACGCCGCCAATTGTTCCGGCCTCAACGTTTCATTGTTCCGGCGACGTGACGGCGCCGTTCCAGTATGGGCGATTTGGCCACCCCACGTGGGATGCGGTTGAGGCGCAGTTGGGATTATTGGAGCAGGCGGAGACGATCGCGTTCCCGTCCGGGATGGCCGCGATCGCGGCGGTGTTTTTCGCAACGCTGAAATCAGGCGACAAGATAATTCTTCCCTCCGACGGTTATCATTCGACGCGTCTCTTGGCGGAGCAATATCTGACGCCGCTCGGCGTCGATGTTAGAGCCCACGCGACGGCGGATTATGCAGATGCGCCGATCAAGGATGCGGCGCTCATCTTTGTTGAGACGCCGTGCAATCCAACGCTCGATGTTTGCGAACTCGCGACGGTCGCGAAGAGGGCGCATGCGGTCGGCGCGTTGGTTGTGGCGGATAATTCGACGATGACGCCCTATCTGCAGCGCCCTTTGGATTTGGGCGCGGATATCTCATTAGCCGCAGACACGAAAGCGCCCGGTGGCCACTCGGACGTGCTGTTCGGTCATGTGGCGACGCGCGACGACGGTCTTGCCGAGAAAATTCGGGCGTGGCGTAAGATGTCGGGATCAATTCCCGGACCTTTTGAGGCCTGGCTCGTTCACCGTGGTCTCGAAACGCTCGAGGTCAGACTTGAACGAATGTGCGGATCGGCGGCGATTATCGCTGAACGGCTCAAGGCACACCCAGCGGTTGAGGCGATTCGGTTCCCGGGATTGAAAGATGATCCGTCATTCACCATCGCCGAGCGGCAAATGGCGAAGCCCGGGTTCCTGATCTCTGTCACGTTAGAGAGCGCCGACGTGGCGGAGCGCTTTCTTTCCGGCTGTCCCTATATCGCGGAGACCACGAGTTTCGGCGGCGTTCACACTTCCGGCGAGAGACGAGCTCGTTGGGGGGACGTCGTGCCGGAGGGTTTCGTGCGTCTTTCCATCGGCTGCGAACCAACCGAGGTCCTGTGGGAGGCGATCTCAACCGCGCTTACTGTCGCCAGCCGGTAAACCGTTGGTGCGTCGCAGCGATTAACCCAAAACCCCTCACATATTGCGTTCGAACATGCTAGGGCGGGAAGGCCGGGACGGGAGGCCCGTTAGCTCCACCCATTACGTCCAGTATTTGAGATTTCACCATGCCAGATCACGGTCAAAATGAATTTCCAACCAACGAACTATTGAAAGCCCGCCGCGACGACGCGCTTCCGATGGGCTTGCCGTCAAAGTCAGGGATTTACGCCGCCCGCGCCGAGGGGGCGGAGCTCTGGGATGTGGAAGGAAAACGGTACATCGATTTCATCGGCGGGATCGGCGTTCTGAATGTCGGCCACCGCCATCCGAAAGTCGTGGAAGCGATTAAAGCGCAGGCAGACAGTTTTCTTCACACCTGTTTCGGTATTGCGCAGTATGAGTCCTACGTAGAAGTGTGCGAACGCCTCAACAAAGTTGCGCCGGGACCGACGCCGAAGAAAACGGCCTTGTTCAACTCGGGCGCTGAGGCGGTCGAAAACTCTGTGAAATTCGCCCGCCGCATTACGGGGCGGCCAGGCGTCATCGCCTTTGAGGGCGCCTTCCATGGGCGCACATTGCTAGCGACGACCCTCACGGGAAAATCGAAACCATATAAAGTGGGATTTGGCCCGCTTGTGCCGGCGATATTCCATGCGCCGTATCCGGATGAATATCATGGAATCTCAACGCAGGGCTCGCTCGCATGCCTCGAGCATATATTCAAAACAGCGATCCCGGCGGATGAAGTCGCAGCAATGATTATTGAGCCTGTGCAGGGTGAGGGCGGGTTTAATCCTGCGCCGAAAGAGTTCCTTCAGGGCTTGCGTAAAATCTGTGACGACAACGGTATTTTGCTAATCGCGGACGAAATCCAATCGGGCATGGGCCGAACAGGTAAGATGTTCGCCTTCGAGCATGTGGACGTTGAGCCTGACCTGATTTGTATCGCGAAGTCCATCGCCGCAGGGCTGCCGCTTGCGGCGCTGACCGGTAAAGCGGACCTGATGGACAAGATCGCCCCCGGCGGCATGGGGTCAACCTACGGGGGCAATCCTGTGGCCTGCGCCGCCGCAAACGCTGTCCTTGATGTGATTGAGGAAGAAGGGCTTCTGCAGCGCGCTGTTGAGATCGGCGCTCAAATTGAGGCGCGGTGGAAAGAGCTGCAATCAGGCGTCGCGAAAGGGTTTTTTGGCGATGTTCGGTGCGTCGGCGGGATGACCGCCGTCGAGTTGGTGCACGACAATGATCCGCATAAACCGAATAACGAGCTTGCCGGGAAGATCCTCGTTGAGGCGCGCGAAAGGGGATTGATCATGACAACCGCGGGCAGTCACGCCCAATGTTTGCGCTCGCTCGTTCCTCTGGTTATTTCCGACGAATTGCTCGCTGAAGGGCTCGATATCTTCGCCGAAGCAACGGAAGCCGCGTTAAAAGTTTAAAAAAACAAGCGCGACCCTATGGGAAAGGGTCGCGCTTATCACCATTGTCGCCCGGTCCAGTCAAATGGCGGTCTTAGAATGAGATATGTTCCATTGCGTGGAGAGGACGCCTGGTTGGGAGAGTAGATTTATAGCAAACTCCTTGAGCAGCTTACTTCGTATCGCTTAATCGGTATGCGAAGGGATTTACACACCGTAATATTAGTCTGCATGCAGAAAACGACTTAGGTCAATAATGATCGTCGTTAACCATTTTCACAATTTACGATTTGTTAGGGAAGTTTAAAATAATCCTAATTTGTTGTGGCGACATCGGCTAATGCTGCGCATAAATTTGCTAATCTGCACCCGTGTTTATAACGGCTACAGACTTTGCGGAAAGCGGGTTCTGAAAAACCCCCAAGGGAATAGGGGCCTGTTAAGCCACGCCCATTAGTTTTCATTGCAAAAGCGAGGCGATGAAAATGAACCACCAAGTCAGGAACTTCTTCGTTAGCGGAATGGTGATTTCCGCGGCGCTGCTAAGCGGCTGCGCTGAAAACTCAAATTTCAATTTCGAAGACGCCACCATAGAAGAGCGTCAGGAATGGATGGACAAACAGGCGGCCAAGCTGCGTACGAGCGCTCGGTTTGCATTGCCCAGCGGCGGCGGCCCGATGGCATTGAGTATGAAGCTGGACTCTGTTGATACGCGCCCGAGAACCCGGGAATTGCAGATGAATATCGCCGTGAAGGTGCCTTATGGCGCCACCGTTTCCACAATTCCATATAGCGACGGTATCGTGTTAGCGTGCCGGAACTATGTGAAAACGCGCCTATACGACCAGGAAGTTCGGCTGATTACTGTCTTCAAAACCAAGAAGGAAGAACGTCAGTTGCTTAAGCTCACAGCGTCTCCGCGAAAGTGCGATAAAGCGCTTGACGATGCCGAATTGTAGCGCCGTTCGTTATCCCAACGGATTGACCGCTTTTCCATCGACAAGAATTTCATAGTGAAGATGGATGGCCGTCGCGTTGCCTGACTGACCGGTCTGCCCGATGACGGCGCCAGCGGCGACACGGGCGCCTTCCCGGACGTCTGGGGCGAATGATGAAAGATGCGCATACCGCGTCGTTACGCCGTTCCGATGACGGATCAGAACCGTGCGTCCAAATCCACGCTGGCGCCCAACTTCGATGATCCGGCCGGGCGCCGCCGCGATGATTGCGCGCGGTTCGCCGGTGAAGAGATCGATCCCTTTGTGGAGGCGCCCGGCGCCGCCGCGCCTGGGACCGAAGCCCGATGAAAGACAAGCCGCGACAGGCGCGCGCGCCACACTGACGCCGCGCACCTGCTTATAGGGTGCATACTCGATCACATATCCGCTTCGATTGGTTTGCGGTGCATTGGAAACGCGCGTGTCGCATAATTTGAGGCGAGCAGCGCCTTGCTGCGTAGGAGGCGGCGATGTGGCGCATGCGGCGAGACCGGTAACGGCCAATAGGGCGATGGTTTTCTTCAGCGTCATGAGCCGACCATAAGTTTACGCAACACGGGGATCAGACTAACGCAATAAAATGGCCGGAAAATGAACAATCGGGCGATCGCGGGCCGATGCGCTGACAGTTCTTTGCGGATTTCCCTGCCGTCGATCAACCAACTGGGCCTCTTTCACGGCGATTGGCATTTGGCGCATTCGCCCTTATTCGGCGCTGGCGGCGGCTTTTTTCTTTGTGGTCTTCTTTGTCGTCTTTTTTGCGGCCTTTTTTTTCGCTGGCGCCTTTTTCTTGGTCGCCTTCTTCTTCGTCGCTTTTTTCTTTGCCGCCTTTTTCTTCGTGGGCTTTTTCTTCTCGCGCGCGACGATCAATTCCAACGCCTGTTCAAGCGTGATTTTGTCCGGATCCTCGCTCGCAGGAATCGTGGCGTTGGTTTTCTGGTGCTTCACATAAGGGCCGTAGCGGCCGTCCATGACATTTACGGGGTCGCCAGTTTCCGGATGGGCGCCAAGCTCGCGGCGGGGTTTGGCGGCCTGGCCGCGTCCGGCGCGTGGGTTTGCTTTCTTCTCGGCGATTAAGGTGACGGCGCGGTTGAGGCCGACTTCAAAGACCTCATCCGGGCTTTGTAAATTCGCATAGATTTTGCCGTGTTTTACGAAGGGGCCAAAACGCCCAAGACCAGCCGTGATCATTTCGCCGTCCTCCGGGTGCGGACCGACGTCGCGCGGCAAGGAAAGGAGCAGCAGCGCTTTTTCAAGATCGATATCCGGGACGCTCCATCCTTTCGGGATACCGCCGCGCTTGGGCTTTTCTTTCGATTCCTTATCTTCTTCGCCGAGCTGAATATACGGACCGAAGCGCCCGACGCGCAATAGAACTTCAAGCCCGCTTTCGGGATCAACGCCTAACACCTTGTCGCCCGTGTCGGCGTTTTCCTGATCGCCGCCAAGCTGACGCGTATGTTTGCATTCCGGATAATTGGAACAGCCAATAAAGGCGCCGAATTTCCCGACCTTCAGCGAAAGCTCGCCGTCTTCGCAAGCGGGACAGGCGCGCGGGTTCGAGCCATCTTCTTTGGCGGGAAAGATGTGCGGCCCAAGTGACTCATTGAGGGCGTTCAGAACATCCGTGATCCGCAACTCGCCGATATCATCGACCGTGGCGTAGAATTCTTTCCAGAACGATCGCAGGAACGCTTTCCAGTCGGCGTCGCCATTCGAAATTTCGTCGAGCGTCTCTTCCAAATCTGCGGTGAAGTCATACTCCACATACTTACGGAAATAGTTTTCCAGAAATGCGGTGACGATCCGTCCCTTTGAGTCTGGAACGAAGCGGTTTCGATCCATCTCGACGTAACCGCGATCACGCAAGGTGGAAAGCGTGGAGGCGTAGGTGGAGGGTCGGCCGATTCCCAACTCTTCCATACGTTTGACGAGCGACGCCTCGGTGAAGCGGGGCGGGGGCTGCGTGAAATGTTGATCGGCTTTGACGTCGGCGGCCTGTGCGGCGGCGCCTTGCGTGACCTTCGGGAGCACGCCGGCGCCGTCTTCGCCGTCGGCGTCATCCTTGCCTTCTTCGTAGAGTTTCAGAAAACCGTCGAACAGGATGACAGAGCCTGTTGCGCGCAAGCCCGTCTTTTTGTCTGCTGACAGAAGATCAATCGTCGTGTTTTCCAGTCGTGCGGCCTCCATTTGACAGGCCATCGCGCGCTTCCAGATGAGGTCGTAAAGTCGGAATTGATCCTCATCGAGACTTTTCAATTTTGCAGGCAGGCGAGCGAATGACGTTGGGCGAATACACTCGTGCGCTTCCTGCGCGTTTTTCGCCTTGCTTTTATAAACGCGTGGGCTGTCCGGTACGTAGTCTCCGGAAAACTCGCCTTCGATCACGCGCCGCGCATCGGCGATTGCTTCGCCCGCCATATCGAGGCCGTCCGTTCTCATATACGTAATAAGCCCGGTGGTTTCGCCGCCAATATCGATGCCTTCATAGAGGCGTTGCGCGGTGCGCATCGTGCGCTGCGCGTTAAAGCCGAGCTTGCGCGCCGCTTCTTGCTGCAGCGTTGACGTGGTGAACGGCGGCGGCGGATTGCGTTTCGCCGGTTTGGCCTCGACGGAGTCGACTGTGAAGCTCGCCGTTTCAACAGCGTTCTTAGCCGCCATCGCCGCGGCTTCATTATTCAATGTGAATTTCTTGATCTTCTCGCCTTCATGGATCACAAGCCGCGCGTTGAACGGCGCCGATCCCCCTGATGTCGCTTGCGCGGCGATGGACCAATATTCCTCGGGAACAAACTTCTCGATTTCCAGTTCGCGTTCGCAGATCAACCGCAACGCCACCGACTGGACGCGGCCGGCGGACCGCGAGCCCGGCAGCTTGCGCCAGAGGACGGGCGAAAGCGTGAAACCGACGAGATAGTCAAGAGCGCGCCGCGCAAGGTAAGCGTCCACGAGATCCTGGTCGATCTCGCGTGGTTCGGCCATCGCCTCCTGAACAGCCTTTTTCGTAATGGCGTTAAAGGCGACGCGGTCGACCTTTACGTCTTTCAACGCCTTTTTGGCGGCGAGGACTTCGAGGATATGCCATGAGATCGCTTCCCCCTCGCGGTCGGGGTCGGTGGCGAGAACGAGCCGCTCGGCGCCTTTTACTTCTTTCGCGATATCATTGATGCGTTTCTTGGAAGCGGTGTCGATTTCCCATGTCATGGCGAAATCGTCGTCAGGCAAGACAGAGCCGTCCTTCGACGGGAGGTCGCGTATATGCCCGTAGGAGGCGTATACTTTATAGTTGGACCCCAAATATTTATTGATGGTTTTCGCTTTGGACGGCGACTCGACAATCACGACCTGCATTAACGGTCTACTCCGGTTTGCTCTGCGATTCCGCTGGACGTCCTCGGACCGCCTGTTGGCGCGGGAAAGTGGTCATAGCTGGCGCGCGTGTCAACCGGCGTCCTCGATTAGTGACCCTGATAGGGTCAATAAATATATGAAAATAAAAGAGAAATAGTCGAGTTTCTGGTCTGTGGAAGCGTTCGATCGTTCCGGCAAACCGTCAATTCCGGTATACTGGCACGCTGGCAACGCAGAACACGCAGGGGGCTCTATGCTGCGGGAGACCGTTTCTCAGGTGCTCGACACCGATCCGGATTTTGAATGGCGCGGCGGAAGCGTGACGCGGATCGAAAATCTCTCGGATATCGTCTTTGCGCTGGCGCTCGGCATGTTGGTGTCTGCGTCTCAGCCGCCAGTAACAGCCGATCAACTGACGAATTTTCTATGGAACATCGTTCCTGTTTCCGCCGCGTTCGCTATTATGATCATGATCTGGAACGCGCATTTCACGTATTTTCGTCGCTATGGCCTTGCGGACGCGAAGGCGGTTTTTCTGAATGCGGTTCTTCTCCTCATCATTATGTTTATCGCTTATCCATTGCGGTTCATTTTTGATTCCCTGTTTGCGTATGTGTTGGGTCTCTTCGGCGATGGTCAGCGGTCAATCGACTTGGGGTTAAATGAAGGAGACGCCGCCCACGTCATGAGCATCTATGCCTTGGGGTATGCGGTCGTCTATCTCATCCTTCACCGGCTTTACGCCCACGCGTTAAAGAAGCGGGAGATGCTATCGCTATCGGAAAAAGAGGTGATCCTGACCCGGCAAACGCTCGGCCGATTTCTCGTGAATATACTCCTGTCGATCCCGGTCTTTTTTCTGGCCAGATATACCGAGTTAGGCCCGTGGGCGGGCTTCCTGTGGTGTTGCGCCTGGCCGTCGGCCTTCGCCATCAAACGCCTATCGGATCACCGGATCAAAAAGGCGATGGCGTAATCTTCATGGATGTCTAATCGCTTGCGAGGACGAACATTCCTCCGGACGGTTCTTCAGCCTCGCCGGCGAGCACCAGATCGAGAAGCGCGTCGACGATAACGCCGGGCGGCGCATCAACATCGCGGAGCACCTCGTCGCGATGGAGCGGCGTATAGCTCAGCGCGTCACGGACGGCCCGGCGAATGTCAGTGAAATCTGCGCTCGATCCGCTGTCATCGTCGGCGGCCCAATCGAATAAGTCTGTTGCGCCTTTGGCCGCCATACCGCGTTGTTGAGCGGCCATTACGTCAAGAATATCCCGCGCGCTTTGTACAAGCGTTGCGCCGTCGCGAATTAACCGGTTCGCGCCCTGACAGCGAGGATCGAGCGGCGAGCCAGGCACGGCGAACACTTCGCGTCCTTGTTCGAGCGCGAAGCGCGCGGTGATCAGCGTGCCGGACCGTTCAGCGGCTTCAACCACAACGACCCCGAAACTCAGACCGGAAATAAGGCGGTTTCTGCGCGGAAAATCGCGTGCGGTCGGTTGCGCGCCGGGCGGGCGCTCCGACATCACCGCGCCTTGCGCCGCGATGGCCCTGGTCAGCTCTTCATGTTCGGGCGGATAGATGACATC
>CAWUIM010000034.1:0-30749 GCA_963922595.1 uncultured Parvularculaceae bacterium
GTGCCGGCGTCGCGCCCGCGCCGCCGCTCATGGCGCCCGCCGGGGCGTCGGTGCTATGGGATCGCCGATTTATTGTTAACAATTGGACGGCGGAGCCCTTAACCGTGGCGCCGCTCATCGCCGACGCCGAGTTTCCACCCTTTGACGGGCCTAGACGAGCGCTCGCCAGCTGTCCCGGTGTTTTCGACGGCGATGCGTTGATCGCCCACGCCGCTGGCGGCTTCGCGCCTGATATCCGCATGAGCGCCTTGGCCTCCGAACGCTTTTTTGAGGCGGTTCACCGGTTTTAGGCGCGGCGGGCGGATTGCAGTTTCGCAAATGTGACAATGGGCGCTGGCGCCGGGCTTTCTTAACCCCTATTTATTAGTCTTCATCGTGCTTAGATGCGTATCAATGATAGGCGTCGCTCCCGGCGCATGAACGCTTGCAAGAGGGCTTTCGCAAGGCCCGAAGGAACAATTGGTATGAACGGACGCAATCTGCTGGTTTGGGGACTTGTCTTTGTCTTCTTTATTATCGCCCTGCAGCTCTTTGAGTTTTCATCGCAAAACCCGTCTGTGGAGGAATTCTCCTATTCGGAATTCCAGAGCCAGCTTGAAGCCGGCGCCATTAAAGAGGCGACGATCGACAAGACCAAGGTCTCCGGCCGGCTGACGGACGGGAAAGAATTCATTACGGCGATCACTGAAGCCCAGGGCGGGGACGTGGCCGACCGGTTGAATGCGGCGGGCGTCGAAACAGAAATCAAACCGGAAGAGGAATTGCCGCTGCTCCTGTCGCTGCTGGTCAACATCCTTCCGCTCTTAATTTTCTTCGCCTTCATCTTCTTCATCATGCGCCAGATGCAAGGCGCGGGCGGCAAGGCCATGGGCTTTGGAAAGTCGCGCGCGAAACTCCTGACCGAACGTCAGGGCCGGGTGACGTTCGATGATGTGGCGGGCATTGATGAAGCCAAGGAAGAGTTGGAAGAAATCGTCGAGTATCTGAAAGACCCAATGAAGTTTCAGCGCCTCGGCGGCAAGATCCCGAAAGGCGCGCTGCTCGTCGGCCCGCCCGGCACCGGTAAGACGCTGTTGGCGCGCGCTATCGCCGGCGAAGCGAATGTGCCCTTCTTCACGATTTCAGGTTCCGACTTTGTGGAAATGTTCGTCGGCGTCGGCGCAAGCCGCGTGCGCGACATGTTCGATCAGGCGAAAAAGAATGCGCCCTGCATCATCTTTATCGACGAGATTGACGCAGTGGGTCGCTCGCGGGGCGCCGGCCTTGGCGGCGGCAATGATGAGCGCGAGCAGACGCTGAACCAGTTGCTGGTCGAGATGGACGGATTTGAAGCCAATGAAGGCATCATCTTGATCGCCGCCACCAACCGGCCCGATGTTCTGGACCCGGCGCTCTTGCGCCCCGGACGGTTCGACCGTCAGGTCGTCGTGCCCAATCCGGATGTGGTCGGCCGCGAGAAAATCCTGAACGTCCACGCCAAAAAGGTGCCGCTGGCGCCCGACGTTAATATCAGAACGATTGCGCGCGGCACGCCCGGTTTCTCCGGCGCCGATCTCGCAAACCTCGTGAACGAGGCGGCTCTGTTGGCGGCGCGGCGCGGCAAACGCTTTGTGACCGCGAAAGAATTTGACGACGCAAAGGATAAGGTTCTGATGGGCGCGGAACGCCGGTCGATGGTTATGACCGACGAGGAAAAAGCGCTCACCGCCTATCACGAAGCGGGTCACGCGCTTGTTGGTCTGACGATGCCGGGCTCCGATCCTGTGCATAAGGCGACGATCATCCCGCGCGGGCGTGCGCTTGGCATGGTGCAATATCTGCCTGAGCGTGACCGGTATTCCTTCACGCTGGAGCAAATGAAAGCGCGGATCGCCATGGCTATGGGCGGACGCGTGGCGGAAGAGTTGAAGTTCGGCAGCGAGAAAGTCACCTCCGGTGCCTCGTCTGATATCGAGCAGGCGACGAAGATCGCGCGCGCCATGGTCACGCAATACGGCCTCTCCGAGAAGCTCGGACCGATCGCCTATGCGGAAGATGAAGGCGAGGTCTTCCTCGGCCAGTCGATTGCGCGCACGCGGTCTATTTCCGGTCAGACATCCAAGATGATCGAAGACGAAATCAAGCGCATAGTCACCGAAGGGTTCGACACCGCCAAGCGTATTCTCACCGATCGTAACGACGATTGGGAACGGCTCTCGCAGGCGCTCCTCGAATATGAAACGCTAACGGGCGATGAGATTCAACAACTCCTGCGCGGCGAGGCGATTGTGCGCGAAGACCCAACCGACATTGACGATACGCCGCCGCCGAGCTCCGTTCCGTCTACAGACGATACCGGCGCCAAGAAAGATGAGCCGGGCGGCGGGTTCGAGCCGTCACCGCAAGGAGCCTGATGCGGGTTAAAGAGGGCGTATGCCTGACCCAAATATAGCAGCTTCAAGGCGGCAAATCATGGGCGTCGTCAATGTGACGCCCGACAGTTTTTCCGATGGCGGATCATTTCTTTCTTCAAAGAAGGCCGTTGATCATGCGCTGAGACTGGTCGACGAAGGCGCCGACATTCTCGATATCGGCGGCGAGTCCACCCGTCCCGGCGCGTCACCGGTCCCGCCGACGCAGGAACTGGACCGCGTCATGCCGGTTATTGAGGCGCTGGTTCAGCGAACCGAGGCGGCGCTTTCTATCGATACGCGCAAGCCTGACGTTGCGAGCGCTGCGGTTAGCGCCGGCGCTGCTATATGGAACGACGTTTCCGCACTGACATTCGATGAGACGAGCCCGGCCGTCGCCGCGGAACTGCAATGCGAACTTGTTCTCATGCATGCCCAGGGCGATCCCAAGACCATGCAGATCAAACCGCACTATGACGATGTGGTGGCGGAGGTCGCCGCCTTTCTGCGTGAGCGCGCCAATGCAGCGCAAGCGGCGGGCGTTTCGGAGAAGAAGATTATGGTGGATCCGGGCATCGGTTTTGGCAAAACGCTGCCGCACAATCTTGCCCTTCTCGCCCACCTGGACGCGTTCACTGAGATTGCGCCAGTTCTCCTTGGCGTTTCGCGCAAGAGTTTTATCGCCGCGATTGATCGCGAGGAAAACGGCGCAAATCCGGCGCCTGACCAGCGTCTCGGCGGCTCGCTGGCCGCGATTCTGGCTGCACGCGGCGCCGCCGTCTTAAGGGTCCATGATGTGGCGGCCACCCGCCAGGCTGTGGCCGTTTTTGAAGCCATTGAAACGGCCCGCCGCAGCCGTTAAGGCAATTTACGCAAGCGGTCTGCTATGTGCATGCTGAGGGGAGCAAGGGAGGCGCACAATGCGCGGAGATGACCATATTTCTGGCGAACGCAAGATATTCGGCACTGACGGCGTCCGCGGCCTCGCGAACGCCGGCCCCATGGCGCCGGACGCGATCATGCGCCTTGGCGTCGCCGCAGGCCGCGCGTTCAAAAACGGCGCCCACCGTCACCGGGTGGTGATCGGCAAAGATACGCGCCTTTCCGGCTACATGATTGAACCAGCGTTAACAGCGGGATTCGCCGCCTCCGGTATGGATGTCTTCCTGCTCGGCCCATTGCCGACGCCCGCCATGGCGATGTTAACGCGCTCATTGCGCGCTGATCTCGGCGTCATGATTTCAGCCTCTCATAATCCGTATCATGATAATGGGGTCAAATTTTTCGGCCCTGACGGGTACAAGCTCTCCGATGAAACCGAACTGCAAATCGAACGGTTCATGGATGAGAGCCTTGAGAAGAATCTCGCAGCGCCGCGCGATCTCGGGCGCGTCACGCGCATCGATGACGCAGGCGCACGCTATATTGAATTCGCCAAGAACACGTTTCCGAAAAGTCTTTCGCTCGACGAATTGCGCGTGGTTATCGATTGCGCCAACGGCGCCGCCTACAAGGTCGCGCCAACGGTCCTGTGGGAGCTCGGCGCCGATACGAAAACGATCGGCGTTGAGCCGAACGGGTTCAACATCAACGACGAATGCGGCTCCACATCGACGAAAAAAATGCGGGATGCGGTTCTCGAATATCGCGCCGATATTGGGATCGCGCTCGACGGCGACGCGGACCGCGTCATCATCTCCGATGAAAAAGGCGAGATCATCGACGGCGACCAGATCCTGGCGTTGATTGCGCGGTCCTGGTCGCGCAAGGGTAAGCTTAAAGGCGACGCCGTCGTCTCCACGGTCATGTCAAACCTTGGATTTGAGAAATATCTCGAAAGCCAGAAGCTTGACCTCGTTCGCACAAAAGTCGGCGACCGGTACGTGGTCGAAGAAATGCGCAGCCGCGGCGTCAATGTGGGCGGCGAGCCGTCAGGGCATGTCATCTTGAGCGACCATGCCACGACGGGCGACGGCCTCGTGACGGCGCTCCAAGTCCTGGCGGTTGTGGCGGAAGAAGGCGTCAAGGTGAGCGAGGCGTGCAACAGCTTTGCTCCGTTCCCGCAACTTCTGGAAAACATTCGCTACGCGGGCGGCGACCCGCTTGGCGACGCGAAAGTCGCCGCCGCCATAAAAGCGGGGGAGGACGCGCTTGGCGCAAAGGGCCGTCTTGTGATCCGCAAGTCAGGAACCGAGCCCGTAATCCGCGTTATGGGCGAGGGCGAGAATAACGATCTCGTGCAGCGCGTCGTGCGTGAGATTTGCGATGTGATTGCAGCCGTCAAAGCCTGACCGCGCTATTGCTCGCCCGGCCCGCGACCCTTAAGCGTGACGGCGAGAGACGCCATGATCAGGAACAATCCGAATGTGAAGATCATCCATGCACCCGCTGGGTTCATGCCGAGATCGGAGGTGAGTTTCGGAAACAGGTTTATTATCAGCGCGCCGATGCAACAGAACAGTCCGATCCAGATCAATTTGTTAAAAGCCATGCGTCTCTCCCTGGCGTTGACGGCGCCCCTGAGCCACGCGCGTGAGGTAATTTCAAATTCGGGCGTCTTTAAGATGGGTTTGCGGCGATGACGGGCCGAGTTCTTGTCATCGCCGGGTCGGACCCTTCGGGCGGGGCGGGGATCCAGGCAGACATCAAGACGATTACCACGCTCGGGGGATTCGCCGCCGCCGCGGTCACGGCCCTGACTGTCCAGAACACCAAGGGCGTTTTTGATGTCCGCCAATTGGATGCAGCGTTCATCCGTGACCAGATTGTTGCTGTCTTGAGCGATATCGGCGCTGACGTCATTAAGATCGGAATGATCGGCGACGTGGCCGCAGCGGAGGCGATCGCCAAAACGTTGAAACGAGAAGCGCCCGGCGTCCCGCTCGTGCTGGATCCCGTCCTTGTGGCCACCAGCGGCGACGCGCTCGCCGGGACCGGTATGGTCGACGCCATGAAGGCGCATCTAATTCCGTTCGCCGCTTTGGTGACGCCGAACGCCGACGAAGCGGCCGCGTTGACGGGCCTGACAATCGACGGCCCTGACGATCTCGTCGCCGCAGGCGAGGCGCTTTGCGCCGCCGGAGCCGCGGCCGCGCTTGTCAAAGGCGGCCATCTTGACGGCGGCGCTGTCACGGACGTGTTGGTGGAGAAAACCAGCGTCACGAGATTTGAAAACCCGCGGCTTGCAACGTCATCGACCCACGGAACCGGATGTACGCTTGCGTCAGCGGTCGCGGCCCACCTCTCGCTTGGGTTTGACCGGAAAGAAGCCGTCGGGCGCTCGATCGCCTATGTGCGCAGCGCGATTGAGGCGGCGCCCGGCCTTGGCGCTGGCGCCGGGCCCCTTAATCACACGCCGCATGGTCCCGACTGGACGAATGATCCTGATAAAGCGTCCTGAAAAACTGGTTTGCCAGCGCGCCTTTTCGGCGTGATATCATAGTTGTAAACCGCCTGAGACCGGGAGAAACCGATGCGCGCTTATCCATTTGAGACATATGATGTGTTTACGGACGAGAAGTTCGCCGGGAACCAGTTGGCGGTGGTCTTTGACGCCGAAGGCCTGACATCTGAAGAGATGCAAACGATCACACGCGAATTCAATCTTTCGGAGACAACATTCATTTTGCCGCCTGAGGACGCCAATAATACGGCGCGCGTCAGGATTTTTACGCTGGGCTATGAAATGCCGTTCGCCGGGCACCCGACAGTGGGAACGTCTATCGCGTTGGCGCGTGCGCGTAATATCACTGACCGTCTGACGCTTGAACTAACCGCAGGGTTGTTTCCGGTGACGCTCAAGATGGATGGCGATGCGCCCTTCGCAGCGTTCGAAAACCCAAACCTGCCGCGAGCCCGCGACGGTGCGCCGACGGCGGAGGCGCTGGAGGCCGCGCTCAGCTTACCGGCCGGATCGATTGATCGCACCGCGCACCAGCCGCGATTGATCGGCGCTGGCGCCGATTATGTTTATGCGCGTGCGTCGCTGCCGGACGTGCGTAGGGCCCATATCGACAACGCGGCGTTTGATGCGCTGAGGCTCGCCAATACGGTTGGCGTTTATCTTTATGCGGAGGGCGGGGAAGCGGCGGACGCCGCCTATCATGCGCGCATGTTCGCCCCCGATGCAGGCATTCCCGAAGACCCGGCGACCGGGTCGGCGGCGGCCGCGTTCCCCGGGCAGATTGCGTTAAGCCAATCCCTGGAAGACGGCGCGCATGAATGGGTGATCGAGCAGGGGTTCGAGATGGGACGCCCAAGCCGCATCCATGCGACAGTCACGATAAAGAACGGCGCCGTTGAGGCCGTCTCCATCGGGGGTGCCGCCGTGCTGGTTCAAAAGGGTCAGATTTTCGTTTGAGCCGCCGCGTCGGGCGCAAGCGTCGCGTCCTTTCGCGCGCGCCGTTGGCTTATGGCGACGCCGGCGAGGATGACAGCGAGCGCCAGGAACACGGTCGCCTCCAGGCGCTCCTGAAAGAGGACGGCGCCCATAATGACGGCCCAGACCGGGGTCACATAGTTGGCGAGGCCCATGAAACCTGCGCCGACCCGTTGGATCAGGATAATTAACAAGATGCCGGCGAGCCCGGTGGGGCCAAGGCCGAGTAAGATCACATTAGCGACGCCTCCTGGCGTCCATTGGTCAGCTTTCAGATCGGTGAGAAAGATCGCCGGCGTTGACAGGACCGCCGCGCACAATAGCGTTCCGGCGGCGAAGACGCGCGGGCGGATCGGCGGCGCGCGTCGCGCAATGACGGCGGCCGCAGCGTAACAGACGGTTGCGAGCAAGATCATGAATTGCGCAAGGACGCCGCTTCGCCCGATCCCACCGATTACCTCAGGGCCGAGGAGAATCATGACGCCCACGAACCCTAACCCGATGCCGATAATCTTTCTTGGTCCTAGTGTTTCACCAGCGAAAAAATAGGCGAGCACCACCGTCCAGATCGGCATGAAGGCCATGTAAACGCCCGCGAGGCCGCTTTCCACAAATTGCTGCGCCCACGGAAAAACAAAAAAAGGAAAGATATAGCCGATGACACTGACCGCGAGCATCCATCGCCATTCTTCCTGCAAGGTCGCGCGGCCGCCTTTTGAGATGAATAGCGGCGGAAACTTGCGGCCAGCTTGCTTCATAATGGCGTAAAGAAAAATCGCGCCGACCCATAGCCTCGCGACGGTGACGACCGCCGGCGGCACCGAATCGAGCGCGCCGCGGATCATCGCGAAGGAAGAACCGCCGACAATCACAAGGATAAGGAACAGCGCCCAGTCAAAGGCGGTCGCTGATCCTTCAGGCTTGTTAGTCGCGGAATGAGACGCCATTTGCGCTGCCTTCGATTGCGAAGCCGAGAGCTATGCGGCGCCATGCCGGCGGTCAAGCGATGTTCTCTCGCGCGTTGATTAGAATATTTGGCGCGTCTTAGCATATTGCGCTGCAATAAAGTCTTTGACTTCGCGCGCCGGCTGCCGGATAAGCGGGGCGGGCCACGCTTCCCCAACGAAGCGCGACCTATCTGTGAGGATAGGAGATAGACATGACAGATCTGAAACCGGCGGCGCGTCCAGCGCGGCCTTCTTTTTCATCTGGACCTTGCGTGAAGCGACCCGGATGGACCCCCCAGAACCTGAACGCGGCGACGCTCGGACGATCTCACCGCTCGAAGATCGGCAAAGCGCGTCTCCAAGAGGCGATCGATAAGACGCGCGAAGTTCTCGGAGTCCCTGAAAATTATCGCATCGGCATAGTGCCGGCCTCTGATACGGGCGCTGTAGAAATGGCGATGTGGTCGATGCTGGGCGCGCGCCCCGTGGACATGCTCGCATGGGAAAGTTTTGGCCAGGGCTGGGTGACCGATGCGGTCAAGCAGTTGGAACTCGACGCGCGGGTGATGACAGCGCCCTACGGCGCTTTACCTGCGCTCGGCGATGTTGATCCGGGTCATGATGTTGTCTTCACATGGAATGGAACCACGTCGGGCGTTCGCGTGCCTGACGCCGACTGGATCGCTGCGGAGCGCGAGGGCGTTGTCATTTGCGACGCCACCTCGGCGGCGTTCGCGCAGCGCCTCGATTGGGCGAAGCTCGATGTGGTGACCTTTTCCTGGCAGAAAGTCATGGGCGGCGAGGCGGCGCATGGCGTCCTGATCCTTGGGCCGCGCGCAGTGGAACGCTTGGAGACCTACACGCCGTCCTGGCCGCTCCCGAAAATTTTCCGTCTGACAAAAGGCGGAAAACTGATCGATGGGATCTTTTCAGGCGCGACGATCAACACGCCGTCCATGTTGTGTGTTGAGGACTACATCGACACGCTGGACTGGGGCGCATCAGTCGGCGGCTTGTCCGGCTTGTGCGCGCGCGCCGACGCGAACGCCGGGGCGCTCGCCCAATGGGTGCGCGCAACGGACTGGATCGATTTCCTTGCGGAAGATGAGGCGACCCGGTCGAACACATCAGTCTGCCTGAAGATTACCGATCCGATATTTTCCGGTCTCGACGAGGCGGCGCAGCGGGCCTTCGTGAAAAAAATGGAAGCGCTGCTCGGCGAAGAAGAGGCCGCCTACGATATTGGCGGCTATCGCGACGCGCCGCCCGGCCTTCGCATCTGGTGCGGTTCCACTGTTGAGCGATCGGACATCGAAGCGCTTTGCCCGTGGCTCGACTGGGCGTTTGAGACGGCCAAATCAGCCGCGCTCTAAACCCGTTTTTTCTTTCTCTCATTCCCTGTTTTTTCTGGAGCATTTCCCATGCCTAAAGTCCTGATTTCTGACGCCTTGAGCGAAACCGCCGTCAACATCTTTAAAGAACGCGGCGTCGATGTCGATTATCAACCAGGTCTCGGTAAGGAGCCTGACAAGCTCCTCGACATGATCGCCGACTATGACGGGCTCGCCGTGCGGTCGGCGACAAAGGCGACGCCCGCTGTGATCGCGAAGGGGCGCAATCTGAAAGTCATCGGACGCGCCGGGATCGGCGTTGACAATATCAACATTGATGCGGCCACGGCGGCCGGCGTCGTCGTCATGAACACGCCGTTCGGCAATGCGATCACCACAGCTGAACACGCGATCGCAATGATGTTTTCCCTGGCGCGAAAAATTCCGCAGGCCAATGAATCGACTCATGCGGGAAAATGGGAAAAATCAAAATTCATGGGCACCGAGCTGTTCGGCAAAACGTTGGGCCTCATCGGATGCGGCAATATCGGCTCCATTGTCGCTGACCGCGCCATGGGTTTGAAAATGCATGTGATCGCATACGACCCGTTTTTGACTGATCAACGCGCTGAAGAGATCGGCGTCGAAAAGGTCGATCTCGATTCGCTGCTGGCGCGCGCCAATATTATTTCCCTCCACACGCCGCTGACCGACCAGACCCGGAATATTCTCAGCGAGGAAAATATCGCGAAGACCCGCGAAGGCGTACAGATCGTCAATTGCGCGCGCGGCGGCCTTCTCGATGAGGAGGCTCTCAAAGAGGCGCTGGAAAGCGGCCATGTGGCGGCGGCGGCGCTTGACGTCTTTGCTTCTGAGCCGGCGACCGACCATCCGCTGTTCGGCCATGACCGCGTTGTGGTGACGCCGCACCTTGGGGCGTCGACCCGTGAAGCGCAGGAAAATGTGGCGATACAAGTCGCCGAACAGATGGCGGACTATCTCATCAAAGGCGCCGTCACCAATGCGCTCAACATGCCGTCGATCACCGCTGAGGAAGCGCCGAAGCTGAAACCCTTTATCAGCCTCGCTGAACATCTTGGCGCCTTCGCCGGGCAGCTGACAGAGACGAGCGTCAAGGCGATTGAGATCATTTATTCCGGCGATGTCGCCAAACTCAACACGCGACCGCTCACCGCCGCCGCTGTCGCCAGCGTTCTAAAGCCGATGTTGGGCGAAGTGAATATCGTCAACGCGCCGATTATCGCCAAGGAGCGCGGTGTTGCGATCGCCGAGACGTACCGTGATGATGCGGAGATTTTTGACAGCATTATCCGCCTGCGCATTGTCACCGAACGTGATGACCGTGCGGTCGCCGGCACGCTCTTCGGGGCCTCGCCGCGCATCATCGAAATTAAGGGCGTCGAAATGGAAGCGAGCTTCGCGTCGCATATGCTGTATGTAACCAACGAAGACAAACCCGGCTTTATCGGCGCCCTCGGCGGGGCGCTCGGCGCCGCCGACGTCAACATTGCGACTTTTAATTTGGGCCGCAATGACGCCGGGGCGATTGCGCTCCTGGCGGTTGATAATCCGGTGACGGAAGACGTCCTTGGATCCGTTCGTGCGCTAGAGCATGTGAAGCAAGCGAAAGCGCTCGCCTTTAAGGACTAGCGCGCTCGCCCTCCAGCATCTCGTCAAAGAGCCCTTCCTTTACGGCGCGTTTCCTGCGGAACATGTAAAGCGCGATCGCAAATTGCATAGCGGCGACGATCAGGAATGCGCTGGTGGGCGTCAGGCTGGTGCGCGTAACGGCGAGCACGGCGTTTGATCCGAGGAAGGCCATCGCCGCCACGAGCATATTGTTCGCAGCGAGAATGCGTGCGCGTTTTTCCGCCGGCGCGCGCCGTTGGACGGCCGCCTGCAACGGAACGATGTAAAGGCCCATGGAAGCGGATGTGGCGACAAAGCACAGGCCGATTGCAACGCCGGCGGGGCTGGCGAAAAGCGCACCGACTGTTGAGGCGCCGGCAAGGGCCACCGGTCCCGTCAGGGCGTAGATCGCAAGCGTAATCAATCCGGCTGAAGAGATCCCGACTGCTGCAAAGCCAAGCCCGCTTTTGCCTTTAGAAAGGAGCGATGCGCCGATCGCGCCGAGCCCCGCGCCGATGGCGAATAGACCCATAATGGCGGTCGCGACAGCGCCGGTCCCGCCCAGCGCGTCCCGCACATAAAGCGGCAACAGCACCGTTACAAAGGTCGACATGAAATAGAAAAGGCTAAAGCCGATCATCGGGCGGCTGACCCCCGGGGCTTTCAGCGCAAAGCCAAAGATACGCACGCCCTGCGCAAATATGTTCCAGTCGATTTTTAGTTCTGGCGCCGTGGCGGCCGCTTTCGGCGCACTACGCACGGCAAGATAGCCGAGGACCGATGCGCCAATCAGGAAGCCGGATACTTTTTCGCCGCCTGACGGTTGCTCAATGAACAATCCGCCGAACAGAAGACCCAGAATGATCGCGACGAAGAGGCCCGCATTAAAAAGAGCGTTCGCCCTGATCAATTCATCAGGCGCGAAATATTTTGGCATCGCGCCGGTGCGCACTGGTGAGAAAAATGCGGACTGAACGCCCATGGCGAATAGGCAGCCGATTAACAAAGGGCCGTTTCCGATAAAGAAACCGACCGCCGCGACAGCCATTATGAGCATTTCGATGAGTTTGGTGCGGCGGGCCATCATCGCCGTGTCGTATTTATCCGCAAACTGACCGGCGAGCGGCGAGAACAAGAGCATGGAGACGGCGAAAAGCGAGCCGATCACCGGGATCGCATCGTCGGAATTAGAAAATATGTTGATGGCGATCACGCCAAAAGAGATGCCGATGATGAGCGCCTGACGCAGCATGTTGTCGGCGAAGGCGCCAAGGGAAAAAGCGGACCAAAGCGGCCAGAACCGTTTTTGAAAGAAGAGCGGCGGCGGCGCAGCAGCCATTTGTTGGACGCCGTCCTCGTCGGAAGGGTTTTGCATGTCCATTGCTTAAGCCTCCACGGTGCTGGCGCGCCCGCGCGGATCGGGCAGAGCGGGCTGGTCCCACGGCGCAACAGTGTGTCCGGTCTCCGCCAAAAGTTCGAGCGAGCGTGTTTCAACCGCTTCTTCGAGCCGCGCCATGAAGGCCTCTTTTTCAAGGCCGGGCTCGATCGGTTCCAGAAATTCGATGATCGCTTCGCCGGGTTTCAGGTCCCAGCGCGCCTGCGGCCAGAACACACCAAGATTTGTCGCAACGGGCACGGTTGGCCGATCATAAGCCGTATACATATGATAAACGCCCCGTTTATAGCGATATTTTTCGCCGATAGGGGCGAGGTGACCTTCAGGGAAAATCAGAATGCGCCGTCCCGCATCACGGGCCAGTTTCAATTCTTTGTCCACCAGCCGGGCGCGCGCGACGGCGCCGCCGCAATTGTCGACAATAATCGCGCCAAGCTTGCGCAAGATACCGCCGATTAGCGGGATCCGATCCAGATGATCACCGGTGACAAACGCTAGATCGTCGATCTGGCTGAAAATGCAAAAGCCGTCGCCCCAACTTTGGTGTTTTGCAGCGATAATGCTCGGTCCCTCCGGCAGGTTCTCACGGCCGCGCACGGTTAGCTTAATGCCGGCGATTGTCCGCATCCAATAGACCATGGTTTTTGTGTAGCGCCTGATCCAACGGGCGAGCGGTTGGCGCGTCGGCGCTGCGAGGAGTGGGAGCGCGGTGATCGCGAAAAAGACCGACGTCAAATAATAAGCGGTGCGAAACAGTAGAATACGCATGACGAAAGCTCCTGTTAGCGGCGCGGCTCAGTGGATGACAAAACGGCGCGGATTGCTAATTTGAATTGATCCGCATACGCACTAAGGGGCGCATCGAGCCGGCCATAGGCTTTGTGCAACGCCGGCTGGAGGACAACGCCGAGCGCCATCGCGGCGAGAATGTGTGCGTCGCTAGCCGGCAATTCGTCGCGCTTGATGGCGGCGGCGATAATGTCTTCCGTCGCCGACACAGGATCGTCGCGGCCGGGCGGCGTCGGTAGAAAATGATCGATCGAGAGCAGGTGAAACGTGAAGAGCGTCCAGTCCTCGTCGGCGGCGCCGCAATAGGCGTCAATCACCGCTTCGGCCTGCGCTTCGACCCCCGCAGCGCTGGTTCCGGCGTCGCGCACGAGGCCCGCGAGTTTTTCATGGATCGCGGCGAAGAGATGCTGGGCGATCTCTTCCTTGCTCTTGAAATAGCGGTAGAGCGCGCCTTCCGATACGCCGGCGGCGCCGGCGATCTCGCGCGTGGTGGCGCCCGCGACGCCCTTCTCCACAAAAAGGCCGAGGGCCGCCCGCTCGATCCGCGCTTTGGTGGTGCCGGGCGCGGCTGTGACGCCGCGCGTTTCAATTTGTGTGGTCTCAATCATGACGTCGGATTGGTCTCGTGTTTCGATGTACTTCTCTGGGGCGTCTTGTCCGTAATCCCTTTCGCCCGCCGCCATCGCCTTCTGGCAGGCGACGAACGTAAGTGAGCGCTCACTTAAGTTAGTGATGAAGCTCAGAATTGTCAAGTGAGCGCTCACTCATACCTATAAGCGACTGTTAAAATTTGTATTTTTATCTTCCGGGCAGGCAGGTTTTCGGCGCAAGAACGGCTTGTTTTTTTAAATCGATATATGTAAAGTTTATGAATGCCTCGACGAAAGAATATCTCAAAACAGACCCGGTGCGTTCTGGAGGTGCTCAGCGCAGCGCCGGACCTCTGGCGCTATGGCTATGACATCTCCAGGGAAACGGGCGTTAAATCGGGCACGCTCTACCCGATGCTCATGCGCCTCACAGACCAGGGCCTCTTGGAAGCCGAATGGCGCGAGCCCGCTGCGCCGGGCCGGCCGCCCCGTCATGTTTACAGGCTTACTGCTGAGGGGAGGGTGCTCGCTGCGTCCTCTCTACAGGAATCAGAGCCCGCATCAGAAATAGCGCCAGCGGACACAGTGCGGGCATGAGCAGGCGTGGAAAACATCTGGTGATCGACGCTTTGCAATGGGCGATCGCGCGTCTTGCGCCGAGCCACCGGCGCGAATGGGCGGCGGCGCTCATTTGTGAAATTCAGTATATTGATCGATTTTCCGAAGCCTTGCGCTTCGCCGTTGGCGGGATCGGCGCAGTTATGTTCGAGAGGATGAAAGCGATGAACAGTGTTGCAATTTTGCGTCTCGGGGCCGCCGCTTACGCATTTTTCTGGGGATCGATCAAACTGGGGTTCGCGACGTTCAAACTCGCTCCGAGCGGCGTTGCGTCACTTCCCCAATGGTTTGGCGGCGACCTGAGCGCTTTGAACAGCGCCGCGCAGGTCTGGCAACTTCTGGCTTTTTATCTGAGCGCGATCGCCTGTTACGGCGCGGCCTATGCGCTCATCTTTTCGCGATTTGAAAGATTGGTTTTCTTTCTTGGGGCCGCATTCGCGGCGAACGCCTTTTCGGCGGCGGCGCTTTCCGCCTCTTCTTATTTCTCAACCGCGGCCTCGGGTGGACTTTGGTCGTTCGGAATCGTTTTGGAAGAATTCGTCGCGCTGACCACGCTTATGTTCGCAAGCTTTGCGGCGTGGCGCATGTCTTTGCAGCGCGCCCGGTGCGCGTAAGCGTCAGTCGCGCAGGAGTTCGTTGACGGACGTTTTCGATCGCGTGCGTTCATCGACCTGTTTCACGATCACAGCGCAATAAAGATTGGGACCGCCTTTCTCTGAAGGCAGGCTTCCCGGAACTACAACTGCATAGGGCGGGACTTCGCCATAGCGCACGTCGCCTGTGGCGCGGTCGATGATCTTTGTGGACGCGCCGAGGAAAACGCCCATGGAAAGGACCGCGCCCTCGCGCACGATCACGCCTTCGGCGACTTCCGACCGGGCGCCGATAAAGCAATTGTCCTCGATGATCACAGGGTTCGCCTGCAATGGCTCCAAGACGCCGCCAATGCCGACCCCGCCGGAGATATGGCAGTGGGCGCCGATTTGCGCGCATGAGCCGACCGTCGCCCATGTGTCGATCATCGTGCCTTCGCCCACATAAGCGCCTATATTGACGTAGCTCGGCATCAGCACCGCCGACGGCGCTACATGGGCGCCGCTGCGCACTGTCGCCGGCGGAACAGCGCGAAATCCCGCTTGCCGGAAATCTTCTTCCGACCACTGAGAGAATTTGGTGTCGACCTTATCGAACCAGGGACCCGGCGCCGCGCCCATCAGGCGATTGTCATTGAGCCGAAAGGACAGAAGAACTGCTTTTTTCAGCCACTGATTGACCGTCCAGTCATTATTGCCGGATTTCTCCGCCACGCGCACAGAACCGTCGTCGAGCGCTGCTAACGCTTTTTCGACGGCGTCCCTGACATCGCCATGGGTGTCCGCGCTGATCGTGTCGCGCGTTTCCCATGCGGCGTTAATGATCTCTTCCAGACCGGTATGGTCGCTCATGCGTTTGTCTCCGATATGTCTTAAGCGCTCGCCGCAAGCGCCGCGTTCGTCTCGATTGATCCGAGAAAGCCGCGCAGGTCCGGCGTCACATGATGAACATGGTCATGTTGATCGCTTGCGGCAGCGGGCCGTTTTTCCGCCGGCTCATCGTCAAGCCACGCCGCATCCGACGCCACGAGCACCGTGGTCATGCCGAGCGCATGCGCCGCCTCAAGATTTTGCGCAATATCCTCAAACATCGCCGCGCAAGACGGCTCGAGCCCATGCTTGTCGAGGAAGCGGTCATATGTGACGCGGTGCGGTTTCGGCGTGTAATCCGCTGCGGCGATGTCGAAGACGCCGTCAAAGAGCCCATCGATCCCTAGTTTGCGCGTTACATTCTCAGCGTGTTTCACCGACCCGTTCGTGAAAATGTATTTCTCGCCGGGCAATGTGCTGATGGTCTGTGAAAGGACGGCGTCTTCATCAATCGCCGACAAGTCGATGTCGTGGACATAATCCATGAAATCGTGAGGCTTGACGCCGTGCTCACGCATGAGCCCGCTCATCGTTGTCCCGTAGCGCACATAATAGTCTTTTTGCAGGCGGCGCGCTTGCGTCTTTGGCAAGCCTAAGAGCGTCTCGATGAAGGAGGCCATGCGCGCATCGATCTGTTTGAACAAATTGCAATGCGCCGGGTAGAGCGTGTTGTCCAGGTCGAAAACCCATGTGGACACATGGCTGAAATCGGGGCGAGAATTCATCAGGAGCGTGGCCGGCTTATTGCGTCGGCGGCGCGACAAACATCGCCGGCTCGAAGTCAAACGTTGCCGATGGCGACCCGCCCACTTCGAGGCGTTTGAAAACGGCCTCCTCGAGATCTTTGTCCACGCAGGGCGCATCATTGGCGACGTCGAATTTCACCGGATTGACGCAGAGCTTCTTGTCGCCGCCCGCGAGGCGTCGCTCGGTTCCGCGCGTGTCTTCGATCAGGCCGTATACGTAGTAATGATCGTGTTCTAATTCGCCCTTTATGATCTTGCTGCAGTCGCCGGCTTCAAGGCGCCACCAGCCCTTTGATTGATAGGCGTCCTCGCCTTTCGGCGTTGCAACCGCGCTCCAGACGGGCGCGTCCGTTTTGTTGCAGAAAAAGAAGCCTAATTTGGAGTCGCGCGCATTCGCTTCTTCGATCAGCGCGTCGATCAGCTGATCGTCAATGGCGGCGCCGTCGCCAAGGCCTTTTCTCTTCCGGTAGCTTGTCAAAACAGCGCGCGTCTCGCGGCCAAGCGAGCCGTCAATGCGCTTAATATTGCTGCCAATATCACGCAGCAGGCGCTGCACGCCGGCGACTTCCGCGCTGTAGACAGTGAAGTTCGAGGCTTCGGCGAAGTCAGTCTGCCAGTTGCCGCCCGCCGCCGGGGTCACTTCCACGTCGAAGAAACTGCGCTGCGCCGACGGATTGTCCCGGCACACTTCCTGATTTCTAAGATTGAAGAACCCGCTATTCTCAACGCAAAGCGGCGTTTCGCCGGACCAGGTGCGCAAAGGTCCTTTGTGGCCTGGAATGCCCTCAGCGTAGACGAAATAGCGGCCCGGATTTGTCTGCTCGGTCAAAACCACTTTGCATTGGCCGGGGCGCAAACGCCACCAGCCGCGCGTGGCGAGCCGTTCGGAGTCCACATAGCCAATCGCTGCGGAGAGCGTATAACTCGTCTTGTTGCAAAGGCTGTATTTCGCCTCCGCGTCACCGCCCACAATGCTGACGAAAGCAAAAGCGGCGAAAAAAATTGTTGAAAGAAAACGCATGGCGTCCAGACTGACCCTATCTCAAACAATCGTGACAATTCAGCCGAAACTGACGTTCGGATCAAGCGTTCGATGACCACGAATAGCGTTGAAGGGGCGATTCATTCTTCCCCAACTTCGCTATCACAGGCGGAGGAGCGCGGTGACATCGTCAAAGTCTTGTTTCCGCTCCCACTTTCGAAAGCCTATGATTATCTCGCGCCTCCCGGCCAGCGGCTCGTTCCCGGGGCCTGGGTGCGCGCGTCGTTCGGCCCGCGCGAAATCTACGGCGTTGTCTGGCGCGCCGGGGACGATCAATCCGGCGACGACATCGATCCCGCCAAACTGAAGAAGATCGGCGAAATTGTTCAAGCGCCGCCGCTCTCGGCCCAATCGATGGCGTTTATCGATTGGGTCAGCGGCTACACGATGTTTCCCCTCGGCGCGGTGTTGCGGCTGTTGATGCGGTCAGGCGACGGGCTGGCCCCGAAAAAACCGATCACCGCCTATCGCCGCTCGGAGACGCCGCTGGTAAAAATAACGCCGCAGCGCGAAAAAGCGCTCAAGGCCCTCGGCGGCGATTGCATGAGCGTGCGGGCGCTCAGCGAGAAGGCCGGCGTTAGCGACGGCGTCATCCGGGGGCTGATTAAAGTAGGCGCCTTAGCTGCAGAACACATTGATCCTGACCCGCCATTTCTGGAGCCTGACACAGAAGGCGCAGCGATCGCTTTGTCCTCCGAACAGTCCGCCGCTGCGGCCGCCGGCGCTGCCCTGCTCGATGAGGACGCGCCTGCGCCGATGCTGCTCGACGGTGTGACGGGCTCTGGCAAAACCGAGGTCTATCTGGAAATCGCGGCCGCGGCGCTGCGTCGTGATCCGACAGCGCAAATCCTCATTATGCTGCCGGAGATCGCCTTGACGATGCCCTTTTTGACGCGTGTGGAAGAGCGTTTCAATGCGGCCCCGGCGCCGTGGCATTCAGAGCTGTCGCCGGGCGAACGCCGCCGCGTTTGGCGGCGCGTCCTGGACGGGAACGCCCGCATCGTCGTGGGCGCGCGGTCGGCGCTCTTTCTTCCGTATAAAAATCTACAACTCACCATTGTCGATGAAGAGCATGAAAACGCTTACAAACAGGAAGACGGCGTTATCTATCATGGCCGCGATATGGCGGTGGCGCGGGGGAAGATCGGCGCCTTTCCGGTAATCCTGGCTTCGGCGACGCCGTCGCTGGAAACTGTCGTCAACGTCGATCAGGGCCGTTATCACCTTGAGAGGCTGACGGCGCGTTTTGGCGGCGCGCGCTTGCCGGATGTTTCTCTTGTGGATATGCGGCGCGATCCGGCGGAGCGCGACAGTTGGTTGTCGCCGGTGTTGATCCGTACAGTGAATGAATCGCTGGCCAGGAAAGAACAAACTGTTCTCTTTCTCAATCGCCGCGGTTATGCGCCGCTCACGATCTGCCGCAAGTGCGGGCACCGGATGAAGGCGCCCCACTCCGACACCTGGCTTGTCGAGCATCGCTTTGAGAACAAGCTTGTTTGCCACCACACGGGCTTTTCCATGCCGAAGCCCGACGCTTGCCCCAAATGCATTTCCGTCGGAGCACTGGCGGCCTGCGGGCCAGGCGTGGAGCGGGTGGCTGAGGAAGCGGCGCGCACCTGGCCGGATGCACGCCTCGCCGTTCTCTCCTCTGATACGGCGCAGACGCCGCAAAAGCTGCGCGCCGTGTTGAGCGACATGCGAGACGGCAAGATCGACATTCTTGTGGCGACCCAGGTCATCGCCAAAGGGCACCATTTTCCAAACCTGACGCTAGTGGGCGTTGTGGACGCTGATATGGGGCTCGCCGGCGGCGATCTGCGCGCGGCGGAGCGCACCTATCAATTGTTGAGCCAGGTGGCCGGGCGCGCAGGACGGGGTGAGAAGGCCGGTCGGGCCCTCCTGCAGACGTTTCAACCGGACGCGCCGGTGTTAAAGGCGCTCGCCGGCGGCGAACGCGATGATTTTTTGGCGGCCGAAGCGCAAGGGCGTATGGCGCTTGGCTTTCCGCCCTATGGGCGGCTCGCGGCGGTTGTTTTACGCGGCCCGGATGAAAAAGCGCTGCAAGCGATGGCGGAAGCGCATCGCGCCGCAATCCCGAAGGGTGACGGTGTTGAGGTCTGGGGCCCGGCCCCGGCGCCGTTCTATCGCTTGCGCGGCCAGATGCGGATGCGGTTTCTGGTGAAGGCGCGCCGGGACGTGCACATCCAGAAATATATGGACGCTTGGCTCGGCCGCGTGAAAATGCGCGGCGGCGTGCGGCGAACGGTCGATATCGACCCCTATTCTTTTTTGTAGCGCGCAGGCATGATCGGAGACCTCGGGGATGAATCGGCAGGGGGCTTCGATGCGCCGCGTAGTGTTTTTGTTGGGAGTATTGTTCGCCGTCGCAGGCTGGACTGGCGCTCATGCGGAAAGCGTCATTGACGAAGTCCGCGTCGGCGTCCTCGCGCAAAGCTGTTGCGGATACTCGCCTGATAACGAACAGGGTGTGGGGATTAATCTTGAGACGGCGTTTCGCTCGCCAGATTTCCTGCGCATCATCGGTGCGCCGCGCCCAGTGATCGGCGGCACGGTTGCGACGGACTCAGACGGCACGAACCACGCCTATGCGGCCCTCGAATGGCGCTACGATTTTTCCAAATATTTTGTCTCCGGCGCCGTCGGCGGCGCAGTCCATGACGGGACGCTCAACGACGGCGGCGATCCTTTCCTTGCGGCGCGCGGCGACACGATCTTTTTCGGCTGCCGGGTTCTCATCAAGGTGGGCCTCAGCGCGGGCGTACGCCTGACCGACAGCATTAGCGCGGCGGCGCACTGGAGCCATATTTCGAACGGAACCTTATGCCGGCCTAACAACGGCCTCGACCAGCTTGGTGTTCGGATCGGCGTCGGCTTTTGAGGCGTTTTTCACGCGGTATGAATAAACGCCATTCCGCCGCACATCGCGTTATTGCGTCGCGGCGGGGCCCGTGTTATCCCGCGCGAAATTCACGTGCGGCAGCGATCTATGATTCGTAACTCGCTTCCGAAAATAGTCGGTATTTCAAAAACTTAAGGCGTCTTAGCGTGACGGCGCCGTCTGCTATGGGATCTCGTCGCCCACATCATGTCCGATACTGCATCCGCAATGACCGGCGCCGCTGAAGCGCCTACGCTTTCCGGCGCGGCCGGCCGCTACGCCGAAGCGCTGTTCGACCTGGCGTCTGAGGCCGGCGCTGTTGACGCCGTTGAGGCGGATTTGAAAACGCTCTCTGATCTTATGGGCGCCTCCGCGGACTTCCGCGACTTTCTGAAAAGCCCGGTCTACGGCCTGGAAGAAAAAGAATCGGCCATGGCGGCGATTGTCGCAAAAGCAGGCGTCAGCGAGTTGTCCCGAAATTTTATCGGCCTCGTCGCCAAAAAGGGGCGACTCTTCGCGCTCGATGCGATGATTGACGGGTTCGGCAAGCTCGCTGCGCACCATCGCGGCGAAGTGCGGGCCGAAGCAACATCAGCCGCGCCGCTGAACGACGAACAAATGCGTCGCCTGCGCGGCGAAATCGAGGGCCTCGTGGGCAAGGCTGTCAATCTTCAAACAAGCGTCGATCCGGATCTGCTCGGCGGACTGATCGTCAAGGTGGGCTCGACCATGGTCGACTCATCGCTCCGCACCAAACTCAACAAACTAAAACTCGCGATGAAAGAGGCCTAATCAATGGAACTCCAGGCGTCAGAAATTTCCTCCATCCTGAAACAGCAGATCAAGGATTTCGGCAAAGACGCCGAAGTCTCCGAGATCGGTCAGGTGCTCTCCGTCGGCGACGGTATCGCCCGGATTTATGGCCTCGATAATGTTCAGGCCGGCGAGATGGTGGAATTCGCCAACGGCGTTAAGGGCATGGCGCTGAACCTTGAAAGCGACAATGTGGGCGTCGTGATCTTCGGCGAAGACCGCGAGATCAAAGAAGGCGACACCGTCAAGCGCACCAAGGCGATTGTGGACGTGCCCGTCGGCAAAGGCCTTCTTGGCCGCGTGGTCGACCCTCTCGGAAATCCGATTGACGGCAAGGGCCCGATCGAAGCCGCCGAGCGCCGTCTCGTTGACGTGAAAGCGCCGGGCATTCTGCCGCGTAAATCCGTGCACGAACCGGTGCAGACCGGCATCAAGGCGATCGACTCCATGATCCCCGTCGGCCGCGGCCAGCGCGAGCTTGTCATCGGCGACCGCCAGACCGGCAAAACCGCCATCTGCATCGACGCTATCTTGAACCAGAAAGACGCTAATCAAGGCGACGACGAATCCAAGAAGCTTTACTGCGTTTACGTTGCTATCGGTCAGAAACGCTCAACGGTGGCGCAGATCGTGAAGACGCTGGAAGATAATGGCGCGCTTGATTATTCGATCGTCGTCGCAGCGACTGCTTCAGAGCCGGCGCCGCTCCAATTCCTGGCGCCGTTCGCCGGCTGCGCCATGGGCGAATATTTCCGCGACAACGGCATGCACTCGCTGATCATTTATGATGATCTCTCCAAGCAGGCCGTCGCCTATCGTCAGATGTCGCTGTTGCTGCGGCGTCCGCCGGGCCGCGAAGCCTATCCGGGCGACGTCTTCTATCTGCACTCGCGCCTGTTGGAGCGCGCCGCGAAACTGAACGAAGACAATGGCCTTGGCTCCATGACGGCCTTGCCGATCATCGAAACGCAGGCGAACGACGTTTCCGCCTACATCCCTACCAATGTGATCTCGATCACCGACGGCCAGATCTTCCTGGAAACCGATCTCTTCTATCAGGGCATACGCCCGGCGGTGAATGTGGGTCTCAGCGTGTCTCGCGTGGGTTCCTCGGCGCAGATCAAGGCCATGAAACAGGTGGCCGGCAAGATCAAAGGCGAGCTGGCGCAATATCGCGAGTTGGCCGCGTTCGCCCAGTTTGGCTCCGACCTCGACGCATCGACGCAGCAAATCCTGAACCGTGGTGACCGCCTGACCGAGCTCATGAAACAAAATCAGTACTCGCCGCTTCTCGTGGAAGAGCAAGTCTGCGTCATCTACGCCGGCACGCAAGGATATCTCGACAAGATCGAGAAAACCAAAGTCGGCGAGTTCGAACAGGAATTCCTGCGTAAACTGCACGCCGATCACGCGGATATTCTCTCAAGTATTCGCGACAGCGGAAAACTGGATGACGATGCCGAAGGCAAGCTCAAAGATGCGCTCGACACGTTTTCAAAGAGTTTTGCGTAAAGGTTGACGCCTCATGCCCTCGTTGAAGGAACTCAAAACACGGATCGGGTCGGTCAAATCGACCCAGAAGATCACCAAGGCGAAACAGATGGTCGCCGCGGCGAAACTGCGCCGGGCCGAAGAGCGCGCCACGCAAGCCCGTCCCTATACGGAGCGGATGGAAGCGGTGCTCGCAAACCTCGCCAAGAGCGCGGAAGGCAACCCCAATGCGCCAAAGCTCCTCGCCGGCACAGGCAAGGACGAAACGCATCTGCTTATCGTGGCGACGGCCGACAAGGGGCTTTGCGGCGGTTTCAACTCATCGATTGTGCGCTTGGCGCGCGAGCACATCGTCAAGCTCCAGGGTGAAGGCAAGAAAGTCAAAATCATCACGGTCGGCCGCAAGGGCGCCGACCAGCTGAAACGCCTTTATGACGATCTTATCGTTCACCGCACAAATTTTCTGGACGTGAAACAGATCGGCTTTGAGCAGGCGCACGACATTGCAGAAAAAGTCCTGGAAATGTTCGACGTGGATGATTTTGACGTGGCGACGCTCTTCTTCGGTAAGTACAAGTCCGTCATCAGCCAGGTGCCCACAGCCCAGCAGATCATCCCCGCCATTGCACCGGAAGGCGTCGAGACGCCCGACCTTAAGGGTGCGATCTACGAATATGAGCCGGAAGAAGAAGAGATCCTGAAGGCGCTGCTTCCGCGTTACGCGGCCGTTCAGATTTTCCGTGCGCTCCTTGAGAACGTCGCCTCCGAGCAGGCCGCCTCGATGACCGCCATGGACAACGCCACGCGCAACGCCGGCGAAATGATCGACAAGCTTAGCTTGCAATATAACCGCGCCCGCCAGGCGCAGATTACGAAAGAACTGATCGAGATTATCTCAGGCGCGGAGGCCTTGTAGCGAATAACGTCTTTATCCTTCGTGACGGGCGCTCGCGCGCCCTCCTTAGGATGAGGGCGAATATATAGAAGTAGGAATTGCATCACGCTCATCCGCATCCTGAGGAGGTCCGAAAGACCATCGCGAAGGATAGGAGACGCGGACAGACGAAGAGGAAGTAAATCATGGCGAACGAAAAAGGCCGCATCGCACAAGTCATCGGCGCTGTTGTCGACGTACAGTTCGACGATCACCTGCCGGCGATTATGAATGCGCTGGAGACGGACAATAACGGCGCCCGGCTTGTGCTTGAAGTGGCGCAGCATCTTGGGCAGAACACGGTCCGCACCATCGCGATGGACTCCTCCGAAGGCCTCGTGCGCGGTCAGGAAGTGAGCGACACCGGCGCGGCGATCTCCGTGCCCGTGGGCCCCGGCACGCTCGGGCGCATCATGAACGTGATTGGTGAGCCAGTGGACGACGCTGGTCCGATCCCGCATGAGAAAAAACGCGGCATCCACCAGGAAGCACCGCCCTTCGTTGAGCAGTCGACGGAAGCGGAAGTTCTCGTAACCGGCATCAAAGTTGTCGATCTCCTCTGCCCCTATGCCAAAGGCGGCAAGATCGGCCTTTTTGGCGGCGCGGGCGTCGGTAAGACGGTTTTGATCATGGAGCTGATCAACAACATCGCGAAAACGCATGGCGGCTACTCAGTGTTCGCCGGCGTTGGCGAGCGCACGCGTGAAGGCAACGACCTTTACTGGGAAATGATCGAATCCAAAGTGAACGTGGACCCGCAGGAAAATGGCGGCTCGGCGGAAGGCTCCAAAGCGGCGCTGGTTTACGGTCAGATGAACGAACCGCCCGGCGCGCGCGCGCGTGTTGCGCTGACGGGTCTTACTGTCGCTGAAGATTTCCGCGATGAAGGCCAGGACGTCCTCTTCTTCGTCGATAACATCTTCCGCTTCACGCAGGCCGGCTCTGAAGTGTCCGCGCTTCTCGGCCGTATCCCATCTGCGGTGGGCTACCAGCCGACGCTCGCCACCGACATGGGCGGCTTGCAGGAACGCATTACGACGACAACCAAGGGCTCGATTACGTCCGTACAGGCCATTTACGTGCCGGCTGACGACCTCACCGACCCCGCGCCGGCGACGTCGTTCTCGCACCTTGACGCGACGACCGTTCTGAACCGCGCCATCGCGGAAAAAGGCATCTATCCGGCGGTGGACCCGCTCGATTCCACATCGCGGATTCTCGATCCGCGCATCATCGGCGACGAGCACTACGCCGTCGCGCGCGACGTGCAGGGCATTCTGCAGCGTTACAAGGCGCTGCAAGACATCATCGCCATCCTCGGCATGGATGAGCTTTCTGAAGAAGACAAACTCGTTGTCGCGCGGGCGCGAAAAGTGGAACGCTTCCTGTCGCAACCGTTCGACGTGGCCGAGGTCTTTACCGGCTCGCCAGGCGTTCAGGTGCCGCTCGAAGATACGATCAAAGGCTTCAAAGGCCTCGTCGCAGGCGACTATGACCACTTGCCGGAAGCGGCCTTCTACATGGTCGGCTCTATCGACGAAGCGCTGGAAAAAGCTGGTAAGCTGGCGGCGGAAGCGGCTTAGATTAAGAAGCGGAGCAGCCCATGGCTGATAAACTGCAATTCGATCTCGTTTCGCCCGAACGCGCTATCGCCTCGCTGCAGGTCGACCTTGTGGAAGCGCCGGGCGTCGAAGGCGAGTTCGGCGTGATGGCGAACCATGCGCCGTTCATGACCGTGCTCGCGCCAGGCGTTGTGAAGTACACGGACGGCGGCGCCCAAACCCGGATCTTCGTGCGCGGCGGATTCGCTGAAGTGACCCCAGAAGGGCTGACAATCCTCGCCGAAGAAGCGATCCCCGTCGCCGAATTCGACCGTGACGACATCGCAAGGCGGATCAAAAATTGCGAGGAAGACCTCGCCGATGCCGACACCTTGCCGGAGACGCGCCTCCACGCGGAAGCGGAATTGCAGCATCTGAAAGAGATTCAAGCGGCGCTCTAGGCTGTGCGCCCTGTAGCAACAAATCTCTGTCGCTGCGGGAAAAGTACTTGTGCGTTGAAGATCAACAGCGCCGTCAGTCCATAAAGAGATAGCGGCGCAACCAGCCCATTCATCGTCGACTGATCCCCCAACGCAAAAATTGGGGCGATCCAGGCGATGCTGGCGAAAGCGTTTAACGGCAAACTCTTGAATTCTCTTTGCTCGGCCCATACGAGGATTGCGATCGCCGCCAATAGCCAGTCATAGACCCATGCGGACGGCGCGGCGACCAGCGTCAGCGCTAACATGACCGCGATTTTCTGATCCGCCGGCGCATCTTTCCGGGCGACGCGCCACGCAAACGCCACAGCGATAGCCATGGCCGCCGCCTGTCCAGCGATTCTCAACGCTTCCGGCGCGCCTAATTTGCCGAGCGTCTGTTGAACGATAAGCGAACCCTGGTGAAGGCGCATCGCATTTTCACCATGGGTGGTTTGCAGCGACTCAAGAAAATTCACCCACGGTGCAATGCCAAAGAATAAAACCGAAAGAGCGACTAGCGCGACGCTGAATAGGCTGGCCCATCCGACGGTCCGCCAGTACCCGGCCGCTACTAGATAGATTGGAATCAATAATCCGTACTGAGGTTTCATGGTCAGCAAGGCGAGAATGAAGCCGCTGGCGATTGGGCGCCGCCGCGCGTTCAGGAGCGCAAAGACGAGACCCGCCGCAACAAACGGCGCTGATTGCATAACGAATAATGATACGTAGACGGCGGGTGATAGAAAAAGACACGCCGCGCCGATATGGCCTAAGCGTAGTGCGCGCGCGATGTAGGCGAGCGCCGCAAGGCTCGCGCCAAGCCATATGAATTTCGTGACCGTGTAAGGCGCCAATCCAAGCGGCGCGAGCGCCAGGAGAAAATGCGGTGGGTTCAGCCAGAGCAGATTGGTTTGTTCGAGGGGAACATTGCTTCTGAAGGTCTCAACGTCGTAGAGCGAGGCCGCCGCACCGCTGAGCGCCATTTTCGCTGCCGTCCAGAAGGCGACCGTATCTTCCGCCTTGAGACCTGAAAGAGCGCCGTCGATCCCGAAAATTAGTTCTGCACGGAAGAGATAAACGCCAGCGATCGCGATGGCCGTGAGAACGGACATCTTTTCAAATACTGACAATGATTCACTGTTCGCGCGCATGTGGTCGTTCCAGTAACGCCGGAGTGTATCCGGCCTGGCGCTAACAATCGCTTAAGCATAAGTACGCGCGCGGGGCGCAATTTCGGAAACGCTCCGCCGCGCGTATCTCAACGCATTTCCTTAAGCAGAGGGTCGCCGCAAGAAATCGCGTAACGGCGTCAACGCTGCAACGAGCTCCTCGTAGACGTGGCGTTTGAAAGGCACGATCAGGCCGGGCGCTTCTTCCAGTTCGCCCCAGCGCCAATCGTCGAACTCCTGATAGTCGTCCGCTTCAAGATCGATTTCGCTGTCCTCGCCTTCGAACAGCATGACCGCCCATTTTTGGCGTTGGCCTTTCCAATTCTTCTTCTTGTAGCCGGGCGGGAAATCGTAAGGGAGCCAGCCGGGCGTGACCGCAAGGAGCCGCGCCGAGGTCACGCCGGTTTCTTCCTGCAATTCGCGAAAGGCGGCCGCCTCAATGTCTTCGCCTTTGTCGACACCGCCTTGAGGCATTTGCCATCGCCAACCGTCCGGGCCTTCGCCAAGGTCAGAAAAACCGCCGACGCGCCGTCCGAGCCAGATCTGTGCGCGCCGATTGAACAGCATCACGCCCACATTTGGACGATAATCTTTGAGAATGTCGTCAACTGTCATCGCTGGCGCCGCCTTCGAACCGCAATGGTTAATCTAGAAGGCCGGCCCTCGCGCATGCAAGACGGCGGACGCCGGCGCCATTGCAATATCGCGGTTCGCTAATTCGCGGCTCCAGGCGGCGATCTCGGAAATCGCAATATCGTTCGCGAACGTTTTGCCGAGGGCGTCGCCGTCGCGTAATGCGATTTTTTCAAGAGCCGACAGATCCCGTTTTACAGCGCCAGCATCGGTTCCTGACTGACCCGGCGTGATAATCCGATTGACGATTGTCCAATCGCCCGCCGCGCCCGCGCGTCTTATGGCGCCCGTATCGTCAATGTAGGCGACGCCTGCCTCGCGTAGCCGATCGAGAATCGGTTTGATCGATGCGGGATTGGCGGAGAATTTGCCGCCGAGATAGTTGGTCGCCGCGAAATATCCCTGGAAGCGCGACAAAATCCAGTCGAGCCGTTCAAGGTTCTCCGCTGCCGTGCGGTTCGTTAAAAGAGCGGCTGGGCCAAGCGCGCTTGGCGCACCCGTGTGGGCCTCCATCGGTAGCTCGATCGCAATTTCGTGGCCGTTTTTGCGCGCTCGCTCGGTCCAATAGTCGAGATTTTTGGCATAGGGCGCAAAGGCGAGGGTGACGCTCGCCGGCAGTTCTTCGATCGCACGTTCGGTCAACGCCTTGTTCAGGCCAAGCCCGCCTACAACAATCGCGATGCGCGGCTTGTTCTTGGGACCGTTATAGGGCTTGGCGTACGCTTTTGACGGGCGTCGCCCATTTGATGCGATTTTCGGAACAAATCCGTGAGTCGTTTTTCTCAATAGTTCCGCAACCGGTTCGGCGACAAAGGCGCCCGGATCGCCCGGCGAGAACGGGGCCGGCGTTGCGAGCGCCAGCTTTTGTGCGGGACCGCGCGCCGGCGCACCGTCGATTGTGATGACGACTTCGTCCGAATAGATTTCATCCTGATAAGGATCGTTGGTTATTTCGTCTGGCGCCGTGCTGACAATGGTCGGCAGGTTCGCGTAGACATCTTCTGTCTCGAAGGTGTTCTGATCCGGCGGCGCCTCTTCAACAACTTGCGGCGTCAACGGCCCGCCGGACGCAAGGGTAACGCCCGTCGCGCCGCGAAGCGATGGCCTTTGTTCCCTCTGCGCCAAATCCAGGCCAACCATGGTCTGGACGTCATCATCAAGCGCCAGCTCGATTTTTTCCTGCTTGGAAAAGCTGTCGCTGATCATCGCGTATCCGCCAAGCGCCAGACCGGCGCAGCCAAATATCGACCAGGCGAGCGTCAGCCTGCTGAAGACTGGTCGGCGCATTCGTCGTTTACGGGGCATGCTCATAGGGCGTCAGAAATTTATGCGCGGCTCAACTTAAATTTCTGGGGAGAATAATCCCCATAGGGTTAACGGACTGGTAATGGTCTGGGCGCGTGGTTCGATTTCACAAAGAAAAAACCGCCCGGCGGGCCAGGCGGTTTTTCAATGGTTAATGTGACGTTAGCGATTAAGCCATCGTCAGCGCGGCTATTGCTGGCGAGCAGCGCCGGCGTCGGCCAGCGCGCGGCTGTAGGCGGTGGTGTCGGCGAGAATTTCAAGCGCGCGCTCAAGCTGACAATCCTTGAACGTTTTGCCGTCTTCTTCGTACCCGCACTGAACCGGTTCGACGACCGCCTCTGCGGGATCGGCGTCCGCTTCTGCTTTCTCTTCTTCTTTCTTAACGTCGAGCGCGCCTTCTAGGTCTTTTTCACTCGGACGGTCTCCAAGCTCTTCCTGGCCCGGATAGAGAACCGGCATCAGGATATCAGGCTCGATGCCTTCGGCCTGAATCGAGCGGCCCGACGGCGTGTAATAACGCGCCGTGGTGAGGCGCAACGCGCCTTGTAAGCCGTTCTGCAAAGGGATAACCGTCTGTACACTGCCCTTACCGAAAGATTTCGTGCCGAGAACCAGCGCCCGGTTACGGTCCTGCAGGGCGCCCGCCACAATTTCCGACGCGGAGGCCGAGCCGCCATTGATCAGAACAATGATCGGGCGGCCATCGGTGATGTCGCCCGCGGTTCCCATTTCGCGCAACGTATCTTTCGCGCGCCGTCCGCGCGTGGAGACGATTTCGCCGCCGCTCAGGAAGAGATCGGAGACGCTTACCGCCTGATCAAGCAGCCCGCCAGGATTCGAGCGCAAGTCGACAATATACCCTTTGGGGCCGCCGGCGATTTCCTTATCAAGCTTTTTAATGGCTTTTTTCAAATCACGGCCTGTCGGCTCGCTGAAGGTCCGAATGCGAAGGTATCCGAAATCGCCTTCGGCTCTCGCAACGACTGGTTTCGTCTCAATCTTGTCACGGACGATTGTCAATTCGAACGGTTCGCTGTCGCGATCACGCAAGACCTTGATATCGACTTTGCTGCCCTTCGGGCCTTTTAATTCCAGGATCGCTTCGTCCAGCGTCTTGCCGAGGACGTCCTCGCCGTCGATCGCGACAATCAAATCGTTGGTCTGCAGGCCTGCGCGATCGGCCGGCGTTTCTTCAATTGGCGCGACAATTTTTACAAAACCCTGGTCGGGGCCTTCATTGTCCATGACGACCTGGATGCCGAGCCCTGTGAAGCTGCCGCGGGTCTGTTCCTGCATGCGCGTGTAATCGCTGGCCGCGAGGTAATTCGAATGGGGGTCCAGCTCCGACAGCATGCCGTCGATGGCGCCCTTGATCAGTTTTTCGTCTTCAGGTTCGCTCACATAGTTTTCGTGCACCTGCTCAAAAACCTCGCCGAAGAGGTCGAGCTGGCGGAACGTGTCAGCGGATATCGACGGTCTGGCGAACCCTGCGCTCAAGAGCGCCGCTGAGAACACTGCGCCGCCGGCTGCGGCGGCGAGCATAGCGCCAGGCGAGGTGCGCCAAGCGCTTGGTCGTTTCGTCAGTTTCGAGGGGGTCGCTGCAAACTTTTTCTTCATATGATACACCTTGGGAAAGCCTTCCGAGCCTGATCAGAAGGCTGCATCTTCCTTACTTTTACCCGATAGCCACAATGAGGGGTTAACAGGCTCCCCATTTTTGCGGATTTCGAGATCCAACCGGGCATTGTCGCCTTTCATTGTTCCAAGAGGCTCGCCAGCGGCGACCTCCTGTCCCTCTTCAACAAGGAACGCGCCGACACCCATAAAGAGTATATGGTAGCCTTGGCCCACGTCCAGTACGATAAGATTGCCGATTGGGGCCCAGGACCGTGCAAATGCAACGTCCGCCTCAAACGGCGCGGTCACAATCGCATTATCTGAGGTGATGTAACGCAGGCCGTCAAAACGGCCGCCTTCCGGCCGGCTTTTGCGAAATTCCCCGGCGAGACGCCCCGTAACCGGCGGTTTGAGGGCCCCCTGGGCGTCGGAAAATAGTTTCGAAGGCGAAAAGGGTACGGCGTTTCGCGTGGGTTTGCGTGACGGCGGGCTCGCGGCCGGTCCCGGCGTGCGCCGCTTGGGCGG
>CAWUIM010000035.1:0-30416 GCA_963922595.1 uncultured Parvularculaceae bacterium
GGAGCGCCGCATTGGCGGCCGCAGCGGCGATGGCGCTCATGGCGAAGACGCGGCGCGGATCAAACCGGTCGGACAGACCCAACACCGCAAAAACAACGGCGCCGATCGCGAAGCCCGCTTGCGTGCCGCTTGCAAGCATGCCCCTGACCAATGGTGAGATTGCAGCGTCGCGGGACATGTCGGTGAGAACGGCGGCGGATGAAAACCACGCCGCCAGCGCCAGAATTTCAGCGACGACAAGCAAGCCTATGGATACGGTTTTCGATTTCGCGGATAAGATCATGAGGATTTAATCCACGCCATCGGCCGCCCTAAAGTTGCGCAACCAGGGACGGAAAATCACGCGCGACTTTCGCGGCGCCGGCATCGATCAGTCGTTCGCCATGTCCGTCAAAACAATGGCCGCCGCCTGTAAACCCGAAGACGGTCATGCCCGCTGCAACACCCGCCTTTACGCCGTTCACGCTGTCTTCCACGACAATGCATTTTTCCGGCGCTGCGCCCAATTTACGCGCCGCATAAAGGAAGATATCCGGCGCCGGCTTTCCATGCGGCACGAGGTCGGCGGAATAAACATGCGGCGCGGTCAGCGCCCAGAGATCAACCCGCTTCAACTTAGACGTCAAAAACTCCGTACGCGACGAAGACGCCACTGCGATCAATTGCCGGATGGCGCGGAGCGCCTCATGGGCGCCGGAAACAGCCTGTAACTGGTCCTTCTTTTTACGGCGTTGTTCGACCAATCCGCTGAAAAATTTCGGCGGCGGCGCGGCGCTATGCACCTTCCGATAGGCCTCGGTGAGCTTCGCCGCAAAAACATCGTCCCGTAATCCGGTGAACAGACGCACAAGGTCGGCAGGCGACCAGTCCAACCCGTGGCTCTGGAGATAGCGCGCAGAGTCCTCCAGCCCTAACGCCTCAGAGTCCACCAGGACGCCATCGCAATCAAAGATTACCGCCTCGAACATCAACCGCCTTTCAACAAAAAGCCTTGGCGACAAAAAAGCCCCGGCGCATTCCGCCGGGGCTCTTGAACGCAAACCGTCTTTAACGGCCTAGTTTAACCCAGCGAGCACCGCCAACAACAAGAGCGCGACGATGTTCGTGATTTTGATCATCGGGTTAACGGCCGGGCCGGCGGTGTCCTTGTAGGGATCGCCGACTGTATCGCCGGTCACAGCGGCTTTGTGGGCTTCTGAGCCCTTACCGCCATGGTGTCCGTCTTCGATGTACTTCTTGGCGTTATCCCATGCGCCGCCGCCGGCGGTCATGGAAAGCGCCACAAAGAGGCCCGTCAGAATAACGCCGATGAGCATCGCGCCCACAGCGGAAAGGGCCGCTGATTTGTCCGCCACCAGGCCGACAGCGAAGTATAGAACGATCGGTGACAGGATCGGCAACATGGACGGCACGACCATTTCTTTGATCGCCGCACCCGTCAGCATATCCACCGCCCGCGCATAGTCTGGCTTTTCCGTGCCCTGTATAATGCCGGGCTTTTCTTTAAACTGACGGCGAACCTCGTCAACGATAGCGCCCGCGGCGCGTCCGACAGACTGCATGGCGATGCCGCCGAACAGGAACGGCAGGAGACCGCCGATAAAGAGGCCTGCAATCACAAACGGATTTGACAGCGAAAAGTTAACCGCGACGTCAGCGAACCAGGGATAATCTTCCGGATGACCAACGAAGTGTTTGATGTCCTCGGTGTACGCCGCAAACAGAACGAGCGCGCCGAGGCCGGCTGACCCAATGGCGTAGCCTTTTGTCACGGCCTTCGTCGTATTGCCGACAGCGTCGAGCGCGTCGGTGGTGTCGCGCACGGAGCCTTCCAGGCCAGACATTTCAGCGATACCGCCAGCGTTATCGGTCACAGGACCAAACGCATCGAGCGCGACAATCATGCCCGCCAAGGCAAGCATGGTCGTGACTGCCGTTGCGATGCCATAAAGACCCGCCAAAGAGTAAGTGGCGATAATCGCAATAACGATCACCAGCGCCGGCAAAGCGGTCGCTTCCATGGAGATCGCAAGCCCCTGGATTACGTTCGTTCCGTGCCCGGACTCAGAAGCAGCCGCCACTGATTTCACAGGCCGGAAGCCCGTGCCCGTGTAGTATTCCGTGATCCAGACGATGAGCCCGGTTACGGCGAGGCCGATCAACCCACAGATGAACAAGCTGAGCCCTGTGAAATTTGAACCGCCGATTTTCTCCGAAAACCCGAATATCTGGGATGTGACAATCGCGATAGCCACAATCGACAGGACGCCGGTCGCGATCAGGCCCTTGTAGAGCGCGCCCATGATGTTCGTGGAGCCGCCGCCGAGGCGAACAAAGAATGTGCCGATGATTGAGGTGACGATGCAGACCGCGCCGATCGCCAACGGATAGAGCATGAATTGCTCCGCATTCGCGGTAAACAGGATTGAGCCGAGCACCATCGTCGCCGCGACGGTCACCACATATGTCTCAAAAAGGTCAGCGGCCATGCCCGCGCAGTCGCCGACATTGTCGCCAACGTTATCCGCGATGGTCGCCGGGTTGCGGGGGTCATCCTCAGGAATGCCCGCTTCCACTTTACCCACCAGGTCACCGCCGACATCGGCGCCCTTGGTGAAGATGCCGCCGCCAAGACGGGCGAAGACGGAAATCAACGACGCGCCGAGCGACAAGGCGACAAGGCCGTTCACCACTTCGCGGCTTTCAGCGGCGTGCCCCATCGGGCCCGTCAGAAGCCAGTAGTAAATGACGAGACCAAGCAGCGCGAGGCCGGCGACAAGCATGCCCGTCACTGCGCCTGATTTGAACGCGACCGAGAGGCCTTTATCGAGGCTTTCGCTAGCGGCTTGCGTCGTCCGCACATTGGCGCGCACGGAGACGAGCATGCCGATAAAACCAGCGAGACCGGAAAGGATTGCGCCCAGCGCAAAACCAACGGCCGGAATCCAGTCAAAACCAAATGCAATGAGCAACACGACGAATGTAACCGCGCCGACAATCGCAATTGTCGTATATTGCTTGTTCAGGTACGCGGTTGCGCCCTCCTGAATTGCTTGTGCGATTTCCCGCATGCGGTCGGTGCCCTGCGGCATCGCCATCACCTGTTGAATGGTGATGACGCCATAAGCGACCGCCAATAGGCCAGCCGCTGCGACGAGCAGTATTTCCATCTGAATTCCTTCCCTCTGGCCCTTTCGGCCGGCGTATGGATGATTTTGGGGTGATCGCCGAAATGGCGGCAGCGTAGAGATACGCCGGCCCTTCAATCGGCCCCCGTTGCGTCGCGGCGGAAATTGGCAAAGCCGTTTGCGAAAATCAACAGAAACTTGCGGCTTGAAACCAGCCGCCGATCATCCCTTAGGCGGCGGAAGATCGTGTCGCGGATTTATGCTGCGGTTCCTGGTCGGTCAGCTCTTTAACCCAAGGATACTTCTTGGCCATTTCGCTTGTGTAACCAAGATTGCGGGCCGTGGCGCTTCGTGGACGGTCCGCCTTATCCGGATAGAATGTGCCGAAACTCCGGTCCCAGAAGAATTCGGCGATGCCGTAATTCCCGTTTTCGTTGTGAAAATGGTGAGAGAGATGAAGTTCCTTGATCCGTTTCCAGAACGCTGACTTCGGCTCAAACGCCAGATGTTGCCCGGCGTGCAGAAACTCGGTGTAGCAAGTCATGATGAGCGTGCCGGCGATCGCGCCAAGCGCCGTCGAGACGCCGCCGATAGCCCAGCCAAGCGGGCCCGCAAGCAGCAAGATCGTTGGCAACGTCGTGTGCAGCCCGCCGAACAGAACCGATAAATCGTTTGGAAACCGGTGGTGGTCGTAATGAACCCGCTTCCAGAGTTTCGCCAGATAGGGCGTTTTATACATCCAGCTGCCGTGGAGCACGAAACGATGGAGCAGATACCACGCAATCGGGAACATTAACGCGCCGACGCCGACCGACAACGCAAACATCAGCCACGAGTTGGTTAGAATTGCGCCGCCCGCCAATGAAGCGACAATAATCGCCGCATAGACCTGAATGCCCGGATAAGTGACATACGCCCGCACGAGGTCGTCAAAGCTCATGCGATTGAGGAGGTAGTCCTCTTCTTTCCAAGCCTTGTACCCGACAAAAAGGCGCATCGCCTGTCACTCCTGTCAAAATCCCGGTTGAACGCCACTGACGGCGCGCCGGACCCTAATTGCCCGCCCCGCAGCGCACAAGTCGTAGCAGCGGTGCGGTATGTTCCACAATGTGGCGTTTACGCACCAGATTGGCGGCCAGACCCCTTCAATTACTGAAATATCTCCACGCAAAACTTGATTGAACCGCATTTCTCAGCGCTTGTCCGTTGACCAAATGGCTTGTATCGGCCCAATCTCTGGGTTGTGGGCGGTAATAGGGCGAAATCTGACCAGCGAAACGTGGCGGCCATTGGGTGACTTTGTTCAGCGTAATGCTTTAAGAAGCGCGTCTTGATCTGCTATTATAAGTCGTCTTTCTTCCGGCTTGGGGCCCGGATGAGAGAAAATTAAGAGTTTGTCGGCTCTGGCCAGCGCGGATTAGAGTGTCCGCTTGTCGGGGCGATTGTGTTTGGAAGGGCCGGCGTCGTCGGTCAAGTTGCGGGGGCGTTGATGTCCGTCAACCCTGGTTTGGAACCGATGAAGTCGGAAGAATTAAGACCTACGCCGACAGAAAACGCGACTCTGCCGCACAAGCTCGGACCGTTTCAAACGGTGTGCGAAGCACTTGATTATGCGGCGCAAGGCGAGACCGGTCTGAATTTTTACAATCTTCGCGGCGAGCTTTCGGTTGCATTGCCCTATGCGCAGTTGCGCGATGACGCGCGCGCGCTGGCGAACCGGCTCGCAGTTCGGTTCGAGCGGGGCGACAGGATCGCGATTGTCGCAGAGACCAGCGCTGACTTCATGCGCGTATTCTATGCTTGCCAATATGCCGGGCTTCTCCCAGCCCCGATGCCGCTTCCGGTAAATCTCGGCGGCAAGGAAGGGTATCTTGTCCAGATCCGATTGATGATCGAAGGATCCGGCGCGAAGGCGGCAATTGGCCCGACCAATCTCGTGGACTTCCTCGAGGAGGCGACAACCCATCTCGAAGGCGTCGAGGTCTTTGATTTTGAGGGCGTAAAAGCGCTGCCGGGCAACGGCAAAACGGCGGTTCCTTTCGGCCCGGACGAAGCCTGTTATATTCAGTACTCGTCAGGATCAACGAGCGCGCCAAAGGGCGTGATCGGGACGCAGGCTTCAGTCACCAGCAACCTGCACGGCATTACGAATTCCGGCTTGGTACTTCGCGGTGATGACCGGGCCGCAAGCTGGTTACCGCTTTACCACGACATGGGCCTCATCGGGTTCGCTCTGTCGCCCATGTATGGTCAGCGTACGGTTGACTTTATCGCCACGTCGGATTTCGTCCGCCGCCCCCTATTGTGGCTGCGGCTGATGTCGGCGAATGGCACGACAGCCACTTATAGTCCCTCCTTCGGGTATGACCTGAGCGCACGGCGGTCTGCGCGCGCCGAAGAAGGCTCTATCGACCTGTCGAAAATCCGTATCGCGGGCATTGGCGGCGACATGGTGCGGCCGGAAGCGCTGCAACAATTTGTCGATGCGTTTGCGCCATTCGGGTTTGATGAAAAAGCATTTCTCCCGAGCTACGGCCTCGCCGAAGCGACGCTTGCTATCTCGTTTACCGAACTCGGCGCGCCGATCGATGTCGATTATGTGGATATGCGCCACTACAACCGCTCCGGGGTCGCCCTTCCAGCATCGGCGGTGACGTCCGATGAACACAAGCGTGGCTTCGTCCTCTGTGGAAAAGCGTTACCGGATCATGCGATTGAAGTACGCGGCGAAAACGGCGCCATTGAAAATGATCGCGAAGTCGGCCGGATTTTCATCCGTGGACCAAGCATCACGCCTGGCTACTTTTCCGATGAAGCCGCGTCCAAAGCGATGTTTGACGGCGAATGGCTCGACACTGGCGATATGGGTTACTTTTTGAACGGCCAGATCGTTATCACCGGCCGCGCCAAGGACCTGATTATCATCAATGGCCGGAATATCTGGCCGCAGGATGTGGAGTGGGCGGTTGAAAAAACCGAAGGCGTGCGCCAGGGCGGCGTTGCCGCCTTTTCCGTCGACGACGGCGCCGGTGAGCGCATGGTGGTCGTGGCCGAGCGACGCGGCATGACGCAAGATGCGCTTGAAATTCTTAAACGCGACCTCGCCGGCGTCATCCAGAGCGCGGCGGGCGCGCCTGCTGAAGTCGTCCTGGCGAGACCGCATTCAATGGTGATGACGTCGTCGGGGAAACTCTCACGGGCAAAAGTGAAGGCGAAATATCTCGCCGGCGCCTTTGAGGAGAAAGAACGCGTTGCAACGCCAACTCTCGCCGAAGCACGCGTGTGAATAAAAAAATTGCGCTTACGGGCGGTACGGGATTTGTCGGCGCCGCCCTTATCAATGCATTTCTCGACCGCGGCGCAGAAATAAACGCCCTCGCCCGGACGCCTTCGAAACTTTCGGATTGGAAAGATCGCATCGCGATCGTCGAAGGTGATCTCAATAATCCGGACGCGTTGGGCCAGCTTGCGCAAGGCTGCGACATTTTCATTCACTGCGCCGGCGTCACCCATGTGCGTGACGACGACGACTTTCACGCGATCAATGTGGCCGGCGCAAAAGAGGCCGCGCGCGCCGCTGCAAACGCCGGCGCAAAGATGGTCCACCTGTCGTCAATGTCCGCACGAGAACCTTCGCTCTCGCCCTACGCGGCATCGAAAAGAGCGAGCGAAGCGGCGGTGGCTGAAGCGAATGCGATCTCCTTACGATTGCCAGCGATCTACGGCCTGCGCGATACGGCGACACTGCCCTATTTCAAACTTGTGAAAGCAGGCCTCGCCCCGGAACCGGCGACGCAGAGCCCGGCGCGGGCGTCGATCCTGTTCGTGGAAGACGCCGCCGCCGCCGTCGCGCGAGCCGCCGACGCCGCGCTTACGCCCGGCGTTTATGAAGTCGCAGACGACCGCCCCCAAGGGTATAGTTGGACAGAAATCGGCGAAACGCTGGGCGCGGTAATGGGCAAGAAGCCGCGGAAGATCAGGGCGCCGCGGCCTATTCTAAGCGGGTATCACGCGGTCGCCCGGCGAGCCGCGCTTTTGATGGGAAAGACGCCGGACGTCAGAACCGGACAAATTCGCGAGTTCTTTCATACCGATTGGGTGGCGCGTGATCCCCTTTTCAATGATGCTGCCTCCTGGGCGCCGGCCCATAGCTTGAAAGAAGGATTTGCAAAAACCGTCCAGTGGTATCAAGAACACGGATACCTCTAACCCGCTGCGGCGAAGGAGAAGGCGATCATGGCTGATACGAACGCGACAAGCATACAGGAAGACGACGACCTTGTGTTCCACAAGATTTGCGCGCTCCTGGAGCCGATTAATCACAAGGGTGTAAAATTAACGCGTGAAACCGACCTCATCGCAGACCTGGAGGTCGATAGCGTCGCTGTTCTCGATATCGTCATGGACATCGAAGACAGCTACGATATCTCGATCCCTGTGAATACGATCTCTGAGACGAAAACAATTGGCGAATTGGTGGACGCCATTCATGCGATCAAGAAAGAACAGGCTTAATCCATGAGCTTATTCGAGAAATTCGAGAAAACCGCGACGCTCTACAACCAACTCGAAGCAGCGGGAAAAAATCCGTTTACGGTCGTTATGGAAGAAATGACCGGCCCGACGCGAGCGCGTATAAAGGGGAAGGAAACTGTCCTCGCTGGCACGCATAATTATTTGGGACTGACCTTCGAAAAGTCGTCGATAGAAGCCGCGAAGAAAGCGCTCGACGAACAAGGCACCGGCACAACGGGATCGCGGTTTGCGAACGGCACTTATTCCGGTCACAAAAAACTCGAAAAAAGCCTCGCCGACTTTTTGGGTATGGACCATTGCGTCGTTTATTCAACGGGCTATCAGGCCAATCTGGGCGCCATCGCCGGCTTGGTGAAACCGGGCGACGATGTAATTCTCATCGACGCCGATTGCCACGCCTGCATTTATGACGGCTGCCAACTGTCCGGTGCGGAGACCGTCCGCTTCCGTCATAATTCGCCGGAAAGCCTTGATAAGCGTCTTTCACGGCTTGGGCCGGAGGTGAAAGGCAAACTCGTCTGCATTGAAGGCATGTATTCCATGTTGGGCGACACCGCGCCCGTAAAAGAGTTCCTCGAAGTGACGCATGCCCATGGCGGCTATCTCTATGTGGATGAAGCGCACTCTTTTGGGGTCTACGGAGAAAATGGACGCGGCGTTTCCGAAGCCGAAGGCGTGATGGACAAGATCGACTTTTATTCGGGCACATTTTCGAAGAGCCTCGCTTCAATTGGCGGGTTTGTGGCGTCGAATCACAAAGAGCTGGACTATCTGCGCTTTTCTTCCAGAGCCTATATGTTCACCGCTTCGCCTTCGCCCGCGACCATTGCGTCAGCGCAAGCAGCGCTTGAGGCGATTTCACCCGAAATTCGCGATCGGCTTTGGGCCAACGTGAACCGCTTCCATGGGGCGTTCAAACAATTCGGACTAAACGTCGCCGCCGATCCGGCGCCCGTCGTCTCGGTTTTGCTGCCTGATCGCGAGACGACATTCATGGCCTGGAACTTCCTTCTGGATCATGGCGTATACGTAAACATGGCGATCCCGCCCGGCACGCCGGACGCCAAGACATTCCTGTTGCGCCTTTCGGTCTCAGCAGCGCACACAGACGATGATATCGACCGCATTATTGACGCCTACAAAGCAATGGCCGACGCCTTTGAGGGCGCGCGCGTTAAGGTTGACGCCTGAGGCGTTCTCACAGGTTGGTGCAAATTATTTCAACCCTCACGCTTGCGTGATGACGCATTTTCCCTTTTCGGCGCCTAGTTTTCGCCCATAAGGGCCCCTAGATTGCGGATCGTTGGGAGAGGCGTTCGTCCTGATACGGGTAGTTAAGATGGGTAAGATGATCACGAGCTTTTCGGCCTTTGCGGCCTTCCTTTTTGCGGGCGCTAACGCCCCGGCCGCCGATATGACGGCGACGCCTATTACCGAATTCCAATTCGATCATGTGAGCTGCACCGGTTCAAAAAACGAGATCCGCGTGCGTGTCACTGACGTGAAGGAAAATGTGGGTCAGATCGTCGGCGATCTCTATCGCAATGACGAGGAAGGCTTTTTGAAACGGGCCGGCCGCGTCCAGCAAGTACGCTTCGCAGCGAAAGCGCCGACCACGTTTTTCTGTTTTCGAGCCCCAGGACCGGAGAATTACGCGATCGCGATCTACCATGATGAGAACGCCAACAAGACCTTTGACAAAGGCGCGTTCGGCATTCCCGCAGAACCGTTCGGCATTTCGAACAATCCAAAGCTGCGTTTTCGCGCGCCGACCGTCGATGAAGCCCTTTTTGAGGTTGCCAGCGACGGGGCGAACGTGGAAATCAACATGAGAAACTAACGAGCGGTTCGCCTTGAGCCGCGCCGAAAAGAAAGCGTGGCTCATGGACACCGCCGTCTCTCAATTGACCCGCCAGAAAATTGACATTCGTCCCGTCGAAACAGAGGGCGAACGGAAGGCATTTATCCGGGCGGGACATCCTGCTTATGCAGGCGACCCCCATTATATTGCGCCGCTGGAATATGAAGTCGGCGCGCGCCTCAATCCGAAATCTAATCCTGTCCTCAAAGGCGCCGACCACAAATTGTGGATCGCTTATAAAGACAATGCCGTCGTCGGCCGGATAAGCGCCATCATCAATCCGCTCCATCTGCAGCGCCACAACGACGCCACCGGTCAATTCGGATTCCTGGACGGGATTGATGACAAATCAGTTTTTGCGGCTTTGTTCGAAGCGGCGGAAGACTGGCTTCGGACAAAAGGCATGACGCGCGCGACGGGACCGTTCAGCTTTACCGTTAATGAGGAATGCGGCCTGCTTGTAGACGGTTTTGACACGCCGCCTTTTGTTATGATGCCGCATGGGCGGCCATGGTATGGACCCCATGTGGAGGCCTGCGGCTATGTGAAAGCGCAAGACATGCACGCGCTTCACTATGTGAACGACAAGGATTTCATCCCGGAAAGACGCAAGAAGTTCGTGGAAAAAGCGATCGCCAATCCCAAGGTTGAAATCCGCAATATCGACTTCAAGAATTTCGTGGGCGATATAAAGACGCTTGTAAATATCTTTAACGACGCCTGGTCGGATAATTGGGGCTTTGTTCCGTTTACGGACGCACAAGCCGAACACATGGCCGGCGAGCTACGCCCGATCATCACCAAAGAAAATGTCGTTCTGTGTTACGTGGATGGGGAACCAGCGGCGATGGGCCTTGTGCTTCCTAATATCAATGAAGCGATCGCAGACTTTAACGGCAAGCTGGCGCCGTTTAATTGGGCGAAGCTCTTGTGGCGCTTAAAGGTAAAGGGTCTTTCAAGCGCACGCATGCCGCTTATGGGCATCGTAAAAAAATTCCAGGGCAAGCCGCTCGGCGCAGCATTCGCCTATAAGATTATCGACATGGTCAACTCGGCCAATATCGATGCTGGCGTCAGAAATTCAGAGCTTTCCTGGATTCTGGAAAGCAACCCGGCGATGCTCAATATGCTGACGGATATGGGCGGCAAAGTCTATAAGACCTACCGGATCTACGAAAAAGCGCTCTAGCGCCGCCGATCAGAGCAGACCTTTTTCGGACGCCAGGTCCTTCAGGTTCTTTTCCGGGCGGGCGCCGAAGTGGCTGATGACTTCCGAGGCAGCCAGCGAGCCGATTGCGCCAGCGCGCGCCGGCTCAAGCCCCCGGGCGAGACCGAAAAGCAAGCCCGCCGCATAAGCATCGCCGGCGCCGGTCGTGTCGACAAGCTGTTCGGGCGCCACGGCCGCGACTTCGACAATCTCACCGTCCGCAGGAATTAGCACCGATCCTTTCTCAGAGAGCGTTACCGCCGTCAGCGCGCTGATCGAACGGGTTTGCTCCGCAATTGATCGAATATCATCGCTTCCAAACAACGCCTGCGCTTCCTGTTCGTTCGCGAGCAGAATATCCACATGCTCAGGGATGAACGCGTCGAGCGCTTCTTTCTGGCGATCGACGCAGGAGCTGTCCGAGAGGGTGAGCGCCGTCTTTTTGCCTGCGGCCTTCGCGTAGTCGCAGGCCTTGATGAAAGCCTCGCGCGCCACCGGCTGCTCGAACAAATAGCCCTCAAAAAAAGTGATCGCAGAACGCTCAATCATCGCCTTGTCGATATCGTCTGGCGAAACGAACCCGGCCGCGCCAAGAAACGTCGTCATGGAGCGTTGCGCGTCCGGAGTGACGTTGATGAGGCAGCGCCCTGTGGCGGGGCCTTCTGTGAGCGGCGGCGCGTCGAATACGACGCCCATTGACCGCAAATCGTGACGAAAAATCTCGCCGAGGGTGTCCTGCGCAACCTTGCCCACAAAACCCCCGTCGCCGCCCAGCGATGCGATACAGGCGATGGAATTCGCCGCCGATCCGCCGGAAATCTCAACGGCCGCAGCCATGGCGTCATAGATCGTCGCCGCTTGCGCCTCATCGATCAGGATCATGCCGCCCTTGGGGATGGCGTGCGCGGCCAGAAACGTGTCCTCCGCCTTGGCGAGAACATCCACAATCGCATTGCCAACGCCGACCACGTCGAGAGAATTATCCGCCATATCGATGCCGCTTTCCAAATTTGCCGCCCACAGAAAGCGCGCTTATAAGTGGCCGAAACGGCGCGCGCAAGGCGCGCGCCCGCGAAGTCAGTGTCAGGGAAAGAGAGATGTCTGTGTCGGGATATTTCAGAGCAATCGCCGTCGGCGCCGTTACGTTAACCGCAGCTTGCGCCACTGGTGCGCCGGGACCGGTTGATCAGGCGGCGATCAACGAGACGCCGCAGAACACTGAACCGGCTTTTGTTCTAGAGGACGTCATGGGGCAGTCTGCGAAGACGATTGACGATCTCCTCGGCGACGCGGCGCTTGTTCGCCGCGAAGGACCGGGCGAGTTTCGCCGATATGTGCTCGCCCAATGCAATCTGATCGTGATTTTCTATCCCAACGATGCGGAAACGCTTAACGCCGCCCACATCGACGCCGCTGCGAAAACGTCGGAAGAAGACAAACCGGATCTGGACGACTGCCTTGCAGCAGGCCTCGAACCTTCAAGCGTTTCAGGCTGAAGACGACGCTGCAAGACGCGATTGTCGTATCCATTCAATCGCGGAAGCCACGACCGCAACAAGCCCCATTGCCGCCGTCAGGTAAAAGACGAACGCGAACCCGCGAACTTCAATTAACTCGCCTAATGCGCCGCGCCCGAATGAACCAATCAACATGGTGAGCGACGCGAGGAGCGCGTACTGAACAGCGGCGAATTTTGGGTTCACGATTGACGAGAGATAAACGACGATCGCAGCGCTCGCGAACCCGACCGCCAGGTTCTCAGCGGCGATAACGGCCATCAGCCGCGAAAGCTTTTCCCCAACGGTGACGTCAAGCCCTAAAAATTCCGCCAAGGGCTGGATTGCGCCGAAGACGGCGTAAAGCCGTGTCGTTGAAAGAAAGGCATGGGTGTTCGCGCCGCCCAAGGCCAAATCCGCCAGAAGAAGGTTTGTCGCCGCAGCCATGACCGCGCCGACGAACAGACATGGCATCCGGCCAAACTTTAGAATTGAAAACCCGCCGACAGTGATCCCGAGGAAAGTCATCAAGGTGCCGAACAGTTTGGAGGCGATGGCGACTTCATCGAGGCTGTGACCGAGCGCGCCGTAATTTTCACCGAGATAAAATGGATAGGCGAAAGCGCCCCAGATCAGGTCGACGAAGCGATACGAAAGGACGAGAACAAGGACTAATAACGCCGCATAGCGCAATCTTGTTATCAGATCTTTCATCGGCGCGAGAATTGCGCCGTACATGATGTCCAGAACGGTCTGCCCACGCCACGGGTTCGACCATTGAGGACGCGACGCTGTATCGAAGCGCCGCAGCAGGAAGGCCGCGCCCGCCATCGGCGCGATGACCGCCGCGATAACAATCAATGGCCCCGTCTCGCGCGTAAAGGTTCGGGCGTTCGCCAATTCCGGAAATTGAAGCGCATACCCCATAAATCCGAAGAGCGTGACGAAGCACCAGGCCCATAACGCCATTACGCCGCAGAGAATTACGTTCCGCCAAAACACGGGCGCGCTATCCTCGCTTAGGGCAAGCGATTTTCTCAGCACAGGACCGTTCTGCGCCACAAAGACGCCGGTGACCGCAACGCTCATCAACGCAGCGAGCACAACGAATGTGTTATTCCAGCCAATCCGATGGGCGATAATCAACGCCCCGGCGCCGCCCAGTATCGCCGCTAAGCGGTACCCAATCTGATAAACCGACGAAAGAAGATCGACCGTCGTTTCTTCATCAGCGACCTCGATCCGCCATGCATCGATCAAGACGTCCTGGCAGGTGGATGCGAATGTGCAAACAACAGCCGCCATGGCGATCAGTCCAATTTGAGATTGCGGCGACGCCAGTGAAATAAACGCAAGCGCGCCGATAATGACGCCTTGTAATAATAGTATTCCCGCTCGGCGTTGGCCCATGCCGAACACAGGCGGCGCTTTCATTCGGTCGATCGCCGGCGCCCACAAAAATTTGAAACCGTAAATGATGATGATCCACGAGAAGACGCCGATCGTCTTGACCTCAATGCCTTCATTCGTGAACCAGGCGAGCAACGTCCCGGTGATCAAGACATAGGGCAGGCCCGCTGCAAATCCCAAGAGAAGCATAGCGCCGGTTTTTCGACGACGAAGCGCCCGAAAGATATCAGTTGAAGAGGGCTTCGCCGCCTTTTCAGCCGCATCGACCGTCGCCGCATCAGAAGAGGAAGTCGCCGTCATATCGTCACCACACTGGCTATTGACCCAGTCTAGGTGTGTTCCGTGTCGGAAAGAAGGCCGCGTCCAACCGCCAGCCTCGAATTATTATCAGGATGCGACGGCTTTTGGCGTCGCTCCATCGCCGCAATATTTCTCGAGCATCGCGTGGAAATCATCCGGATCGAACGGCTTTGAGAGAAAATCATCCATGCCCGCATCGAGGCATTTCTGGCGGTCGGACGCCATGGCGTTGGCGGTCAACGCGACAATCGGCACCGCGGCCATATCCACGTCAAGTTTGCGAATTTCCTGAGCCGCCTCGAGCCCGTCCATTTCAGGCATATGCATATCCATGAATACGAGGTCGTACGGTTCGGTTTTCAAGGCTTCGACCGCCTCGGCGCCGTTGACGGCAACCCGAACCTGATGGCCTGCGCGTTTGATCAGCGCCGTCGCGAGGACGGCGTTAATCTGATTATCCTCCGCAAGCAGAATAGACAGTTTGCGAGACAGGCTGGCCATGGGCTTCTTCTCCGGCTTTAAAGGTTCGGCGATCGGATGAGGCGCGCGCGATAATTCGCGCTTCAACGTCGATTGCCGTATGGGCTTAATCAAGTATCCGTCAAAATTTCTATCTCGTAAGGATTCGATGATGCTGCGGTCGCTATTCGAAAGGAGGACCAACGCTTGTCCAGCTTCCATAGCCATCGTCTCACCGCCGGCTTCCGCAATATCAAAGTCGCTCAAGAGCGTCGCGCCAGGCAATTCTTTCAAGACGACGACAGCTTCTTTCGAACTCTCCACAATGCGGAAATGCTCCACGCCAAACGACTGCAATTGCAGCCGCAAGACCCTCGCGAGGATGGTTGATTTGGTCGCCACGACGACGGGGTGAGCGTCAATACGTGTCGGTTGAGCCGCTTCGGCGCCCGCTTTGAGCGTGACTGTGAAGGTGAATGCGCTTCCCTGACCCGGTACGCTTCGCAATGTGATCTCGCCGCTCATTGCGTTGACAAGTTTTTGCGAGATCGCGAGCCCAAGGCCGGTGCCTTCAGGGCGGCGCGTCGTCAAATTGTGGGCCTGCGCAAATTCATCGAAGATCAGCGATTGTTCCTTGTAGGGAATGCCGACGCCCGTGTCACGCACTGTTACGGTGAGGCCGATATCGCCGTTTACCTGCGTATCGAAACTTGCCTCGATCGCGACGCCGCCTTTATCGGTAAATTTTACGCCGTTCCCAGCAAGGTTCAGGAGAACCTGGCGAAGCCGGGCTTCGTCGCCGATGAGACGCGGCGGCATGGAGGGATCAATGTAAGCGGCGATCTCGATCCCTTTTTCCACCGCCTTTGTGGATAACAACTCCGTCACGCCCTGCACCATCGCGACAGGATCGAACGTAACCTCTTCAAGCTCCAGCTTTCCGGCCTCAAGCTTTGAATAATCGAGGAGATCGTTGATGAGCGCCAACAAAGCGACGCTCGACTCACGAACGGCTTCCGCGTAGGCGCGCTGGTTGGCGTTGAGGTCGGTATCAAGGAGGAGACCGTTCATCCCCAGAATACCGTTCAAGGGCGTGCGCATTTCGTGGCTCATCGTCGCCAGAAAACGCATCTTTTCGTCAACGACAGCCGGCGCGTCGTGGCGGGCGCCGCCATTATCATCGCATACGCCGGCGAAAAGTTTTTCACCGCCAGCGAGAATCGTTTCTTCCCAGTCGATAACGACGGTATCGCCCTGCAGGGCGACTTCAGTTTTAAAGCGGCGGTGCTCACGAAAGGCGACAGCTGATGCTTGATCGCCGCCCGGATTGAAATATTGACTGCGCCACGCTTGCGGGGCGGCGCCGAACAGGGCGGCGAAGGCGCGATTGACAAATTTGATGCGGTTTTCGGCGTCGCAAAGAACAATCAGTTCCTGGCCGACCTGGCCGCTATTGGCGATTAATGCCATGTAACCGAAAACCCCTCGGACGAACGATCTTCCTTAACTATGCCGCCGACAGGTTGAAAAATTGGTTAGGGGAGTTGGTTAATGAGCATTATTCAATTTTTGGCGCGAACGCCTAAAATTTTATCCATATGCTGATAAAACGATTACGCGATCTTACTCGCGGCGGGCGCGCCGGTTGACTGCGCGGCGTTGTCTTTCCGCCGATAGCTAACCGCCTCCGCAATGTGCCGGCGCCTGACGCCGTCCGATCCGTCAAGATCCGCCAAGGTGCGCGCGAGCCTTAAGATCCGATGGTAGGCGCGCGCCGAAAAGCCGAGCGTCTCGGCGGCGCGCGTCAATAAAGCCGTCCCTTCGGCGTCCGGCGCTGCGACTTTCGCCAATATGGCGTCGGGCAAGGCGGCGTTCGTCGTCGCAGTATCGCCGTGCTCTACAGCCCGCGCCTTTTGTTGCTCGCGGGCAGCCGCGATCCGCGCGGCCACCGAGGCGCTGTCCTCGCCTGTCGCCGGCGCGGCGAGATCTGCAGGCGTGACCGGCGCCAGATCGATCGCGATATCCATGCGGTCAAAAAGCGGGCCGGAAACGCGCGCCTGATAGATGGCCTCGCAGTTCGGACCTCGCCCGCAAGCGCGCCCGCTTGCCTTGCCGTAACCGCACCGGCATGGGTTCATCGCTGCAACCAACTGAAAGCGCGCCGGGTATCGTACATGGAAGTTTGCGCGCGCGATCATCACATCGCCTGTCTCCAGCGGCTGGCGAAGACTGTCCAATACTTGCGAAGAAAACTCCGGCAATTCATCGAGAAAGAGAACGCCGTGATGGGCGAGCGAGGCTTCTCCGGGCTTGGCGCGCACGCCGCCGCCGACCATCGCCGCCATCGATGCTGAGTGATGCGGGGCCCTGAATGGCCGCGCCCGCGTCAATCGTCCGTCCTCCAACAATCCGGCCATCGACTGGATCATCGAAATCTCCAGCATTTCAGACGGGGTGAGCGGCGGCAACAATCCGGGCAACCGCGCCGCCAACATGGACTTTCCAGCGCCGGGCGGCCCAACCATCAACAAATTATGACCGCCCGCGGCGGCGGCCTCGAGCGCTCGTTTTGCGCTCTCCTGACCCTTGACGTCCCGCAGGTCGGGCGCGGGCGGACCGTCGTCCATGGCGCCGGGCTCAGGATTGGACAAAACCTGCACGCCCTTAAAATGATTGATGAGTTGAATGAGGCTCTTAGGCGCGAGGATCTCCGCGTCGCCGCCGGCCCAGGCGGCTTCGGCGCCGCTGGCTTGAGGGCAAATCAGACCGAGCCCAAGATCGTTCGACGCAACGGCGGCGGGCAACGCGCCCGCAACGCGCGCGATGGACCCGTCAAGGCCAAGCTCCCCCATGACCGCATATCCCTCGCAGGCATCGCGCGGCGCAGCTCCCATCTCCACCAGCAGGCCGAGCGCGATCGCGAGGTCGAAATGGCTGCCCTCTTTTGGCAGGTCTGCGGGCGCCAGGTTCACTGTCACGCGTTTCACCGGCAGCCCAAGGCCGACCGCGTTAAGGGCCGCACGCACCCGCTCGCGGGCTTCCGAGACAGCCTTGTCCGGCAATCCAACAATCGAGAACGCGTTGCCGCCGGATATCTGAACCTGAACCGTCACGGGCCGGGCTTCAACGCCCTGGAAGGCGAATGTGGTGACTTGGGCGACCATCTGGACCGTTCCCCTTTATGATCCTGAAACAAGACCATACTTGAAATATTGGAACATAACAAGAACACAAGCGAACGAATGTTTAAGCCGTGATCAAGCCGCTTTTTATTGCGGCGCACTGCGTAATCAGCGAACAACAAGCGCTAAGGCGCGCCGCCAGGGGATGATTTTGCGCGCAAATCGTATTTAACGGGAAGCTATGGCGCACGTTTGCATTCTGTATGCGGTCGAAAATCAACCATTTGCGACAAAACTCGAAGATGTCCTTTTCGAGATGGGCCATGCTGTGTCGCGGCGCGAGGTTGACCGCGACGCCTGCGCCGTTCTCGGAGCCGCGGGCGGCGAGCCTGACGCCATGCTCGTGATCTGGTCCGCCGCCTCAATCGCGTCGCCGACGGTGATCGCCCATGCGCGGCGCGCGTTGGCGCGCAGAACCCTGACGCCGGTAGCGATTGGCAAGATCGAGCCGCCTCAAAGCTTCCAGCATTTGTGGCCGATCGACCTCAGCGGATGGGCCGGCGACCAGGAAGATCCGCGCTGGCGCTTCGTCACAGACGAAATCAACCTGTCGATCCGCCGCTCGGAAATCGGATTCGAAGATCTGACGCTTGACGCGCCGGTTGAGGCCCCGCCGAAAAAATTCGGGTTTTCCGGGCCGGCGGTGTTGTTCGGCGGGGCGGTCGCCCTCGCCGCGGTCACGCTAAGCCTGATTGCGGTAGCGCCGTTGATCTTCGGACGCGCCGCGCCGGAAAAACCAACCGTCGCTTTTGTGACGCCGGAGACAATCGCGGAGACTGCTGTCGCTGACGGCGACGACGCAGGCATTGGCGAACAGGAGCCGTTAGCGCAACGAGCGCCGGCGCCTCCTCAGACCCCAGCGCCGGCCCTCGCCAATTTGCAGGAAGAGCCCGCGAACAGTGATCAGGGTGAACCGGTTGCGCCTTTTGAAGAATCGCCGGCGGTCGCCGTAACATCACCCGACGCGAACAACGGTCAATTGGACGATGAAATCGCAATGGCGGAAACTGCCGCAGTAGCCGAAGCCGCCCTTCCGACAGATGCGATCCCGCAGACCGCTGAAGAACCGGCTGACATAAGCGTTCAAGCGGTTGCTGAAACGCTGAGCGAGCCTGCAACGGCGGTCGAAACGACGTCAACGGACGATGATAATTTCGACCCGATCGCCGGCGGCGACGATCTCGGGTTCGGTGTCGATTTCGAGGCGCCGTCGCCCTCTCTAAAACCGATCATCGTCGCCGACGCCGCCTCCAGTGCGCCGCCCTCCGCCGCCGCCGGGACAAGTTCAGCCGCAAGCGTTGTAAGCGCCGCAGCCACAGTCGCTGCGCCGACCACCGGCGAGACGATCGATACTGACGGGCTTGATCGCCTGATCGTTGAAAACACGGTGTTACAACCGGGGCCCGAGGAATTCGCAAATGTCGGCAATTACTTTCGCGAATGCGTGAACTGCCCTGATATGGCGGAAATCCCGGCGGGATCGTTCGTCATGGGCACGCCGCTAGACGAGCGCGCCCGCCACGAAAACGAACTGACGCTTCAGGAAAAAGTCATCCCCTATCGTTTCGCCATCGGTGCGCGCGAGGTCACATTCGACCAATGGGACGCTTGCGTCGCAGACGGAGGATGTCGGGGCCACAAAGCCGCTGACTACGGATGGGGGCGCAAGAGCCGGCCTGTGATCAATGTGTCCTGGGAAGACGCGCAGTCCTTTGTGGATTGGTTATCGCGCAAAACCGGGCAGGATTACCGCCTTCCGACCGAAGCGGAATGGGAATACGCCGCGCGGGCCGGCGCGCAAACGCCCTTTGCGTTTGGCGCGTCCGTTTCCGACAAGCTCGCCAACTTCAACGCGCAATATAAGTATGGCGGGCCCGCCGGCGTCTACCGGCAAAAAACAACGCCCGTGGCAAGCTTCAAGCCGAACGCCTTCGGCCTTTTTGATATGCACGGAAACGTCTGGGAGTGGACCGAGGATTGCTGGGCGGCTGGCGCGAACGATGCGCAAGCCAATTGCAGCGAGCGCGTCCTCAAAGGCGGCGCATGGAACACCGGCGGCTGGCGATTGCGCGCGGGGCACCGGATCGCCGGCGGTCAAACCGCGCGCGACTTTGATAATGGGTTTCGAGTGGCCCGCACGCTCGAATAGGATTTATTGATCAACAAAAATACCGTTACGGCCGTCGGACATTCGCTGGATTGACGGCGCAAAGAACGATGACGGCGGCGGCGCGTTCAACACAACCGTCTTCTGGCAACCGCCCAATCGAAAAATGAAAGCTAATCGCCGAAAAGGGTAGTCGAATTCATTCGACAATCACGTCGTATTCGAGGACGAAACTCGGATTCGCGCCAGCGCCGTCACCTGCGAAATCACCTTTCGGGCGGACGCGAAAATGTGTGACCGCCCCATCGGCGCCGTCGGTACCAGGTGTCGGCGTATAGGTGAAGGTTGCGCCGCCATTATTCGAAAAATCGATATCGTCCGTTGCGCTGGCGAGGCTGACAAAGGAATAAGTCAGCGCGCTCGTGGTCGTTCCGTCGGTAAAGCGCACAGGTCCCGCCGCGCCGCCGCCGAAATCGTTGACGACGAGTTTTACGTCCGCCGGCAGAATGTCCACGAACGAAACACTGTCGGTATCGATCGGCAATCGGCCTTCGCTTTCCACCTCAACGCGATAGCGGGCGCGGGCGCCGGGAATGGCGTATGCACCGATTGTTCCGTTCACCGGGTCCTCTTCAATCGTGACAGTTTTCGCTGCAGCAAGGATGCCCTGAAAGACCGCATGGAACGAGTTTGAAAAGGCGAGAACGCCCGCGGCTTCCGTCGTATGATTGCGCTCGGATTCCCGAAATCTGTCTTCATCAACAACGAACCCGACGGATGTTCCAGTCAAAGAGCAACGACGGAGCCACCCGCCGTCGCCGCCATCGTGACGGTTTTTCGAGGCGACAAGACGTGGCGACGCAAATGCGACGCCAGAATAGGTATTGACGAAACAAGGCGTCCCATTGCCCCAACCTCTAATGTTATCAGGCGTCGAAACAGCGGACCATGAAATTGATTGGTCGGCGTCGTCAATGAAAGTTCCAGACATCCCTGAAGCAATCGCGATAATCCCAATCGTCTCATTGACGGTGACGACACCCGTCGCAACTTCGCTTCGCTCCAAGGCGATTTGCACAGACGTTGGAGAAACGTTCCGCATTGCGACGGTTAACCAAGGCACCGAGACGTCGCCTGGCGGCGCATTGGTTTCGTTGTTTGTGGTTTGCAAACTTGCAACGACGCTGGCGGTCGATGGAAATGTGGGCCCGAACGGCACGGTGTCATAGCCTTCGGCCCCGGCGACGCCAACACCATGCTGCAGTGTCGTCGTTGAATGCTGTAGCGCGGCGATCATTTCTCCGGTCGGAAATTGATGGACGCCCGGCGTAACCGCCACATAATCGAACGTCATTGGAATAACAGCGCCGTCCTCGCCCGTCGGTTCTACGAGGGCGACCTCAAAACCAGCCGACGTAATATTTCGAAGACGCAAGGCCGCCGGATCATCGTTTGCATCCGTGGGCATGACGACGACCACGGGCGCCGACGCGAAGCTCGTTGCAAATGACACTGTGACGAAACCCGCCGGGTTTGTCGTCGCCTGTCCAGCCTCCAGCTCCCACGGATTAGCGGCATACGCACAAACACCGGAGAACGCTACGGACGCTCCAGTTAACAATGCCACCAGCCTTTTAATGAGGCGTCGCGCACTCGTCATACAGCTTCCCGCAAGTGTTTCCGTCAGTATTACGAACTATTTTTAATACCCAATTAATCCTGAAGCGGAATTTTAAGGAGCCGTTAAGCAAATGCTCATCCGTTTATGAGAGCATCACGACGACTATGGTTTATAAAACCCTACGTTCAGACTGCGTTATCGAAACGATTGACCGGCTGCATCAGCGTATTTCGGAACGATTTCCGGACGCCGGATTAGTGAATGTGGCGGCGGAACTGGCCGCGACGGCGCGGCGCTGCGCGGATGAAGCCGCGCTCCTGAACCGCCCGGCGGTTGCGATCCGTTTATGCGTTTATACGATTTGGACGTTAGGAGCCGGCGCCTTTATCTGGCTCACCGCCGGGCTTCATTATGATGGGTTTTCCTGGCAGGCGGCGCGCCTTGTGCAGATCCTCGAACCAGCCATGAACATCGTCGTTCTAACCGGCATCGGGGTTTTGGCCCTCGGCAAAATGGAAGAACGCTGGAAGCGGCGGCGCGCGCTCAATTATCTTCATGAATTGCGGTCAATCGCGCATGTCGTCGATATGCACCAATTGACGAAGGACCCCTATCGCACTAGCGGCGTTGTTTTACCCGCCACAAAGAGTTCGCCGAAACAGGCGCTCCACGGCACGCTGCTTGAGCGATATCTTGATTATTGCAGCGAATTGGCGTCGTTGACGGGCAAGCTCGCGGCGCTGCTCGCCCAAAGCTGCCGCGACGGCGAAGTCGCAGCCGCGGCAAGTGATATTGAACAGCTCTCCACCGGACTTTCCCGGAAAATATGTCAAAAAATCATGGTTTTGGGCCGTTCGGAGACTTGCGATGGCGCACACCACGGCGAGCAGGCTCAACGTCCCCTGGAAAGCCTGGCGCTTTAGGGCCCGGACACCGCGAAATTTAACGAAAAAAACCGCGCATTTTATAGCCCGCCTGTTGCACCTTTCAGGACGCCTTCATATATCCCGCTCGAAGCCGCGACGCCTTTCAAATCAAGGCGTCGCACGAAATCAGTGGAAGAAGGGATCGCTCAGGACGGGCGCTTGAAATAAGCGTTGTCACCGTAAAATCGGTGGAGCTCTAAAGGCCCGGATGTCAGCAGCGATTTGCTAAATGGAGAAGAAAGAAAAATGGGCAAAGTAATCGGGATCGACCTTGGAACGACGAACTCCTGCGTCGCCGTTATGGAAGGCAAAGAGCCTAAAGTGATTGAAAACGCCGAAGGCGCACGCACCACCCCCTCAGTTGTCGCCTTCGCAGACGATGGCGAGCGCCTCATTGGTCAACCGGCGCGCCGGCAAGCGGTCACCAATCCGGAAAACACGCTATTCGCCATCAAGCGCCTGATCGGGCGCCCCTACTCAGATCCGACGGTCAAAAAAGATCAGGGCATGGTGCCCTATTCGATTGTCGAGGGCGACAATGGCGACGCCTGGGTCGAGTCGCGCGGCGAGAAATATGCGCCGTCGCAAATCTCCGCCTTCATTCTGCAGAAGATGAAAGAAACCGCTGAGGACTATCTCGGTGAAAGCGTCGATCAGGCGGTGATCACTGTTCCCGCCTATTTTAACGATGCGCAACGCCAGGCGACGAAAGACGCCGGTAAGATCGCCGGCCTTGAAGTGCTGCGGATCATCAACGAGCCGACCGCTGCGGCGCTCGCCTATGGACTTGAGAAAAAGAGCGGCGAGAAGATCGCCGTTTATGACCTTGGCGGCGGCACCTTCGATATTTCAATTCTTGAAATCGGCGACGGCGTCTTTGAAGTTCTCGCCACCAATGGCGACACGTTCCTCGGCGGTGAAGACTTCGACCTGCGCATTGTCGATTATCTGGCTGACGAATTCAAAAAGGATCAGGGCATTGATCTGCGCAAGGACAAACTGGCCCTGCAACGCCTCAAGGAAGAAGCAGAAAAAGCCAAGAAAGAACTGTCGACCACGTCGCAGTTCGAGGTGAACCTGCCCTTTATCACCGCTGACCAGTCCGGCCCGAAACACCTCAACATGAAGTTATCGCGGGCGAAACTGGAATCGCTGGTCGCCGATCTCATCAAGCGCACCGTCGATCCTTGCAAGGCGGCGCTCAAAGACGCCGGCCTCACCGCTGGCGACATTGACGAAGTCATTCTCGTCGGCGGCATGACGCGGATGCCGAAGGTGCAGGAGACGGTTGAACAATTCTTCGGCAAGGCGCCGCATAAAGGCGTTAACCCGGACGAAGTTGTGGCGCTCGGCGCAGCGATCCAGGCGGGCGTTCTGCAAGGCGACGTGAAAGACGTCCTGCTCCTCGACGTCACGCCATTGTCGCTTGGTATTGAGACGCTCGGCGGCGTCTTCACGCGCCTCATTGAACGCAACACTACGATCCCCACCAAGAAGTCTCAGACATTCTCGACCGCCGAAGACAATCAGTCCGCTGTGACGATCCGCGTCTTCCAGGGCGAGCGCGAAATGGCCGCTGACAACAAAATGCTCGGCCAGTTCGATCTCGTGGGCATTCCGCCGGCGCCGCGCGGCGTGCCTCAGGTTGAAGTGACGTTCGATATCGACGCCAACGGTATCGTCAACGTGTCTGCGAAAGACAAAGCGACGAACAAAGAGCAATCCATCCGCATCCAGGCCTCAGGCGGCCTTTCCGATGACGATATCGAACAGATGGTGAAAGACGCTGAAGCGAACGCGGAAGCCGACAAGGAACGCCGCGCCGCCGTAGAAGCGCGCAATCAGGCGGAAGCCGCCGTCCACCAGACGGAAAATGCGCTTAAAGAACATGGCGACAAAGTCACCGATGATGAGAAGAAAGCCATCGAAGACGCGGTCGCCTCAGCGAAAGAAACACTCGCCAAGGAAGAGGCGAGCGTTGAGGAATTGAACGAAGCGCAACAGGCGGTTCTGCAAGCCTCCATGAAGCTTGGCGAGGCCATGTACAAAGCGGGCGTTGAACCCGGCGGCGACGAGCCCGGCATGGACGCTGGCGGCGCAGACGCAAGCGACGCCGATGACGGCGTTGTCGATGCGGACTTCGAAGAAGTCGACGGCGATAAAAAAGACTAGCTTAAATCAAGGATGGCGGGCGATTTCGCCCGCCATTCGTTTTCTGATCTGAGGGGCGCCTTTTTACAAAGGCGAATGAGAGGAAAACGCGAAAAGGGCGGCGACAAGAATGGCGCAAGATTTCTACTCAATGCTCGGCGTTGACCGCGGCGCTGACGACGCGGCGATCAAATCGGCCTTCCGTAAAGGCGCGATGAAATATCATCCTGACCGAAACCCGGGCGACCAGGCGGCCGAACAAAAATTCAAAGAACTCGGCGAGGCGTATGAGACGCTTTCCGATCCGCAAAAGCGCGCCGCTTACGATCGTTACGGTCATGACGCCTACAAAAATGGCGGCATGAACGGCGCTGGCGGTCCGTTCGGCGGCGGCTTTGACGCTTCGGCGTTCTCGGACGTCTTCGACGACCTATTTGGCGATTTCATGGGCGGCCGGTCGCGCCGCCAGGGTCCCGGACGCGGCGCCGATCTTAAATATCAGATGAACATCACGCTGGCCGAAGCGTTCGCCGGCAAGAAAGCCGAGATCAATGTGCCGGGATCGGTCGCCTGCGAGACATGCGAGGGGTCCGGCGCAAAACCGGGATCAGGCCCCACCCATTGCGGCACTTGTAAAGGCGCGGGCCGCGTTCGCATGCAACAGGGTTTTTTCACGATTGAGCGCACTTGCCCGCAATGTAACGGTGAAGGCCAGGTGATTGCTGATCCGTGTGCGGATTGCAGCGGCCAGGGCCGCGTACGCCGCGAACGCACACTCAGCGTTGACATCCCCGCCGGCATTGAAAGCGGCACCCGCATCCGTCTCGCAGGCGAAGGCGAAGCCGGTCCGCGCGGCGGCCCGGAAGGCGATCTTTATATTTTTGTGGGCGTCGAAGAGCACGAATTATTCGAACGAGACGGTCCCGATCTTTACTGCGCCATGCCAATCCCGATGACGACCGCTGCGCTCGGCGGCGATTTCGAGGCGCCGACAATTGAGGGCGGACGCGTTAAAATCTCGGTGCCGGAAGGCGCGCAGAACGGCAAACGCTTCCGCGTTAAAGGCAAGGGGATGACAATCCTCAATCAGAAACGCCGCGGCGATCTTTACGTGGAGATCGGCGTTGAAACGCCCACAGGCCTGACCGCCGAGCAAAAAGACCTGCTAAAGCAATTCTGCGAAGCTGGCGGCGGGGAAGAATCCTGCCCGCAGTCCAAAGGGTTTTTCGAAAAAGCCAAGCGTTTCTGGAACGACGTAACGGAAGGCTGAAGACGCGGCCTTGCGCCCTACTTCATCGCATCTGCTAACGTTGAAAGCGACGCCTGCACATCATTCATTCCGGTGCGGATGACAGCGATCGCTTCACTGGTTTCCGCATATTCCGATGCGCCGACATCGTCCTTGGTCGCATTCAGTTCTTCTTCCGCAGCATCAAGCCGTTCGCGTACTTCGCCGAAGGCTTCGTCGGTGGCTTCGGTGACGCTTTTGCGAGCGGCGGCGAACGCGATCTTCAAAACAAACTGTCCGCCGGGAACGCCTTTCACGTCCTCGCGGGCCTCTTCGATATCGCCGATCGCGTCTAGAATTTCCTCTTGCGCCTCGGCGAAATCCGCGCGCATGTCCTCAATGTCGTCGGCATCGAGTGCAATTAAGTCGTCGAGCAAGGCGCCGTCGCTAAATTCAATGCCGTTGATGACGAGTGTGCTGCGCTCATCCTCGTGCGCCGCCACAGGATCCTGGATCCCGAGGAGCAGGAACGCGCCTGCGCCGAAAAGAAGCCCGGTGAAAAGGCGGGCGTAGCTGGTCGCGCTTGGCCGGTTCACAATCATATCCATCGTCAAAGCTCCCTTTCAGTAGTGGCTCCAGGCCCTATTGCTGGCAGCGCTCAACGACGAACGCAACGGCGTTGCGGCCAATCGTTCCTCACGGGCGACAAGCGCCCGCAAGGGCCGCATTTACGCAGGGCGCTTAGCGCTGCGACCACGTTTGTTTATTGTCGCACTTTAGACCAGTTGCGCCGAATAGTGCTCAGCGTACGGCGGCCCGAAAAAGCTTGTCCGAATGAGGACGCGTTTCTACTTTAACATTGCGGCATTCGCCCGCTCAGCGAGGGACGTCCCCATGCTACAAACTGACTTCATCCCGCCCGCGCCGGCGCCGCGCGTCATCCCAAAACGCTCGCACCCGACGCCGCAGGCTTACCTGCGTTACTTCCAGATTATGATGCGCAATCCGCTCGAAATCTGGACGGAGAACCATTATAACGACTTCATTCTTTCCGGAAATTTGCTGGGGCGTCATTACGCGGTCGTTCATGACCCAGAGGCGATCCGCCATTACCTTGTAACGAATGCGAGCAATTACGGCATTCCCGATATTCGGCGCGCCTTGTTTGAGCCGCTCATCGGGCAAGGCCTTTTAAATGCGGAAGGGGAATACTGGAAGCGAACACGAAAGGCGCTGACGCCGATTTTTACGCCGCGCCACGTCCATGGCTTCGCAGAGACGATGACGCAGATCGCCTCAGAACGCGCGCAGAATTATGCATCGCGTACCGATGAAACCATTTCCATGTCGAAGGAGATGCTGCATCTGACGCTCGACATTTTGATGGCGAGCCTTTTTTCGGATGAAACGCTTCTCGACACGAGCGAGGTCTCGGACGTTCTTGATGAAGTCCTGGAAAAGGCCGGCATGCCCCATGCGTTCGATCTGATGTCGGCGCCGCGCTGGGTTCCGCGCATCGGGCGCGGCGATGTCTACAAACTTATTGCGACCATGCGGGCGAAGATCGCGCTGATCGTGGAGGAGCGCCGGAAATCGCTGGCGACACGGAACGACGCGCCGCAGGATTTTCTGACGTTGTTGTTGCGCGCAGGAGAAGCCGAAGGCGCGCCGCTCAACGACACCGAAGTGATCGATAATCTTCTCACCTTCATCAGCGCGGGTCATGAAACGACGGCGCGCTCCTTAACTTGGACCATCTATCTCCTCTCGAAGGACGAGGCTGTGCGCGCCAAGGCGGAAAATGAAATTGACAACGCCCCGCTTTCCGCCACCGATCCGAAGGACTGGTCTGAAATCCTGCCCTATACGACGGCGGTCCTGAAAGAAGCGATGCGCCTCTATCCGGCGGCGGCCGTCTTTTCGCGGCGGGCTTTGGGCCCTGACCGGATCGGCGATGTCGACATCAAAGAAGGGTCCGAAATCGTCACCTCACCATGGGTGCTGCATCGGCACCGCAAATTATGGCGCGACCCGGACAAATTCGACCCGACGCGTTTTCTCGGCGAAGAAGCGGGGTCCATCCCGCGCTTCGCCTACATCCCGTTCGGCGCGGGCCCGCGCGTTTGTATCGGCGCCAGTTTCGCCATGCAGGAAATGGTGATCATTCTCGCCAAGCTCATGGGCGCTGTGCGCTTCCAGCACGCGGAACCAACTGAGCCGCAACCGGTGCACCGGATCACTGTTCATCCGTCTACGCCTGTTATGATGAGAATTGAAAAGCGCCGGTGAGTACACGCCTCATGCGCCCTCCGTCGTCAGCCGCAATCCCACCGCGCCGATCAGAATGAGCGCGATAAAACCATACTGCAATAACTGCAGGCGCTGTTCGAAAAAGAAATATCCAATCAGCGCAATGGCGACGATGCCGGTGCCGGACCAGATCGCATAAGCGACCCCCACAGGGATTGTTTTCAGCGCCGGCGCAAGGCACCAGAAAGACGCGCTATACGCCACAAGCGATGCGACGCCCCAATGCGCTTTTTCAAAACCGTCAGACAATTTCAAAAGCGACGTGCCCAGAATTTCCAGCGCAATCGCGCCCAACAAATAGACCCATGCCGTCATAATTCGCTCCCTTCTAGCGACGGCGCCCCATGGCGGCCGCGATTTCAGGGCGCGCTTCCGCGCTTTCAAGATATTGCGGTTCGGCGCGGGCGTTTGTGCGCTGTTCATACGCAAATCCGAAGGATAAAACTTTCGCGTCCTCGTCTTTGCCGCCGATAAAGGAAAACCCAACCGGCATGCCATGGATCGTCCCTGTAGGGACGGTTATGTGCGGATATCCGGCGATCGCCGCGATCCAGCCCGCGCCCGCCCATGCCGGCCATACATCTCCGTTGATCGGATCGATGCGCCCGGCGACAGGTCCCGACGGCGACACAAGAATATCGACATTATTCTCAGCCATCAGCATGTCGATGCCGTTTTCGCGCGTCGACGACTGCACCGCATCGCGTGCGGCGATATAGTCTGCGGCGTCAAGGCCTTTCGTTTCCTCGGAAATATCAAAAATACTCTGATCGAACAGCGCCAGCTCAATTTCGGCGTTCTCACTGTTGAACGCGATCAGATCGGCGAGCGTCCGCGCCGTCACCGCCTGCGGCGTCTCTTCGAGGTAGGCGTTTAGGGTCGCTTTGAATTCTGCATAAAGAACCTGCCTCGATTTCGTAGAGAAGTCCTCCGCCTGCGGTTCAAATTCTTCAATCTCCACCAGAACAGCGCCCGCCGCCTCGAGTTCTTCAAGGGTTGCGTTGAAACGATTGATGATGTCGGCGTTTTGACCCTCAGCGAAACGAAGAACACCGATCCGAGCACCGGTAAGCGCGTCTGCGTCGAGCGCCGCCGCATAGTCGGTCTTTGCCACGCCGTCAGCCATGGCCGTCAGCATCATCGCCGCGCCGCGAACAGTTTTTGTCATCGGTCCGGCGGTATCCTGCGAGGAAGAAATTGGGACGATATAGTCTTGCGAGACAAGGCCGACGGTTGGCTTGAAACCGACAATCCCATTGACGTTTGAAGGACAAATAATCGAACCGTTCGTCTCTGTGCCGACGGTCCCGGCGGCTAGCGAGGCGGCCATCGCCGCGCCGGAGCCGGAGCTTGAGCCGCAGGGATTGCGGTCCAGCATGTGCGGGTTACGCACCTGACCGCCGAGCGCCGACCAGCCGCTCATGGAGTCGTTTGACCGAAAATTTGCCCACTGACTAAGGTTCGTCTTTCCGAGAATGATCGCGCCTTCTGCGCGCAAGCCCGCCGCAAGCGGTGAATCGCGGCCTGTTATATTTTCAGCCAATGCGAGCGCGCCCGCAGTGGTCGGTACGGGATCAAGCGTTTCAATATTGTCTTTCAACAGGATCGGGACGCCGTGAAGCGCGCCGAGCGGCTCGCCGGCTGCGCGCTTGGCGTCGAGAGCGCGGGCGTCGTCAAGCGCGTTGGGGTTCAACGACAGGACGCTCTGCAACGTCGGGCCCGCGCGATCGATCCGCGCAATCCGATCGAGATAGGCCGTGACCAATTCTTCCGCCGTCACCTCGCCTTCGCGTAATCCCTCGGCGATTTCGGGAAGCGTTTTTGCGGTCCAGCCGTCAGGCGCGAAACTTTCCACCGTTTCAGAGGCCGGCGGCGCACTTGTGTCGGCGGCATTCGGCGTTTCTTCGCCCTCGGGCGCGCAGGCGAGCAACAAGAGAGCGGGAAACGCGGATTTAAGGATGGTTTTCATGAGATGAGCCTTTTTTGAAACGATAGCGAACCGGGCGTGCGGGCGAAACTGCGTCATGGCGATGGGCGCGGCGCCGTCTGATGGTCAGGATGGTGGTCGATCGCTGCATCTTCAAAACGATCGGCGCCCGAGAGCGCCGGGAAGAGGCGCGTCCACGCCAACGCCGTGACGAGGGCGACGCCGCCGCCGAGAATGACCGCGCCTACGGGCCCCAAAAACCTTGCGGCGACGCCGCTTTGAAATTCGCCAAGCTCGTTGGAAGCGGCGATAAAAATATAGGAGACGGACGAAACGCGCCCCCGCATTTCATCCGGCGTCGCAAGCTGGATCAGTGATTGGCGCACATAAACGGAAATCATATCTGCTGCGCCTGTCACCGCCAGCATCGCGATCGATAGAAGTAAGATCGTCGAAAAAGCAAAGCCCAACATGGCGGCGCCGTAAATCGCGACCGCCACCAACATCCAGGCGCCGACCTTGCGCGCGAGGGGGCGCGTCGCGAGCCACACGGCGACGATCGCCGCG
>CAWUIM010000036.1:0-30395 GCA_963922595.1 uncultured Parvularculaceae bacterium
CCGCCCCGGCCGCCGGCGCCCCTTCAGGCGGCGCGTCGCTGCTTGACGTCGCGCAATTCGAGACGATGCTTGACAGCGACGGCGAGCCGGCGGTCGCCATTATCGCGACCGGCGACATCTCCAAGCTGGAAGCGCTCGGTTTGCGTGATCGCGATATCGTGCGCGCCATCGACAACAGACGAATTAACGAATTGGGGGATGCGCTGCCGCGTTTGGCTGGTAAAAGATCAGTGCGCGTTGTGGTCGAGCGAAACGGAACCCCGGTCGAAGTCGTCGTTAATTTGAATTCCGGGAAGAATGCAGGGCAATGATAAGAACAAGATTCTCTAAGACCGTCTTGATGGGCGCTGCGGCTTTTGCGGCGTTCACGGCAAACGCCTCGGCGCAAACGCGGGAAGACTGCGGCGCGTCGATCAATTACGAAGACGCCGACATCCGCGCTGTGATCGACGAAATCGCCATGCGCACCGGCCGCAAGTTCGTGCTTGATCCGCGCGTGCAAGGGCGTGTCACAGTCAAATCGGGACCTGACGCTAGCCTATGCAGGGACGAGGCGTGGGAACTTTTCCAGCAGATGTTGCGCGTCAACGGCTTCACCGCGACGCCGATCAACGGCAGCAGCTACAAGATCGTGCCTGTGCAAGAAGGCCCGCGCGCGGCCGGCCCTGTGGGCGAGGGGCGTCCCGGCGATCTCGTCACTCAAATTGTCCGTCTACGCCATGTGGACGCGCGGGAAGCGGCCGCGAACCTTGCTCAGATCGTGAACGAGCGCGGCGTTGTGGCGCCTGTGCGCAGCGGCAATGCGCTGATCATTGTGGACACTGCTGATAATATTGAGCGCCTCACCAAAGTCCTGGCGCAGATCGACCGTGACTCGACTGTCGACAAGACGATTTCGCTAAACAACGCGTCAGCGACGGAAGTAGCGAACGTATTGCGCGGGCTCGCCCAGGAATTGAGCGAGGAAGGCGGCCAGGGGCGGCGCATCACCATCGTTCCGGTTGAGGCGAGCAACAGTGTTCTCATTCGCGCCGAACCCACAATTATCAACCGGCTTTCGAGCGTCGTCGCGGAGTTGGATCGCATTGGGGCCACCAAATCGGATCTTTCGGTTATCGCGCTGAACCATTCCGACGCGGAGGAAATGACGAACCTCTTGCGGGAAATCGCCAGTTCGCAGTCGCAAGGCGCGAGCAGCGGCGCCGAAGGCGCGGCCCCGGTGGCGGGCGGGCGTCAACGCGCCACCATCACCTTTCACAAGCCGACCAATTCCGTGATCATCAATGGCGACGCCGACATTCAACGGACCCTACGCAGCGTTGTGGCGCAGCTCGATGTGCGCCGCGCGCAAGTGCTGATCGAAGCGATTATCGTGGAAGTCTCTGACACAGCGGCGCGCCAGATCGGCGTTGAATATTTCCTCGCCGGCGATCCGGAAGACACAACGATCCCGTTTACCTCGGTCAATCTTTCCAGTCAGCAGCCGAGCATCCTTGCGAATGCGGGCGCGCAATTGTTGAACCGCACGCAGACGACGCTCACGACCGACCAAAATGGCAATGTCTTCCAGACCGACGAGCAGGTCACCGAGTTCGATGTGGAGAGCCTTGCGATCGCCGCGATCAGCGGATTGATCGGCACGCCCGGCGTGGGCATCGGCGGCCTCGGCACTTTCGGCAATGGCGACACGACCTTCGGCGGCATTTTGACCGCCATCAAGGCTGACAGCGACTCCAATATTCTGTCTACGCCGTTTACAACAACGCTTGATAACCAAACCTCGTCGCTGTCTGTTGGTCAGGAAATCCCGATCACCACAGGCGAGCAAATCGGCGACGATTTCACCAATGCTTTCCGGACCGTGTCGCGCGAAGAGGTTGGCGTCATTCTGGAAGTAACGCCGCAGATCAATGAGGGCGGCACGGTGACGCTTGAGTTGACGCAAGAGATTTCCAGCGTCGCCGGCGCGGTCATCGCCGGTTCGGCGGACCTCATCACAAATAAGAGCCGCTTTACTACAACCGCCACCGTTGACGACGGCGATATTCTGGTGATTGGCGGCCTTATTGATCAAACCGAACAGATTTCCTCGAACAAGGTTCCGTGGCTCGGTGATATCCCGGTTCTCGGCACCGCGTTCAAGAGCACGAACCGGTCGCGCTCCAACCGCAATCTGATGGTGTTTATTCGTCCGTCGATCTTGCGCACGCAGGAAGACTCTTCCGACGTGACCCGCCGCAAATATGATTACATCCGCGCCCGCGAGATGTTGTATCGCGGCGAGCCTCAATCAGATCTCGAGCGGCTGATTGAACAGGTGACCGGTAAAGACCCGGCGACAAACCTGAACTAATAGACTTTGGAGCCCCATGAGCGCCGTAGAAGATAGCCCTAATTTCCGCTTCACCTATTCTTTTGCGAAGGAATATGGGCTGATCGTGTTGCAGGACGCGTCTTCGCCCGCGACCGTTGGGGCGAGAGGGGAACCGAAAGGCAAGGCGCTCCTGGAGGCGCGCCGCGCGCTTGGCGGTCCCATCACCATTGACGCCATGCCTGAGGAAGCATTCGACCGGCGCTTGTCGGAAATTTATTCCGTTGACGCCATCAGCGCCGACGATTTTGATATGGCGGGCGACGATGATGATCTGACATCGCTTGCGGAAGGCCTGCCGAAGACCGCTGACCTTCTCGATAGCGAAGACGATGCACCGATTATTCGCCTCATCAACGCGTTGATCGCCGAAGCAGTGAAAACGAAAGCGTCGGATATACATGTCGAGCCCTATGAGAAAAGCCTTTCAATCCGTTTACGGATCGACGGCGTGTTGCGTGAAGTGCTTTCGCTGCCAGCGCGCATGACGCCGGTTTTGACGTCGCGGGTGAAAGTGATGTCGCGGCTCGACATTGCGGAAAAGCGCGTGCCGCAGGACGGCCGAATCTCAATTTCGCTCGGCGGTAAGAATGTGGACGTGCGCGTCTCCACCTTGCCGGCGCGGTTTGGCGAACGCATCGTGATGCGGATCCTCGACAAGGAAGAAGCGCGCCTTGACCTCGACAGTCTCGGCATGCCGGCGGATATGCTGGAGCGCTTGCGCACGGCGCTGAAACGGCCGAACGGCGTGATCCTGGTGACGGGCCCCACTGGGTCGGGCAAGACGACGACGCTCTATGGCGCCTTAACGCTCCTCAACGATCCAAGCCGCAATATTCTGACGGTGGAAGATCCGGTGGAATACGCGATCGACGGCGTCGGCCAGACGCAGATCAATCCGAAAGTCGGCATGACCTTCGCCACGGGGCTGCGCGCGATCCTTCGCCAGGACCCGGACATTGTGATGGTGGGTGAGATCCGCGACGGCGAAACTGCGGAAATCGCGATCCAGGCTTCGCTGACGGGGCATCTCGTTTTGTCAACGGTCCATACGAACTCGGCTATCGGCGCCATCACACGGCTGCGGGACATGGGCGTGGAGCCGTTTCTCCTGTCATCGACAGTGGCGGCGGTGCTCGCGCAGCGGCTAGTGCGCCGCTTGTGTCCGTCTTGCAAAGAGCCCCATGCGCCGGACGCCGCCGAACGCGCGCTCCTTGATATCGATGACAATGACCCGATCCAGATTTATCGCCCGAAAGGGTGCGGCCGTTGCGGCCAGTCCGGATATGAAGGCCGCGTCGGCGTTTACGAGATTGCGGTTGTTGACGACAAGCTCCGCCGGTTGATCCATGACAATGCGGGCGAGCAGGAAATGTCGGCGCATGCGTTCCGGACCGCGGACTCGCTCGCGCAATGCGGGTTCCGGCATGTGAAGAACGGCGTGACGTCCGTTGAAGAAGTGTTGCGCGTCATTCGTCAGGATGAGGACGATGCCGGCGTTTGAATATGAAGCGCTTGACGGAACGGGTCGCTCGCGGCGAGGCGTCGTGGCGGCTGATACGCCGCGCCAGGCGCGCATGGAACTGCGCTCGCGCCATCTGACGCCGGTTGCGATTAAAGCGCCGAAAGAAAAACAGGCCAAAGCGTTATTCGGCGGCGGGGCGAAGAAAGTCTCCACCAACCAGCTTGTTATTTTCACGCGGCAGCTCGCCGTGTTGATCGGGGCGGCGACTCCGCTTGAAGAGGCGCTGAATGCGGTCGCCCTCCAGACAGAGCAAGATCACGCGCGGCAAATTATTCTGAGCGTGCGCGAGCGCGTCATCGAAGGCTGGCGGTTCGCCGACGCCATGAAGGAACATCCAAAGTCTTTTCCTGATCTTTATCGGGCCGTGATCGCGGCGGGAGAGACCTCAGGCGACCTTGGCGGCGTTCTCGACCGCCTCGCTAGCATGCTGGAGAAAAACCGATCGATGCGGAACGCTGCGCTGGCGGCGTTGATTTATCCGGCGGCTCTCGCCGTTGTTGCTGGCGGCGTCATCACGGCGCTATTGACGATGGTGGTTCCGAAGATCATCGAGAACTTCAATACGTTCAACGCTGAGTTGCCGCTCATCACTCAAATCGTGGTGACGGTCTCCGATTTTCTCGGCGATTATGGCCTCGTCCTGTTGGGCCTCACCGTCGTCGCCGCCATTGGTTTCTGGCAGGCCATGAAAATTCCGGCGTTTAAACAGGGTTTTGATCGCGGCATCCTGCGCGTCCCGCTACTCGGCAAGTTGTTGCGCGGGCTCGACGGCGCGCGGTTTGCGCGAACCCTTTCGACGTTGTTTTCCGGCGGCGCGCCGCTTCTGGACAGTCTCGTCGGCGCTCAGAGAACAGTATCCAACGACCATATCCGCGCGCGGCTCGATCAGACCGTTACGATGGTGCGCGAAGGGTCCGCGCTCGCCAGCGCCCTGAAAAGACCGAACGTTCTGCCGCCGATGATGGTCCATATGGTCGCGGCGGGCGAACGCGCCGGCGAAGTGCCGCAACTGCTCGATAAGGCGGCGGAACAACTGGAAGAAGAATTCGAGACCGCCTCGACCGTCGCCTTACGGCTTCTAGAGCCCGGCATCATCATCGCCATGGGCGGCGTCGTGATGGTCATTGTCTTGTCGATTATGTTACCGATCTTGCGCTTGAACACTTTGGCGTCTGGTTGATAGATTTTTGTATGAAGAAAGCGACTGAACCCATGGAAAAAACGACACTTTCCAACTCTGCGCGCGCCCAGCGCGGCATCACGCTAATTGAGCTTCTCGTGGCGCTGACGATCCTCGCCTTTATCTCAGCGGTGGTCGTGGTGAACATACTTCCCGAGCGGGACAAGGCGGCGGTGCGCAAGGCGGGCATTGATATCAAGGCGATCGAGTCAGCGCTCGATCAATATCGCCTCGACATGCTCTCCTATCCGACGACGGAACAGGGCCTGCAGGCGCTCGTGCAAGTGCCGCCGACCGCAAACCGCAAGGATCAATACCGGCCAGGCGGGTATCTGCGCTCATTGCCGCTCGACCCCTGGGGTAAGCCCTATCAATACCGTTTCCCGGGGCAAAACGGCCGTGCGCTCGACGTTTATTCATTTGGCGCGGACGGAGAGATCGGCGGTAAAGATCTGAATGCGGATATCGGTAACTGGCAGAGCACGCCTTAAGGACAACAGGCGGTATTTCATGCGCGGCTTCACGCTCATAGAATTAATGGTCGTGATGCTGATCATCTCGTTTGCGGCGCTTGTCGTTGTCGTGAACGGACCGCGCAGCCAGGCGGCCGGCAAGAAGGCGGCTGACGATCTCGCTTTATCGCTGAAACTCGCCGACGATTTTGCGACGCTGTCCAATCAGCCAGTGCGGTTGGTGCTTGAAGAAGACCGATACTATTTCGAACGCTACGCCGGGGCGGAATGGTCGCCTGCTATCCTAGGCGCATTCCCGCCGGTGACCGTCATTCCGACCAGCGTGACCATCAATTATGCGACCAAAAGCATTGTTGAGGATAATGAAGAGCGCCTGCTGCGCCGCGCAGTCGATGATGATGACGATGACAAAGATGACGATCGCGATGATGTGGAACGCGAATTCGCGGTGATCGATCCCACCGGGCTGCCTGTGGCGGTCCAGATCGACTTCCTCCAGCGCGGACGGCGCTGGTCGGTCACACGCAATGAGGAAGGAGAGGTTTCGATCTATGTGGGTCGGCCGTAAGAACGCGCTCCGCAACGGTCAGCGCGGCGTCACCTTGATCGAGGTCCTGGTGGCGCTCGCCATTCTCGGCTTTGTGGCGGCGGGCGCCCTGACGCTCATCAGCCAAAACTCGCGCTTCATGATCAGCGTCGAAGACCGACTTGCGGCCAGCGTGCTTGCGGACAATCTTATGGTGGAAAGGCTTGTCAGCCGCGCGCCCTATGACGAAGGCGAGGAGGAGTTCGACCGTGAATTCGCAGGCAGGGCATGGCGCTGCGACCAACGGATCAACAATGTTCCAAATTCGGATCTGGTGCGCATCGAAATCGACGTACGCGCCATGCCGAGCCGGCAATTGCTGGCGACAGTCTCAACGTTGCAAAACCCGAACGATGAATAACCCCGCCTCACAGAAGGGCTTTACGCTCGCCGAGTTGATGATCGCACTCCTCGTGTTCGCGTTCGTCGCCTCGATCGGCGTTTACACGCTGCGCCTCGGGGCGGAGGCGCGCGAACAGCTTGAGGAAACGGAAAAGAATGTCCGAGACCTCGAACTCATGCGCGTGGTCTTGAAGAATGACCTCCTGCAAATGACGCCGCGGCCGGTGCGCGACGAATTCGGTGAGCGCGTCGACCAGTGGTTTTTCGGCGGCGACGCCCATCCGATCAGCCGCACCAATAGCGAGGAAACGCTGCTGATCTCTTTCGTTCGGGGCGGATGGATCAACCCTGAGGCGAAGGAGCCGCGTTCCAGTCTTCAGTATGTTGAATATATCGCTCGCGAAAAACAACTCGTCCGGCGGGTGCGCCCTTTTCTTGATGCGGCGCGCAACCAGCCGACGGCCGAGCGCATCTTGCTCGATGACCTCTCCGAAATCGGCATGGAGTTTTTGCGCGGCGAGCTTCGCGGCCGTCTCGACTGGGACGACGCCTGGCCAGCGAGCGGATCAACGGCGCCGGTTCCGCAGGCGATTGCGCTTACAATCGCCAATCAGCGATACGGTCAGCTGCGGTTTCTCTTTTTGATTAATGAGGTGAGCGCGTGAACAAGCGCCACTCGCAATCCGGCGCTGCGCTGATCACCGTTCTTTTCCTCGTGGTGATCCTGAGCTTCATTGTGCTGGCGCTGGGGCAAACCACTACGCGGGCCGCGCAGCGCGCCATCGCGACGCGCGCTCATGCTGAGCTTTATTGGCGCGTTGTAGGTCTTGAAGCGCTCGCCAAAACCGCGCTCGAGGCTGCGTTGCAAGAGTCGATTACGCTGACCGCGGAAAGCCCGATCCTCGCCGCGGTGTACGATGTGCCGATGGAGGGCGCGAACGCGCGCTTCGGGTTCGTCGATCAGACGACATGTTTCAACGTGAACAGCCTCGTACGCAGCGAGGCGGCGGCCGGAGACAGCGTCAATGGTCAGTCACGCGCGGAGATGATGTCGTTCGCAGAAAAGGTGGGCATCAGCGGCGCCGACATGGACGGCCTTGTCTCGGTGATCGTGGACTGGATTGACGCGGACGATTTCCAGGAGTCGCGCGGCGCCGAAGACAATTTTTATACGGCGTTGCCGACGCCATACCGCACCGGCGGCGGGATCCTCGCCGACGTGAGCGAAGTCCGGGCGATGGCGAATGTGGACGAAGATTTCTACCAATTGTTAAGCCCAATCCTTTGCGCCCATCCCGACAATGAACAAACGCAAATCAACGTGAATTTATTGCAACGGGAACATGCCCCGCTACTCGCCGCGGTTCTCGGGCCCAATGTCCAAGCCTCGGACGCCGAAAATATCATCCAGGAACGTCCCCCGAGCGGATACGAAGACATTAACGATTTCTTCCAGCAGGAAGCGGTGAGGGCGGTTCAAACGAGCCCGCGCGGCGCGAACGGCCAGAATGGAGGCGGCGAGGGCCCCGCAGGCGGCGGAAGATTGGCAGTGACTTCTAAATATTTGACCGCTAGAGGTGTGGTGGAGCAAAGTGGTATGTCGCTGGAATTGAACATCTTATTCAAATTGGACGGTCCCGAGGCCACGGTGGTCTCGCGCCGGATCGGCAGGCGCACATGACGCGAAATCTACTTCTCTTCCTCGGCGAGCGGCCGGACGCGGCGATCCATTGGGGCGTCGTCGACGGCGAAGGCGTGGAGGAGACGGGATATCTTTTCAACGCAGAAGCGCTTGAGACGCTGGGCCCGCGCCAGGGCGACGTCGATCGCATCATCGCCTATTTGCCGGCCGAGCAAAGCACGCTGATTTCCGTGCCGGCGCCGCCGAAAACATCCTCGAAGTTTATCGCCGCCGCCGCGTTCATGCTGGAAGACGAACTCAGTGAGCCGATCGAAAATATTCACTTCGTCACGCACAAAACCGGCGATAGCGGCCTCGCGATTGCGGCGCGCGACAACATTGTGTCCGCATGGCGCGATGCGTTCGCTGAGGCGGGCGTGGAGCTGGATATCTTAACGACCGACGCGGCCGCGTTGATTGATATCAGCGATGACTGCATCGTTATTAGAAACAGTGCACGGACGATTGTGGCGAACGGCGCTAACGCCTTCGCCTGCGACAATGATCTTCTCGATATCGTTTCTAGCGAACTTGTGGGCGACCTCAGCGACAAGCGCGTTCAGTGTCTTGGTGAAGACAATGACCTGCCGGACATATTTTCAGATCAGGAAACCGACTGGTTAGGGCCGCTCGACGATGCGCGGCGTGTTGAATTTTACGCGCAAGCTCTCGATGTGGCTGCGCCCGTCAATCTGTTGCAGGGCGCTTATCGCAAAAAGATGCAATGGCGCGCGGGGCTGTCGCAGTGGCGCGGGGCCGCGCTTATCGCGGCCGGGCTTGCAGCGATCGGCTTTGCAACCGTGGCGCTCGACGCCTGGCGTTCGGACCGCGCCAGCGCGCGTTGGACCAGCCTGGCCGAACAGCTGCACGCCTCGAGTTTTCCGGAAGCAAGCGGTGTCGATCCCGTGACGCATGCGCGTGGCATGTTGAGCGCTGGCGGCGACAGCGGGTCCTTCCTGATCCTGAGCGCACGGTTCACTGAAGCGCTCGCCGACAATGACGAGATCCAGATTGACCGCATCGGCTATGACAGCGCGCAAGGGCGGTTCTCGGTGAGCGTGCGCAGCCAGACGGACGCAGCGATCGAAGCCTTTCGTGAAGAGTTGACGCGTCTCGGCGTCACCGTCCGCGACAATGGCGGCTACCGCCAGTCCCGCGGGCAACGGGTCGGCGAATTATTGGCGGAGCTGTCATGAGCGCGTTCTGGCGAAATTTGAGCGACCGGGAACGCCTGATGGTGACTGTCGGCGGCGCAATCGTTGCGGTCTGTTTATTCCTGTTACTGATCGTCAATCCGATCACCTCTTGGCGCAGCGCTGCGGCCGACCGAGCCACAGCGGCTGAACGAAACTATGCGATGGTGCGTCAGGCGGCGGCGAAACAGCCGACGACCGATGTGGCGGCGGACATCGACGTAGACACGCCCGTGAGAATTGTCCTGTCGCAAACGACAAACCAGCTTGGCTTTTCGCTGACATCGATTAACCCCTTGCCTGACGGCAATGTTTCGGCGAGCGCGAATAATGTGAGCGCCGATCAGCTTTTTGCGTGGATCGGCGATCTGCAGTCCAACTACGGGATCGCAATTGTGACGGCCGATATCGCGCGCGATACGGAAAATCCGGAAAATGTTCGCGCCCAGATCACGTTCGGCCGAACCGGTTAGTCAGCGGCGGTGACGATGTTGAAGAGTATCTTAAAACACCCCCTGCAAATCATACTCTGTTGTGTCGTATTTCTCATCGCCGTCATGGTAACGGCGCCGGCCAGTTTGATTATTCCCGCAGGAAACGCACTGCCCGACGGCGTCCGCTTCGGCTCAATCACGGGGACCATCTGGTCCGGCGTCGTACATGACGTCTCGGTCAATGGCGCCGACGCTGGCGACGTGACATACAAGACGAAGGCGTTGCCGTTAATCCTTGGCCGGCTTGAGGCGCGCGTTTCCGGCGACGGCGCCGATTTATATGGCAACGGCGTTGTGTCCGCAGGTCTCGACAAGAAATGGCGCGCGCGCGACGTCAACCTCAATGTGAACCTGGCTGCGGTTGGAAAGCGCTACAATTTCATGGGCGCGCCAATCAAAGGCATGGCGTCGCTCAAGCTTGTCGATCTTGCATACGCCGCGAAAGGGTGCGCGGGCGCCGAAGGCGAGGTTTGGACGGATTTGTTGCACGGCGCTGTCAGCGCATTCAGCAAAGAACCGTTTGATCTCGCGGGACCCATCTTGTGTGAGGAGGGCGACATCAAAATCGCCTTAACGGGCGCCAACGCGGAAGGTGAGGCGAGCGTCTTCCTCGTTATCCACCCCGAACTGCGCTATACGGTGACCGCTGACGTGACGCCGCAAAGACGTGAAGTCGATCAAGCCCTGCGGTTAATGGGATTCGAAGAGGGGCCGGACGGGCTCGTCTACGATGCGACCGGTGTCTTTAAGGGAGTATGACGACCATGAAAGAGGGTCTCGCATTCATCGCGCTCGCTGCGCTTGGTTTAGCAGCCTGCGAAACCACAGGCGGGTCCCAGCAAAGCACTGGCGCCATAGCCCAACAACCCCTTGAGGAAGGATACATCCTCACGCGTATCGCCGACTCCACATTGCCGGCGGGCGAATGCGGCATGATCCTCTGGACGCTGGAAGATGACAGGCCCGAACCGATCTTTCGGTATGTGGCGGGGAAGACTGGCGATATGTCTTTGAACGGCGCGCCCGCGACCCTGACGAGACTGCAATCGGAAGGCTCGCGCGGCTTCGGCATTTCCGAAGCGCAAGTCTTTACAGACGAAACACAACAATTGCAGGTGATCGTCACTGCAAAGATTGGTTTAGGGTTCGATGGCGGCGCCTATCTGGAACGCGGTCTGATCACAATCGAAAACGAAGAAGGCTGGCGGACGGTGACGCCGACGGCTGGTATCGCAGGGTGCCGGAGCAAATAACCCGCTGCTCTCGCCCGTTCTTAGTGCCCTTGCATGCTGCGTAGAACGACCGCTGCTGTGGCGATCACGACGCCAAGGCTCGCTACCGGGTAGCCGCGTTTTTCCGGCGTCAGGCGCGCATGCGGTCCCAGGTGGAAGACGATGATGTAGATCAGCCCGCCCGCTGTGACGCCAAGGAGCGTTGAGAACGGCAAAGCGTCCGTAAAGATCGAAGCGAAGATGGCGCCAGCGATCGTTGTCATTGACGCGGCGATGAACGCCCAGAAGCCCGCCGTGCGCACGCCCATGCCCGCTTCACGTAGCAGGAAGAACGCAATCACGCCTTCCGGAAATTCGTGCAGCAACAAACCGAGCGTCGAGATCCAGCCGGTGAAAAGATGGTCATGGAAGGACGATTCATAAATGACGCCGTCAAGAAAGGAGTGCGCGCCGAGCGCAAGGATTGACGCATAGCCGAACGCAACGCGCTCGCTTCCGTTGTTCCCGCGATTGCCCAGACGCAGCGCGATACCAATCAGGAACATCACGCCAAAACCGGCCAGCGTCGCCTTCCACGCGCCTGGCGACGATTCGATGGCTTCGGGCACCAGATGAAACCCGACCGCGACCGTGAGGACGCCGATGGCGAAGGCGGAAAAATAACTGCTGTTGCGGCGCCCCCAGTCGCCGAGCAACGCCATCGACACGAGGCCCGCCGTGCTCACGCAGGCAGCCGCTATGCTGGCCAACAGGCCATAATCGATGTGCACTTCCCCGAACACGCGAACCTATCCCCTTAACCTGCAATCGCCAGCAGGTTTCGCCGTCATAACATCACAGCAAATCAAAATCGAATATAGCAACTAAAATGTTATCACGTCTCTTTTTTGATGGGCGAGCGGTCGGTTCTTTCGCCAGTGCGGCAAAATTGCAAGTCTCATTTGTCACAAATTTGAGCGTGCTGAGGCGCGCCAGCGGTTTCCTATTGCGCCAAGGCGGCGTACAAGAAGGTATCGCACCATAAGATCAAGAATGATTTGCGCTGAAAGATTGGATTAATGACCCATTGCGGCCATGACCATCATCATCACAGCACGGGCGACGGCCGGCGGCTCCTCGCCGCTTTCGCGGTCATCGCCGTCTTTATGGTTGTGGAAGCCGTGGGCGGAATTTTATCAGGCTCGCTAGCGCTTCTGGCGGACGCCACGCACATGCTCACCGACGCCTTCGCGCTCGCGCTCGCCGCCAGTGCGCAATGGTTCGCGCATCGCCCGGCCGATCAGCGGCTTCATTTCGGATACCGCCGAACGCAGGTTCTGGCCGCGTTCGTCAATGGCGTTGTTCTCTCCGTGCTCCTCGCGTGGATCGCCTTCGAAGCGGTGAAACGGTTCTTCTTCGCGCCGGTCGATGTTGATTGGTCGCTGATGTTGAATATCGCGATTATCGGCTTGCTGGCGAACGGCATCGCCTTCTTCATTCTTCATCGCTCACCAACTGACAATGTCAATATTCGCGGCGCCATGTTGCATGTGATCAGCGACCTTGTCGGCTCCGTTGCAGCGATAATCGGCGCGCTTATCATCGCCGCCACCGGCTGGACAAGAATTGACCCGGTTCTCTCGATCATCGTTGCGATTTTGATCGGACGGTCCGCATGGCGATTAATTTATGAGACTGGGCATATTCTCATGGAGGGCGCGCCGAAGAACATCAATGTGGACAAGCTCGTCAGCGATCTTCATGAGGCCGCGCCCGACGTCGTCGATATCCACCAGGTGAAAATCTGGCAACTGACCCCTGACGAGTTGCGCCTCACTATGCACGCCAAAATAAAATCACCCGAGGCTGCGCAAAAATCGCTGACCAGCATGAAATCTTTGCTGGAAGACCGCTATGACATCCAGCAATCGACGGTCCAGGTTGAAATCGGCGACGATTGTCCGGATTGTAATCCGGTCGAGACCTTCGAGACCCATTTCAAACCGGAAGAAAAGCAAGCCAGCGCGCCGTCATTCGCGGCGAGCGGCGGCCAGCCGGCGGCGGTTGCTGCGGCGCATAAATAATCTTCTTTCTTTGATGATCCATGGATATTTAGGCTGATTGGCGCCACAACGGTCCGAATAGCCTCGTGGAGTCCGCCGCCTTATGCCTCAGCCAACAGCAGCCATTCTCGCCATCGGCGATGAGCTTTTGTCCGGCAGAACGCGGGACGCCAATATCCACTTTCTGGCGTCGTGGCTCACCGAACGCGGCGTCGCCCTGAGCGAAGCGCGCATCGTCGGCGACGAGGAAGAGGTCATCGCCTCCGCTTTGAACGCAATGCGATCCGCTCATGATTATGTTTTCACGTCCGGCGGCATCGGCCCCACGCATGACGACATCACCGCGGACGCAGTCGCAAAAGCATTTAACCGGCCCGTGATCGAACATCCCGAAGCAATCGCGCTCATTGAACGCTGGTACGCCGCCCGGGATGAAGAGGTCACGCCCGCGCGGCGGCGTATGGCCCGCATGCCCGAAGGCGCGCGGCTCATCCCCAATCCCGTCACCGGCGCGCCGGGCGTCGCCATTGAGAATGTCTTCGTCATGGCGGGCGTGCCGTCCATATTTCAAGGCATGCTCAACGCGGTCGAAAAAGAGATTGAGGGCGGCGCAAAACTATACGCCTGCGCCGTTACGGCGGAAGGATTGCCTGAGTCAAAACTCGCAGATCAACTGGCCGATATCCAGTCGGCGCTGAAAGGGGTCTCCATCGGCAGTTACCCGATCGACGGCGACGTTAAGGGCGTCACCATTGTTGCGCGTTCGGAAAATCTATCGACTGCCGAAGCCGCCATCGCTTCAGTGGCCGCGGCGATGCGCGCCCTCGGCGCAGACCCGATCATGAATGATCGAAAGTAAGCGGTACGGGCCATGCTGAGCATCTTTGATATTTTCAAAGTCGGTATCGGTCCTTCAAGCTCGCATACGGTAGGGCCGATGCGGATTGCGCATCGCTTCCGCCGCGACGCCAGGAAAGCCGGATTTCTTACGAAAACGCATCGTATCAAGGTCGACCTGCACGGATCGCTCGCGCTGACGGGCGTCGGGCACGGCGCCGACACGGCGGTCATTTTAGGGCTCCTCGGCTTTGAGCCGCATAAGACGGAACCGGACACGGCGGAGAGGGCGGTCGGACAGGTTCGCAACACCAAGAAGCTCGCATTGCCGGACGGGCCTGAAATCACCTTCGATCCGGCGACGGATATCGACTTGCGCGGTGAAATCATTCCCGAAGTGCACCCAAACGAAATGCGCTTATGGCTCTTCGACGACGCGGGCGCACCGATCTATGACGCGACTTTTTATTCTGTAGGCGGCGGATTTATCGCGAGCGCCGCCCAGCTTCTGACGCCGTCCGAGGATGATTTGATCGCCCGCGCGCCGATCGGTCCGCACGCCTTTGCATCGGCAAGGGACCTGCTGGCGATTGCAGCGGAGCGAAATTCGTCAATTCATGAGATCATTCTCGAAAATGAAGACGCGTTGCGTCCGCGTGAGGAAACGATTGCGCGGCTGGACGAAATCTGGACGGTGATGCGCGACTGCATTGACCGAGGCTTGCGCACCGAAGGCGTTCTTCCGGGCGGCCTTCAGGTTACGCGCCGCGCGCCCGCGCTCTATCAGAAGCTCCTCGATACGCCGCTCGCTAATGAGCGCGAGCAGCTCTTTGATTGGCTCAATGTCTTCGCCATGGCGGTGAACGAAGAAAACGCCGCAGGCGGACGGGTTGTCACGGCACCCACCAATGGCGCGGCGGGCATTATCCCGGCCGTTCTGAAGCATTATTGCGCCAGCGACGGCGTCACGAATCTGGGACACATCCGGCTGTTTCTGACGACCGCCGCCGCGATCGGCATGCTCTACAAACAGCGCGCGTCCATCTCAGGCGCGGAAATGGGCTGCCAGGGGGAGGTGGGCGTCGCTTGCTCTATGGCCGCAGCGGGCCTTGCGGCCGTATGGAGCGGCGACCCGGCGCAAGTCGAGCACGCAGCGGAAATCGGGATGGAGCACAATCTCGGCCTCACCTGCGACCCTGTGGGGGGCCTCGTACAAATCCCTTGCATCGAACGCAACGCGATCGGCGCCGTGAAAGCAGTGAATGCGGCGCGCCTCGCTCTACGCGCCTCGGACGGCCACAAAGTCTCGCTCGATCAGGTGATCGAGACGATGCGCCAGACCGGCCTCGACATGTCGCGGAAATACAAGGAAACGAGCGAAGGCGGCCTCGCCGTCAACGTCGTCGAATGCTGAAGCGCCCGGTGAGCGCCAATTCGGGCTTCGCGCGGCGCAGGAAAGCCCTTCAAATAGCGCCGCGAACGGGTTAGACCGAACGCTACACTGTTGTGAGCGCGTCGCGGGCGTGGTGGAATTGGTAGACACAACAGACTTAAAATCTGTCGAGGGTAACCTCGTGCCGGTTCAAGTCCGGCCGTCCGCACCAATTTTTTCAATGACGCGTCAAACGAGCGCCACGCGTTTCAAAATTGTCCTGAACATTTCGATCAACAGGGTGAAAAAGCGCGACTGCACGTCGGGCGGTCAGCCCGCCGCACCGGAGGGCCTTTGGCCCGCGAGGCAAAAATGGCGGAGGGGGAGGGATTCGAACCCCCGGGACCGTGAAGCCCAACGGTTTTCAAGACCGCCGCATTCGACCACTCTGCCACCCCTCCGGGAGAGAGCAGACTTAAGGCCCGCCGCGCCAAATGACAAGCGCTTCCGGCGGAGGGGGCGGGGGAGCGTTCGCTTGAATGCCGGACCGAATTTGCTCATAGCTAGGGGATGAAACGCCCTGTGTTATCCATCGCCGAATTTCCGCGCCGAGACCGGCGCGGTTGGGCGGTTCCCCTTCTATTGAGCCTTATTTTCGTGGCCGGCTGCACTACGGCGCCGCCGGCGGCCAAGCCGAGCCCGCATTTCAAGATTGGCGCGCCTTACAAGATTAAGGGACGTTGGTACACGCCGGCGGCCGATCCCGATTATCGCGAAGTGGGCGTCGCCTCCTGGTACGGGTCGCAGTTCCACGGCAAGCCGACCGCCAACGGCGAGATATTCGACCGGCGGCTTCTCTCAGCCGCGCACAAGACGTTGCCCTTGCCGTCGCTCGTATTGGTGGAAAATCTCGAAAACGGCAGAAGTCTCACTTTGCGCGTGAACGATCGCGGTCCCTTCGCGGATGATCGCATCATCGATCTTTCGCAGGCGGCGGCGCGCGCGCTCGGATTTGAAGAAGAGGGCCTGGCGCGCGTGCGGGTTAGTTACGTCGATCGCGCGCCGCTCACGGCGAAAGCGGAAAAGCCAGGCGCCCGCCGGCCGGCGACACGGACGGCCCGCAATCGCCCGGCGCCAGCCCCTCAAGGTACGACGCCGCAACCGCCGGACGGTGACCTGATCGCGGACCTCATCAATCGTCAACAGAGCGGCGCGCCGCACGATGTCGATAAACTTAAGGGACACTGGGTGCGCGTCGATGAATTCGACGACCGCAATCTGGCGCAGGCGGTCCAATTCGATTTGTCCGATATCGGCGCCTCGCGGATCGATACGGTCTGGGACGGCGAGCGGGAGCGTCACGCCGTTCTCTTTGGGCCGTTTGACGATGAAATCACGGCGGACGCCTGGCGTGCGGCCATTCTGGACGCGGGCTATCCGAATGCTAAACTCGCCTCAGCGGTCCGATGATGCAGGCCGCTTTTCTTGTAACCGAGTTAAAGACTGACCCATGAAAACGCACCCGATGATCATTTTTCTTTTCGCGCTCTTCCTCGCGGCGAGCGGCGCCCATGCGCAGCCGATCTCGTCGCCGGCCAAATATGCGCTCATCATGGACTACGCCACGGGCGAAATTCTTTATGAGAAGAATGCAGAAATTCCGACCGCGCCTGCGTCCATGAGCAAGCTCATGACCGTGGCGATTGTCTTTGAGAAACTGAAGTCCGGCGAGTTAAGCCCAGACGACGAATTTTTCGTGAGCGAAAAAGCATGGCGGATGGAAGGCTCCAAAATGTGGGTGCGCGTCGATACGAAAATTCCGTTGAGGGATTTGCTGAAGGGCGTGATTGTTCAATCCGGCAACGACGCCTGCATCGTCATCGCAGAGAATATCGCCGGCACCGAAGAAGCCTTCGCCGATTTGATGACGAAGAAAGCGCGCGAGTGGGGCATGAAAGACTCCACTTTCGCGAACGCCTCTGGTTGGCCCGATCCAGGCCACAAGATGAGCATGCGCGATCTGGCGGTGCTCACGCGCAAAGTCATCAAGGACTATCCGGAGTATTATGCAATCTTCAAGGAACGCGAATTCACCTGGGAGAATATTCGGCAATCGAACCGCAATCCGTTGCTTGACGCATTCGACGGCGCAGACGGGTTGAAAACGGGTCATACGGAGGAATCCGGCTTTGGCCTTGTGGGCTCGGCGGTGAAAGACGGCGCACGGCGCATCGTTGTATTGAACGGTCTCGACTCGAACAAAGCGCGCACCCAGGAAGCGCGCCGAATGATGCAACTCTCGTTCAACGATTTTGCAAAGAAGTCGGTTTTTGAAGCGGGCGATATCGTCGGCGAGGCGAGGGTGTTCGGTGGAAAGGCGCCGACCGTGCCGTTGATCACGCGCGACGCTGTCTCGATGATCGTTCACCGTTCCGAATTAGACTCTATAAAGACGACCTTCGTTTACGAGGGGCCGGTGGCGGCGCCCGTCGTTGAGGCGCAACAGATTGGTTATCTCAAGGTCGAACGCGGCAATGGCGAAACGAAAGAATATCCGCTCTTTGCCGGTCGCCGTGTGAGCGAAACGGGCGTGTTTGGCCGTATCGGCCTCGCCGCCGGTCGTTTGTTCGGTAAACCGTCCCCAAAGAGCGCGCAGCCGGAAGCGGGAGCTGGCGTCGCGGCCAATTAGCCATGGAAGAAAACGAAGGCGCGAGACGCGGACTTTTCATCACATTCGAGGGGGGCGACGGCGTCGGCAAGTCAACGCAAGTCCAGCGCCTGGCCGATGCATTGAAAGAACGCGGTCGCAGCGTTGTGACGACGCGCGAGCCGGGCGGCGCGCCAGGCGCAGAGGCGATCCGGGAACTTCTCGTCACCGGGGCGGCGGACCGTTGGACGCCCATGGCTGAAGCGCTGATGATGTATGCGGCGCGGGCGGAGCATCTGGAAAAGACGATCAAGCCCGCGCTAGAGCGCGGTGATATTGTTCTGTGTGATCGCTTTATCGACTCCACCATGGCTTATCAGGGATATGCAGGCGCGCTCGGCAAGGCGAATGTCGCTGCTTTGCGCGCGCTTGTGGTTCCCGATCATTTTATGCCCCACGTTACTTTTGTTTTAAACGCGGAGAAGGGCGCCGGCATTGAACGGGCCCGCGCGCGCAATGATCTTGAAAGCCGATTTGAAGATAAGGGCGCAGACTATCAGACGCGCGTTGAAAACGCCTTTCTTGATATTGCACGCGATAATCCCGAGCGATGCGTCGTCATTGATGCGAACCAGACGATCGACGCTGTCGCAGCGGCGATCCTTGACGCCTTGGCGGCGAAATTTCCTGAGGTTGTCGAGGGGCGGGGCGCATGACCATCCCGGCGCCCCATGAACGTTTTGATTGGATCGGTGATCCATCGCTTGAAGAAACGATCCGGACCGCGATCAATGCGCGGACATTCTCGCACGGATGGATGCTGACCGGCGCCGCCGGCATCGGCAAAGCGACCCTTGCGTACCGGGTCGCCCGTGCGGTTCTGGCGCCGCAGGCCTTAGCGGCCGGCGACACATTGGACGCCGACCCGTCAGACAAGGCGGTGCGCCTGGTGACATCGCGCGCGCACCCCGATCTCTTCGTCGCTGAGCGCCGCTGGGATGAGAAAAAAGGACGCTTTGAAGCGGAAATCACCGTCGACACGATACGCACGCTCACCGCGTTTCTGCAAAGAACGCCAGCCATGGGCGGATGGCGGGTTGCGATTATCGACAGCGCCGATGAGCTGAACCGGAACGCCTCAAATGCGCTTCTAAAAGTATTGGAAGAGCCGCCTCGGAACACTGTCTTATTGCTGGTTTGCAATGCGCCTGGCCGGCTCCTTCCCACGATCAGGTCGCGCTGCCGCCGCCTCAACTTGCGGCCGGTTGGCATTGAGGCGGTGCACGGGTTTCTTGAAAAGGAAGGCTACGGACAAACGGAGGAAATCAGCGCATTTGCGCGCGCCGCAAAAGGCCGGCCGGGTTATGCGCTGACGCTCGCCGCCGGCGAGGGCGGTGAGGCGATTGCGGCCTTGGACGATTTTTTCCGCGCTGTCACCGCTCGCGCTGATATTTCAACGGTGATCAGAGCCTTGAGCGGCAAGGCGGGCGACGATCGCTGGCGCATCTTCAAGGCGCTCGTTCTTGAAGCGCTGACGGACCAGGCGCGGGCGCGGGCCTCGGGCGAGGCGCATGACGGGCCGTTGTCGCATCTGTCAGAAAACGCCGTGCTCGACATTTGGTCGGAGCTCCGGGCCTTTCTGGATCGCGGCGATGCGTTAAACCTGGATCGCGGGCACATGCTGCAACATATGTTCCGAACGATCAGCAAAGCCGCGTGACGCCATGCTCGTCGACAGTCACGTTAATCTGCATTCTGAGAAATACGCCGACGACATGCGCGAGGTCATCGAAAAGGCGCGCGAGGCGGGCGTCACAGCCATGCTCACCATTTCGGATCAGTTGAGCTCTACGGAAGCTATTAAGGAAATTTCGGATCGCTATGACTTTATCTGGCGCTCGGTCGGCGTTCATCCGCATTATGCCAAAGACGCCGGCGCGCTCACCGCAGAAGAGTTGGCGGCGTTAGCGCAGGACGACGACGTGGTCGGCATCGGGGAGTGCGGCCTCGATTTTTATTACGAATATTCCGACCGGGAATTGCAATCGCAAGTGTTTCAGGAACATATCCGCGCCGCCCAGATCACAGGGTTGCCGTTGATTATCCACACGCGCGATGCAGACGATGAAATGCGCGCGATGATCGAGGCGGCGTACGAACAAAAGCCCTTTACGCCGCTTTTGCATTGTTACACGGGCGGTCCTGACTTGGCGGCGCGCGCCGTCGCGCTCGGCGGCTATGTGGCGTTTTCCGGGATCATCACCTTCAAAAACGCTGTCGATGTGCGCCGCGTGGCGGAGATGACGCCGCTGGAGCGCATTGTCATTGAAACCGATTGCCCGTATCTGGCGCCGACGCCCATGCGCGGGCGGCGCAATGAGCCGGCCTATTTGCCTTATGTGGCCGAGAAACTTGCGGAAATCAAAGGCGTCTCCTTCGACAAGGTCGCAGAAATCACCACGCGGAATTTTTTCGATCTCTTTCCCAAAGCCGTTCTTAAAGAGCCCGCCCCGTGACGAACGCGCTTCGCGTCACCGTTCTTGGCTGCGGGTCTTCAGGCGGCGTGCCGCGCTTCGGCGGCGCCGACGGGGCGGGCGACTGGGGCGCGTGCGATCCGTCAGAGCCGCGCAATCGCCGGACGCGATGTTCGATCCTTGTGCAGAAAGAACATGCCGATCACCAATTCGACCATCGCCATGTCACATCGGCGCTCGTGGACACCTCGCCGGATATGCGCCAGCAATTACTGGATGCGCGCTGTTCGCGCCTTGATGCGGCGATTTACACCCACGATCACGCGGATCAAGCGCACGGGCTCGATGATTTGCGCGTCTTTGCGATCGCGCAGCGCCGGCGCATTCCGGTCTACATTGATGACGATACGGCCGGCGACCTCGTCCATCGCTTCGCTTATTGCTTTCGCCAGAAAGAGGGGAGTCCGTACCCCGCTATTCTCGACAAGCGCGCCATTCCGATGGACGGGTCGGCGTTCGCGGTGGAGGGGCCCAGCGGGGCGTTATCCGTTCAGCCGTTCCTGCAACATCATGGGTCGGTAAACTCGCTCGGCTTCCGGTTCGGCGATCTTGCCTATTCAAGCGATGTTGTGGGCCTGCCGGAGGACAGCTTTGACATCCTGGCGGGCGTTAAAACCTGGATCGTCGATGCGCTCCAATACAAGCCGCACGCGACCCACGCGCATCTCGATCTGGCGCTGGAATGGATCGCGCGGGTTAAGCCGGAGCGCGCAATTTTAACGAATTTGCACGTGACGATGGACTACAAAACGCTCGCCGATAGCCTGCCGGAGGGCGTCGAGCCGGCCTATGACGGCATGGTAATCGCCGCCGAAGGTTAATTCCGGCGCCATTCATCGCCGATTATCGTTCGTTAACTCGGCGTGTTGTAAACTATTCTTGCGATTTGGCGATGAAAGCGGCGCGCAAGATGATGTCCACAAGCGGAAAGCAGGCGATTAGCCGCCGGCGGCAGAAGGTCCGGCTGATCAACTTCAATGATACGATCATCGAAGGATACGTCTTCCTGGCGTATAATCAGCGTGTTTCCGATCTTTTGAACGACGACCGCGACTTCCTGCCGGTCGCGACGGACGCGGGCGAAATGCGCGTGATGTCGAAGCGCGCGATTATGGAAATCGAAGTCATCGAAGACGACAGCGAGCAGCGCAACCGGCGAAAAGAAGACCGGAGCGAAGAAGTCGTGCAGCTCATGTCGGGCAACGCGTACGATATTCTCGGCGCGCAACAAAACGCCGACGACGCCACGGTCCGCGCAATCTATCTCGACAAAATCGCGTCGGTCGATCCGACGAAAGTCCTCGAGGCGTTCAATAATTCGGAGCTCGCACAGGCCGCCGAACAACTCGCCAACCGGTACTCAACCGCATACGACGCGATCACGCACACACGCCAGATCGAAGCCATCGCCGAAGCGGTGAAAGCAACGCAACCAAAACGCCGCCGGTTTGGGGATTAGTGGTAAATGTCTTTAAGGGTAGCCTGCAAATTGGGCTTCTTGAAAGTTAGCCAGTATATTATCAAAGAGTAGAATAAGTCTGATAACGAAAGTTATCGGAAACGCAGCCGTTTAGTTATAAATTTGACTTCCTCGGGGAAATAAAGGCAATTTCGCCAAATCGCTGGTTCGACGATCTTTCATACTTAGTTCTTCAAAATGAGTTTATCACTTGGACTTGTCGATTTCAGCGAACGGAATATCTGAACCAGCTCGTTCTTCTGACGATGTATGGGCGGTCCATTTCTTGTAGTAACACACAGGGAATAGAGATTGATGATGTTGAAGAGGCTTATTGCTTTGATACTTTTGGCGTCATGTTCGCAGGTCGAACCGGAACCGCAGACTACTGCGCGGGCGGAATCCGATGAGTCTGTATTTTCGTTATATCGGGACAATGTTTTCGTGGCCGAGCAGACAGGAACTCCAGTGCGCATTCATATTGCCACCTTTGATGCAAACGATATTGATGAAAACTATAACCAGAAAAATTGCGAGCAAGTGAGACAATTCTACACTCATGCATGGAAGGAAACGCATCGGACGAAGCCGGACTATTACAGCAACTTTTGGTGTGAGAAGGGGCGTTCCGACTACGATACAAACTTATTCTAATTGGAGATGACCCATTCTGACTGTTTGCAATTCGCGGAATTGAAGTCGCATACCTCACGCACTCGTTGCAGAACGAATAACTCAGATATAGGGGGCTTATATGTCCGATAATTATTATTAACGGACATATTGCTATCATCCGTGAATCAGGCGCTTTTGGGCTATATGGCTCAAAAAGCGCGCACCAAAAGCTCCGCCAATAACGCGACGAAAACCGCGCCGGCGCCCATTCTCGACTCGCTGGAGACGATTGGCGATCCGCATCGTCAGGCGGCGTTTCCGGTGGATCATCATTTCAGCGGCGCGGCCGTTGACGGCGCAAGCGCAGACTATGAAGCGGTGGTCAAATTTCTCTTCAGCTATAATGGCAGCCCGTCAACGGTGTCGGCTTACCGGCGTGAGCTTGAACGGTTGCTGCAATGGTCTTGGCGCGTTCGCCGCAGCTCGATATTAGCGCTGAAACGCGAAGATATTGAGGATTATATCCGGTTCTCGATCGATCCGCCGGCGGCCTGGATCGGCGCTAAAAACGTCGCCCGGTTCGTGACGCACGATGGCGACAGAATTCCCAACCCCGATTGGCGCCCGTTTGTGATTTCGGTGAAATCGACGCAGAAAAACGCCGGCAAAGCCCAGTATACGCCGTCGCAAGCAAGCATTCGCCTGGCGTTCGCGGTTCTCTCATCGTTCTACGATTATCTCTGTCAAGAAACGATCGTATCGGTGAACCCGGTGGCGTTGATCCGTCAAAAGAGCAAATTTCTGCGCAAAGATCACGATCTGGCGCCCGTGCGGCGGATCAGTAATCTGCAATGGGATTATGTGATCGAAACGGCCGAATTGCTGGCCGAAAAAGATCCCGGCCAACATGAGCGTACGCTCTTCATTATGAATTGCCTCCTTGGCATGTATTTGCGCATTTCAGAGCTTGTGGCGGACGCGCGCTCGACGCCGGTCATGAGCGATTTCCGCAAAGATCAGGACGGCCGATGGTGGTTTCACGTCACCGGCAAAGGCAACAAAAACCGGACCGTCACGGTCTCCGATCAAATGCTTGAAGCGCTCAAGCGATATCGCGCATTTCGCCGTCTGCCGCCGCTGCCGACCATCGATGAACAGACACCGCTTGTCTCGAAACTCAAAGGCGCCGGCGCGGTCTCCAGCACGCGGCAGATCAGGCGCATCGTCCAGATCTGTTTTGATGAGAGTTATGAGCGCATGAAACGCGACGGCCTCGCGAACGATGCGCAGGAATTGCGCACCGCCACCGTTCACTGGCTTCGCCACACAGGGATATCGGAAGACGTCAAAGTCCGTCCGCGCGAACATGTACGCGACGATGCGGGCCATGCGTCGATGGTCACCACGGACCGGTACATCGAAAGCGACCGGCGCGAGCGGCATTCGTCCGGAAAAGGAAAATTGCTAAAGGATTTGTAGCGCGCCTGGTGGGAACCGCACGACCAAACGCCGCTTATCCAGTCGTCTTCGCCTGGTCTCTCTTACGCAGTTTCTCGTCGACTTCGACGAGCGTCTGCACGGTCGCGAGCTCGAACCCGCGCGCCGGCGCAGACGTCAGCCACGGCCCCAACACATCGATGGTTTCCTTACGCGGATGACAAATCGCGACCACATATCCAGTTTCAAGCGCAATCCGCTCGACCAGTTCCAATTGTCTGAAAATCGTCGCACGATCTTTGTCCGGGTCAAGAAAGACGTCGCGCCGAAAAATCGGAAGGTCAACCGAAAGGCCTGCTTTCGTGACCGCGCTTTTTGAGGTTGTCAGCGAGTCCAAAAAGAACACGCCCTCGGCTTTGAGAACCGACAGAACCGTTTTCATCACGGCCAGATCGCTGGTGAAGGCCGACCCCATGTGATTATTCACGCCGATATAGCCGCCGAACTGATCGAGATTCCATGACAAGGTGGAAAGAAGCTCTGTACCGGTCATGCTTCTTGTCAATGCGCGCGGTCCGGGATCAATATCGCTCACGGGCTCCATCGGCAGATGCAGCATGATTGCGTCACCGCGTCCGCGCGCCCTATCCACTTGCCTCTGGATATCGTCAGCATAGGGAAGGAACGATAATGTCACCGGACCCGGAAGGTTCATCACAGCGTTAAAGGCTGATTTGTCGACGCCCATATCGTCAAAAATGATGATAATTTTCGGACGATCCTGTACAAAAACCGGCGGATTCAACCGCTGTTCCGAACGCAGCTTGAAGCCGGACTGGCCAAATCCTGCTTGAGCCGAACGGTCGATCAGTTGCTCCACATAGCGCGCGCGGGCGGCGAAAGCTGAAGCGGGCCCCGGCAAAACAGCGTCGCGCAAGGGCGGGGCGGCAAGCATCGTTCGTTCCGCCCTCACCGCCGCCCCCTGGCCGCCGAGATAGACGCAAAACGCGCCGATAAAGACGCCGCTCACCGCCATCGCGATGGACGCCAAAAGACCAGCCCGCCCGGCGTGGGGGCGCACTGGTTTGGCGGCGGACCGGCGATCCCTCGTCCGTCTTAGCGGCTTTGCTCTCCTGGCCAAAAATTCCCCGTCAAATCAATCTTTTCTGAGACTCGCACCGACGCGCCTTTATGTTGCGATTGGCCAAGCCTTGTCTATGGTGCCCTTTATCCATGATTCTGCCGCTCACGTCTTAAGGGTTGAAAGCAAACGCGCTGATGATCTTGCTGATCGATAATTACGACAGTTTCACCTACAATCTGGCGCATCTGATCGCGGCGAACGGCTATGCGCTCGACGTAAAAAGAAACGACGCGGTCAGCGTTCAGGACGCTTTGGACATGGGCCCTGAAGCGATTGTTCTGTCGCCGGGGCCGTCGATGCCTGAAAACGCGGGGATTTGTCTTGATTTGGTCGCGGCGGCGGTTGAAGCGCGCACGCCATTGTTCGGCGTTTGTCTCGGGTTGCAGTCAATTGCGCAAGCGCTCGGCGGCGCTGTCGTCCGCGCCGAGCATCTGATGCATGGGAAGACGAGCGCGATAGATCACAATGGCCAGGGGATTTTCAGCGGCCTTCCCTCGCCCTTTGAGGCGACGCGCTATCATTCATTGATCGCCGCCCGTGATCGATTACCGTCAAGTTTGAGCGTGACGGCGAGCAGCGCCGGCGATGATGAGATCATGGCGATTGAACATCGCGAGCGCCCGATCGCCGCGGTGCAATTCCATCCTGAAAGCATCGCATCCGAACATGGGCCCGCGTTGTTCGCCAATTTCATGACATGGGCGGCCGCGCGGCGATGAACGACGCTTTCAAACCATTATTGGCGCGGGCGGTTTCCGGCGCGCCGCTTGACAGCGCGGCAATGACCGCGGCCATGGAAATGTTGCTCGCGGGCGATGTCAGCGACATTCAGGCGGCGGCGTTCCTAACCGCGCTACGGGTTCGCGGCGAGACCATCGACGAGATCAGCGCCGCCGCGAAAGTGATGCGCGCGAAAGCGTTACCGGTAGACGCGCCGGAAAATGCGATCGACACCTGCGGGACCGGCGGCGCGGGAAAAGGCAATTTGAACGTTTCGACCGCGGCGGCGCTGGTCGCGGCCGGGTGCGGCGTTCCGATCGCCAAACATGGCAACAAGGCCGTCAGTTCCAAGTCCGGCGCGGCGGATGTTCTGGAACGTCTCGGCGCCAATCTGCACGCCAGCCCTTCTCAGATTTCGCGCAGCATTGAAAAGGCCAATATCGGGTTCATGTTTGCGCGTCTTCACCATCAGGCGGTCGCGAATGTGGCGGCGGTCCGCGCGGGGCTCGGCGTGCGCACTATTTTCAATCTGCTCGGTCCCCTCTCCAATCCCGCCGGCGCGAAACGGCAGGTGATGGGCGTTTTCGACAAGGCGTTGACGCGGCCGCTCGCTGAAGCGCTGACGAATTTGGGCGCGGAGCGCGCCTGGGTCGTGCATGGCGCCGACGGTCTTGATGAACTGACGACCACAACCCATTCATACGTCTCCGAAATCCGAAACGGCGCCGTCCGTGATTTCACTGTGTCGCCGGAAGAGGCGGGCTTGCCGTTGGCGCGCGAGGAAGACCTGAAGGGCGGCGATCCGGCGTTCAACGCCGAAGCCATCAGCGCTCTTCTGGACGGCGAGCAAGGTCCCTTTCGCGACATTGTGGTCTTGAACGCCGCGGCAGCGGTTATTGTCGCCGGGCGCGCCGAGACATTGCGCGAGGCCGCTGCAATCGCTCAAAAATCCATCGACGACGGCGCGGCGAAAGCCGCGCTCGCCGCGCTCATTCGCTATTCCAACGCCGAGCAAATAAACACCGCACCATGAGTATTCTGGACGACATCATCGCCTACAAGAGAGAAGAGGTTCGCGCCGCTAAATCCAGGGAGTCGCTTGCGTCGTTAGAAGCGGTTATCGCCGAGGCGCCCCCTCCCCGCGGTTTTTTCACCGCACTTCAGAAGAAATCGGAAGAAGGCTTTGCCTTGATCGCCGAGATCAAAAAGGCGAGCCCGTCCAAAGGGTTGATCCGCGAAGATTTCCGCCCCGGTGACCTTGCGCAGGCCTATGCGGCGGGCGGTGCGGCGTGCCTTTCAGTGTTGACGGACGGTCCCAGTTTTCAGGGCGATCCCGCTTATCTGGGGAAAGCGCGCGAAGCGGCGCCGTTGCCCGTCTTGCGCAAGGATTTCATGGTCGATCCCTATCAGGTTTACGAGGCGCGGGCCTGGGGCGCCGACTGCATTCTCTTGATCATGGCCTGCCTGGAGGAACCGCGCGCGCTTGAACTTGAAGACGCCGCGCAACGCCTGGACCTCGATGTCCTGGTGGAGTGCCATGATCTCAACGATCTGGAGAAAGCGCTCAATCTTAAGGCCAAGCTTATTGGCGTAAACAACCGTAACTTAAAAACATTTGAGACCTCACTTGCGACAACAGCTGAATTGGCGAAAGCGCTGCCGGACGACCGGTTTCTGGTGAGTGAAAGCGGGATCGCCACGCATAACGATCTTGAAAAATTAGCCGCTGACGGTGCGCGGGCCTTTCTCGTGGGCGAGAGCCTGATGCGCCACGACGACGTCGCCGCGGCGACGCGCCAGCTCCTCACCAGGTTCCCTGCCTAAACCCCTTCAACTGCTTGGGGAAAACCTCTTGACCGCCTTTTAGAACAATCATAGAACGTTGTCGATTTGTTCCTTCCCGTTTCGGACGCAGAAACATGAAGCGTCTGTAATGAAAAGCGGGCCGGATCGGCCTCGGTTTTCGCCAGCGCACAATTGTAGCGCGCAAAAGATGGCGGAGGCGCAGAAGTTGAGAGGAAAAAACCAATGCTGACAAAGAAGCAGCAGCAATTGCTGAGTTTCATCGACAAGCGCGTCTCGGAGAGCGGCATCTCCCCCTCTTTTGAGGAGATGAAAGAGGCGCTGGGCCTGAAGTCGAAATCCGGCATTCATCGGCTCATTACCGCGCTGGAAGAACGCGGGTTCATTCGCCGGCTCCCCCATCGCGCGCGCGCTCTGGAAGTAATCCGATCGCCAAGCGCCGAAGTCGGGAAGGGCGCGAAGAGCGCCGCCATCGTCAAACCGGATTTTGCAAAACGCTCAGCGGCGAGCAAAGGCGCGCCGGTCGCCGGCGACGTGGCCGAATTACCAGTGCTCGGCCGCATCGCAGCCGGCACGCCCATCGAGGCGATCCAGCATGAGGTGGATCGCGTGGCCGCGCCGCTCGCCCTACTCGGCGCCGGCGAACACTACATTCTGGAAGTGCAGGGCGAGTCGATGATCGATGCGGGCATTCATGACGGCGACATGGCGATCATCCAACGCAAAGACGATGCGAACACGGGCGACGTTGTGGTCGCGCTTGTGGACGGCGAAGAAGCGACGCTGAAAAGGCTGCGCAAAAAGGGCGCTTCGGTTGCGCTTGAAGCAGCGAATCCGGAATTCGAGACGCGCATATACGGCTCTGACCGCGTCTCTATTCAGGGGCGGCTTGTGGGGTTGATGCGGCGGTATTAGGGCGTACCCCCTCTTCCGCCTCCCCGCGGCTTGACCGCGGGGTCCATGTCTCATTCGCGCACCGTGCTTCGAGTGCTTTGCCGCTAATCCACACCGATCCGATCCTCCAAAACCCCATTGGGACGCTTTAGGATAGGCGTTATTTTTTTTGAAATAGGCTAGACTTCTTATTTTAGGGTGACCGCCGCAGGCGGGCCTTGAAGGAGTCCTTTCCATTTTCTGAAGCTCACTTCGTATGATGGGTGCTGACGCCATCACCCTCGATGTGGAGATTGGCGGCAATTGCGAAAGTTGCGGGCTATCATCCAAGAGCGCCATAATTTCAAAATATTATCTGCACACGGCGCATCACTTCATCCCCGTCCAGGGACGCGCGCCGCGGCCGCTTAAAACATTCCGCACATATCGTCGCTCGCCGCCGGCGCTATACACCGTGTGGGCGCCGCTTTCCCAAATATGCCGGCGGTCGACAAAGGTCGCATCGCAGGCGTCAGCGTCGCGAAAGCGCCGCGGGAGCGGATAAAGGGCTATAACAATATCGGCGTAGGCGCAGTCGTCGAAAAACGCCTCCGGCCGGGACGAGACTGCCGCCATTGCGCCGTCGGCCAATTTGATGACGCATCCGGCTTCGTCGCAGCGTCCGATATCGCGCATGGCGTGAACGGCGCGCTTTTCAGACAGGCCGAGATATTCCTTCCACGCGCGCACATCGAATCGGTTTTTGCGTTTATCGAACACGGCAAGCGCCTGTTCGCCATCGGTCTCCACGGCGAAAGCGACATTTTCTCCGGAGCGCGCGATAAAAATTTCAGGCGACGGCGTCGTCCAAACCAAAACCGCCGCCACAGGGATACTCGCCAATCCGGCGTAGCGCCATCGCGCGCTTTGCAGACACAGCCAAAGGGCGCCGACTGTCAGCGTCAACAACGCCAGGAGCGGCCATTGCGGCGTCAGCGATATGGCGCCCGGTCGCGAAGATACATAGGACGCCGCGGCAAGCACAAATTCAACGCCGCCGGCGGACGCCCGCCAAGCCCAGGCGTCAAGACCGAGCGGCGCAAGCGCCAGGCCAAGCACCGCGAATGGCATAATCCAGAACGCCATCAACGGCATCGCCGCCAGATTTGCAGGCAAGCTGTAAATGGCGACGCGATTGAAGTGATAAAGAGCGAACGGCGCCGTCGCCACAGCGGCGATCGTGTCGGTCACCGCGATCCCGACGCCGTAGCGTTTGAATTTCGCGATCGTGGAAAAGCTGCGGTTCGGGTTCTGGCGCCCCGACGCCCACTCGTAGGCCGCGATCAATGCTGTCACCGCCGCGAATGACATTTGAAAGCCCGGATGCATCAGCGCTTCAGGCGTCGTGAGCAGGATGATGCAGGCGGCGACCGCCACATTACGCAAGGAGAGCGCACGCCGATCGGCGATCATCGCGATAAAGATCACCGCGGTCATAATAAACGCTCGGCGTGCGGACCATCCGCCGCCCGACAGCAAGAGATAGAAAAAGCCGCTCGTAAGCGCCGCGGCGGCGGCCCACTTCTTGATTGGATATTGGAGCGCCAGCGCGGGGACTAGCGCCAGTGCGCCACGCACCACAAAGAAGATCAATCCCGTGGCGAGCCCCATATGGAGACCTGAAATCGCCAAAAGATGGGCAAGGCCTGAGTCCCGGAGCGCGTCTTCGGATGACGGTGCGATGGCGTCGCGTTTGCCGGTGACAACCGCCGCCACGATGGCGCCGCCCTCGCCCGGCGCTGCGCGCGTGATCCGCCGCGACAGGGTCAGCCGCA
>CAWUIM010000037.1:0-30386 GCA_963922595.1 uncultured Parvularculaceae bacterium
GCCGGTTTCGCCGCCGCAGCGGCGGCGCCGTTTGGCTTCGGTTTTTCTACCGCAGGCGCAGGCTTCGCCGGTTCCTCGACCGCGGCGCCGGGTTTGATATTGCCGTCCCCATCCACTTCAAGGCGAATAATGGGCGAGCCCACGGCGACCACTTCACCAATCTTGGGCCCGAGCCAGATGATCTTGCCTTCCACGGGGGACGGAATTTCCACGGTCGCCTTGTCCGTCATGACGGCGGCGAGCGGCTCGTCCTCTGTGACGTTCTTGCCTTCGTCCACCAGCCATTCGACAAGCTCGGCTTCCGCAACGCCCTCGCCCACATCCGGGAGCTTGATGACAAATTCGCCCATGGATCAGTTCTCCATCACTTTTTTCAGCGCCTCGCCCACGCGCGCGGGCCCCGGGAAATACTCCCATTCATGCGCATGCGGATAAGGCGTGTCCCAACCGGTGACGCGGATGATCGGCGCTTCTAGATGATAAAAGCAGCTTTCCATCACGATCGCCATGAGCTCCGCGCCGTAGCCGCAGGTGCGCGTCGCTTCATGGACGACAACGCAGCGGCCAGTCTTGCGCACGCTTTCCTCAATCGCCTCGAGGTCGAGCGGCAATAAAGTGCGAAGGTCGAGAATTTCCGCGTCGACGCCCGTTTCTTCCGCCGCCGCCTGCGCCACATAAACCATGGTGCCGTAGGCGAGCACGGTAACATCCGAGCCTTCACGGCGCGTCGCCGCCTTGCCGAGTTCGATTGAATAATGCCCCTCCGGCACCTCCCCGAGATCGTGTTTGGACCAGGGCGTAATCGGCCGGTCGTGATGACCGTCAAAGGGTCCGTTGTAGAGCCGCTTTGGCTCTAGGAACATCACCGGGTCATTGTCTTCAATAGAGGCGATCAGCAACCCTTTCGCATCATAAGGGTTGGAAGGCACCACGGTTTTGAGGCCAGCCACATGCGCGAACAACGCTTCCGGGCTCTGCGAGTGCGTCTGCCCGCCGAAGATGCCGCCGCCCGTGGGCATGCGCACGGTCATCGGGGCCGTGAAATCGCCGTTGGAGCGATAGCGGATGCGTGCGGCCTCTTGCGTAAGTTGATCGTACCCCGGGTACATATAGTCCGCAAACTGAATTTCAGCGCATGGCCTCAGGCCGTAACTCGCCATGCCGATCGCGGCGCCGACAATGCCGCTTTCATTGATCGGCGTATCGAAGCAGCGGTGCTTGCCGTATTTTTCCTGAAGCCCCTGCGTGCAGCGGAATACGCCGCCGAAATAACCCACATCTTCGCCAAAGACGACCACATTGTCGTCCTTGCCCATCATCACGTCCATCGCATCGCGGATGGACTCGATCATTGTCATGCGTTTCATGTCAGCCATGGTCACACCCCGGCTTCCTGACGCTGGCGGCGCAAATGTTCGGGCGTCACCTCATAAACGTCCTCAAACATCTCACGCGGTGAAGAATGCGGGCCGGTGTGAAGCGTGCCTTGCTCTTCGGCCGCCTTCTGAGTTTGAACGATCATGCTCTCTATTTCCGCTTTCGCCTGCGTGTGGCGCTCCTCCGACCAGAGACCTTTTTTGATCAGATGATTTTTCATGCGCTCGACCGGATCGCCCAGCGGCCAGACGTCGCTCTCTTCTTTCGGACGGTAAGCCGACGGATCGTCCGACGTAGAGTGGGCGCCGACGCGGTAAGTCACATGTTCAATGAGGGTCGGCCCGAGGCCGCGGCGCGCACGGTCGATCGCCCACTTTGAGACAGCGTACACCGCCAGATAATCATTGCCGTCGACGCGTAAGGAAGGAATGCCGAAGCCGAGACCGCGTGAGGCGAATGTCGCCGCTTTGCCGCGCGCAATTCCCTGAAACGTGGAGATCGCCCATTGATTATTGACGATGTTCAAAACGACCGGCGCGCGATAACACGAGGCGAAAACAAGCGCGGAATGGAAATCCGATTCCGCCGTCGATCCGTCGCCAATCCACCCGGCCGCGATGCGTGTGTCGCCTTTGATCGCGGACGCCATCGCCCAACCGACGGCTTGAATGAATTGCGTCGCAAGGTTGCCCGAGATCGTGAAGAAACCTTTTTCCTTTGACGAATACATGATCGGCAGCTGACGGCCCTTCAATGGGTCGCCGGCGTTGGAATAGACCTGATTCATCATGTCGAGGATCGGATAATCCGTCGCCAGCAACAGCCCCTGTTGGCGATAGGTGGGGAAGTTCATGTCCCCTTCTTCCAGCGCCACGCGGAAGGCCGTGGCGATCGCTTCTTCGCCGAGACATTGCATGTAGAAACTGGTCTTGCCCTGCCGCTGCGCCATCTGCATGCGGGCGTCATAGGCGCGCACCGTCATCATATGGCGCAGACCTTCGACCGCTTGTTCATCGGTCAATAAGTTCGCCCACGGACCAACGGCGTCACCGTCACGGTTTAACACTCGAATGATCGGATAGGCGAGATCGCGAATGTCTTCCGCTTCCACATCGATCGGCGGCCGATCCACTTCGCCGGCCTTGGCGATCTGCACGTCGCTGTAATCCGGCGTGTCGCCCGGTCTGAATTCCGGTTCGGGAACATAAAGGCGTAGCGGCGGCGTCTCGCTCATCCGGTCTCTCCTCCACGGCGCCATGGATTAACGGCGCGCATTGTTCTTGTTATCCGCCCCTTGTGTAGTCGCAGCGCCGTCGCTCTGGCAATGGCCGCCAGGCCCGCGCTTCAGCCTTTAAAATCAGGCGTTTACCATGCGTTTGGCCGATTCCGGTGAAAACCGGCGCCAAAGCACGGCCGATATCAGAATGTCTCAATCACGCGACGAAAATTAGTCACTTATCGCCGAGCAGCGACGGCGAAATTTTATACACATTTATCGCTTTTTCGCGGCTGACGAAGCCCTTCTTTACATCGGCGACAACCTTGACGAAGTCGCGTTCTTCAGGCGCGCCGATGCCGCCGCCGCCAGCGGTTTCGATCACGAGCCGTTTTCCGCCGGGAATGACGTCGCGGCCCATGCCTTTTAGAGGCATTCCATCGGACAAAGCCACGGCGCCGCACGCGCCGTCGCCGCCGCCGTCCCGGCCGCGCGGCGGATGATGAATGCGGTCGAACATTTTCGAGGCGATCATGTCGGCGCCCTTCGCATGCTCGAACGCCATCACCTGCCCCAAGCCGCCGCGATGGCGCCCGGCCCCGCCTGTGTCGCAGCGAAATTCTTTTCGCCACATAACAATCGGCGCAGAGACTTCGTTGATCTCAACCGGCGTATTCTTAACGCCGGAGGGAAAGGCCGTACACGACAGACCGTCCTTTTCAGGCCGCGCCCCGGCGCCGCCCGTATAAAAGGGATTGATGAGAAACGGCTCGTCCCCAGCGCGATTGCGCAATACGGGAAGATAAAGCGACGACGTTCCTTCCGCCGGCGTGCGCTCGGGGATCGCCTGCGACAGGGCGCCGAGCACGACATCCGGCAACATTTGCCCGATCACATGGCGCGAGGAGACCGCTGCAGGCCGTTGCGCATTCAAGATCGTCGTCTCCGGCGCAGTCACGCGCACCGGCGCGAGCGAGCCCGCATTGTTTGGAACCTGATTGCCGATAACGCACCGCGCGCCGAAAGAGGCGTAAGCCTGCGTGTAGGTGTGCGGCACATTCACGCCGCGGGCGCTTGGCGGCGACGTGCCGTCGAAGCTGATGTCGAGGCCGCTATCGGAGATTTGCACCTGGCAACAGAGATCAATCGGCGCATCATAGCCATCGATGCGCATCTCGTAGGCGTAGGTCCCATGCGGCAGGGCGCTGATCTCCTGAAGCATCGCCGCGCGCGAGTGTTCGATGATTTGCGCGCCAGCCGCCTCAAGATCGTCGAGCCCGAATTCATCCAGCGTCTCAAGAAGCCGCATGGCGCCGGCGCGGTTGCAGGCCGCGAGCGAGTAAAGATCGCCCTCCGCCGCCGCCGGATCACGCACATTCGCGGCAATGATCTGGAACAGCGTTTCATTGCGTTCACCTTGCGCGAATAAATGACTAACCGGGATTAAAATCCCCTCTTCAAAGACCTCATGGGCGTCGGGGCCGAACCCAAGTCCGCCCACATCGGCGATATGGGAGGTCGCGGCGAAGAGGCCAATTGCAGCGCCATTGCGGAACACCGGCGTGACGACGGTGAAATCATTGAGATGGCCAGTGCCCTCCCACGGATCGTTCGTCACAAGAACATCGCCCTCGCGCAGCGTGTCGATCGGGAATTTCTTCAAGAAAACGCTGACGGACGCGGCCATGGCGTTCACATGGCCCGGCGTACCGGTGACCGCCTGTGCGAGCATTTCCCCCTTACGATTGAAAACGCCCGCCGAGAGATCGCCAGCCTCGCGCACTGTTGTCGAAAACGCCGTCCGGATGAGCGTTTGCGCCTGTTCCTCCACCACGGAAATCAAGCGGTTCCAAATGAGCGTCAGGGTCATCTGGTCCATCGGCTCACCCCTCTTTCCGTATCATGACAATATGCCCGTCGCCATTGATCGACGCATCGAAAGGCGAGGTGACGACGCTTGTTGTCTGCGCCTCGACGATCAGCGCCGGTCCGGGCATTTGCGCGCCGGGGCGCAGGGAAGCGCGCTCGTAGACATCGTAGTCAGTCCAGGCTTGCGCCGCCGGATCGAACACTTTTCTAACGCTTGCGCGCGCAGCGGCGAACGGCGACGGCGCCGGGGCCGCCTCAAGCGACCGCGCCGCGCCGGATAATGACAATGACCAGGTCAGCGCCTCAATCGGTACTGATGGAATCGTGCGGCCGTAAAGCGTCTCATAGGCCGCTTCAAAGCCTTCCCTTAAGCGGCTGCGCAGAGACCCAGCGCCGTCAGCGATCGCAACCGGGATTTCGTAGCCCTGCCCCGCATAGCGCATCAGGACGCGCCATTCTTCGCTTAAGGCCTCGCCGTCGCTCGCGGCTTCAACGATCGGCGCCGCCTCATCGCGCATCTCGCGAAATAACGCGTCAATGACCAGTTCATCGAGCATATCAATACCCATGGGCCGTGAGCGGACGACTTCATAAGCGGGCGGCGCCAGCAGAAAACCAACTGCGGAACCGACGCCGGCGTCCGCGGGAATGATGATTTGCTTCACGCCAAGCTTCTCGCCGACCCGCGCCGCGTGAAGCGGCGCCGCGCCGCCAAAGGCGACCATGGTGCGGGCCGCAATGTCTTTGCCCTGTTCGACACCGTGGGCCCGGGCCGCCGCCGCCATGTTTTCATCGACAACTTCGCAAAGCGCAAAGGCGGCTTTGTCCTCAGGCAATTTCAGCGAACGGCCGAGCGTGTCGATGATGGAAAGCCGCGCGGCGCTCTCATCAATCGCGAATGCGCCGCCTGCGAAACGTTCCGGCGCGATTTTGCCGCTCGCGACATCGGCGTCCGTCACCGTGGCGCGCACGCCGCCGCGCCCGTAGCAAGCAGGACCGGGCTCGGATCCCGCGCTTTCCGGCCCCACCTGAATGCGGCCCAGCGTATCGACGCTCGCGAGCGAACCGCCGCCGGCGCCGATTTCCACCATCTCGATGACAGGGATCAGGACGGGAATGCCGGACCCCTTCTTAAACCGATAGGAACGATCGACCTCGAAGGTGCGCGCCGTAGACGGACGATAGTCGTCCACAAGACAGAGTTTCGCGGTGGTGCCCCCCATATCGAATGAAAGAAGCGCGCGGGCCGCGATTTGCTCCGCGATGCCTGCCGCCAGAACCGCGCCGCCAGCGGGACCGGATTCAACAAGTCGGATCGGAAAGCGTGCAGCTGTTTCCACCGAGGCCAGCCCGCCGCCGGAGGTCATCAATAAAAAGGCGCAGGCAAAGCCCTGCTCTTTCAACATTTTTTCGAGCCGCTTCAGATATTGCTCCATCAGCGGGCGCACATAGGCGTTCGCGACCGCCGTTGAGAAGCGTTCATATTCGCGAATTTCCGGGGCCACTTCGCTCGCCAGCGTAATCGACAAATCCGGGAACGCTTCCGCCACAATTTCAGCGGTTCGCATTTCATGGGCCTTATTCGCGTAGGCGTGGAGAAAGCCGATTGCGACGCTCTCCACGCCCTCGCGCTCCAGAACCGGCAGACAGGCGCGCACGCTCTCTTCGTCAAGCGGCAGCAGGACGTCGCCATCTTTATTCATCCGTTCACGAACAGGCAGCCGCAGCCAGCGGGGCGTAAGCGGTTCCGGCCGGTCTATGTTAATGTCGTATTGCTCGAAGCGATTTTCCTGCGCCATCTCTATGACGTCGCGATGGCCTTCGGTCGTCAAAAACGCCGTCTTGGCGCCGCGCCGTTCGATCAACGCGTTCGTCGCCAAGGTGGTGCCGTGAATGATGACGCCGATGTCGCCGGGACCGAGGTCGGCTTTGGCGAGCGCCTCCGCAACGCCGGTCATGACGCCCTCTTCAGGGGCGCGAGGCGTGGTCAGCGTCTTCGCCGTGATCCGGCGCCCAGCATGATCAAGCGCCACGTCCGTGAAGGTTCCGCCGATATCGACGGCTAGGCGGGCCTTAGTCATTCACTGGCACCGTATAATTAAGCGCGCTGCGCCCGCCATCCGGAAAAATCGTTTGCCCGGTGATGTAGGATGCGAGTTCGCTTGCAAGGAAGAGCGCAACGCCGGCGATTTCCTCCGGCTCACCGACGCGCCCAAGCGGCGTGCGCGAGAGAATTTTCCGCCGCGCCGTCTCATCATGCATCACCACTTTCAAAATGTCGGTCATGATAGAGCCAGGGCCAATCGCGTTGACGCGAATTCCGTGCTCAGCAAGGCCAAGCGCGGCTGCTTTCGTCAATTGCTGCAAGCCGCCTTTTGACGTCACATACGCCACCTGATCGGGGATCGCTAACACTGAGTTCAGCGATGACATGTTGATGATCGCGCCCTTAACGCCCGCCTCAACCATATGCTTGGAAACCATCTGGGTAAGGACGAAGTAGCTGCGCAAATTGACGCGCAACACTCGGTCGAATTCATCCGGGTCGAGATCGAGGATTGACCCTTTGGCGATCACGCCGGCGTTGTTGATCAGAACATCAACGGCGCCAAATTTCTTTTCCGCCGCGCCGAGCGCCTGGCGGCACGCTGCATCGTCGGCAACATCACAGACGACGCTCATAACCTTTGCGCCCGTCTCAGTTGCGATCGCCTTTTCCGCCTCTTGTAACTTGCCGGCGTCGATATCCGTCATCACGATGTCCCCGCCCGCTTTCGCGAAAGTGCGCGCACACGCTGCGCCAATTCCGGCAGCCGCACCGGTGATGAAAATGGTCTTGTTGGTGAAATCGATCATAGGACGGTCTTCTCGGAGGTTTGGTAGCATGATTTACGCGGCGGCGAGACAATGCACTATATTTTTAGAGTTGACCCCTTTAATTGAACCCCATGGCGACCAAAACGTCCTCTCCTGCGCTGTCGCGCCGCGAACGCAAGAAATCCGAAACACGGGCGCGGATTCTGAGCGCCGCCTTCGAGCTCATGACCGAGCGCGGTTATGACAATGTGAAAATCGGTGAAATCGCCGAACGCGCGGATGTGGCGAACGCGACGTTCTTTCTGCATTTCCCCACGAAAGCCGCACTTGTCAGCGCCTTCAACGAACAGGTGGCCGAGAAAATCGTCGAGCGCCTTGGCGAATTCGATCTTGGCGCCGTGGAACAGCTCGAACTGCTTCGGGCGATCTTGCTTGACGAATGGAGCCGTCACGCCGACCTGCTCCGGCAGATCGTCATCGACGCCGCAGCGCAAGACCAAAAGGCGTTCTCCGACACCAGCGCCAGCCTGATTGCGCTCGTCGAAGATATTGTCCGCAAAGGACAGGCGGCCGGCGATTTTTCCAAAGCGTTCGACGCCGACATTGTCGCCCAGAGCCTGCTCGCAAGTTGGCGCGCCGCGACCCTGAACTGGGCGATCCATGGCGACGCGGAACGGGCGCGCGCCGCAAATCGACAAACGCTGGACTTGATTCTTCAGGGCGTCTCGCCCCGCAAATAACCCCTAATACGTTGAAAATTAGCCATTTTTTACGGCGCGATCGGATGTTCGCCGGCTGAAATATTGCGTCGCAATAATTTTACTAGACTCAACTCTAGTTTTAGATATTATCTCGCCAAAATAGCAAAAAACAAATCAATGGCGAGGAGAGAACCGTGGCGAAGAGATTGAAAGACGTGATTCGAGAATGGTCGCCGGAACAGCTGACTGGCCTGGACGCGCTTTTTCTCCATGCGGAAACCGCCCGCACGCCGATGCATATCGGCGCTTGCGCCATCTACGATCCCTCCACGGCTCCGGAAGGATTTGTGCGATTCAAAGACATTCTGCAATTTGTTGAGGACCGCGCGCCGCGGGCGAAAACGTTCACGCAGAAATTGAAGCAGGTGCCGTTCGGCGTCGACCATCCTTATTGGATCGACGATCCTGAATTCGATATCGAATTCCACGTGCGCCATATCGCGTTGCCCCATCCGGGCGACTGGCGTCAGCTCTGCATTCAGGTTGCGCGGCTCCACGCCCGCCAGCTCGATCTCGCCAAGCCGCTGTGGGAATTCACGGTGATCGAAGGCCTGGACAACATTCCCAATGTGCCGAAAGGATCGTATGCGGTCGTTTCCAAAGTGCATCATTGCGCAATCGACGGCGCTTCGGGCGTCGACATCACCGAGGCTGTGCATACGCTGACCCCGGATGAAGTGACTGATCCGTCGGAAGACTATCGCATCATCGGCCGCGAACCCGGCGTCATGGAATTGCTGGCGCGCGCCAACTTCAACAATGTGGTCAAACCGTTTCACGCCCTCAATGTCGCCCGGCGCATGGCGCCCGGCGCATTGAAATTTGCATCCGGGCTGACGAGCGGTGAGTTCAGCCTTCTCGGCGCGAAAGTGCCGCGTACGCGTTTTAACGGTCAGGTCTCCGGCCACCGCGTGGTCGAAGGCGTGAGTTTCCAACTGGACGATATCAAGAAGATCCGCCAACGGATTCCGGGCGTTACGGTGAACGACGCTGTCCTTGCGGTCGTCGGCGGCGGTCTGCGCAAATATCTGAAAGCCAAAGACGAGTTACCCGTAGACTCTCTCATCGCTATGGCGCCCGTCTCGGTGCGGTCGAAAGATGAGAAAGGCGCCATGGGCAATCAGGTGTCGGCGCTTTCAATTCCGCTCGGCTCGCACATCGCCGATCCGATGGCGCGGCTGCACTTCACGCATGAAAGCGCCAAGAGCTCGAAAGCAATGTCGAACGCTGTCGGCGCGCGCGAAATGTCGGAAGCCTCTAAGCTGGCGCCGGCGATGATCTCAGGCGTCTCGACCCGCCTCTACTCGCGCCTCGGCCTCGCCAACCGCTTGAGCCCGATGTTCAACACCGTCGTCACCAACGTGCCCGGCCCGCCCGTGCCGTTATATATGGCTGGCGCGCGCATGGTCTCTTCTTACGGCCTCGGACCGGTGATGGACTCCATGGGCCTCTTCCATGCGGTCACCAGCTATTGCGGCGAGCTGTGCATCTCCGTGACCGCCTGCCGCGAGATGCTGCCCGACCCGTCCTTTTACGCCGAGTGTCTTCAAGAATCGTTCGACGATCTCTTGGAAGCAGCCACTGCGCCGCGCAAAGAGAAAAAACGCCGCCGCAAGACGGACGCGCTCGACGCAAATGGCCCTGCGCATTCCGGCAGCGATGCCGCAGACGATCTCACCAAGATCAACGGCATCGGCAAAACGCTCGCGAAGAAACTGAACAAAGCCGGCATCGTCAGCTACCGCCATATCGCAGAACTTTCGGCGGCCGAGGCAGAGATGCTCGACGAACAGCTAAACTTGCGCGGCCGCATGTTGCGCGAGCACTGGATCGCGCAAGCCTCCGCGCTCGCCGGTGAGGCCCAGCTCACCGAAGCGACCCATGCCGACGCGTCTTCCTCCGTACACTAAGGACCTTTATTGTGCCGCAGATAAAAGCAAACAGGCTGACTATCGAAGTCGAGGAACATGGCGACCCGTCGCATCCAGCGGTATTGTTGATCATGGGTCTGGCGGCGCAACTGACCCATTGGCCGCCGGCGTTTATCGACGGCATTGTGGATCAGGGCTTTCGCGTCATCGCCTTTGACAACCGCGACATCGGTCTGTCGGAAAAGCTGCATGCGAAACGCGCGCTGAAGCCGTCGCGCATGGCGCTGGCGCGTCTTTTGGGCCTAAAGGGCCTAGCGCCCTACACTCTCAGCGACATGGCGAAAGATGCGGTCGGCGTTCTCGACGCCCTCGATATCGAAGCGGCGCATGTGGTCGGCGTTTCCATGGGCGGCATGATCGGACAGGTTCTTTCCGCCGATCACGCAACACGCGTCAAAAGCTTCACCGCCTGGATGACGTCCACGAACAATCCGAAATTGCCGAAGCCTGATCCAAGAATTGTTCAGGAAGTCTTTTCTGTTCGCGAACGCCCGCGGTCACGCGACGAGCTGATCGACCGGACGGTTGCGCTCTGGGGTCTGATCGGCACGCAGGACGCTGGCCACGATATGGACCAGTTCCGGGCGCGCATCGCCGCATCGATCGACCGGTGCACCTATCCGGCGGGCGTGCGCCGTCAGGTGGCCGCGATCATCGCCACCGGCGATCTGCGCCGCTGGACGCGCCGCATCGCCGCTCCGAGCCTTGTCATTCACGGTAAGGCCGACCCGCTTGTTCCTTATCATGGCGGGCTGGACGTTGCGGCGAATATCGAGGGCTCCAGAAAAGAGATTATCGACGGCCTCGGTCACGACCTGCCGCCGAAATTTCTACCGAAGATCACCGACCTTGTGACCGGCCATCTGCTGTCGGTTGAAGAAAAGACCGCTTCTGCAAAAGCGGCGTGAATAGCCACTGATTTTGTGAAATTTGAAAGGAGTACAAACCATGGCTGAGAAGAAAACGACGACGAAAAAAGCGACTGCGAAAAAAGCCGCGCCGAAAAAAGCGAAGGCGAAAGTAGAAGCGGCCCCGGAAAAAGACGTTGAGTCGATCCTGGTGCGCATTCAGGCTGGCTTCAAAGAAGCAGGTCAGGCGCTTGCAGAATCCGGCGCCATCATGGGCGACAAACGCCGTGAAGTGCTCGTTACGCTGATCGAAAATGCGCAGGAAAATACGGACGCGACATTCGAAGCGCTCCGTGACGTTATGGAAGCTGACACAGTTTCTGAATCGCTGCGCATCCAGCGCGACGCACTCCGCGAAGGCATCGAGCGCAACGTCGCTCAGGTTCGCCATGTTGCGTCCATGACCGCTGAAAGCGGTCGCGAAACACTCGAGCCGGTTGCTGAATATGTTTCAACGCTGCGCGAGAAAGTCAAAAGCGGCGCCGCCGCCTAAGCGCATCGCTTAAAGCAATCAAGCCGCCGTCAGCATTGCTGGCGGCGGTTTTTTATTGGCGGGGCGAAAAGGCCGATGGGGCGCTGTGATAGGCGCGCGATCCAAGAAGCGCGCGAGCGCCGGCTTCGGAACCGAGAAAAGTTTGTAGCTCCTCCATCGCATCGCTTCCCGTTACCGGCGCGCCGTCAGCCGCTCGCGCGCGCGAGACAAACATGACCTGGCGCTGGTAAGCGGTCGCGTCCGTCCCCACATCGCCATTTTCGACTGTGGGTAAATGCTGCCCCAGACTGACACCGAGAATGACAGGCTGGCGGCATGATGGCGGCGCCGCATCGAGCCACTGTCTGGCGGCCGCTGCAGCGAGCTCAGCGCGCAAGCGCGCCCGCGTCTCATTGCGCAAGGCCGGCCCTTCCTGAGAGCTGGCGCCCGTCACCGCAATCCATGCTTTTCCGCAAAGAAGGCTCGACACCGACGCCTGCGGATCATCGCTCGGAAACACTGTCGCCAGGAAGCGTTGGTCTACGGACGAAGGCACATGCGCGCCATCGCGCACCAGCGGATATTTGTACGGCCACGCCCGCGCTGCAGACACGTCCGATACTGTGGGTTCCGGCGGCGGCGGAGGCGCAGGCGGGAGAACCGGTTCCGGGTCTGCGATTGGTTCGGGCTCCTCGATCAGCGCTTCCGGTTCAACGACAGGCTCCTCGGCGGGCGCCGCCACTGGCGCAACCGGGGTCGACGCCGTGGCGTCATCAAGGATTTCAACTGCAGCCGGCGCGGCGCAGCGCAGCGAAAACGCGAACAGGATCAGCGAAACGATCAGGAAAAACGGAATCGCGCCGAACGGAAATTCATCCCGGTCGATATCTTCTTCATCCACATCAGCGAAGACCGGAAAATTGGAGAGGATGGCGAATAGTCCCGACAAAAGTGCGCCGAGCGCAAAGAAGAAGCAGCGCAATCGGTTTTCGTCCGCCTGGAAGAAGAGCGCATCGGAATAATCATCAATCGACGCGCCGAAATGGCGCAAAATCAGAAAGCCGCCGCCGACCAACAACAGTGTCGTGATAATAACGCCCAGTAACGCCCTGAAAGTCATGCGTTTGTCCCCAATAATCGCCGCGGTTAACCATACCATAGCAGGTTTGGCGAAAAAACGGCAGGCGCCGAAGCGCCTTGGCGGCGGCGCCCGGAAGGCTTAAATTCCAACCATGGCGAGTGTTGCGACCATCAAACCCTTCGACTATTTCGCGCGCGAGGAATGGCGGGCGCTGACAGCCCCGCATCCGGTGATGGGGCCGCTGCTGGTCGCTCATTGCTGGGCCGTGATAATCGCTGCAGCCGCCCTTTTCATCGTGTGGCCGAATCCGCTCACCTATGTGCTCGCCGTCATGATCATCGGCGCGCGCCAGCTCGGCCTCGCGATCCTCATGCATGAAGGCGCGCACGGACTTTTATCACGCAATCACAAACTGAACGATTTTCTGGGGGACGCGCTCACCGGCGCGCCGGTCGGCGCGGATCTGCGCCAATATCGCGATTATCATTTGAAGCACCATAAATTCGCGCAACAAGCCGAAGACCCTGATCTCGTTTTGTCGGAGAAGTTCCCCGTGTCCCGCGCCAGCATGCGCCGCAAGATCATCCGTGATTTGACCGGACAGACATTCTTCAAACAGCGCGTTGCGCCGCTCTTTTCCATGCAATCAGGCGAAGTATTTTCCGGCGTCAATGGGAAGTTTCTGATCGCCAACGCCGTTCTCTTCGCCTTGTGTGCGCTTGCCGGTTATTGGTGGGCCTATTTCGCCCTGTGGATCGTACCGCTCGCCACCTGGAACCCGCTGGTGACAAGGCTGCGCAATATCGCTGAACACGCCTGCGTCGGAAATGACATCGATCCTTGGCGCGTGGCGCGCACGACCCTCGCCAACCCCCTCGAGCGATTGTTCATCGCCCCTTACTGGGTCAACTATCATAGCGAACATCACCTCTTCATGTACGTCCCTTGCTACAGGCTGAAGCGCGTTCACGAAGCGCTGGCGGCGAAAGGCGAGACCAGCGGCATGCATGTGGCGCGCGGCTATCTGCCCGTGTTGCGGGAAGCGGCGGCGGCATAGAGTGGCGACTTGGCAGGTCGCGTAGAGCGAAACTCAGCATGTTGACCATTGAGAGATTTCTTCAGCGCTGTCCGACATATAGATCGCGTCCAGAATAGCGAAGACTTGATTTGCGAGCGGCGTGCCGATCACGTCGGATCGTCTTAGCCCGGATTCAGCCGCCAGGCTTGAATTGACGTCGGGATCCTCTGCGTCGACGACCATGAATTGCGGTGCGCCTTCGAAGACTCGGAAATCAAGCGAGACCACGTAACGGTCCCGAGCGGTCGCGCCTTCGCCCCATTTTCCGAGGATGAGGTCAAAGGATGCGCCATGTTCGGGTTCGCCGCGCGTCCAGCCGATGAAATATTCCGCCACCGCCTCCTGATTGCGGCTCACAAGGCCCCACACGCGCTTGGTCTCCGTTCCACAACAATCACAATGACCGCCGGATGTTCCGGTCTCTGCAACTTCAAACTCACGCCAATCCAGTGCTGGATTTTCAGACATCATCAACGTCCACAGCTTTGAAACTCGAATGCATTTTTTCACGATGCGCGGGCTCTCTACAATCCACAGCCAGCGTCCAAAGCTTCGCAGTACAATACGGCGCTTGAATAGTGCGCCGAAACCGGGCATACGCGTCCGGAACAATAGGAGAACATTTATTGCCGCGTCAGTCGGAAACATTCGTTTGCCAATCATGCGGCGCGGTCTACGGCAAGTGGGCCGGGCGCTGTGAGGCGTGCGGGGAATGGAACTCGATCGCTCTTGAAGAAAGCGAAGCGCCGCCGGGCTCGCTGGCGGGCAAGGCCAAATCCGGCAAAGGCAAGATCCTCGACTTCACCGGCCTTAAGGGCGACGCGGAACGCGAACCACGATTAGAGACCGGCAACGCCGAGTTTGATCGCGCGTGCGGCGGCGGGCTTGTTCCCGGTTCCGCGCTGCTCATTGGCGGCGACCCCGGCGTCGGCAAATCGACGATGCTCTTGCAAATATCGGCGGGCCTCGCGCGTCAGGGACGTTCGGTCGCCTACATTTCCGGCGAAGAGGCGACGGCTCAAATCCGCCTTCGCGCGCAGCGGCTCGGTTTGCAGGATGCGCCGGTGGCCCTCGCCTCAGCGACAGCGCTGCGCGATATCCTCACCACACTGAAGACTGAAAAGCCGGACGTGGTGATTATCGATTCCATCCAGACATTGTGGTCGGACGCCCTGCCCGCCGCGCCCGGCACAGTCACACAAGTACGCGCCTGCGCCCAGGAACTTGTGCGTCTCGCCAAGGCCACCGGCGCAGTGATGTTGCTCGTCGGGCATGTGACGAAAGACGGGCAGATCGCCGGTCCCCGCGTTGTGGAACACATGGTCGACGCGGTGATGTATTTTGAGAGCGAACAGGGCCGCGCCTTCCGTTTGTTGCGCGCAGTGAAAAACCGGTTCGGCGCAGCCCACGAGATCGGCGTTTTTGAAATGACCGGCAAGGGCCTTCGCGAAGTCTCCAACCCGTCCGAATTGTTCCTCACGGAGACCGGCGAGCCGGTTTCGGGCGCGTCTGTTTTCGCGGGCGTCGAAGGAACGCGGCCGGTTCTCGTCGAAATCCAGGCGCTTGTCTCACAATCCTCCCTCGCCGCGCCGCGGCGCGCCGTCGTCGGCTGGGATGCGGCGCGCCTTTCGATGTTGCTCGCGGTGCTCGACACGCGCTGCGACCTTGATTTTGGGCGCCATGATGTTTTCCTCAATGTGGCCGGGGGCATGCGTATTGGTGAGCCGGCCGCAGATCTCGCCGCCGCCGCCGCCCTGTGCTCGTCTCTCTTTGACACACCCTTGCCGAAAGAATGGGTTGTTTTCGGCGAAGTGGCTCTCTCCGGCGCCGTGCGTCCCGTAAATCAGGCCGACGCCCGGCTCAAAGAGGCGCAAAAGCTCGGTTTCAAGGGCGCTCTGGCGCCCGCCGGCGGTAAGACGGAGGCGGTGCGGACCCAGACCGCCGAGACGCTTTCTGATCTCATCGCCTGGGTCCGCGCGGCCTCGGCCCAGCGCATAGCGTCGTGACCAAAAAGCGTCATAAAAAGTGTGAACGCGCCGCTTTTCGCGCTATTGAGCGAGGCCGCGTTCGACGGTAGGAGTGTTAGGGAAATGGTTCTGGGGGATCATCGACTCGGCCTAAGTATCAGGCCGCATAAGGGTGCGTTATGACTTGGTTTGATCTCCTGATCATTGTGATTTTAGTGCTGTCAATCGGCTTTGCCGCGCTCCGCGGCGCCGTGCGCGAACTGGCGACGCTTTTGGCGCTCGCGATCGCCGCCGGTCTCGCCTATCTCCTCTTTAACCCGGTCCTCGGCGCACTTGGCATGAAGGGCTCGATTTTCGGCATGATCGGGGTGCCGGCGGTCTTGCTCGCTGTCTTTTTCGTCGGCCTTTACATCGCATTTCATTTGGGCCTGAAACGCATGACGCTTTCGGGCGGCGCCGCGCGCGCCGACCGCATCGGCGGCGGGGTCTACGGCCTGCTCCGCGGCCTGGCGTTGATCGGCCTCGGATTTCTTGGTTACGCTTATTCCGCAGACGAAGCAAAACGCCCGGATGCTGTGAACAAAGCGTTGCTTCTCCCTGTTGCGCAAGGCTCGGCGAATTTCTTTGAAAGCCTCGCGCCCGTCTATGACAGCCAGGACATTATAACGCCCGACGAGATCAAAGAGAAAGTGAACGCCGCCAATGACGGCTACGCGCGCGGAGATCGCGCGGCGCTTAATGAAATCGTAACGACGGCGACCACTAGCGAGCCGGACGCGGCGCCCGCAGATACCGATACGGCGGACGATGATCCGATAGCGGATATTCTAAGCGAGGACCAACGCAGTGGCCAGTAACGCGCCATTCCTGTGTGAAACCGCCGCGAAACTCGCCCGCGCCAAACGCGCCCAGCGCCTTAACCATCAGACCGCCTTCGCACCCCGCGCCCTAAACGAAGAGTGCGGGGTTTTTGGTGTTATCGGCACGCCGGACGCAGCAGCGCTGACGGCGCTGGGGCTCCATGCCCTGCAACACCGCGGACAGGAAGCAGCGGGCGTCACCTCTGTCGAAGAAGGCGGACGCTTTCATTCAGAACGACAGCTGGGGCTCGTCGCCGATAATTTCTCAGACAAGGAAACGCTTGAACGGCTCGTCGGCAACGCCGCGATTGGGCACACACGATATTCCACGCAAGGCGGCACCGTCCTGCGCAATGTCCAACCGCTTTACGCCGACCTCGCCCGCGGCGGCATCGCCATCGCGCACAATGGCAATCTGACGAACTCCAAAGTGCTGCGCGCGGAACTTGTCCGCCATGGCTGCATCTTCCAGTCGACCTCAGATTCTGAACTCTTCCTGCAGCTCACGGCGCGCTCGCACCAGATCTCCCTTGTGGACAAGCTGATCGACAGTCTGAAACAGGTGGAAGGCGCCTACGCGCTCACGGTTCTGACGCAAGATGCGCTGATCGGCGCGCGCGACCCCATCGGCATTCGCCCGCTGATCCTCGGTGACCTCAATGGCTGCCCGATCCTCGCGTCAGAGACCTGCGCCCTTGATCTGATCGGCGCGAAATTTGTTCGCGACGTGCGCCCCGGCGAGGTTGTTGTCTGTCTGGCGGACGGCTCGGTAGAGAGCCGGCAGGTCTTTCAGGAACGCGATCATGCACGGCCGTGCATCTTCGAGCTCATTTATTTCGCGCGCCCGAATTCGATCGTGGACGGAAAAAGCGTCTATCAAATTCGCAAAAGGCTCGGCAAACAACTGGCGCGGGAAGCGCCCTGCGATGCGGACATCGTCTCGCCGATTCCTGATTCCGGCGTCGCCGCGGCCATCGGCTATGCGCAAAAGTCAAAGCTGCCCTACGAGATGGCGCTGATCCGCTCGCACTTTGTGGGCCGCACTTTCATTGAGCCGCAGCAAAAGATCAGGGAAGCCGGCGTCGCGCGCAAACACTCGCCGAACCGCGGGCTTATCGAGGGCAAGCGGGTCGTTCTCATCGACGACTCCGTGGTGCGAGGCACCACGTCTCGCAAGATTACGCAAATGATGCGTAACGCCGGCGCGAAAGAGGTGCATCTGCGTGTGGCCTGCCCGCCGATCGTGCATCCTGACTTTTACGGCATCGACACGCCCTCGCGTGACCAACTGATGGCGGCCGACAAATCCGTTGAGGAAATGCGCGACGAAATCGGATGCGACAGCCTCGCCTTCCTGTCGCTCGACGGACTTTATGCGGCCATGGGCAAAGGCCCGCGGGACGATGACGCGCCAGCGTTCACCGACCATTGCTTCACCGGCGATTATCCGACGCGCCTTGTCGATCAGAACGAGGCCGAGCGTAACGCGATGATCGAGCAGCTGTCGTTCCTGGCGGAAAGCAGCTGATACCTTGGCGCTCAGCGGCGCCTAAATCAGCCGCGGCAGCCACATGCCCATTGCCGCTGCGAAAACGCCGACCCCTGTCACCACGGATGCGGCGACAACAAGCAACGACACGGCGACATTCAGCCCAAGCTCATTCCTGTCCTGAGCAATGAAATAAGCCTGAAGCACGGCCAACGGGACGGCCATCTGACCGAAATAGATAAACGTGATGAACGGGCCGCGAAACGTCTCAGGATCGATCCCGACGCCGCCGGTCGTCAAAAACCAGAACATCAATCCGATGCGGAAAAACCAGACGGCGCCGACGACCATGAAAAGCCGCATCGCCCACCGCCGGTGCCGATCGATATCGCGGCGCACGGCGAAATAAAACGCCGCGCTTGCGAACAAAAAGATCAGCACGGCGTCGAGACTGATCGCGAGGTGGCCGGTTAGCCCACCTGGCACGCCGCGCGTCCAAACCAGATGAAGCCCCGCAATGCTCGTTAGGACGGCGGTGACCATGTAAAGGCGGCCTACATTCCTGTGGAAACCCGGAAAGCGATTTCGGAGTTGAGGCGTTAGCTGCAGCGGCCCCGCACCAATGATAATAATCGCGATCAACACATGGGCGACAATGGCGAGATTACCGACCATGTCTCCGGGCACATAACCGTCGGGCACGTTGGTGTCGTCCATGCCGGGCAAGCCCTTCGCCGCCAGCGTCGGGATGTAATGCGCCGCCACGTAGAATGCGAATATCCACTGGCCGAGCGCCGCAACGAGAAACCAGAGAACGCCCGAATATTGAAGCATCGCCGCGGACCATCCCCGCGACCTCAAGAACGGCGTCTCAATTGTTGTCGTCATTGGTTTCGTTCCTTTACAGGCGCGCACATGGCCCAGATGCCCCGACAAGGGGAGATCGCTCGACGAGCAGCGGGCGTTCGGCGCGCTTTGCGCCCGCTTCGTCGCGGCCGCGATTGACGCTGCGGCCTTCCTCAAGAAAACTCTGACCGGGCGCGCTTTCTCGCCATTTTGGAAAACGGCCAGATTTTCTGGCGTATTTTTCGCGGGAGCGACGCCAGATCGACAGCGGCGTGCGCTGATGCGGGAGCAAAGAGATGACAGCAACACAAACCTATCGCTGGCGCGCGCAACCAGCGCTGTCAGGCGCCGTCACCGCGTTGATCGACAAGACGCGCAGCGCAACCGGCGCCCCGCCGCCCTTTATTATCGCCTGGTGGTGTTTCGCCGCCGCGGTGTCAGCGTCAAATATCCTGCATTTTTTTCCAACCCTCCCCGCGCCGGCGACCTACCTGCTCGCGGTCGCGGGCTCGGCCGGTTGCGCATGGGGCTGGCTGATGGCGCGCACGCTCTTTCGCCCGGCGCACAAAATTGAACGGTGGGCGTTCATCGTTGTCGCAGGGGTTTTGATTGTTGAAGCCTCATGGACGTTGATCGGCATGCACGCGGCGGCGCCGCCAATGACCGAGGCGTACAGGATTGCCGGCAACGCCGCCGCCCTTGTCTGTATCTCGGCGCTGTTTCTGGTGTTGTTTGAAGCCGTATCCGGGTTCAACGGTGACCTTGCGCCGTCCGAACGCCGCTTTCGTCTCCAGTTTATCGCCGGTTATGGCGTCTTAATTATCGTCTCCATGGTGTGGGCGATGAATGCGCCGGAAGGAACCTTTGCCGGACATTGGCAGGACGCCGCCCTCGCCGGATGCGGGTTCGGCGCCATTATTCTCTCGCGGCTCGCCGTCAATTTTCGGCTGAACAATCCTTTGCCCGTCGCCGTCCTGAAAGCACGCCGCGCGCCTTCGGCCGTCGCAGACGATGAGAGGCTGACGCGGCTTATTCTGGAGACGATTGCCGACGACGCGGTCTTCACAACGCCAAACCTGAAAGTGGCGGCGTTCGCCGACATGCTCGGCGAACAGGAATATAAGGTGACCCAGTGCGTCACGGGCGCGCTCAACTATCGAAACTTCAACCAACTGGTGAACGAACATCGCATCTGCCGCGCCAGATCAATGCTGTCAACGATGCAGCATGACCATGAGTCCATTCTCACGATCGCCTATGGATGCGGCTTTAACTCCATCGGCCCTTTCAACCGCGCCTTCAAGCAAGAGACCGGCATGACGCCAAGCGAATTTCGCGCCTCAGCCAAACGGGAGCGATCCGGGCCGGCGCCGGTCTGTTAACAGCAGAAGATCGAACGTCTTAGCTAGAAAATCCGTGCAAGGATTCTCTCCGCTTCGCGAGGCGGTCAATTTCCAATAACTCTCCGACAAATTTTTCCAGGAGCCCCATCGGAATCATGTTCGGTCCGTCTGACGGCGCCTTGTCAGGATCGGGGTGCGTTTCCGCAAATACGCCTGCGACGCCGACGGCCACAGCGGCGCGCGCAAGCGTCGGCACGAATTCGCGCTGACCGCCGGAGGTTGCGCCTTGCCCGCCCGGCTGTTGCACTGAATGGGTCGCGTCAAAGATCACGGGACAGCCCGTTTCGCGCGCCATCGTCGGCACGCTGCGGAAGTCCGAGACCAGCGTATTATATCCGAAACTTGCGCCGCGCTCCGTAACGAGAATGTCTGCGCTGCCCGCGGTGGATATTTTCGCGACCACGTTTTTCATGTCCCAGGGCGCCAGGAACTGACCCTTCTTCACCTTGACCACGCGACCGGTCTTTGCAGCCGCCTCCAGCAAATCCGTCTGCCGGCATAAAAACGCCGGGATCTGCAGAATATCGACCGCCTCGCTCACTGGGCCGCACTGATCGCGCTCGTGGACATCCGTCACCACCGCAAGCCCAAGGGTTTCGCGAATTTCGGCGAAAACGGGCAACGCCTGCGCAAGCCCGACCCCGCGCGCCGACGACGCGCTTGTTCTGTTCGCTTTATCGAAAGAGGTCTTGTAGACAAGGCCGACCCCAAGCCGCTCGGCAATTTCTTTCAACGCGCCGGCGCATTCGAGCGCGTGGTCCCGGCTTTCCATGGCGCAAGGGCCGGCGATCAACGTCAGCGCCCGGTCATTGGCAATTTTGAGCCCGCCCTGCGCGATCTCCACAACAGAATTGGGGACGACCATGCGCCGCGCCTCCTTAATGATATTTTGTTTTCCGACACCTTATCTGTCATCAAAGGCAAATGAAACAAGAGAGCCGCCATGACCTCCCATATTAAAACCGCGCGCGAGGTGCTCGATCTGGAAATCGCCGGACTGCAGGCGCTGCATAGAAGCCTCGGTGACACCTTTGATGAATGCATCGCCCTGCTCACCGGCGCAAAAGGCAAAGTGGTCGTGACTGGGATGGGCAAGTCCGGGCACGTGGCAAAAAAGATCGCCGCAACGTTTTCATCCACCGGCGCGGCCTCTTTGTTTGTACACCCCGCAGAAGCGAGCCATGGCGATCTCGGCATGGTTGGGCGCGATGACGTTGTGTTAGCGCTGTCGAAATCCGGCGAGACGCAGGAATTGCAGGCGTTGCTTAGCCATTGCGCGCGATTTTCGATCCCGCTTGCGGCGATGACCTTCGTCGCGCCGTCAACGCTCGCGGACCATGCGAACGTGACGCTTCTCTTGCCGGACGCCGCGGAAGCCTGCGGCGAAACCCGGGCCCCCACCACCTCCACCACCATGATGATGGCGGCGGGCGACGCGCTCGCGGTTGCGCTTCTTCGCCAGAAGGGGTTCACCGCAAGCGACTTTCAAGGGTTTCACCCGGGCGGCAATCTCGGCGCCGCATTGCGCCGCGTCGGCGACTTGATGCACGGACCGGAGAGGACGCCGATTGCACCGCAAGAGGCCCCGCTCAATGAGGCTGTCGATATCCTCGACGCCGGCGGCTTCGGTTGCGTCGGTCTGGTGGACGAGAACGGCGCCTTGCAAGGCATCATCACTGACGGCGATCTGCGCCGCGGCTTCAGCGATCTACAAGGCGACGAACGCGCCCGTGACGTGATGACAAGAAATCCAAAGACGGTGCGTCCGGATACGCTCGCAGGCGATGCGCTTGCGATCCTGAGCGAAGGGAAGATTACGGCGCTCTTTGTGTTGGAGGACGAACGGCCTGTGGGCCTGCTCCACGTGCATGACTGCCTGTCGACGGGTATCCTCTAAGTGAATGACAGGCCTAAAACCGCCGGCGGCGCAATAGGCTGCTGAGCGGCGACGCTTTCGCGGTCTCACCGGCGGCATCGCGATCAGCCAGATCGTGCTCTGACAACGCGCCGTCCAGTTCCGTGGACGGAACGCCTTGCCCCACGAATGCGGGCGCCTTCAATAAGCTTTCCTTGCCGTCGACGAACGACAACGTATTATCGCCCGCCTTTGGAACAGATTGTGCTGCTTTAGGATCGACCGCCACTCCGGCCTCGGAAGACGCGCCTTCGGCCGGCGCGTCCGTTTCCGCGCTTTGCACTGTCGCGACATCATTCGCCGGTTCAGCCTCATCATCGCTCGCCGCCAGATTCGCCGGCACGCTCGCCGATACGGCGCCCTCAATCGGGGCGGTCATCGGCGCGCGCTTGTTCTGCGCTGTCGCCTCAACTTGCGCCGTCAAACGCCGAACCTCGACCGCGAGATCTTCGGCGGATTTGAAATAGGCCTGCGCTTCGCCGCGGGCGTCGCGCGCGGCGATCGCTGAACGGAACGCCATGATGCAGAAGACGCAGGAAAGAATGAAGAACAGCACGGTGCCGCCGAGCAGCGCCACCTGAGCCACAAAAAAATCCTGATCGACGAACTCCCCGAGCCCGGACATCGATAGGAGGCCTTCAATACTCATCGCCCAACCCTTGTTAGATGCGTTATAACTTATCGTTTTCCAGCAATCCGGTCCAGCGCTGAAGGCGTAAATAACGCTATGAATTCAAATCCAATTATCGTCCTCTTGCGACGCGACCTGCGCCTTGAGGACAACCCCGCTCTTTATTACGCACGCGAGACGGGAAACCCCATTCTGCCCGTCTTCATTCTGGATGAATCCGAGGACTTCGCGCCGGGAGCCGCCGCCCTCTGGTGGCTCCACCATTCGCTCGCCGATCTCTCCGCCTCGATTGAAAAGGCGGGGACGCAGCTTGTGTTGAGGCGCGGCGATACCGCAGACCAGATCCTTCAGATCGTCGGCGAGACTGGCGCGCATGGCGTTTACTGGAACCGGCGTTATGCAAGCGCTCATGTGGAGGCCGACAAGAAACTAAAAAAACGCCTGCAGGACGACGGGATCGATGTGCAATCGTTCAATGGCGCGCTTTTGCGCGAGCCATGGGAACTAAAGACGGGTTCAGGCGGTCATTTCCGCGTCTTCACACCCATGTGGCGCGCGCTTCAGAAAGCCGCGCCCGCTCGCGACGAGCCCTTGCCGGGTTTGCGCAAAATCGAAGGGCCGGAAACATATCCTCCGTCGGACACGCTGGACGATTGGTCGCTCCTACCCACTAAGCCGAATTGGGCCGCCGCGTTCGCCGACCAGTGGACGCCCGGTGAACGCGGCGCGGCGAAAAAGCTGAGAGCTTTCCTCGATAACGCCGTCGCCGCATATGGCGACGACCGCAATCGCCCTGACCTGACGGGCACATCGCGCCTGTCGCCGCATATCGCCTTCGGTGAGATCAGCCCTTTGCAAATCTGGATGACGGTGAAAGACCGGATCGCGAGCGGCGACATTCCCGAAGGCGAGGCGATGACATTCCTGTCGGAGATAGCCTGGCGGGAATTCTCCCACGTGTTGCTTTATCACTACGAGCACCTGCGCACCGAGCCGCTGCAGGAGAAATTCGCGAAGTTCCCGTGGCGAGAAAATGAACCGGATCTGGAAGCCTGGCGACGCGGACGGACCGGATACCCGATCGTGGACGCTGGCATGCGAGAGCTATGGGAAACCGGCTGGATGCACAATCGTGTACGGATGATTGTGGGAAGCTTCCTTGTTAAGCATCTGCTTTCACCCTGGCAACACGGTGAGGCATGGTTTTGGGACACCCTTGTGGATGCGGACCCGGCCAATAACTCGGCCAGTTGGCAGTGGATCGCGGGCTGCGGCGCCGATGCGGCGCCCTATTTCCGCATCTTCAATCCGATCACTCAGGGCGAGAAATTCGACCCGGACGGCGCCTATACGCGAAAATGGGTCCCGGAAGTTGCGGGCCTTCCTAAAAAATACCTGCAAAAGCCATGGGAGGCGCCGGACGCCGTTTTGAAAGACGCCGGAATTGACCTCGGTCATACCTATCCGCGCCCGATCGTCGATCATGCTGCGGCGCGCCAAAGGGCGCTCGACGCTTTTGAAAGCACCAAACAAAGCTGATATGCTTCGATGTTGGATATGAAAGAAAAAAACACACCAAACGAAGTTGCGCCTCTTATCGTTACTTCGCAAAACTTCGACCAAGCGCTACAGGCGACGTCGGTCTTCTTTAAGCTCGCCTGCCGAATTGTTCTGCGCATGAAATATGGCTCGGTGATCTTTCATCTCCCCGACGGACGTGTCCTCAAATTTGAAGGCGAGACCGAGCCTGATGAGACAAGCATCCTCCTTGTGCGCAATTTTGATTTTGCGCGCCGCGTCTTCTTCAAAGGCGACATTGGCTTTTTTGAAAGCTTCGCTGACGGGGAATGGGAAACGCCGGACCTGGCGCAATGTCTGTTCGTTTTCGCCAAGAACGCCGAACATATAACCGATTTCTTTGAATCCGCCCCATTCTTTGGATGGCTGGACCGGTTACGCCACGCCATGAACCGCAACACCAAGAGCGGCTCGAAGCGCAACATCATGGCCCACTATGATCTCGGAAACGCATTCTACGAGCAGTGGCTCGACCGAACCATGACCTATTCTTCCGCCCGTTTTGACCGCGACGGAATGGACCTCGCTTCAGCGCAAGCGAGCAAATACCGGGCGCTTGCGGAGACCATGTCGCTTAAGCCTGACGAGACGGTTCTGGAAATTGGATCGGGCTGGGGCGGGTTTGCAGAATATGCTGCGAAAGACGTCGGCGCTAGGGTAACTGGCCTCACGATCTCACAAGCGCAATTAGAATTCGCTCAGGAACGGATCTTCCGCGAAGGCCTGAACGAGAGAGTTGAATTCCGCCTCCAGGACTACCGCGACGCGACGGGCGAATATGACAAGATCGCCTCTATCGAAATGTTTGAAGCGGTGGGTAAGGAGTATTGGCCGGCCTATTTTGACAAGCTGCGCCAATGCCTGAAGCCAAACGGCGTCGCCGGACTGCAGATTATCACAATCGACGATCGTTATTTCGATCATTATCAGGCCCGGCCTGATTTTATCCAACGATACGTCTTTCCAGGCGGCATGTTGCCGAGCATTCCGATTTTGAAAAAGCAGATCGAAAGCGCCGGTCTTCTATGGCGCGACGCTTCTGCGTTCGGTCAGGATTACGCGAAAACACTGCACGCATGGATGGATCGTTTCCTCAACGCCTGGGACGATATCGCGCCGATGGGCTTTGACGATCAATTCAAGAAGCTCTGGCGATTCTATCTCGCCTATTGCGAAGCCGGTTTTCGCGCCAAAACCACGGATGTCATCCAGGTTGCGGTTACGCGATAGCGGTGATCAGGGCTTAAATTCAACAACATTTACTTCGTAGAGCACCGGCCAATTTTTCCCGGTAAGGAACAACCGCTTTGACGCAGGCTCATAGGCGATGCCGTTGGCCACGTCGTCGCCTTTCGTGCGGTCACGGCCGCGCGGGTGAATGTTGCTGAGGTCGATCAGGCCTGAGACGACGCCCGTTTCAGGATCGATGCGGAAAATCCAATCGCTCAACCAGACATTGGCGAAAATTTCGCCGTCCACCCATTCGAGCTCATTGAGATATTTTACAGGTTGTCCCTGAAGCTTCACCTCCAGCCGCCCCGTTTCCTCAAATGTTTCCGGGTCCAGATACCGCAACGCGCCCGTGCCGTCGGAAAGAATAAGACGCGCGCCGTCATAGGTCAGGCCCCAGCCTTCGCCCTCATAGCTGAAATTGCTCACCGGTTTGAATGTGTCGAGCTGGTGGACGAACCCTTTTCCGGCTTTCCAGGTCAGGCTGACGATATTATCGCCGACCGCCGTCGACCCTTCGCCGAATACTTCATCGGGCAGCGGTTTCTTTCTGACGGGCCTGCCTGTCCGGATGTTGACCTGGCGCAAGCTTGAGCGGCCCTTCCGGCCAGTGCTTTCAAAAAGCCTTCCCTTGGAAAAGAACAAGCCCTGGGTGAAAGCATTGTCATCATGCGGATAAACATTCCGTACGTCGACAGTATAAATCTTCGGCGCCGGCGGCGCTTCGGTCGCATCCTGCACCGCGAAAGCGGCAACGCTTATCAAAAAGAGACCGATCATCAACGCGAATTCGCCTTCCTTAATCGCGATCTATTAGCTGCGCTGACCATAGCTGCAAATTTCCTAAATGACTAATGCGATAATCGCCGCTTCGTGATCGATTATCGCTTGCGGGCGTTGTTGGCGCTCCTTAGATACTGGCGAATTAAGACGATAAGAAGACACATTGCGCGCGAAGGGACACCCGGCGATGGTAACGCGTTCACACCTCTCCCTGCACGGTTCTATTCTCGACACGATCGGCGGCACGCCGTTGATCCGACTGAAGAGAGCGTCCGAAGAAACCGGCTGCGAAATTTACGGCAAGGCGGAGTTTCTCAACCCCGGCCAATCAGTGAAAGATCGCGCCGCGCTCGGCATTATTCGCGACGCTGAAAAGAAAGGGACATTGAAGCCGGGCGGCACGATCGTCGAGGGCACCGCCGGCAATACCGGCATCGGCCTCGCCATGGTCGCCAGCGCATTGGGGTACAAAGTCAAGATCGTATTGCCGCGCACGCAGAGCGAGGAAAAGAAAACCGCCATCCGCGTTCTCGGCGCTGAGCTTATCGAGGTGGACGCGGTTCCTTACGCTGATCCGAAAAATTATGTGCACTATTCGCGTGCGCTCGCCGAAGAACTGAATAAGACGGAGCCAAACGGCGCTCTGTGGGCGAACCAATTCGACAATACCGCCAATCGCGATATCCATTATGCGACGACCGGCCCGGAGATCTGGAAGCAAACGGACGGACAGGTCGACGGGTTCACCTGCGCCGTCGGTTCAGGCGGCACGCTCGGCGGCGTCACGATGGCGCTCAAAGAACGAAACAAAAATGTTCGCTGCGTCCTGACCGATCCGCATGGCGCGAAGCTCTTTCGCTGGGTGAAAGACGGCGTTCTGGAATCAGAAGGCTCTTCGATCATGGAAGGCATCGGCCAGGGGCGCGTCACGGCCAATCTTGACGGTCTCTCCTTTGACGACGCCTTTCGCGTCGGCGACGCCGAAGCGCTGGAGGTCATCTTCGGGCTCGTGGAGGAAGAAGGCATGTGCCTCGGCGGTTCCGCCGGGATTAATATCGCAGGCGCGGTTCGGCTGGCGAAGGAGATGGGGCCCGGCCATACGATCGTGACGGTCCTGTGCGATTATGGAAACCGTTACGCATCGAAGATTTTTAATCCGACGTTCCTGCGCGAAAAAAACCTGCCGGTTCCTTCCTGGATGGCGTAGTCTGGGCCGATGACCCTGCCGACGCCGCTTGTTTCCGCCGACTGGCTGCGCGCCAATCTCGGCGCCGACGGGCTTTCGATCATTGACGGCACATGGTTCCTGGACGGCGGCGCTGCTCGCGGACGCGCCGCCTATAATAGCGCCCACGTTCCGGGCGCGGTCTTTTTCGATATCGACGCAATCGCGGATCAGGACACCGATCTGCCGCATATGGTGCCGGACGAGGCGACTTTCGCCGAGGCCGTCGGCGCGCTCGGCATTTCCAATCACGACAGCGTCATCGTCTATGATCAGCAGGGGCTTTTTTCCGCGCCGCGCGTGTGGTGGACGTTCCGCGCCATGGGCCACGAGGCGGTGGCGGTTTTAAACGGCGGATTGCCCGGCTGGCGCACAGCAGGCGGGCCGGTGACGGACGCGCCGACGGTCGTAGCAGAAGCGACATTTATTGCGACACGCAAAGACGCGCTGATCGCCGCCGCGGGCGACATCCGCAAGGGCGGTGTCCGCATCATTGATGCGCGGCCATCGAATCGATTTTGCGGCGAGGCGCCGGAGCCCCGCCCCGGCCTTATCGCAGGCGCGATGCCGGGCGCGCAAAACACGCCGGCCACGTCTCTCATCACCGACGACGGGATGCTCGAAGGAGACGAATTCCTTGCGCGCATGCTCAATCCCCCTGAAGCAAATGACGGCCGCGCCATCGTCACCTGCGGATCGGGCGTCACCGCCGCCATCCTGGGATTGGCGCTCGCCAAACTTGGCCATTGCGATTGGCGGCTCTATGATGGGTCATGGGCCGAATGGGGGCGCGCCGAAAACGACCGCGCACTCTTTCCCGTTATCGCAAACACCGAGTCTGATCGCACCGATGCCGAAAAAAATTGACGTCCTGATTACTTATCTTGAGCAGACCGAGCGGCCGGCGCCGCCCCGCGCGCCGCATCCGCGCGGCAAACTAGCTATCTTGCGCGCCGAGGCGGCGCCTGTGCACTTCTACCGCTATGTTCATGAAAAGGTGGGCGATCCCTACAAATGGGTCAGCCGGAAAATCATGGACGACAAGGCGGTCGCCGAAATTATTCATGACCCGAATGTTTATGTTTACATCCTTTATGTGGATGGCGTGCCTGCGGGTCTCGCCGAAATAGACGCGCGCGATCAAAAGATCGCTGAGATAAAATTTTTCGGCTTGATCCCAGACTATATCGGGCGCGGGCTTGGGCGCTATTTTTTGGCGCACGCAATTGATCTCGCCTGGTCTTTGCGGCCGGAGCGCGTCCGCCTTGAGACCTGCACGCTCGACCATCCGGCCGCCTTACCGCTTTACCAGAAGTTAGGCTTCACCGTATTTGATCAACGCAAGGGACAGGTCGAATTGCCTGACCATGTTATAGAAAAGAGCGCATGAAACAGCCGACGAAACTTGTCACCGCTGGGCGGCCCCATCAACGCCCGTCGCACGCCGTCAACCACGGCGTTGAACGCGCTTCGACGTTTCTCTTTCCCACTTATGATGATTATCTGGAGGGCGGGCGTAATATCACTTATGGGCGCCTCGGAGGAACGAATCATCGCGCGCTGGAAGAAGCCGTTAATATTCTAGAAGGCGGATTTGAAACCCGCCTCGCCTGCTCAGGGTTGCAAGCCTGCATCGCCGCCATTCTCGCCTTTGTCGAAACCGGCGACGAAGTCTTGATGACAGACAGCGCGTATGACCCGACAAGGAAATTTTGCGACCGGTTCCTGAAGCGGTTCGGCGTCAAAACCGTCTATTATGATCCGATGATCGGCGAGGACATTGCGTCTTTGATGACGCCGAAGACAAAAGTCGTCTTCGCAGAATCGCCGGGCTCCCTCACCTTCGAGGTGCAGGATATTCCAGCGCTCGCCGAAGCCGCGCACGCAAACGGCGCGAAATTGATTGTCGATAATACGTGGGCGGCTGGCTTGTATCTGAAGCCCATCGCACTCGGCGCCGACGTGAGCGTGCAGGCGGCCACAAAGTATCTCGTGGGGCATGCGGACTGTTTGCTCGGCACAATCACCGCTTGCGACGAAGAGTCCGCGCGCGCAATCTTCTATTCGCTTTTGCAATTGGGCGGGAATGTCTCCGCGGACGACGCCTGGCTCGCCTTGCGCGGCGTGCGCACGCTGGCGACGCGCTTGCCTGTTCACGAAGAAAATGGGCTAAAGCTTGCGAAATGGCTCGCCAAGCGTCCGGAAGTTGAACGGGTCATCCACCCGGCGATCAAGGGATGCCCGGGTCACGCAGTGTGGAAGCGTGATTTCAAAGGGGCGACCGGCCTGTTCGGCGCGGTCCTGAAACCAGTGGACCTGCCGGCGTTGAAAGCGTTTTTTAACAGCTTCAAACTTTTCGGGATGGGGTTTTCCTGGGGCGGTTATGAGAGCCTTTGCATTCACGTTCATCCTGAACGCAACCGAACGGCGACCGATTGGAAAGAAGACGGGCCCACATTACGATTTCACGCCGGCCTTGAAGATTTTGACGATATGACCAACGATTTAAGCGCCGCATTTGCAGCCATGGCGGCTGTACAGGAATAACCCCTCCAGAAGGTTCGCTTCATGAAACATCTCCTCATCGCCGCCAGCCTGGTCGCCGCAACCGGATGCGTCACCACGAATGGCGGCGTTACGCGACTAACGTCGACGCCGCCCGGCGCCACCGCCACAATCGGCGCCTATGGCGAATGCGAGACGCCGTGCACAGCGCAGATCGTCAGTCCGGTGACAATCACCTTCGCGAAAATCGGCTATAAGCCGCAAACGCTCTCCGTCGCGCCCGGGCGCAAATCGGTCGCTGTGGAACTTGAACTCGCCGCGCCCACCGAGAATGTGGAAGAAACAGCCCTGCCCGAACTTTAGAAGGTGGCGACCCCGCCAGGACTCGAACCTGGAACCTATTGATTAGAAGTCAATTGCTCTATCCAGTTGAGCTACGGGGCC
>CAWUIM010000038.1:0-30244 GCA_963922595.1 uncultured Parvularculaceae bacterium
GGCGGCGTTTACGCCGACGTATGGGAATATGATCCGCGCGAGGATAAATGGCGCGCCGTGGCCGCCATGCCGCGCCCGCGCCACGGCCTCGGCGCCGTTGCGCTGAAGGACGGAATTTATGTTCTTGGCGGCGCCTCGCAACCGAGCGGCGTCGGCACATCCGCCGTCCTCGACCGTTTCGTTATCTAACTGCATCCCTTTCTTGTCGCCGTCGCCATGGGCCGCTATGCGTGAGGCAAGTCTCAGGAGTACGATTACGTGAAATTCGCAGGCACAGAGAATTATGTCGCCACGGACGATCTGAAAGTCGCCGTCAACGCCGCGGTCACCCTCGAACGCCCACTTTTGGTCAAAGGCGAACCCGGCACCGGCAAAACCGTTCTGGCGATCGAAGTCGCCAAAGCGCTCGGCGCACCGCTGCTTGAATGGCACGTAAAATCGACAACCAAGGCCCAGCAAGGCCTTTACGAATATGATGCAGTGGCGCGATTGCGCGACGGGCAACTGGGCGAGGAACGCGCCCGCGACGTAAAGAACTATATCAAGCGCGGCAAGCTGTGGGAGGCGTTCATCGCCGATGAACGCCCGGTCCTCCTGATCGACGAAATCGACAAGGCGGACATCGAATTCCCGAACGATCTCTTACAGGAACTCGATCGGATGGAATTCTTCGTCTATGAGACGAACGAGACCGTGAAGGCGAAACAGCGCCCGATTGTCATCATTACCTCGAACAACGAAAAAGAGCTGCCGGATGCGTTTCTGCGCCGCTGCTTTTTCCACTTCATCAAATTTCCCGATGCGGAGACGATGGCCGACATCGTCGATGTTCATTTTCCGGGCATCAAGAAAAAGCTCGTCGGCGATGCGCTGAAGACATTTTACGAAGTGCGCGAAGTGCCGGGCCTGAAGAAGAAGCCTTCCACGTCGGAACTGCTCGACTGGCTCAAGCTCCTGATGTCTGAAGACATCGATCTCGACACGATCCGTGAAAAGGATCCCCGCAAGGCGATCCCGCCGCTCCATGGCGCGCTTCTCAAGAACGAACAGGACGTGCATATGTTCGAGCGTCTGGCGTTTCTCGCGCGCCGCGAAGGCGCGTGACCGCCGGAGCAAGCCTCTGAAGTCTGGCGATGGCGCGGAAACGTATCTGTGGTGAGCGACATTTGAAAGGCGACGCCGATGACTTCAACGCCCATTGAGACGGATTATCTGATTGTCGGCAGCGGCGCCGTCGGCATGGCCTTCGCCGATATCCTCCTCACAGAGACGGATGCGACGCTCACGATCGTTGACCGTTTTCAAAAACCCGGCGGGCACTGGAATGTGGCCTACCCCTTCGTGACCCTGCACCAGCCGTCAGCTTATTACGGCGTCTCCTCTCGTGAGCTTAGTAAAGGCGTGAAAGACGAGGTGGGTCTCAACAAGGGGCTCTTCGATCTCGCCTCCGGCGCCGAAGTGAGCGCCTATTTCGACGACGTGATGCGCCATCAGTTTCTGCCCACGGGCCGCGTGCGGTATTTTCCCATGAGCGATTATCAGGGCGACGGCGTCTTCAAGTCGTTGCTCACGGGCGAAAATCAAACCGTCAAGGCGCGCAAAACAGTGGACGCCACGTTCCTGAAGACGACCGTGCCTTTCACCCATACACCGAGCTTCAAGATTGACGACGGCGTTCAATTCATGCCGCTCAATAATCTACCGCTGATATCAACCCCGCCAGCAGGATACGTGGTGATCGGCGGCGGCAAGACCGGCATCGACGCCTGTTTGTGGCTCTTGCAGAACGGCGTCGACCCCGATGCGATCCGGTGGATCATGCCGCGCGACGCCTGGCTTCTGGACAGGCGCAACGCGCAGCCGTCTGATGAATTCTTCGCAAATACAATCGGCGCACAGGCGGCGCAGTTCGAGGCCATCGCCGCCGCCGACAGCATCGAAGACATGTTCAACCGTCTCGAAGATGCTGGCTATTTCGTCCGGATCGATAAATCGGTGCGCCCGAAAATGTTCCACGGCGCCACCGTGAGCCAACTGGAACTTGAGCAACTGCGGCGCATTAAAAACATCGTCCGCATGGGCCGCGTCCAGCACATTCAGAAAGACAAGATCATTCTGGATGAAGGCGTCCTTGAGACCTCGCCGGACCATATTCACGTGGATTGCTCAGCGCGCGCGATCAGCAATGACGAAATGAAACCAATTTTCCAGGGCGATCTGATCACGCCGCAAATGGTTCGATCCTATCAGCCCGTATTCAGCGCCGCCTTTATCGCCCATGTGGAGGCGGCCTACGACACGGAGGAGGAAAAGAACCGCCTGTGCGGCGTTGTTCCACTGCCCAATCACGATACAGATTATATCCGTTTCACCGCCGCTTTCATGATGAACCAATATAATTGGTCGCAAGATAAGGGTCTGCGTGAGTGGCTCCTCGACAACCGTCTCGACGGGTTTAGCCGGATGGTGAGAAACGCGGACAAAGACGATGCTGAAAAACAGGCGATCCTGAAGCGGGTGCGTGACAACGCCCCTTTAGCGATGGCGAAGCTGCAAGAGTTCCTGCCGCAGATCGCCTCTTAGGCGGTCGCGCCCGAGACTTACTTAACCGCGCCCGGCGCCGCGAACGCCGTCGCCGCCGCTTCCAGCCGTTGCGGCAGGAACGACAGGAAGTCGACCACTTCCGCCAGCGTCACCCCTTGCGAATGAAGAAAGAACGCCGACAAGACGGCGGCCAAGCCGAAGAACCGGGCGATGCATTGTCCCGCCGACAGGAAGACAAAGATCGCGCCCAGGATTTGTAGCGGATCGTTGAATTGCCCGGCGAATAATGCATCCGCCATCCCCGTCGGCGTCGTCAGATCATATTGCGAAGCCGCCGCCGTCAGATCCGCTACTGCGCCGCTCTTCGCGGGATCACCGGTCACCAGCGCGCCGGCGCCCGACAGAACGAGCAACCCTGCGCCTGCGCCCTGACCCATCTTGCGCGCCACAGTCAATATCCCGTGATCATGCGGCGTCGAAGACCACAAACCAAAGCTACGGCGTGTTGATCGCTGATAAGGGCTGGCGAAGATAGGCACGGCGCTTACTCCACTTGCTTGCTCTTATAAGTGGAAAAAATTGTGGCGAGAGTGAGATGAAACGATCACGCTTGCGCGAAGTCTTGATCGGAAAATGCTTAATATTCAGCCACCTTGCCATCATGCGAAGCTCGTCTGCGCCGGCGCGAGAATCCGGCGATCATTTGCCGGGGCCAGAAAAATTTCGCAGGGCCTGTCGAAATCCGGACAGGCGCGACGTCATCCTCATGAAGACGCGAAAGACATGCGTGTTCGTCACGAATTGAGGAAGGAGAACGGGAATGAAAGTGTTAATCCTCGCCTATGAGCCTGAGGAAGAATTCGCGCGACGCGACTATCAAGCGACCGACCAGGCCGCGTTCGGGGCTTACATGGCGCCGTGGAAGGTCTACAGCGAAAGCCTCAACGCCGCGGATGTCATTGCGGCGGGCGCGCCGCTCGAAAAGCCGCACACGGCGACAGTGATCTCCGTGCGCGACGGCGACCGTCACGTTCAGGATGGACCGTATCTCGACTCAAAAGATCAGCTTGGCGGTTATTTCTTGCTGGACGTGCCTGACATGGAAACCGCCACTGAATGGGCCGCCAAATGTCCCGCTGCGGCGACGGGTCATGCGGAGGTGCGCGTCATCCCCGACTACGGACAGGAGGGCTAGAAAATGCATTACATGTTCCTGCTTTACGATGATGAAGACCGGTTCCATGCCATGGACGAAGCCGAAACCGGCGAAACAATCGCAGCCTACATGGCCTACGGAGAAGCGCTCGAAAAAGCCGGCGTCTTCGTGGCCGGTGAGCCGCTCGATCATTCGAAAACAGCACGCAGAATTCACCAACGCGGCGACAAAACATCTGTTCAGGACGGGCCTTTCGCGGACTCCAAAGAACAGATCGGCGGCTTCTACCGTGTGGACGTGAAAAACCTCGACGAAGCGCTCGATTGGGCCGCGAGGTGTCCTTGCGCCGCGACGGGGCACGTGGAAGTGCGCCCGATCTGGTCGATCGGTGGATAAACCGCAGCAGACAAATACCGAAGCGCGCGCCGTCGTCGAAAAAACGGTGCGCGTTTCCTATGGTAAATTGCTGGCGCTGCTCGCCGCGCGCTCGAAAGACATCGCCGCATCGGAAGACGCGCTCGCGGACGCTTTTGCGGCGGCGATTGAAAAATGGCCGGACACAGGCGTTCCAAAGTCGCCCGAAGCCTGGCTCCTGACGGCGGCGCGCCGAAAGCTCATCGATCAATCGCGCAGGACGGCCACAAGCGTCCGCGCCAAGCCTGAACTCGAACGCGTCATGGACGAGCTGCAAAACCGAATGACGCCTGATGCGTCCGGTGATCAGCTTCCGGACGAGCGTTTGAAACTGATGTTGATCTGCGCCCACCCTGCGATTGACCCAGCCATCCGTACGCCGCTTATTCTTCAAACCATTCTCGGATTTGACGCGCAGCGCATTGCGCGGGTCTTCTTAACGGCGCCGGCGACCATGTCTCAACGCCTGGTGCGCGCAAAACGAAAAATCGCAGAAGCCGGCATTCCCTTTGAGACGCCGGAAAAATCCGTGCTCGCCGAACGCATCGCCGCCGTTCTGGACGCGATTTATGCGGCGTTTTCCGCCGGCGTTGACGACCAGACCGCCGCTGGCGCTGAGTTCGCCGATGAAGCGTTATTTCTCGGCGAGTTGGTTATTCAACTTCTCGACGATCATCCCGAGGCGTACGGCCTCTTCGCCTTGATGCTCTACATTCGTTCAAGGCGCGAGGCGTTCCGGCCGGGCGGCGTTTATACGCCAATGCATAAACAGGACACCGCGCTGTGGGATCAAAAAATGATCGCTCGCGCAGAACACTGGCTCATTCGGGCGTCAAAGTATCATACGCCCGGCCGGTACCAGATCGAAGCGGCGATCCAGTCCGCGCATATCACGGCGAAGACGACGGGCGAGTTCACCGTCGACCGTGTTCTTCATTTGTATGACCAATTATTGGTGATCGCGCCGACAACAGGCGCCCGCGTCGGCAAAGCTGGTCTGATGTCGCAGCTTGGCATGGCCCAGGCAGCGCTCGACACGCTCGAAGGGATCGATGAGGGGCACGCGAAACACTATCAGGCGTATTGGGCGGTGCGCGCCCACGCGCTTGCGCAACTTGGCCGCAACGACCTTGCCGACCGCGCCTATGACTTGGCGATTACGCTCAGCGACGATCCTTCTGTACGGCGGTTCCTCATCGAGCAGCGCGCCCTGATCGGCCGCCGATGATGAAAAGCAGCAATTTCGCCGCAGAGCGCGGGCCGCTATTTGTAGATCGAAACGCTGGCGGGCGCGCCGTCATTGCGCTTTACGCCGCGAAACATGCCCGCGCTGTTAAACACCATGGCGCTGTCGCCCTTGGCGTCGAGAACGATGACGCCGCCGTCGCCGCCAAGACCTTCAAGCCGGTTATGGATGACGTCATTGGCCGCGTCTTCAACGCTCGCGCCGGCATACTCAACCTGCGCGCAGATATCGCGCGCGATTGTCAGGCGCATGAAATATTCTCCGTGTCCGGTGGACGAGACGGCGCACGAATTATTGTCAGCGAAGGTGCCCGCGCCCAAAATCGGCGTGTCGCCGACGCGGCCATAGCGTTTCAACGTCATGCCGCCGGTGGACGTTCCCGCTGCAAGATTACCGCGCTGATCCAAGGCCACAGCGCCGACCGTGCCATATTTGAAATCAGCGGGAAGCGATCCGCGCTTTTGTTCTTTTTCCGCCTTCAAGGCGCGCTTGTAGCTGTTCCAGCGGTTTTCAGTGCGAAAGTACTTTTTTGGAACGAATTCCAGATTTTGCTCTTTGGCGAATTTTTCAGCGCCATCGCGCGCAAACATCACATGCTCGGAATTCTCCATGACGGCCCGCGCCAGCAAGATCGGGTTCTTAACCCGCGTGACGCCCGCGACGGCGCCGGCGTTCCGCGTTGCGCCATCCATGATGGAGGCGTCCAGTTCATTTTTACCCTCGCGCGTAAACACCGCGCCTTTGCCTGCATTGAAGAGCGGAGAGTCCTCCATGAGGATTATCGAAATTTCGATGGCGTCGAGCGCCGTCCCGCCATTTTCCAGGACTGCATATCCGGCGTTCAGCGCTTCGGTGAGCTTCGCCTTGTACGCCGCCTCCTCAGCGGGCGTGTAGCGCCCGGGTTCAAGCGCGCCGGCGCCGCCGTGAATGACGATGGAAATCGGCGGTTGATCGTCCGCGGCCAGCACGATGCTTACACTGGCGACAAGGGCGGTTATTTGCGCAATCAAAAACTTCATGAATCAATCCTCCGACGCGACAAGTGTGCGCGGAGGCGAGCCGTTGCGCAAGTCGCTTACATATCAGGCAACAGGAATCTCTGGGCGCGCCATTGTTCGACAATCCGCTCAATAAAGCCGTCGTCTTCCATATCCACAGACCACCCGTCAGAGAAGCTCGCCGTCAGGCTGCGCGGAACGAAATCGCGCGGCAGCGCATCGAAGCGAATACGCGTCGGCAGCGGGACGCCCTCACCCACAGCGATTGCTTCGCCAAGCCCAAGCGACGGCAAGCACCCTAGCAACGACGTGGATGCGTCCGGCACAGCCGCCTGTAAGGCTTCCTGGTCCGCCTGGTTTGCAAGTCGCATGGCGAAAATAGTGTTGCATTGCGACAAGATCGTCGGATCAAGCTCGGTTGGGCGTTGCGACGCGACCCAAAGCGAGATGCCGGTCTTGCGGCCTTCTTTCGCGATTTTCGTCAGCGCGCGGCGCGTCGGCGCAAAACCGATATTTGGGTCCGCGGGCGCATACCGGTGCGCGTCTTCACAAACAAGCGCGATAGGCGTCGCCCCATTGCTCCATAGGCCAAATTCAAATGAGAGGCGCGCGATCACCGAAACGACCACCTGGCTCACTTCTTCGGGCAGACCGCCAAGCTCAACAACGCTGACCGGCGCGCCTTGCACCGGCATGCGGAACAGCGAACTTAAAATCTCGATCATCGTGTCATGAACAGTCAGTCCGCCAAACATAAACGAATACCGCGCGTCCTGGCTGATATTATGAAGCCGCCCGCGCAAGCGTTTAAACGGTCCGGACGTTCGCGTGGCATCAAGCGCGCCAAGAGCCTTGTCGATCAGACTCAGAATATCGGAAATCCGATACGGCACCGGCGTGTCCACCGTAATCGACCCGGCGTCAGCCGCCCTGCGGTCCGCAAGCAGTTTAACGCCCGAGCTGGACGAGGAAAGACTCAGCTTCTTCGCCGTTGGTATCAGATCAGCGAGAATTTCAATTTCTTCCGCGTAACCGGTGCGGCCGGGATAGAGGACTTCGACAAGTTCGTCGAATGTCAACATCCAATAGGGAAGCGAAAGGCTCGACGAGTCAAACACGACGGCCATGTCGCCAAAGCACTCCGCATATTCATTATGCGGATCGAGGATCACGATATGGGCGCTATTGTAGCGTTCCAATACCGCGCGCAACATCAAGGCGATGGCGCAGGATTTACCCGCTCCCGTGGTGCCGACCACAGCGCAATGGCGCGAGAAGAGATCATTCACCGAAACCGTCGCGGGGATTGCCATGTCCTGTTTGACCACGCCGACACGCACGCTTGCGGCGCCGTTTACCGCGAACAAGGCGGCCAATTCATCGCGTGTCGCCACGTGGACGCTGTCGCCGAGCGTCGGATAAGTCGAGACGCCGCGCCGGAACCGCGCTGGCGACTTCGCCGTCGGTTTGGTGAACTCGCCAATCAACTCCAATTCGACAATGCGCATATCCGGCGTCGAAGCGTCGAGACTGGGCGCCGGCACGCTCATCGCCGAGACGAGACCAAGGACAATGCTTGTCCCGGCGTCGACGCTCATGATCGCGCCGAGTTGAGGTCTGTGCATCCGGTCAAGATCGGGGCGATCTTCATCAAGCATGACGAGCGCGTGAGATCCGTTGACGGAAACCACGCTGCCGAAGCGCTCAAGCTTGTCATGAAAGAGCTTCACGCCCGTTTCTTTTTTCAGTGCAGCGGTTTGCGGCGACATGGGGTTTTGCTCCAAATGATACTATCCGGCGAGGCGCACGTCTTCGGGCGCTTCCTCACCTTGTTGACACTCTTGCGGCGGGCGTGGCGGCAAGGACGCGCGCACGAGCGTTCCTTTTCCGACTTTGCTCTTGATGCGGAATTTGCCGCCCTGCATCTCGACAAAAGTCTTGGCGATCGCAAGCTCAACGCCCGGTCCTTCAAACGAGCGATCCAGTCCGCGATTGACGCCGGCGAAGGCGTTCAACGCCGCGTTCAGTTCGGCGTCGCTCAACCCTTTGCCCGTATCTCTGACGGCGATTTCCGGCCATCCGTCCGCGTCTGTGGCGATGCGGGCGAATACCTGGTCGCCGCGCTCAGAGGCTTTCAGGGCGATACGCAAGAGATGGTCGATCGCCTGGGATACACGATCCTCATCGACCCACGCATAGATCGCTTCTTCTTCAGTCTTGAGAACGACCGACACATCGAGCGCTTTTGCGGTGATCTTCATGCGCTCGGCGGCGCTTCTCAGAATCGGCGCGAGATCTGTCTGGATTTGATTGATCTCAATCTCGCCGCTGTCGAGCGCTGCGGTCTCCAGAATCGTGTTGATGTGACCGAGCAGAAGATCAGCCGATTGCAGAATATATTCCGCATAGGACTGTTGTTTCTCTTCCGACAGGTCGTAACTGCGCCCGTCGCGCAACATGGTCGCGAATCCGATGACGGCGTTGAGCGGCGTTCTCAATTCATGGTTCATATTGGCGAGGAATTGCGAGCGCGCCCGGATCGACAATTCCGCTTCGGCGCGCGCCGTTTTCGCTTCGGCTGCGGCGCGCCGCACGACCGTCGACTCCACCATTTTGGCGGCGTAAGCCGAAATCAGACTGTCGGCCCGCTGTGTAAACGGATTGAGCGAACGCATGGATGGGTCCCTTCCTTCAGGGACAGTATCCCGCGAAGCGCTAATGCGCCGTTAAACGAGGCCGCTGGTTTGACGCGTGTTAACGCAACTCTAATGACCGATTCCAAGGCCCGCGCGCGTTCAGGTAGCCGTGATCTGGTTGGTTGTCTCATTGTCGGACACTTTTTCCGACGTATCCACATTCTCCGGCGCTTCTTCCGGTTCTTTAGTTTTGGTCTTCACTGCAGGCTTCGGCACATAGGCCAGCACCGTATCGCCGATCTCCGGCTTAATCGGCAGATCCTGCGACGCGACGATTATCGCTTCCTTACGGATCACGAGAACGATCTCGCCTTCCGGATCGAGGTCTTCCAGATATTGCGCCGGCGTATAGGCGTCGGAGAGTTTCGTGCGTTGATAGACCCATCCCGCATAGTGACGGCGCAACAATTCATCGAGCGGCGCCGCCGAATGCAGGAAGGCGCGCCCCTGAAGCGTGAAAGAGAGGGCGCGTCGATCCTCTTCATCCTTGCCTTTTGCGTTCACCTGATAGATCGCGGCGCGTCCCATTTCGGGTGCGAGGTCGGTGCAGACAAGCGCGTTGTGGGCTTCGTTGCTGCTCACCGCCAGCAAAACGCCAAAGCGATTAAGGTCGAGATGGTGTTCGGTCACCTCGGACAGGATTTCTCCGTAATAGGTTTCAATGTCCGCGAGCCGCGCCGGACGCAATCGGCGCCAACTGGCGTCTGCGACCATCACGGGGATTTCGAGCTCTTTCAATTTTTTAGCAAGGGCGGCGGACCATGGCGACGCGCCGACGATCAAGACGCCCGGGCGGTCGCGCGAAGCCAATCCCAATGCTTTCGCAAGCGGCCCAATCGTGAAGCCGTGAAGAACGACCGTGGCGAAAACGATCGCAAACGCCAGCGAAATCATGCGCTCGCCGTCGGCGTATCCGGCGTCAATCAACGATGCGCCGAAAAAGCTCGAAACCGCAATCGCCACAATGCCGCGCGGCGCAATCCAGCCCACGAGCAGGCGCTCCTGCCAGGGCAATCCGGAATTAATTGTCGACAAAAATATCGCCAACGGGCGCACCACGAAAAGCATCGCCGCGATAAAGAGGAACGCACGCCCGTCCAGTTGCGCAACCGTGTCCCACGTCAGGTTCGCCGTCAGTATAATGAACACCCCGGAGACAAGAATGACCGCAATGTTCTCTTTGAATAACCTCAGCTCACCGAGGCTGGCGATGCGCGAATTCGCCATGGTGACGCCCATGGCCGTGACCGACAACAGGCCCGCCTCATGCTGGAGAAGGTTGGCCGCTTCAAAGCACACAAGAACCACGGTCAACAATACCGGCGGCTTTAAATATTCCGGCACCCATCCGCGTCGAAAACTTGCCGCCGTCACGGACCCAAGGACAAACCCGAGTCCGACGGAAAGAATTGACGCAATAAAAAGCGTGCCGAAGATCTGCGACGGTCCGCCATGATCGAATGTGACAATTTCAAAGACGAGGACGGCGAGCAGTGCGCCGAAGGGATCATTGATAATCCCTTCCCATTTCAGCAATGTCGCCGGCCGCGGATTGAGCTTCGATTGGCGCAAGAGCGGAATGATCACGGTAGGGCCGGTGACAATCAAAATACCGGCGAACAGGATCGCAATCGGCCATGACAATCCGGCGAGATAATGCGCAGCGAGCGATCCGAGGCCCCACGCAATCGGCACGCCAGGAAACACAAGCCGGCGGACGCCTTTCGTCAGTCCACGGATTTCTGCAAAATTGAGCGTTAATCCGCCCTCGAACAAAATAACAGCGACGGCGATTGCGATGATTGGCCGATAGAAATCGCCAAGTAGCGCCTCCATCGGCGCTGATCCATCGCCAATACCTGGCGGCGGACGCAGGATGCCGAAGACCGGCCCCGCCAAAATACCGGCGATCGCCATCAAAACAATCGCAGGAAGATTAAACCGCCACGCGACCCACTGCGCCCCTATTCCGAGGACGCCAATGATCGCAACGACAAGAACGATATTATCCATCAGCTACCGATAGATATATCCGCCATCGCTGACAATGGGGTCGGGATACTCGGCGCCAAAACACAACTACCGGTTCTTGAAGGTCGGTTTTCGTTTCTCAATAAACGCAGCCATACCTTCTTTCTGGTCTTCCGTTGCGAAGACAGAATGAAAAACGCGGCGTTCAAAACGAACGCCTTCCGCAAGCGTGGTCTCAAAGGCGCGATCAACCGCTTCCTTGGTCAGCATAACAATCGGGCGTGAGAAACTTGCGATTTGTTTCGCTACTTTTATTGCTTCGTCGCGAAGCTCGCCTGCAGGAACAATACGCGATACAAGTCCGCAGCGCTCGGCTTCCTCCGCGTCCATCATGCGGCCGGTTAAACACATTTCCATGGCTTTTGATTTGCCGATAAAGCGGGCCATCCGCTGTGTGCCGCCGGCCCCCGGCATGGCGCCGATCGTTATCTCCGGCTGGCCGAACTTCGCATTATCCGCGGCCAGAATGAAGTCACACATCATCGCAAACTCACACCCGCCGCCGAGCGCATATCCTGCAACCGCTGCGATCACCGGCTTGCGGCAGCGCGAGGCCTCCTCCCAATTCGCCGTAATGAAGTCTTCCTTGAAGACATCCATATAGGATTTTTCAGCCATTTCCTTGATGTCAGCGCCGGCGGCGAAAGCTTTTTCCGATCCCGTGACAACGACGCATCCAATCTCATCGTCGCTCTCATAGGCGCGCAAGGCGTCGGTCAATTCACTCATCAACTGACTGTTGAAGGCATTGAGCGCGTCCGGGCGGTTCAGCGTGATGATTCCGACATTGTCGTCTGTTTCTGTGAGAACGCATTCGTAAGCCATGACTTTCTCCAAAATTAAGAGCGATTTTCGATCGCCGGAACGTCGCGTTGCGGCGACCCGATATAGTTTGAGAGCGGACGAATGAGTTTATTGTTCGCCAAATGCTCCATCACATGCGCGGTCCAGCCCGTTATCCGGCTCATAACAAAGATCGGCGTAAACATCGGGATTTCAAAACCCATCAGATAGTAAGCAGGCCCTGCGGGAAAATCGAGATTGGGATAGATTTTCTTCTCCGACACCATTGTGTCATCGAGAATTCGGGAAATCTCCCAGTATTTTTTCGCTTCATCGGTTCCGATAACATCAACCATCTTTTTATACGCGTCCGTCATGGTCGGCACGCGGCTATCGCCCGACCGATAGACGCGGTGACCAAAGCCCATGATTTTCCGCTTTTCACGCAGCGCAGTCAGCATCCATTCGCGCGCATTGTCAGGATCGGCGACCTCTTCGAGCATATGCATGACCGCCTCATTGGCGCCGCCATGCAAGGGGCCCTTTAACGATCCGATCGCACCCGTTACAGCGGAGTAGATATCAGACGTTGACGACGCAATCGTCCGTGCGGTGAATGTTGAAGCGTTGAACGAATGCTCCGCATACAGAGTCATTGAAATATCGAAACACTTAACGACCTCGTCAGCTGGAACCTTACCGAAGCACATATGAAAAAAGTTCTCAGAGAACGGGAGATCACTACTGGGCTCAATGAGTTCTTTTCCATTGCGCAGACGAAAGTCGTGCGCGACGATTTGTGGGATCTTCGCGTACATCTTGATCGCTTTTTCGTAGAGTCCTCCCGGCGATGAATCGTCGGTCGTATCGTCTTCCTGCCCTAGAAAACTGACGGCCGTGCGCACTGTATCCATAGGGTGCGCGCGCTTGTTAAATTTGCGCATAACATCAACGAGATCGCCGGAAAGACCGCGCTGCTTTTTCTCCGCAAGATTAAAGCCGTCGAGCTGCGTCTGGTTTGGCAATTCCCCATGCCAGATCAGATAGGCCGTCTCCTCAAAGCGGCATTGCGTCGCCAGATCCTGCACCTTATAGCCGCGATAGGTGAGCGAATTAATTTCGGGCATCACCTTCGATATCGCCGTATCGTCGGCGATCACGCCGGCAAGGCCGTATTTTACTTCGTCTGACATCACACCTGCTCCTCAACCCGTTTCATTTTATAAGCGCGCTCGACCTTTGCGACGCGCACCATGTAATCCGAATACCAGGTCTCCCGACCGCGCTTTCGCGCATATGTATGGTCGACATGGTTCTTCCATTCTTTGATCGCCGCCTCCGATTCCCAATAGGAAACAGCGATTCCAAATCCGTCATCGTTGCGGGCGGACTCAAATCCTATATAGCCCGGCATTTTCTCCGCAAGCGCTTCCATCTCGCTCGCCATCGCGCCGTATCCGTCATCGACCGCCGTTCGTTGGGCGGAAAAAATGACAGCATAATATGATGAGTGTGACGGCTTCACTTTCTACTCCATCGGTGTGTCGCCGACCTGGAAGTTGTAGATGCTTTCATCGAACTTATTGTAATCATTGTAACGGAGGAGATCATAAAGATCGCGCCGATGCTGCATGATATCGAGAACGCCGTTCTGGTCGCCGTCTCTCAAAATCGCATCTAGCCCGACGTCAGCCGCGCCCATAGCGAGACGCAGCGTCGTCACCGGATAGATCACAACGTTAAACCCTAAGTTTTCCAGTTCCGTCTTATTGAGAAGCCGACTTTTCCCGAATTCAGTCATATTCGCAAGGATCGGAACGTCGAGCGCTTCGCGAACGGCTTCGAATTCCTGTTCGGATTTCATCGCTTCAGGAAAAATCATATCCGCGCCCGCATCAACGTAAGCTTTCATGCGGTCGATTGCGGCGTCGAGGCCCTCAACCGCGCGCGCGTCGGACCGAGCGATCAGCACGAAGTTTTCATCGCGTTTTGCTTCCGCCGCAGCCTTCACCCGCTGGATCATTATCTCTGTAGAAACGATTTCCTTGCCGTCAAGATGGCCGCAGCGCTTCGGCATCACCTGATCTTCGATGTGACACCCGGCGAGGCCCGCATCTTCCATGGAGCGTACTGTCCGGGCGGCGGCCATGGGCTCGCCAAAACCGGTATCGATGTCGATAAACGCAGGCAAGTCAGTAACGCGGGCGATTTGCTGGCCGCGATCGACAAACTCGGTCATTGTCGCGATACCGATATCCGGCAGGCAAAGATCAGCCGACATAACCGCGCCGGAAATATAGACACCGTCAAAACCCTTACGCTCAATTAGTTGCGCGCAAAGGGGATTGAAAGCGCCCGGAAATTGCATCAACGCGCCCGATGCGAGACCTTCGCGAAAGTCGGCCCTCTTTTCGGCGGCAGATTTTTCCGTAAACAACATGATCCTGTCATCCTTCCAGTGGCGCAAACGTCAAGCGGCGGCGGAACCGCATGCGTGGGACTTATGCATTGTCGCTTCCTTTAGCCAGTCCCATCCAAACGCTTCTTCGCTGTCGCCGTTGCGTCGTCGCAACTCTAATCGCTCCAAGGCCTCGTCGAGCGTCGGCTTATGACCAGGGCGAACCCGCCACATAACAAAATGCATCTCGCCAAGTATCTCAAACCATTCGGCGCGGCGTTCATAAAACTGTTTATGAACCGTTCCCCATACGAACCGTTCAAGGCTCGCAACATCTTCCCAAACAGTAAGATTCGCCACCATTTGAGGATCGTCGCCGATATTATTTTCCGTGTTACCGGTTCCCGGCTCGCCCGACCCTTCCATCATCCATACAAAACCCGGCATGCGCTTGCCGAGCCCATTGATCATATCGAGCGCTTCCATGAATTCACGTACACGCGGATCGTCCGGCGGCCCGAGCAGTCGGCCGATATTGAGCTCCGCGAGATGGAATTCGTCGGGGGCGGCTTTCATACGACTTAGGATCCCATACAGAAGAAGTTGAGCTTATTGCCGTCCGCATCGCGCACATATCCGCAGGAAACCATGCCGTCGAGGCGCGGTCCTGGCTCGCCTTCGCATTTGGCGCCGAGCGAAATCGCCTTGTCGTACATGGCCTTCACCTGCGCCGCATCTTTGACCGCGAACGCCGTCATGGTTCCGTTGCCCTGTTGCGCTTCGCCGCCATCGTACGGTTTGCAGATGCCGAACATCGGGCGCCCGGGCTCCACACCCCAGAAAATTGCGCCGCCGTCAGGGCGCACCATCATTTCCTTGGCGCCCATCTCAGCGAGCAAGTCGCCGTAAAACTGGCGCGCCTTATCGATGTCATTCGATCCAACCATTGAGTATGCGAGCATTTAGTTTTCCTCCTCCAAGCAAATTTTTGTCAGCTGTTCAAAACCGTGCTCGCGAAGCACATCTTCAACTTGCTTTTCCTCAACAAGAAAATCGCGCAAACGCTCAATGATAGTTGCTGCAAATAAATGCGGTATCGGAAACCATGCCGGATGCTCGGTTCCACTTAAAGGATATCCGCGATTTCCCGCGATGTTTTTCGCGCCGTTTCCATTCCAGCGCATCAGCAACATTTGCTGTTTGGGTAATCCAGCATCTTGGTCTTCCCAATCGCCTACGGCTATCGAAAAACTATTCGGACGGCCTTGATATACAAGTTTGATATCAGACAGTCTTGGAAATGCACCTTCATTTTTTGGATAACATGCTTCACTCGGATCAACGAATGCATGTTTTTCTTTCAGTTCAGTATTCGATGATTTACGGGCGCCTTTGACTGAGAAGATCGATCGCATTTTTCTTTCCTTTTTTGCCCAAATCAAAAAATTCCTTTCGCCTCATTCTCAACGAGATACCCCGCCGGCGCCACGGGGTTCAGCGCCAATACCTGCGCAGGCGTCAAATCTGGCAATTGCTGCACCAGATCGAGGAAGCGCTCCGATTCCGCCTTGTTAAGAATATCATCCGTAAGCGTCTTAAATTTTTGAATGTACTCCGCACGGGCGAAAGGTCGCGCACCGAACGGATGCGCATTGGCGATGCCAAGCTCGTCTTCGATCACCGAGCCGTCTTCCATGGTGATGACGACGCGCGCGCCGAAGGCCTTTTCGTTCGGGTCCGGCGAATGGTAGCGGCGCGTCCATTCCGGGTCTTCAATGGTTGAAATCTTGTGCCAGAGACGCACGGTATCCTCGCGCTTGGCGCGTTCGGGCGCATATGATCTGACGTGATGCCATTCGCCATCCTGAAGGGCGACCGCGAAAATATACATAATCGAATGATCGAGCGTTTCGCGCGACGCGTTCGGGTCCATCTTTTGCGGATCGCCCGAGCCGGTGCCGATCACATAATGGGTATGATGAGACGTATGCAGAACAATAGATTTGACCTTGTCGAAATCCTTGATCTCTTTGCCCATGCGGAATGCGAGATCGATCAGCGCCTGGCTCTGATACTCCGCTGAGTGCTCCTTGGTGTAGGTTTCAAGGATCGCGCGTTTCGCTTCGCCCTTGCCTGGCAGCGGCACATGATACGTCGGCTCGTAAGGGCTCTTGCCCTGATCGCGCGCGGTGCGTCCGTTCAGGATGAAGGAAATAACCGAATCTTCGCCCTCATAGATCGGGCTCGGCGCGCCCTCGCCGCGCATGCAGCGGTCCACCGCTTCGATGGCAAGTTTGCCCGCATAGGCCGGCGCAAACGCCTTCCAGGTGGAAATCTCGCCCTTGCGCGATTGCCGCGTCGTGACTGTCGTATGCAGTCCCTGTTGCACGGATTGATAAATAATATCCGTCGGCAGACCAAGAAGCGTTCCCACAGCCGCGGAAGCGGACGGACCAATATGGGCGATGTGATCAATCTTGTGTTCGTGCAGGCAAATCGCCTTCACTAGATTGACCTGGATCTCATAGCCCGTGGCGATGCCGCGGATGAGATCGCGCCCGTTCTTACCGCATTGTTGCGCAACGGCGAGCACCGGCGGGATGTTGTCGCCAGGGTGAGAGTAATCGGCCGCCAGAAACGTGTCATGGAAGTCGAGCTCGCGAACGGCCGTGCCGTTGGCCCACGCGGCCCACTCGGCGCAAACTGTGTGGTCGGCGGGCGCGCCGAAAAGCGTCGCCCCGCCGGCGCGTTGATGCGCATTCGCCATCGCCCGCGCGGACTTGATCGGCCCGCGGTTCAAAGAAGCGATCCCCACAGACGCATTGTCAATGATCCGGTTGATGATCATATCGGTCGTGTCCGCGTCGACATCGACCGGATCGGCGGCGACCTCGGCGATTTTCCAGGCGAGCTGATCTTCGCGCTTGAGCTCGTCTTTGGAGGGATGCGCGCGGACGTCATGGGTGATCATGGGAACAATTCTCCTTTGGCGAAGGCGCTCAGACGCGCCGCCCTATCTTGATTGCGCCCTGTCTGCCGCGACTGCGACACGCTGTCAAAGTGAGCGCCGCCGCCGGTGCAAGCGGCAAATCGCCTCCGGAAAAATAACCTCAGAAAAACAAGAGCTTGACCGCCATTGCGCCGATCACGAGGAAGAGAACGCGCTTGATGAACGGCGCGCCTTTCACGATCGTCGCGCGCGCGCCGAAAAAGCCCCCTATGGCGTTGCCGAGCGCCAGCGCCAGGCCGGCGCGCCACATCACCCCGACGCTCGACGCGAACACGAAGAGCGCCACGCAGGAGAACATGAGCGCGATAAAAACCTTGTGCATATTCACCCGCACGAGATCGAGACCCATCACGCGATAAAGGATCGGCATGAGCAGGAAACCAACGGCCACCTGAATAAAGCCGCCCCAAAAGCCCGCGCCCACCATCAACGCGTGGCCGAGCGCCACATTGCGTGGGCGTCCGTCGCCCTCGCCCGCCTCGATCTTGTCGGCGCCCGTCGCCATGATAATCATGACGCCGATCATGATCAGCGCGAGCGCGCGATTGAACCAAACGCCCTCCAGCGTTACGCCCACCTTCGCGCCAAAGTATGCGCCGACGCACGCCGCCGCGGCCAGGCTCGCGCTGAGGCGAAAATCGGAAAAGCCTTCGCGGAAGAATGACCCCACCGCCGCGATATTCTGCGCAATAATCGCAATGCGGTTGGTGCCGTTGGCTACCGGGCCCGGTAGGCCCAGAAAAATCATGATCGGCACCGTCAACAAGGAGCCGCCGCCTGCGATCACATTGACCCAGCCGGACGCCGCCCCGGCGAGGGCGAGCATCGCGTAATGCCAGGGCTCGAGCGTGAGGTTCATTCAGTGCGCCTTTTAGATCGGGGCGCTTGTAAGCGGATTGCGCCACGCTGTCAGGCCCTCGCCGGCAGAGGAGAAACCAGCGGGCGCTGCGTCACCTCGTCGAACCGGTCCAGATAGTGGGCGTGTTCGGTGCCCATGACGCGATCCCAAAAGGTGAAATAAAAGCCGAAATTTCCGGTTCCCTTTTCGTGATGCATGTCGTGATGGGTGACCGTCGTAAAAAAGCCGAGCACGGGATGGCGCGCCCATCCGCGGGGGAACAATTCATAGCCGCAATGGGCGATCGCGTTCCGGAAAATCTGGATCAGCATCGCGGAGACGAACGCCACATGATGCATCGGCACCAGCGTGTAGAAGATCGGCACGAAGAGATAGACGAGCACCGCTTCCGGCGGCGCAAAAGAATAGGCGGTGAACGGCGTCGTTTTGTGGGACTGGTGATGCGTCAGGTGGAAGAAGCGGTAGAACTTCGGATGGTGCATGAAACGATGCGTCCAGTAGAAATAGGTGTCGAGCCCGAAGGTCCACAACGCCACCGAGAAAATGAGGTAAGGCCACCCATAGGTCTCCACATCGATGTAAATCTGGAAAACCGACCGGCCGAAAATCGTCTCCAGCGTGTAATTGGTGATGCTGTAGGCGATGGTGAAAACGAAAATCGTGACGATGGAATTGCGAATTTCGCGCATGATCTGCTTGTTGCGCAGCACCGTCGGCAGCGCCGGCCGGATGCGGCGGTTCGCCAGAAGCCCGCTGAGCAGGAGCCACACGACGAAGAACGTGCCGCCCGCGCCCATGAGATAGCGCCCGCCCTCGACCCGGAAGCCGTGGGGCAGATTGTCGATAATTTCGAGGCTGACGCCGATGAGATAGTCCATGATCGTCTCCGCATTTGCTACGAGACCAGCAAACGCGATCAAGGCCGCCAAAGCTCCGCAAAGCCTGAAAACATTGGTCATTTTCACAATTGCAAAGGCTTTTTCAGTTTTGATCATGGTTCGCCAGCGCTTTTTTGCGGAATTCGGTCGGGGTTTCGCCGAGGCTCGCCTTGAACGCCCGATTAAAAGTGGCGAGCGAGGCGAATCCGGCGTCCATGGCGATCGTCAAAACCGGCAGGCGCCCCTTTTCCGGATCGGCGAGCGCCGCTTTGGCCGCTCCGATGCGGTAGTGATTCAAAAAGCCGGAGAAATTGCGAAAGCCCATGGAGCGGTTGATCAACGCGCGCAGCTGGTGCTCGGGCAGCCCCACTCGTTCTGCGAGCACGCCGATGGTGAGGCCCTGCTCGATAAAGGCGCGCTCCTCTTCCATGACAGCGATCAGCCGCGCATGGACGGCGGCGTCGCGCGGCTCGATCTCGGGCGCTTTCGGGCGCGGCGGCTCAGCCGGCTGAAACGTGACCGCCTCTGGATAAAGCCGCGCCAGCCACAAGAGCGCCCAGATCGTGAGCGGCAGCACGGCGAACGCCGTAATCCTCAGGGAAATATCGGGATCGCCGCCGGTCTCGACCGCCACTTTTTCCGCGAGCGTCGACGCCGCGGCCGTCACCGCAATCGCCACCGCGAAAAAAACGCGCGCGCGCCGGCGCGCCTCCACGAGATCCTGCTTCATCCCGGACAGCGCCGTATAAATAAGGTGCGCCATCATCGCGAGCGCCGCGCCGACCAAAGCGAGGTTCATCCATTCATAGTTCGGAACGTCAAAGCCCATATAATTGAGTCGGTTCGGGACGCGGATCGTTAGAAACGCCGCCAGGATGATCCATTCGCGCCGGTTAAGCCGAAAATCATCGTCAAAGAGCGCGCGCCCGAACCACCAGATGAAAAAGATCGACATCATGTCGATGAGCCGAAGCGGAACCGCAATCGGGCCTGAAATCCGGAAATTCTCCGGACCGGTAGTGATGAACAGACAGATCAGCGACACCGCGACGAGCAAACCGAAGCGGAAGGCGCGGATATGCAACCCGTCGCGTATGACCAGCGCGCAAACGCCAAGGAGAGCGCCGACGGAGGCGAATCTGAAAAAGAGTTCAGCGAACAACATGAAAGGCGGCGACCGGTCCCTTCTCCCGGGCATAAAACTGTGACGGGTTCCCCCTTCGCCCGTCAATGGCCGTTCACCGCTTTATCGACGAAGCGTTAGCTGTCGCCGTTGATCTTGTCCTGCGTGCGTGTCTGGAAATCCTCAGCGCTATGGCGTTCCAGAAGCTGCTCGTGCGGCTCGCCCCAGGCGCGATTGACCATGCGCCCGCGCTGAACCGCCGGCCGCGCCGACAATTCTTCCGCCCACCGAAGGACGTTTTTATAGGACTTCACGTCAAGAAATTCCGCCGCGTCGTACAACACGCCTTTGACGAGGCCGCCATACCACGGATAGATCGCCATATCCGCGATCGTGTATTCGTCGCCCACCATGTAACGATTGTCGGCCAGATGCCGGTCCAGAACATCTAGCTGGCGTTTGACCTCCATGGCGTAACGGTTGATCGGATACTCAATTTTTTCCGGCGCATACGCATAAAAATGACCAAAACCGCCGCCGAGGAACGGCGCCGATCCCATTTGCCAGAAGAGCCAGTTATAAGTCTCCGTGCGCTTGGCGGCGTCGCTGGGTAAAAACGCGCCGAACTTTTCGGCCAGGTAAACGAGAATCGCGCCGGACTCAAAAACGCGCGTCGGCGTCGGGGTCCCGCGATCAAGAAGCGCCGGAATTTTGGAGTTCGGATTGATATCGACGAAACCGGATGAAAATTGATCGCCCTCCTGGATATTAATAATCCAGGCGTCATAGTCCGCACCCGCATGACCGGCTTCCAGCAATTCCTCCAGCATGACCGTCACCTTGACGCCGTTGGGCGTCGCCAGCGAATAGAGCTGCAACACATGCTCGCCCACGGGCAGGTCTTTTTCATGCGTGGCGCCGGCGATCGGCCGGTTGATGCTGGCGAACCTGCCGCCGCTTTCCTGATCCCATTCCCATACCGGCGGCGGGGTGTAGGCTGATAATTCCTGCGCCATGGCTCATCTCTCCTGTTGCGGGCTTTCTTGAGCCCTATTTAGACCGATGCGCTTTCGGCGCAACGGGCGCGCCTCACACGGATGCGTGAGGGGCAAGCTTCTTTGTCTCCGCGGGACGCGCGTCCCGCGAGAGGGTTCATTTCGTCATAGAGAGGCCTGCGCGAGACGCGGGAACTTCTCTTGGTCGTCAGGTGGCGATGCGCCTTCCGCGCCTCGCGCAGCCGGCAGGGCTGCGTAACCCGCGACCCGCCCGTAAGCGGGACGCCTTTCGCCCTCCTTCGCGCGGTCGGTCTCATGGCGGACCGCTTCGGTCCGCTGCGAGCCGGGGCCTTATCGCACACGCCTGCCAGGGCCTGCGCGGCGGAGGGCGCGCTTTCCGAGCCAGTCTCCGTAATCGAGGGAAACTGACGCGCGGCTGAAATCCTGACGAACCTCAGCCGCCGCAAAGGCGCGGGCCTACACGGGGCCAGTTGCTCTCGAAAGAAAACACCCGCCTGCCGGCCTCCGCGCCGCCGTCAAACGGTCGACAACGCTCTCAGCGCGCGAAGGATGGTCAGTATACGGGGGCCGCAAAGGGGGGAAGATAAGTTTCCCACAAATTGTCCAGTATCTCATCGAAACCCGCGCGGGACGGGGGTTTCAGGATGTCGGAGTTTCGGGAAAAACGGTTGAGCGGGAAATTTTTTTATCCACCTGCGGATGAAATGTCTCGATACGCCGTCGTAGGGCGGGGTTCACCCCGCCGGCATCGTGCCCGCCGCAAACTCCGAAACGGCGGGTTAAAACCCGCCCTACGAGCGATCTCAAGTTTCAACGCGCCGCCCTGGTTCCTGACTTTCGTCAGGATGACGAGGGATGGGCGGCGCCAGGCTATGACGGCGCAGGACGCACAATCGAGACACCCAAAGGATTGCGGCGCGTCCCGCCGCCTCTTCCCGCTAAAGCTCTTCCAGTCGCGTGAACGCTGCTTTCAGCTTTTCGAGTTCTGTTTCCAGATCGGCGCGGCGGGTCTTTTGTTCCTCGACGACGGCGGGCGGCGCCTTGGCGACGAAATTCTCGTTCGCGAGCTTCTTGTCGATCCCGATAATATCGCCTTCGACCTTTGAGATCGCCTTTTGCAGGCGCGTTTTCTCCGCGCCGAGATCTATCACGTCCGCTAACGGCAAGGCGTATGTCATGCCGTCATGAATGATCTGGACCGCGCCTTTCGGGGCGGTGGACGTATTTTTAACTTCATCAAGGCGCGCGAGGCGCATCAGCGCCGTCTCGTTGGCGCTTAGTTTGTCTTTTGCGCCTTCGGTAAGGCTAACCGCCAGCATCGGGATTTTTGCGCCCGCAGGCACGTTCATTTCAGCGCGGACCGAGCGGATCGCCGTGATGAGATCAATCGTCCACGTCATTTCAGCGGCGGCGGCGCTGCTTTCTAGCGCCTTATCTTCGGCGGGCCATGCGGTGATGACGAGATGCTGATCGCGGGACGCGAGGCCGCCCCATAGCTCTTCCGTGACGAACGGCATGAACGGATGCAAGAGCTTCAGGATCTGATCAAGCGCCCAGGCGATTGTTTTTTGCGTCTCGGCTTTCTCAGGACCGTCAGGCCCCTGCATGATCGGCTTGGCGATTTCCAGCGCCCAGTCGCAGAAGATATTCCACGTGAACTTATAGATCGCCGACGCGGCGTCATTGAAACGGTACGCTTCAAGCTCGCGCGTGACAGCGCCGGCGCAGGCGTTCGCTTCGTGGACGATCCATTTGTTGAAGGTCGTCGTCACGCCGGCTGGATCAAAGGCCGGATCAACGGCGCACTCATTCATCTGCGTGAAGCGCGCCGCGTTCCAGAGCTTCGTTGAGAAATTCCGGTAGCCCTCAATGCGGCCTTCCGACAGACGGATATTGCGGCCCTGCGCCGCCATCGCTGCCAGGGTGAAACGCAACGGGTCCGCGCCATATTTTTCGACGAGACCCAGCGGATCGATGACATTGCCCTTGGACTTCGACATTTTCTGACCGTGCTCGTCGAGCACCAGCGCATGGATGTAAACGTCCTTAAACGGAACGTCGTCCATGATGTAGAGCCCTTGCATCATCATGCGCGCGACCCAGAAGAAGATGATGTCGAACGCGGTGACGAGCGTCGAGTTGGGGTAGTGCCTCGCCAACAGGCCTTCCTCACCCTGAGGAGCGGCGCGCGCGCCGCGTCGCGAAGGGTCCTGCGGCTGATCCTTCGTGACGGACGCTGGCGCGCCCTCCTCAGGATGAGGGGGTGTGTTATTGCTTACACCGTCCGGCCAGCCGAGCGTTGAGAACGGCCACAGGCCTGAGGAGAACCAGGTGTCGAGGACGTCGGAGTCTTGCGACAACGAAATGCCATCTACTCTTCCATTTGTGGATTCCGTCCCAATACCAATGCTTTTCGGATCAAGGCCGTCTACGGAATCATCGCCAGAAAAAATCTCAATGTGGATTTCCCGTCCAAGTCGTTCTTCGTAGAATTTTTTGGCCTGCTCTATGGCCTCGGATTCAATCTCTGCGACGAAAATCTCGTCCGGCCCTTTAGAGTAACTGCCATCGCTATTGAGATTCGGCCCATACCATGCCGGGATCCGATGTCCCCACCAGAGCTGGCGGGAGATGCACCAGGGCTCGATATTTCGCATCCATTGGAAATAGGTCTTTTCCCAGTTGGACGGGATGAACCGCGTCTCGCCCTTCTCCACGGCTTCAATGGCGCGGCGGGCGAGATGTTCGGCGTTCACGAACCATTGGTCCGTCAGCATGGGCTCAATGACGACGCCGGAGCGGTCGCCGAAGGGCTGCATGATTTTCTTGTCCTCGACGCGGATCATGAGACCGTCGGCATCGATATCGGCGACGACGCGTTTGCGCGCTTCGAACCGGTCAAGGCCGCGATACTCGTCAGGCACAAGGTTGATGCCGTCCACGTAAACAGTGTCCGGCGCGCCGCCCTCTTCTACGATCTGCTTCGCTTTCGCCGCTTCTTCAGCGTAGGGCGCGCCGTCGGCGCGCATCTGCGCCTTCGTATCCATCAACCGATACATCGGAATGTTGTTGCGCTTTGCGACCTCATAGTCGTTCGTGTCGTGGGCGCCGGTGATCTTCACCGCGCCGGAGCCGAAATCCGGATCCGGATAATCATCAGTGATGATCGGGATCAGGCGGCGATGCGCCTTTGGGCCCACAGGGATTTCGCAGAGTTTGCCGACAATCGGCGCGTAACGCTCATCGGATGGATGCACCGCGACCGCGCCGTCGCCGAGCATGGTTTCAGGGCGCGTCGTCGCAATCGAGATGTAGTCGCGCGTTTCACGCAGCGTAATATTTCCGTCTTCGTCTTTTTCCACATACTCGTAGGTCTCGCCGCCCGCCAGCGGATATTTGAAATGCCAGAATTGCCCGTCGACTTCCGAATTCTCCACTTCGAGATCGGAAATCGCGGTCTCAAACTTCGGGTCCCAGTTTACGAGGCGCTTGTCGCGATAGATGAGCCTGTCATTATAGAGTTTGACGAACGTCTTCATAACGGCGCGGACCATCTGATCATCTGGGTCGCCGTTCTCGCCCATGGTGAAACGCTCGCGCGACCAATCGCATGAAGCGCCGAGGCGTTTTAGCTGATTGATGATCTGGCCGCCGCTCTCATGGCGCCATTCCCAGACTTTGGCGACAAACTCGTCGCGGCTGAAGTCGGTTCGTTTTTGCTGGCGTTCAGCGAGCTGACGCTCCACCACCATTTGCGTGGCGATGCCGGCGTGGTCCGTCCCCGGTTGCCACAGAACCGCGCGTCCGCGCATGCGTTCAAACCGGCAGAGCACGTCTTGCAGCGTGTTGTTGAGGGCGTGGCCCATATGGAGCGAGCCCGTCACGTTCGGCGGCGGAATGACAATGGTGAACGGCTCGCCGTCCGGATTCGCTTCGGGTTTGAAATAACCCTTCTCTTCCCATGCGTCGTAGAGCCTCGGCTCGGCCGACTTTGGATCGAATGATTTGTCGAGCATGGGACCGCCCCGCCTCAATAAACGTCAAAGGAACCGCGGGTTATATCGCAATTGCGAGAAAGGTCGAGACCGGTTGCGCGCTTGAAAAAAGAACCGCCGCCAGCGGAGGGGCGAGCTGGCGGCGGTTCAAGACCGGAAAGTCAAGGGATGGGAGGGAAGGGCTTTCCGGGGTTCGATCAGTTTTGCGCCTCCGCGAATGTGAGGGTCGGGCGAAGATTGTCGATTAACTGGCGCGCATCGTAGGCGTCCGGATTGTCGCTCGGCTTGTCGCCGCGCGCGACCTGGATGATGGCGCCGGTGATGTAGCTTGTGCGCTCGCGCGTCGTCGAGGTGACGCCGCCGAACCCGCCTCTGCGAAAGCCGCCGCCGTAGAAGAAGCCGCGCCGGCCGAACCCGCCGCCGCCGAACGTGGTGCCCGTCGTGCGGAACGAGCGCATCGCGTCCGTGCTTGAGTCAAGGATAATGAAATAGTCATTGCCGCTTTCAAGCGTCACTTCCGCGGCGCGGTAGAGCACGTAATTCTCGATCGTGGCGCGGTCCGTTGAGCTGTTGCCCTCAAACGTCACACGGAACTTGTCGGCCTCAAGTTGCTGGCTTGTGTAGCCGGGACGGTTTTTCACGGCGGGGCCGTAAGGCGTGATGCTGGCGCAGGCCGAAAGGACGAGCAACGCTAAAACAGCGAAGACTGATCGCGTGCGTCGCGGGGCATGTGAGACTTGATCGGCGTACCGCATAACTTTCTCCTGCGAGGATGAAACTATGCGAGACTGCGCGCACAAGCGAATAAACTTCGCTCACAGTCGCGTTAGCGCTTACGAAGAGCTTTAAACCCAGCGGCGCACGACTTTTTTGTAGTCCTCATACTCCTCGCCGAACTTGTCCGTGAGATAGCGTTCTTCCGGAAGGATCACGAAAAAGTGGAAGAGAAGGCCCGCAATCGCGGTCGTGAGGATTATCCAGAGATTGGACGTGGCGACGCCGAACCCTGCGCCGAAGAGCATCATGGCGAGATAAATCGGGTTACGCGAAAACCGATACGGACCGTTGATGAAAAGCTGTTTTGAGGGCGTGTCGGGCTTTAAGGTTTCGCCGCCCGCCGCGAAGGCGGAGACCGCCGAGGTGATGATCCCGAGCGCGATGATGATCAGGAGACCGCCGAAGCCTTCAGCGAACGCGCGCGGCAAGGGCAGATTACCGCCAAGGAAAATGCGCGCGAGATACCCTGTGACGAGCGCGATCATCATCACGGTCGGCGGATGCAGCCAGACGCTGGGGCGATCTTCAAACCGTTCTCCGCTCATTGGGCCTCCTCATTCTCGCTTATCCGCGATCCCGCAACAGCCGCTGCTTGTCGCGGTTCCAGTCGCGCTGTTTGACAGTATCGCGTTTGTCGTGAGCTTTCTTACCGACGGCGAGACCGACCTCCAGCTTCACCAGCCCACGTGCGTTGAAATATAGCTTGAGCGGCACAATCGTGTAGCCCTTGCGTTCCACAGCTTGCGTCAGCTTCGCAATCTCGCGCGCTTTTAGGAGCAGTTTGCGCGGCCGCTTCGGCGCATGGTTTTCGCGATTACCGGCGGAATATTCAGGGATCGTCGCATTTATAAGATAAAGGCCGTCTTTTTCGGGCGATGCGTACGCCTCGGCGATATTGGCCTGCCCTTCACGCAGCGCTTTGACCTCCGTTCCCTGCAGAACGAGACCGCACTCGAACACTTCTTCGATCTGATAGTCGCGGCGCGCGCGGCGGTTCTCCGACACCACCTTGCGCCCGTCGCCGGTCTTCTTCGCCATCAGCCGACCAGCGCCAGGTCTTCGAGCACTTTGAGCACCCTCGCCTTTACCGCGTCGGGCGGCGGAACAAGCGGCAGGCGCACTTCATCCGTACACAACCCCATCAACGACATCGCGTATTTAACCGGTCCCGGGCTCGTGTCCGCAAAGATCGCATCATGCAAGGGCGCAAGCTTGTCCTGCAACGCGACGGCGCGCGCCAAATCGCCCGAGAGCGACGCGTCCTGCATCTGCGCGCAAAGGTCGGGCGCGACGTTTGCGGTGACGCCGATGCACCCCGCCCCGCCCATGGCGTTAAAGCCGACCGCCGTCATGTCCTCGCCGGAAAGCTGGATGAATTCCGCGCCCGCTGCGAGCCGTTGCAACGCCACCCGCGCCAGATCGCCCGTGGCGTCTTTCAAGCCGACAATCCGCTCAAGCTTCGACAAGGCGGCGATGGTCTCAACGGAAAGATTGGCGACGGTGCGGCCGGGCACATTGTAAAGAATGATCGGCAGGCGCGTCGCGTCATGGAGCGCGGTGAAATGCGCGATCAGCCCCGCTTGGCTCGGCTTGTTGTAGTACCCCGTGACGGTGAGGAGCGCGTCGGCGCCGGCGTCTTCAGCGAATTTCGCGAGCTCAATGCTTTCGGCGGTGGCGTTCGACCCCGCGCCCGCGATCACCGGTGCGCGGCCCGCCGCCGCCTCCACGCATAATTCGATCAGGCGCTTGTGCTCGGCATGGGACAGCGTGGCGGATTCGCCCGTGGTCCCGCCCGGCACAAGGCCGCTCGTTCCGGCCTCAATCTGGCGGTTGATCAGCGTCTGGTAGGTGTCCGCATCGACCGCGCCGCCCCGAAAAGGCGTCACGAGCGCGGTGATAGACCCTGAAAATTTGGTCATTATTGCCAAAACCTTTATTTTGCTCGTCGATAGCGGTCCCCGTCCCGCCCGGCAAGGGTTTTGGGGGCTTCGTTAACCAAAGTGTGCATTTGGTCTTTGATCAAAATGCGTTAGCATTTTGCTGAGATGATGTTGCGTGAACGAGTTGCGGGGTTCGTAGAGTTTATGGGGATTTCAACGGCGATCCGCCATGGTGTCCGCTTATCGGGCGCCCGGTTAATGCTCGCGGCGATAATCGCGGCGGCCCCGATGATGGCGGCGCCTGCTGCGGCGTACGTGGAGCCGCGCCTCAAGCCGCCTGCGCCGGGCCCGAAATATGCGAACGCCGCGGACCACGCCCGCCTCGATGTCATTGTCAGCGCCTTAAAGCGCCGCGATCACGCGATCGCCAAAGCGACCGCCGGCCGCATCAATGATCCGATCGCCAAGAGCCTTGGCCAGTGGCTCTATTATTACGCCGATGATCCGAGCGTCGATCTGGCCGATGCCGACCGCTTCCTCGATCTCCATCAGGACTGGCCCGCCACATCGCGCATTCAAACGCTCCTTGAAAAGAAACTGAAGAATACGACGCCGGCCAATCTGATCCTCGATTTCTACGACACGCGCGATCCTGTCGGCGGCCATGGCAAGGTGCAGCTCGCGCGGGCGCTCTTTTCGAAAGGCGAGCAACAGGCCGGCGAAATCCACCTGCGCGACGCCTGGGTCAATCACACCTTTCCGCTGAGAGACGAGCGGCGCATCCTTTCTGCGTACGCTTCGCGGTTGAAGCCGGAGGACCACGCGGCGCGCGTCGATCATTTACTCTGGAAACGCCAGGTGACGAACGCCCGCCGCATTATTCCGCGCCTCACCTCCTCGGAGCGCCGTAAGGCTGAAGCGCGCGCCGCTTTATTGCTCGGCGCCAAGAACGGCCCGCAACTGTTTGACCGGCTGAATGACGCGGACCGAAGCGATCCCGGCGTGATGTTGGCGGCGGTTCGCTATTTCCGCCGCAGCGGGGAGGAACCGCGCGCGGTCTCCATCGCCCGCCAGGCGCCGACGACGCCGGAGGCGCTGCGCAACCCGTCGCGCTGGTGGTATGAACGCCGCCTGCTTGTGCGTTGGGCGATCAAGGAACGCCGCTTCGACGACGCCTACGCCATGGCGGCCGGCCATGGGCTGGCGCCGGGTACGGATTTTTCCGAAGCAGAATTCTATGCGGGCTGGCTGGCGCTGCGTTATCTCGGCGCGCCTGATCGCGCTGAAACGCACTTTAAAGCGTTGGCCGCGAATGTCTCCGCGCCGATTTCGGTGGCGCGCGCCTATTACTGGCTCGGACGCACCTATGAGGCGCGCAAGGAAGACGCCGCGCCCTATTATGAACGCGCGTCGCGTCATCTTTATACGTTCTATGGCCAGCTCGCGGCGGAGAAACTTGGCGGCGACGCCGCCGCCCGCACTTTCGAGCCATCGCCCGCCCCAAGCCCGGACGAAAGCGCGCGTTTCACCGCCAGGCCGACAGTCGCCGCCTTACGCATGCTGTCGGAACTTGATGACGATCAGGCTTTTCTCGTCTTTGCGTACCATGTGGACGATCAACTGGAGACGCGCGGCGAATATCTGGCGCTCGCGGACATTACAAATGCGCGCGGCGCGCCCCATATCACCGTACGCGCCGGCAAGGTCTCGGTTCGGCGCGGGGCCTTCGCGCCAGAAGTCTCCTACCCGCTCGTTTATGTACCTGAGGAAGCGACGCGCTTTGCACCGCAAGAGGTTATTCTCGGACTGTCGCGCCAGGAATCGGAATTCAATCCGCGCGCCTATTCGCGCGCCGGCGCCCGCGGACTCATGCAACTTATTCCGTCAACGGCGCAACTGACCGCGCGGAAGGAAGGATTGCGCTATTCACGCTCGGCGCTTCTTGACGACCCAATCTACAATATGACGATCGGGTCAGCGCATCTGTCGCATCTGTTTGAGAAATATAACGGCTCCTATGTGATGACGTTCGCCGCCTACAATGCCGGTCCTCATCGCGTAACGCAGTGGGTCGAGAGTTATGGCGATCCGCGTTCGGCGGATATCGACCCCATCGACTGGGCTGAGTCCATTCCATTCACGGAAACCCGAAACTACGTGCAACGGGTTCTTGAGAACACGCAAGTCTACCGCGGCCGCGTGAAAGGCGGACCAATTCCCGGCAAGCTCTCCGCCGATCTGGAACGGGGCGGCAAGCGCGGACGCGCAGGCGTCGTACCGGCGGTGCGATACGCCGGCGGGCTCGCGCCGGTGCCGACGCGCACAGTGAATTTCACAAAAACGGTCGAACTCAATGCTGCGCCCCTGACAGCGCCCGAGGTTCAGCTAAAGCCAAATGCGCCGGCGCCAGTGCAATCAGCGCCGCAACCGGCCTCCCCGC
>CAWUIM010000039.1:0-28598 GCA_963922595.1 uncultured Parvularculaceae bacterium
GGCGGGCGCCATGGCGGCGGGCGCGAGCCTCGTGATCGACCAGGCGCAGGTGTTTGATACGCTCGCCGAGGCGATCGCTGACTGCACCCTCGTCTTGGCGACCACAGCGCGCTCGCGCGACATTCTTTTGCCGGTTCATGACCCGGCCGGCGCCGCCGCGCTCCTCGCGCCGCGGATTGAGGCTGGCGAGAAATGCGCGGTGCTCTTCGGCGCGGAACGCGCCGGGCTTTCCAACGACGATGTGATGCGCGCGGACGGGATCATCTCTGTGCCCGTCAATCCGGCGTTCGCCTCGCTTAATCTCGCGCAGGCGGCGCTGATCATGGCTTATGAATGGGGCCGCATTGACGGGCGTAGATCTTTCGACAGCGCCCTCACGGAGACGCATCCCGCGGCGAAAGACGATCTGGAGCGGTTTCATCAGCATATGGAAGACGAACTGGAGGCGGCCGGCTATTTTCATCCGCCGGAGAAAAAGAGCGTCATGTCGCGCAATTTACGCGCCGCTTTCACGCGGGCAAACTTCACCGAAGGCGAATTGCAGACGTTGCGCGGCGTCGTCAAGGCGCTTGCGAAGGGTCGCGGGCGGTTCGCCGAAAAGAAGCGGGATGTTTAAATGACGATCATGGAACCGGTTGACGAGGGCGCGCCGCGCAAGCTCACACGGGCGGAAACGCTCAGTACACATCGTTTTCGGTATTACGACTTCATGATGGCGGCGACCTGCGTGATTTTTGTCTGCTCCAATATTATCGGCGCCGGCAAGGTGGGCGAGGTTGGCGGCTACGCGTTCGGGGCCGGCGTTCTGTTCTTTCCGCTCTCTTATGTGCTTGGCGACGTCCTGACCGAAGTCTATGGCTATGCGCGTGCGCGCCGCGTCATCTGGGCGGGCTTTGCCGCCGCCGCTTTCGCCGCCGCCATGGCCGCCTTCATCACCTGGATGCCGCCGGCGCCGGGATGGAACCAGGATATCGGCGGCGTCGACCGGCAAACGGCGTTCGCCGCGAATTTCGGCCAGGCGCCGCGCATCGTCTTCGCGTCGATTGTTGCGTTCTGGGCGGGCGAGCTCGCCAATGCTTTTGTGATGGCGCGAATGAAAGTGGCGAGCGGCGGCAAACATCTCTGGCAACGCACGATTGGCTCCACGGTGGTGGGGCAGGGGATCGACAGTCTCCTCTTTTACCCCATCGCCTTCATCGGCGTCTGGTCGCCGCAACTCTTGTTAAGCGTGATGGCGACGAATTATCTCCTGAAAGTGGCGTGGGAGGCGTTATTGACGCCCGCGACCTATCAGGTGGTCGGGTTCCTGAAACGCGCCGAGGGCGTCGACGTCTATGACGAGGAGACCGATTTCACGCCGTTTTCCGTGAAGTCTTGAAGGTAAAACAATCAAGGAATTTTGCCTGTTGGAGCCGGTAACAGTTGGGAATCAGAATCAGTCAGCCCGATCATACGCTTCTTTCATCCAGGCTTTAACGTCCTTATCGAACTCTGACACTGACTCTAAGCGCACGCGGTGTGAGCACATGGCGTTATAGGATTCCAATCGTCCAGCAGGGGTGTCTCCTTTCAGCGCAAGACCGAGATCGATTCTTGATTTTGTCGCTGGCGTGATGAGGGCGAATTGCTTTTTACGCCGCAGGCTATGGGAGGTTTTTTTGGGCGCGCATTCGACATCGCCGCCAAGAGACTTGGCGTATTTTACGATCGCATCGTGAATTGGTTTTAGATCAGCTTTTGCGCCGGCATATTGTGCAGCGATGAGGTCTACCTCCTCCCCCGTTTCGCGGAATTTTGTTGAAATTAAATTTGCAAACCCATGCGTGATATCATGCTCTGACTTAAGCCACTTAACGATTTCGCCGTGCTTTTTAAGACCGGTTTTTGCAATGAGTTTTTTCCATTGATTGAGTGATTTTCCCGTTTTATTCGGGATATTCGCGAGCATGGTTGCGAGTTGATCTTCTGGTGATGACGCCACATTGTCCTCCTTTAATTGATTAAATTTTTAGGATGTCGTCGAAGGTCCAGTTTTCACTGGCGCATGCTTTGGGTGTGAAGGGTTCCATCAAACCCATCATGCCAAGCATCATCTGCTTGCTGATTGATGGTTTCCCTTTTTCCACAACAGATTTGAACGTCTCGACGATGAACTTACCGCCTTGAGCCATGCCTTTTTCTGTTTTAGTTCCTGCAGGCACATTTGTCGTGATAAGGGAGAACTCCACGGCGCCGTCAATTTCTTGCAGCTCGTACGTCACTGTGCAGGGTGGGTCGTCATACCCAGTAAATTTAAAGGTATGTGAATACCGGTGAGGCGGGCTAAATTCCAGAACTTTGCCAACCACGCTTCGGTATTTGCCACTTTTTGTTTCCATTGCGATCGGCGACCCAATGGTTCGCTCGCCCGTTGTCCTGCAGATCGAGCCAAAGAAAAATGGCAGCACTTCATCTGTTTTTACCAGTTCAGCCCAAACGGTTTCGATGGGCGCATTGATGATCACCTTATAAATCATTTTGTCGTCGCTCATGGCGTTTCCTTTTTCTTGGCGGTTCGCTCAGCCGCATATTTGATGGTGGTGAGTTTGCTGGCCCAATGTCGGCTATAGGCGTTGCTCCAGCGGTCGTAGATCATCTGGATTGGGATGATGTTGAGATAGAGCCGGCGTGTCCGTCCGTCTTTTTCGCTGACGACCAGGCTGGCGCTTTCCAGGACAGCGATGTGGTTCATCACAGCGATCCGACTGACATCGAATTGCGAGGCGAGTTTCCCGACCGTAAGGCCGGGGGCGTCACGGAGAATATCAAGAATTGTGCGACGTGTTTCATGGGCGAGGGCGTGAAAGACCTGATCCATGTCTTCATTTGTAATCATGTAATTACATTATTACATTATGTCACAAAATCAAGCAAATCGATGATGTCTCTCGGTCGTTAACGCGCTTTTGCAGAGCGCCAAGCCTTTGCTTGACAGGGGTCGCCTCGGTCTATATCTCCGCGCTCTTCATGACGGATGACGCGTGAGCCGCCGTTGCAATTGCGTCGGGGATGGGCCCCGCCGCCGGACCGCGTCGCAAAGAGGTAAGAATGTCCAAGCGTATTAACGCCAAGCACAAGCTCGACCGCCGCGTCGGCGAAAATGTCTGGGGCCGCCCCAAATCACCCATCAACAAGCGCGACTATGGTCCCGGCATGCACGGCCAGCGCCGCAAGGGCAAAATGTCCGACTTCGGCCTGCAGTTGATGGCGAAGCAAAAGCTCAAGGGCTATTACGGCAACATCGCGGAAAAACAGTTCTCGCGCATCTATAACGAAGCTGACCGCCGCAAGGGCAACACCGCTGAAAACCTGATCGGTCTTCTTGAGAGCCGCCTCGACGCGCTTGTTTACCGCGCGAAATTCGTGCCTACGGTTTTCGCAGCGCGCCAGTTCGTCAACCACGGCCATGTGAAGGTCAACGGCGTGCGCACCAATATCCCGTCCTACCGCCTGAAAGTCGGCGACGTGGTCGAGATTAAAGACAAGTCGAAGAACATGGCGCTGGTGCTCGAAGCGCTGCAGAGCCCGGAACGCGACATCCCCGATTATATCGACGTGGACCCGAAAAAGATGACGGCCAGCCTAGTGCGGGTGCCGGAATTCGCCGAGGTGCCATATCCGTGCACCATGGAACCGAACCTCGTGGTCGAATTCTACTCGTCCTAGACGTCGGACGAAATCTCTTCGGAAAAGCCGCCCCCGCGAGGGCGGCTTTTTCTATGCGCGCGAGAATCTGCCAACGCCCCACGTGTCGGTAGTGGCAAGTGTGCAACGCAACATAAAAAGTGTCACAAGTTCGTCGCAAATAGCAGCCTCAAGCGTTCGCTTCTCACGAAATTGTGTCTAGGGTGCGCAATTGTTTACCGGCGGGCGCATTTGGGGCTCAAAAGCGCATCTCGAGAAGGGACTAAAAATGAAAAAGCCATGCACGCGTGCGGCCTTGGCCGCACTCCTTATGTCGTCGTCTTTCGCGGCGATCACGTCTAGCGCGTTCGCTCAAGAGGACGAGGCGGATGACAGTGATACGATTATTGTGACCGGCTCGCGGATTGCGCGGGACCCAAACTTGACGGCGCCATTGCCTGTGCAATCTATCGACGCCGATGATCTACGGTTGTCAGGCGAACAAGATCTCACCGAAGTTTTGAATGATGTGCCGGCCTTGTTGACGACAACAACGGCGAGCGGATCAATTGATGGTATTTTCGCTGGCGCAGTTGGTGGGTCCATATTGAACCTGAGAGGCCTGGGTGCTGAAAGAACCCTGACATTGGTAAATGGTCGCCGTCACGTCGGCGGCGTCGCGGGTTCCGCTATTGTCGACATCAACTCGATCCCGAACGCGCTCGTCGAAAGTGTCGAGGTCTTAACCGGCGGCGCGTCGCAGGTATATGGCGCCGACGCTGTCACCGGCGTGGTCAACTTTATTCTTAAAGATGATTTTGAAGGGCTTGACCTCAATCTCAATGGCGGCATCTCGGACGAGGGTGACGGGGAGCGTTACGGTATCTCTATTGCCGCAGGTAAAAACTTTTTGAACGACCGCCTTAATGTCACGGTCGCTTTTGATTATTCCAAGCGCGAGGAAATTCTTTTCGGCGATCGCCCGTTCACAAGGGACAATCAGCAATCAGATGATTTGCCGAATCCGGATGCTGGCACCCCGGGTGCTCCAAGCCGCATTTTCATGCCAGACCCGCGGTTTTCAATTTCCTCAAATTCAGGCGTCATTCTGCCCGGTTCGATTGTTGGTACTGCCGGGACAGCATTTATCGGCATCGACACAAACAACAACGGTATTGATGACTGCGAAGAGTCCTCAGTTGGACTTAACGCTGACTTCTTCCTTGGCGGGTGTTTGACGATTGATGATGAAACAGGTCTGCCACGTCCCTACGTCGATGGCATTGTTACCGGCGCTTTCAACCAGTTTGGCGGCGATGGCATCCCAAATACTTTCAACCAGGATTTTCTAACGCCTGATCTCGAAAACATCGTCGGCAATATTCTCCTTTCCTACGATATCGCAGAGAATATTGAGTGGTATTTTGAGGGTAAAATTGCTGATTCGACGGCGTTTAGCGGCGGTCCCCTGAACACCTTCTATGATTTGCTCACAGTTGCGCCGGACAATCCATTTATCCCCGCGACCCTTCAGCCGTTCGCTGGGTTGGGTTCTCCGACGGAAGCATTTTTCGTCACGCGAGATCCAACTGACCTCGGCCCGAACATCGACGAGCAACAACGTCGCGTTTACCGGTTAGTCTCGGGTATTTCGGCGGAGGGCGACAATGGCTTCCAATATGATCTGTCCGTGAATTACGGCCAGTTCAATCGGGAATCAATTAACAACAACCGGGTTATCCTCGACCGTTTCTTCGCAGCGATTGATGTTGTGGATGGTCCGAATGGGCCAATCTGCCGATCAGATATTGATCCAACAGCGCCGCCGACAACGCCGTTCGGTATTCCCGCTGGTGACCCAGGATTCTTTACCTTCAATCCTGGAGACGGTCAGTGTGCACCGTATAATGTATTTGCTCCTGGCTTCGGCGGCCAATCCCAAGCCGCGATTGACTTCATTACCACGACAACCGTGAACAATTTCAAATTGACTCAGTTTGTCGTCAACGGCACGGTGATCGGCAATTTGGATCAACTGTTTACGTTGCCGGGCGGCTCTGTCGGATTTGCAACGGGCTTTGAATATCGTCGTGAGACAAGTGACTCAGAATTCGATCCGTTAGTGCGCGGCGTCGTGCCGGTGACAACGCCGGATGCGAACCAGGGCGATCTCGTACGCGACCTTCCAAACGCACAGAATTCCTTGGTCTTCGATCCCGGCGCGATCATCAATAACGAAGGCGGCGAATACAGCGTTTGGGAGTACTTCGCTGAGGTCGATTTGCCGCTCATTCAAGACCGTCCGTTCTTTGAAGAGCTGACAGTTCAAGGCAGCGCGCGCTTCGCCAGCTACACAACAGTGGGAGCAACAATTTCCTGGGGTGTTTCGGGCACGTGGGCGCCGATTGACGATATCAAATTCCGCGCCTCCTACGCGGAGCCGATACGGGCGCCGAACATTTCCGAGCTCTTTAGCCCGGCGCAAGGCGCGTTCTTCAGGCCGGTCGATCCCTGTGATCAAAATGAGATTGACGCTGTTGTGGCCGCCGGTGATCCGAACGCCGCGAACCGTGTTGCAAACTGTGCGGCGGACGGAATTCCGGTCGGGTATCGCGATCCGCTGTCGGCTCGCTTTGTCGGTGAGACGTCGGGTAACCCCGATCTGTTGGAAGAAAAGGCGCAAACATTCTCGGTTGGCGCATTGTTCCAACCGACATTTTTGGAAGGGTTCTCCGCGTCCGTTGATTATTGGTCAATTCAAATCGATCAGGCGATCGCTTCGGTCGGTGCGCAGGACATCGTGGATAACTGCTATGACTCAGCGAATTTCCCGAACCAGTTCTGTACTTTGTTCTCACGGAACCGGGATACTTCGTCGCCTCAGTTCTTGGGCTTTAACTTCCTGCGTCAAACCGAAGTAAACTTTGCTTCTTTGGATGCCCGCGGAATCGACGCTCAGTTGAGCTACGACTGGTCCATTGGTGCGAACGAATTCAATGTGACGATGAACGGCACATGGATGGAGCGTTTGAATAACTTCTTTGATCCGGGCGATCCGACGGCGATCGATCCTGAACTAGGCGAACTTCAGCGTCCTGAATTTGCGGCGAACGCCTTCCTCAACTACAAGCGTGGACCTTTATCGGTCGGTTGGCAAACTCAATTCCAGGACGAACAGGCGTTCCGTTCGGTTGAGATCGAGACTTTTGAAACGCAGTTCGGTCCTGCCGGCATTTCGGACGCTGTGTTTATCCATGATCTCAATGTAAGCTATGATGTCTCGGATCAAATCCAGGTTTATGGAGGTGTGAACAACCTTCTGGATCGCGATCCATTCATCACAGAGAATGCATTCCCGGTCTCGCCGCTTGGCCGGTATTTCTTTGCGGGTGCTCGCTTCCAGCTCTAGCGTACGCACTCAACTTATCGAAAAAACCCTCCGGTTTTGGCCGGAGGGTTTTTTCTTGTCTGTAAGAGGATCAATTGGCTGGCCCTAAGCGCCGACCTTTTCCCTTAAGTCAGCAAGGAGGGCTTCGACGCCTGCTTCGCCGCCGCCATTATTGGCGATGATGGAGGTGAACTGGCCGCGTTGTTCGATGGCGAGCCAGACGCCGTCGGCGGCGGCGTCAAAGACGGACATTTCGCCGTCGCGGCTCACATAAACGCGCCATGAAAATGTGACGTCGGCGAAGCGTTCGCCGGGCCGCGCATCTTTAATGCGCGAGTTGACGATGATGTCGCGCGGCGAGCGCACGACGCTGTCGGTGACCTCGAGTTTCTGACCGCCATATTCGGACAGGACCTTCTGATAAACCTGCGTCGCGTAGCGCCGGAAGAGCGGCTGATATTGCGCCTCCTGCGCGGGCGTCATCCGCCGAGCATATTGTCCGAGCACGAAACGGCCGACGCGGCGCATGTCCACATGGCGGTCGACCAGGATTTCGATTTTCGCAAAGCGCGTGGGCTCGTCCTCGTCGGAAAAGGCGTTCGCTTCTTCAAGGATTGCGGCCACATAGGTCTCGGCTTCCTCGTTCGCGAGCGCCGGCGCGGTCATGGCGGCGAGCGCGATGAGCCCGGCGCCGGAGAAGGCGAGCGCGCGTCTGCGGGTGAGGGGCGTTGCGGTTAATTTCATGGCGTTGTCCTCGTGTGGAGGCTTATTCAAGCTCATCAAATTCCTCAAAGTCGCCGATATCCGGCAGATCTTCAAAACTGGTGCGCCCGTTCGCGATCTCGCGTTTGCGCGCCTGCAGGTAGAAGCTGCGGAATGAGGCGTAGTAATCAAGTGAATTCGCTCTAATGTCTTCGAGCGGCTCAATGAGCGGCTCGCGCGCGGACAAGGCGCCGACGCCGGCGGTTGTATATTGTGTAATGTTGGCGGGCGGCGTGTCCACATAGATGAGCGGGTTCAGGCCGATCTGCGCCGCCGTGCCGACGCCGCTGCGGATCGTGCCGGGGCCGAGCAGCGGAAAGAACGTATACGGACCGGACGGCACGCCCCAGACCGCGAGTGTTTGGCCGAAATCCTCATTATGTCCGGGCACGCCCATAATTGTCGCAGGATCGGCGAAGCCGCCGGCGCCGATCGTGGAGTTGACGACAAAGCGCGAGAGCGTCTGGCCGGCGCGTTTGAATTCCCCCTGCAGGAGGTCGTTCACGAAAATGCCGGGGCTGCGTAGGTTCGCCAGAAATTTGCGGATGCCGCGCCGGCCGGCTTTTGGCGTGACCGCGCGATAGCCCTTTGACGCCGGCACCAGGAGATTGTCGTCGAGGAATGTATGGACCGCGAACATTTTGCGGTTCAGACCTTCCCATGGGTCATAAACTCCGGCGGTGTCGGGCGCCGCCTCGATGCTCACATCTTCAGGCTCAATGGCGCCGGAGAGTTGCGCAATGGAGGTGTAGATTTGCGCCGACGCCGCGCCGGGCGCAGTCGCCGCTACCGCCAACGCCGCCGCAGCGGCGCCCCACTTTTTACTCAACCCTGCCATGGGCTTGATCCCCTTTTCGTGTCCGCAACTCTGCTTCTCAGATATGTCGTTTCTGGGGCGAGCGTAACCCGCCTTATCGGCGATAGCGTCCAATATTCTGCGGCGATTACGACAAAAACGCGTGAAGCTTTTGTTAACCATGCCGGCGCCCGTGCTGCGGGCGTGTTTATTGCATATCATATAAAGATATGTTTATATGTCATCGCTATTTTGAAGGCCGCTGATGCTGGACGCCACACTCAATATGTTTCGCGCTGTCGGGGAGGAGACGCGCCTGCGCATCATGGTCCTGTTGCTGCGCGGGGAGCTGACTGTCACGGAAATCACCCAGATTCTGGGCCAGAGCCAGCCGCGCGTGAGCCGCCATCTGAAGATCCTCGCTGACGCCGGGATGGTGGAGCGCTACCGCGAGGGCTCGTGGATGTTTTACCGCGCCAACAGGACCGACGCCGGGCGCGGCGCGGATATCGACGCCATCAATCAGGCGCTGACGGCGTTGCGCGACGCGGACGATCGTCTGATCGCGCGCGACCGCGAACGGTTTGAGCAATCGCGTCAGGCCCGCGCGGCCACGGCGGCGGCGTATTTCGAAAAGAACGCCGGCGACTGGGATACGGTGCGGCGGCTGCACCTGCCGGATTCCGATATCGAACAGCAAATGCGCGCGCTCCTCGGCGACAACAGAGTCGATATGTTCATCGACATCGGGACGGGCACCGGGCGCATGTTGGAGCTGTTCGCACCGCTTTATCGTGCAGGTGTCGGGTTCGACCTTTCTCACGAGATGTTGTCGGTGGCGCGCGCGAACCTCGAGGAGGCGGGCGTCGACCACGCGCAAGTGCGCCATGGCGATCTTTACGCCCTGCCGCTGGAAGCGGGGAGCGCTGATATCGTCTGTATACACCAGGTTTTGCACTTCCTCGCCGACCCATCCGCCGCTGTGCAGGAAGCCTCACGTCTTATCAAGCCGGGCGGCCGTTTGATTATCTCCGATTTCGCGCCGCACGAGCTGGAATTTTTGCGCGACGATCACGCCCATCGCCGCCTCGGCTTTTCTGATGGCGAGGTGAGCGAATGGTGCCGCGCCGCGTCCTTGAAACTCACTGAGACGGTGACGCTGGCGCCGGAAAAACAAAATCCCAAAAAACTCACCGTCAAAATCTGGATGTGTGAAGCCTCCGGGGCCGTTCAACAATTGCGCAAGTCGCGCGTCGCTTAAAGGGTCATCCCATGTCTGACTTGCATGTCTCGTTTGAATTCTTTCCGCCGAAGACGCCGAAAATGGAAGAGCGCCTTTGGGCGTCGGTGGACAAGCTGGCGCCGCTCGCGCCTGACTTTGTCTCCGTTACTTATGGGGCGGGCGGATCAACACGTGAGCGCACCCATGAGACGGTCTCGCGCATCACCAAGGAAAAAGGGTTGAACGTCGCCGCGCACCTGACCTGCGTCGCCGCCACCAAAGAAGAAATCAACACGGTTCTGCGCGACTATTGGGATGCGGGCGTGAAACATATCGTGGCGCTGCGGGGCGATCCGCCAGGCGGGGCGGGCGAGCCCTATACGCCGCATCCGGGCGGTTATGCGAATGCGGCTGAGCTGGCCGCCGGCGCGCGCGCCATCGCTGATTTTGAAATCACCGTCGGCTGCTATCCGGAAAAACACCCGGACTCGCCGTCGATGAAGGCTGATATCGAGTTGTTGAAACAGAAGATCGATAACGGCGCCACCCGCGCCATCACGCAGTTTTTCTATGATAATTCCGTCTACCTTCGATATCTCGACGCGGTGCGCGACGCTGGGATCGATATCCCGATCGTGCCGGGCGTGATGCCGGTGACGAATTTCAACGGCCTGCGCAAAATGGCGGATGTGTGCGGCGCGACGATCCCCGGACGGCTTGTAAAGCTCTTTCAGAATCTCGATGACGAACCGGAAACGCGCGCGCTGATCGCCGCGACGGTTGCCGCTGAACAATGCCTCGATCTCGCTGAGCACGGGGTTAAGCATTTTCACTTTTACACGCTGAACCGCGACGACATGTCTTACGCGCTCTGCTATATGCTGGGCGTGCGGCCGAAGAAACCGGCGGCGCAAAACGAAACGGACGCCGCCGCATGAGTACTCCTACATTCGTCAATATCGGCGAGCGGACAAATGTCACCGGCTCGGCGAAATTCCGCAAACTGATCAAGGAAGATCGCTACGAGGAAGCGCTCGCTGTGGCGCGCCAGCAAGTGGAGAACGGCGCCCAGATCATCGATATCAACATGGATGAGGGCATGCTCGACGGCGTCGCAGCAATGACGCACTTTCTGAGGCTGATCGCCTCCGAGCCGGATATCTCGCGCGTGCCGATCATGATCGACTCATCGAAATGGGAAGTGATTGAGGCCGGGCTGCAAAATGTTCAGGGCAAGGCCATCGTCAATTCGATTTCGCTCAAAGAGGGCGAGGCGCCGTTTCTAGAATACGCCAAAAAGATCATGCGCTATGGCGCGGCGACTGTGGTTATGGCGTTCGACGAAGACGGCCAGGCGGATATCGCCGACCGCAAGGTGGAAATCTGTAAGCGCTCCTATGATCTCCTGACTCAAAAAGCCGGGTTCAATCCCCAGGATATCATCTTCGATCCCAACATTTTCGCCGTCGCCACCGGTATCGAGGAGCATGACAATTATGCGGTCGACTTCATCGAGGCGACAAAACGCATCAAGGACATTTGTCCGGGGGCGAAGATTTCCGGCGGCGTTTCCAATATTTCGTTTTCGTTTCGGGGCAATGAGCCCGTGCGCGAGGCGATGCATTCGGTTTTTCTCTATCACGCCATCAAAGCCGGCATGGATATGGGGATCGTCAACGCCGGTCAGCTCGCAATCTATGACGAGATCAAGCCCGACCTGCGCGACCCCGTTGAAGACGTCATCCTGAACCGGCGCGCCGACGCCACCGAACGGCTGCTCGATGTAGCCGAGCAATATCGCGGCGCGGCCGGCAAGAAACAGGAAGAAGACCTCTCCTGGCGCGAAGCGCCTGTGGAAGAACGCCTGCGCCACGCACTCGTCAAAGGCGTCAACAAATATATCGTCGAGGACACGGAAGAGGCGCGCGAGAAATTAGGGCGTCCGTTATACGTGATCGAAGGTCCGTTGATGGACGGCATGAATGTCGTCGGCGATCTCTTCGGGGCGGGCAAGATGTTCCTGCCGCAGGTGGTGAAATCGGCTCGTGTCATGAAACAGGCGGTGGCATATTTGACCCCCTTCATGGAGAAGGAAAAGGAAGAGCAGGGGCTGACCCAGGGTCAGGCCAACGGCAAGATCCTTCTCGCCACCGTGAAGGGCGACGTCCATGACATCGGCAAGAACATTGTCGGGGTCGTTCTTCAGTGTAACAATTATGAGGTGGTCGATCTCGGCGTTATGGTGCCGACGGCGACAATTCTTGAGGAAGCAAAAAAACATCAGGTGGATATCATCGGGCTTTCCGGGCTGATTACGCCGAGCCTCGATGAGATGCGCCATGTGGCCTCGGAGATGAAGCGTCAGGATTTCAACATCCCGCTCCTGATCGGCGGCGCCACGACGAGCCGCGCGCATACGGCGGTGAAGATCGCGCCGAACTATGATCACGGCGTCGTCTATGTGACGGACGCCAGCCGGGCCGTCGGCGTCGCCGGCTCGCTGATCTCCGACGACAAACGGGTCGCCTATCTTGATGAAATCAGGACGGATTACGAGAAAGTCCGCACGCAACACGAAAAGGGCGCGGCGCGTAATCCGCGGCTGAGCCTTGAGGAAGCGCGCGCCAAAAAGCCGGTTATCGACTGGCGCGCCTACACGCCGCCGGCGCCGGCGTTTACGGGCGTGAAGGCGTTGCGGGACTATGATTTGAGAACGCTCGCGGAATATATCGACTGGACGCCGTTCTTCGCCTCCTGGGAGCTGGCGGGCAAATATCCGCGCATCCTCGATGATGAGATCGTTGGGGAACCTGCGCGCGCCTTGTTTGCGGACGCGCAAGCGATGCTCGCCCGTATTCTTGATGAAAAGCTACTGACCGCCCATGGCGTATGCGGTTTCTGGCCGGCGAACAGCGACGGCGACGATATCGTTCTCTTTACGGATGAAAAACGCGACACAGAACTGAAGCGCTTCCATGGGCTGCGCCAGCAAATCGCCAAGCGCGACAATGGCGCGCCCAATTATTGCATCGCCGATTTTGTCGCGCCGGTGGAAAGCGGCAAAGCCGACTATGTGGGCGCCTTCGCGGTGACAGCCGGGGTTGGAGAAGAAGCGCTGGCCGCGTCCTTCGACGACGCCAACGATAATTATTCCTCAATCATGGCCAAAGCGCTCGCCGACCGGTTTGCGGAGGCCTTTGCGGAACATCTTCATATGCGCGCCCGCCGCGAATTCTGGGGATACGCCGCTGACGAAGCGCTCGATCCTGAAGCCCTTATCGCGGAGAAGTATCAGGGCATTCGCCCCGCGCCCGGCTATCCGGCGCAACCGGACCATACCGAGAAGGAAACGCTCTTTGAGCTTTTAAGCGCAACCGAAAATGCGCAAATGACGCTGACGGAAAGCTTCGCCATGACGCCGCCGGCGTCGGTGAGCGGGCTCTATTTTAGCCACCCGCAATCGCTCTATTTTGGCGTCGGCCAAATCGCAGAAGATCAAGTGGCGGACTATGCGCGCCGCAAGGGTATGGCGCTCACTGAGGCCGAACGCTGGCTCTCGCCGATCCTAGCCTACGAGCCGGAGATTGCGGCTTGAGGGGTGGGGTCCTTCGTATAGTGCTCGTTTGCGCTTTCGGCTGAATTTGGGGGCGGCTGGATTTTCGTTTTCAATAAGGCTTGAAGGTACGCAAGCTGGGAGGAGCTTCCTCTAAGCCAGCTTCAATAATTCGAATACGAACTTGGATATTTTGATTAAGCGCTGAAGGCTTAAAGGCGGATCAAAAAATCTGCTAGAAAGAAAACCGAAAGAATAAGACCAAACATCGCTACGCTTAATACGCCCGCTTTAAACCATGAGACAGTCTCTTTCTTGTGAAAGAACCAAAAATACATCCAGACAACAGCACCACCTGTCAGGATCATGAGCGTGGGATATAAGAACGACATGATATCGTTCCTTCCCGCCGAGACGCGCAAGAAGTCAATCACGGTTGTCGTTAAAATAACCCAGCAGGTCAGCGTCGCAGTAACATAAAACGCGGCTCTAAGACTGATCCTAAGCGTCCAGTCTCGCTGCGCCCATGGCTTCAAAATAGTTCCGAGCAGTCCAATAAGAACCGCAACGCCATAAAGAGGCATAATCGTCGCTGCAATCTTCCAAATATCACCATTTGATGCAGCGGTTTGTACGGATACGGCGAGGCCTGGTCCAATAAACGAATTGTTGCTGCTTAGGGTCTCAGGCGTTGCGAATAAGGCGGCTGCAATAAATGACACCATCAACGATAAAGGAAAATACGCGCCCGGCGCCAGCAGCATTCCCATACGACCATCCGGATCATCGCGATCCAGTAAGACCGCCAACCGCCATGGCGTAACAATACAGGCCAGGAACGTCGGAATCACTGCAACTGCTGATATTGCAAAGTTGGTTACAAGCCTATCCAGCCCGCCGATCAGATTTGTTTTTTCTAGGTCTAAGTCAGGGCCGGACATGTTTCTTGGCTCTTTTGCTTTATTGCTTATACCTATACGGAATTAAACTATCCGAGAGTCTGCTTCGGTATGCAATAGAACAGTCTGAAATCGCGATGCTCTTGCAGTCGGATGTCACGGTAGGCCTTTGCGAATTAAAGAAGGGCGTCCTGGATCCCGCGGTCAAGCCGCGGGAAGGCGGATGGAGCTACTACTACGTCAAGAAGACGCCCACTAACGCGCGGCGGCGGCTTTCTTTTGGTCGCCGGCGGCGTAGATCGGTGATTTTTTTCTGCGCTTTTCTTCCGCCCCGGCCGATTGGGCGCGCACGCGCCAGAAACGCATGACGCGTTCAGCGGCTTCCTGCGGGATTTTCAAATAGAGATCGAGGATACGCAGGGCTTTTGTCTGTTCTTCCGGGCTTTTTTGTAGACCGAAGACGATCTTCGCAAAGGTGGAGCGCTCAAGACCCGCCGCACGGCAGGAGATGGCGAGCGACTCCCATGAGCGGTCCTTCATGATCCGCTGGGCGGTGGAGGTGTCGACGCCGATATAATGTGAGAAGGCCAACAGGAATTCCGTTGTGCGCCGAATTTCGATCAACTCTTTCAGAAGGCTCTCATTGAGTGTGTTCGAGTTGATGCGATCACGAACAAACTTTTGGGCGCTGTCAACCTCAGACTGCGCTTCGGTGACGGCCGTGCTCAGGATTTTCGTGCGGTTGGCGTTGACGGCTTCGTCAATGATCGCCGGATCAAGAAGGTCGGAGCGGCGCAGGATTTCTTTCTTCAAGGCGGACGAGACGAAGAAATACATCTGCGTCAGAAGCTGCGGCGGCAGATCGTAACGGTTCGCCATCGGCGCCTGAAGCTCGCCGATTGAGCGCGAATGCTCCACCAGCTTTTCCATGGAGTCGTTGTTGAGTTTCGCGCCGCGGTTCTTCGCGAGAGAAACAAGCACTTCCTTGTCGCCGCGTTCGACCAGTTCGGATGAGACCTTTTCCGGCACCTCGCGGCGCTCGGTGATGGCCTTCATGTGGCCCTGGCCGCGTTGGCGGATGACGCGGATCAGATCCTCTTCCGTTAACGCTTGCGAGCGTTTCAGGATCGGTTCGGCGACGGAAACGTCGTCATGGGCGAGTTGACGCACCAGGCCGCGCGGCGCTTCGGCCACGTCCGCAAGCTTCTCGGAGATTTCCCGGCGCAGCGATATCTCAACGCTTTCGGTCACTTTCGACATGATCACGTCGAAATGCTGCATTTCGCTCGACGTGTAGCGGTCGGGCGCGGCCATGAACACATCCGTGATCTCGCGCAAAAGATCGCGGCGGCGGTCGCTCGATCCTTCTTGCGCGACGGCGATCAATTGCTTCAGACGCGAAGTTTCACCAACGGCCATGCCAATATTGTCCTCTGAACCCACATTCCGGAGAACCAATATGTCCCCAAAGAGTAAAAATATTCTCTCTGTTTAGGAGCGTTAAGAAAGCGACAGAGAGGGCGATTTTACGCCCTGCGCCGGTCTTTATGGTTAACGTGGATTTCTCATATGGCGTTTGCGCCGTTGTTTCTGATAAGCTGACGCTCTGTTTTTGGGAGCGGAAGTAAGATGTCATTCATGAAAAGCGGCGCCGTTTGCCTGGTGGTCGTTGCAGCTAGCGCGTGCGCCAGCAATCCGGTTTTGCCCGGGCTTTCCGGCGGCGACGGCGCGAATTATGCGGTGAATTCCAAGTTCAGCGGCGAGCTTTCGCGGCGCGACGTGAACGCGCTTGCGCCGGTCTTTGTGGACGCGATGGAAAACGGCGCCGTCGGCGACAAATTCGAATGGCGCGGATCGAATGCGGCCGGGGCCGTGACGCCGGGTCCGCAAGGCGCGGGCAATCTGCTCGCCGACCCTTGGGCGCTGATGCCGTTCCGGCCTGGACTGAAGCTCTCCCGCCGTTTTGAGACCGAGCTTGGTGAATTCGTCCTGACACGGAATTCCAATGTGCGCTATGGTCCATCGACGGATGAAAAGGTCGCCGAAATCCTGCCGTCCGGCACCGGCGTTGAAGTCGTCGGCAAGACGGTGGACGGACCATGGATGCTGGTTGCGGTCGATGGCGTGATTTCCGGCTTTGTCTATGAAGACCTGATGGTGCGCCGGCCGGGCACGGAGCTTGAGCTCGCCGGCGGACCCACGCGCCGGCCGCATCTTTGCCGACCGTTCGATCAGTCGATGCGCATCAATGGCCGCACCGATAACTGGTCCGGCGTCGCTTGCGACAAGGGCGAGGGATGGGTGTTGCGCGCGCCGGATGCGAACGCGCCGACAAGGCTTTTTTAGCGGCGCCGACGACGCCGCCGCTTGCAGCAATTAACAGGCGGTTTGTTCGTTAGAAATGCGCGGCCCAGGCGGCGGTGGCGACGAGCGCAGACATGATCCCCGCGCCGCAGAGAAGACCCAGCAAGATTTGACGAAACTCACTGACGATTTTTCCCACGACCCATCCTCCGTGCGAGTGGCGAGAGCGTGCCTTAAATCAGTCGTCAGAGCAAAGAATGCGCGCCGCGCCAAAGCGCAACATGTGCGTGAATCGGCCACAGGGTCATAATTTTCCAAGTAAAAACCTTTTTTCCCCAGGGCGCGCAACGCGCAAGATGATATCTTGCTGGCGTCCGGCGGGGGCCTCCTGTAGAGCAGGGGGATGACTTTTTGGGAGAGACTTCAGGCCATCATGAAAGAGACGCGGCGGCGCACATTGGGCGCCGCGCTCGATGCGCTGGCCGACCATCGCGTGCGCCGAGACGAGGCGACTTTCTCCATCGCGCTGATCGCGCTGTCGGCGAAAATGGCGAAGGCGGACGGCGTCGTCACCGATGACGAGATCGCCGCCTTCCAGGATTTCTTTTCCTTTGAAGAAGAAGACGCTGACAAGGTGCGCGGCGTCTATGCGCTCGCGCAACAGGATGTGGCCGGCTACGACCACTATCTGTCGCAAGTGGCGAAGATCTTCGAAAATGAGCCGGTGGTGTTGGAGGACGTTCTCGACTGTCTATTCCATATCGCCGCAGCGGACGGCGTCGCCCATCCGCGCGAGCTTGAATTGCTGGAGGCGGCCGCCGAGCGATTCGCTGTCTCGCCAGCTTCGCTGCGGCGCATCAAATCGGTGCATCTGGGGCTTGGGGAAGACGACCCTTACGTCATTCTGGACGTCTCGCCCTCGATTGAGGAGGGCGCCCTCAAACGGGCCTATCATCAGCTTGTAAAGGAGCACCACCCGGACGCGATGATCGCGCGGGGCGTGCCGCCGGCGCTCGTGAAGATCGCCGAGGGCCGGATCGCCGCCATAAATGCGGCTTATGAGCAGATTCGGTCAGAGCGGGCCTATGGTTAACCGCCGCTAACCACACTGGACGACAGGCCCACACTTTGCTTACACTCTTGGGGTAAGAAGTATGGTGCGTATCATGACGGGTCAAAAGGCGTTGGCGGAAACCAGAGACCACTCCCATATTCAATTGACGGAAGCGCAGGCCCATCCGCGGCTCCCGGCGCGTTTGTTCAATTTCGCGGTCTTCATCACTACGCTGCTCGCCAGTGTGGCGATTGTCGTTTTTGTGGCGCTGGCGACACCGTTCGTCGTGCTTCTCTCCCTGATCGCGGACCTTGTGGACGCGGACGGACGGACGGCTGGCGCATGGACGTCGGCGAAAGTCTCTGAAAGCGCGCAGTAAGCGCCAGCGCTATCTCCATTTCAATTTCCATCGGCGCAGCGTAAGGCGAGCTAGGGTTTTTGTTGCGCGCCGGACCCTGCGAAAAACCGGATTTCCCTTTTTCGCCCGGCGGGCAGCAGCTTTACGTTAGGGAATGTCTGCGGCCATGGGCTTGCGCGAAATACTCGTTCTTCTGGCGATGTGCGCCATCTGGGGGTTCCACTTTGTGGTGATCAAGGTGGCGGTCGCGGAAATTCCGCCGATCTTCTACGCCGCTGTGCGCATGACGCTCGTGGCGGCGCTGATGGCGGCGTTCCTGCGCTGGCGGCCTGGTGAAATGGGACGCGTTCTCTTCGCGGGTGTTTGTCTCGGCGCCGTCAACTATGTCTTCATGTTCAGTGGACTGAAATATGCAACCGCGTCGGCGAGCGCCGTTGCGATTGAACTCTATGTGCCGTTCGCCACAATCCTCTCCGTGATCTTTCTGGGCGAACAGGTGGGGTGGCGGCGCGTCCTCGGCATTGCACTCGCCTTTACCGGGGTCGCGGTGATCGCCATTGGCGGCGAGCCAAGCGAGAACAGCGAACGCATCGGTCTCGGCGTCGGCTTGATCGCGGCGGCGGCGATGTCCGAAGCGGTGGGCTCCATTAATGTGAAAAAGGCGACAGGGTTCAAACCCCATCAATTGCTCGCCTGGTTTTCGCTTGTGGGGGCGGTGAGCCTTTGGCCGCTCACATTCCTCATTGAAAGCGAACAGGCGCAAGCGTTCGCCGCCGCCGACAAGCCCTTGCTGATCGGCGCGATCCTTTATTCCGCCATCGGCGGCTCGATCATCGGCCACTCGGCCTATTACTGGTTGCTGCAGCGTTTGCCCGTGAGCCAGGTGGCGCCGAGCATGTTATTGACCACATTGATCGCGGTCGCGAGCGGCGTCATTGTGCTGGGCGATCCGTTCGGTCCGGCGATGATCGTCGGCGGGTTATTGACCCTGTTGGGGGTCGGCGTCGTTCTGTTGCGCACGTCCGCGCGCGATGGCGCGCGCGAAGGCGCGCCCGTTCTCGCCGTCGACCGGATCAAAAAGGCGCCAGACGCAAAGGCGAACCGCTTATGAAAATAATTGAACGGCCCTCACCAAATTTCGATGCGCGCGGCCGTGCGGTCGATATGGCGATCCTGCACTATACGGGCATGCGCACCGGCGAAGAAGCGATTGAGCGCCTGTGCGATCCGGCGGCGAAAGTGAGCGCCCATTATGTGGTGGAGGAAGACGGCCGTATCTTTCGTCTAGTGGCGGAAGAAAACCGGGCGTGGCACGCAGGCGTTTCCAGTTGGCGCGGCGAGGCGGACATCAACGCGCGCTCTGTCGGCGTTGAGATCGTCAATCCGGGGCATGAGTTTGGGTATCGCGATTTTCCCACGGCGCAAATCGAGGCGGTCATTGCATTAGTAAAAGACATTAAAAGCCGTCACGACATTGCGCCAACCCGTGTGCTCGGCCATTCGGACGTGGCGCCGTCGCGCAAGGAAGACCCCGGCGAGAAGTTTCCGTGGGCGCGTCTGGCCGCAGAAGGATTGGCGATCGGCCCCTATGAGGGCGACGGCGACGCAGCGATTCCCTACGATGACGCGTTGGCGGCGCTAAGCGCCATCGGTTATGACGCACCCGTCGGCGCCCACGCGGCGGCGTTGCTAGCTTTCCAGCGAAGGTATTGTCCTGCGGCGCTCGGGCAAGGGTTCAGTCCGCTGACGAAAGCGGCGTTGCTCCACGTGCTGGAGCGCCATAACGATTGACAATGACGCGGCGTGTCCATTCACGCGGCGAATGATCGAAAGGTTTCGTTTACTTTCGTCTCCAATTCTGTCTTCGAACATTTTCGGAGTTAAGAATGAGAAAATCGGCCGCTGTCATGCGTGAAACGGATCTCTACGACCCCGTCAAACACCTGCTGCAGGCTCAGGGTTATGAGGTGAAAGCAGAGATTGGCGCTGCTGACGTGGTTGCATGCCGAGACAATGAACCGCCGGTGATCGTAGAGCTCAAGACAGGCTTCTCCCTTGCGCTGTTTCATCAGGCTGTTGAACGGCAGCGCGTCAGCGACTTTGTCTATGTGGCAGTTCCCCGGCGGGCGGGGAGGACGTTCTCTCAGGCTTTAAAGAAAAACATCGCGCTCTGTCGCAGATTGGGCGTTGGTTTGATGACCATCCGGCCGAAAGACCTTTTTGTGGAGGTTCACGTTGACCCGGGGCCCTACAAACCGCGCAAGTCGACTGTCAAAAAGATACGCCTTCTGAAAGAATTCACAAAACGCGAAGGCGACCCCAACAAGGGCGGCTCCACGCGCACGGCTCTTGTAACTGCTTATCGCCAAGACGCGTTGAAGTGCCTGAATTTTTTATATGAGCGCGGCCCGACCAAAGCGTCAGAAGTTGCGACGGCGACAGACGTTTCTTCGGCGAGGCGTATCATGGCGGACGATTATTATGGATGGTTTGAACGCGTCAGGAGGGGTATTTATAAGGTTACCTCCGCCGGAACGAAGGCGATGAAGGAATATGAACCCGAGCTGGCGATGATTCGTGCGTGAGTTTCTTACGACCAGGCGCTGTGACAAACGATTGGTGTGACTTAAGTTAGGGCGTAACTCCGACTTGTTTGCTACACAGGAATAGCGCCATGCCTGTCAGTCTTTTAGGTTTTCCGTGGGACGCAAGTTCATCCCACGCGCGCGGACCGGCGCTCGGCCCGTCGATCATCCGCTCGCTCTTGCGCAGCGACGCCTCAAGCCCTTATTCGCTTTCGGGCGTTGATGTGACGCGCGTCATTAGCGCGGAAATGTTTGACCCGCTGCCCGAAGACGCCGCCGCCGCCCGCGCTGATATCACCGCGCGCGTTGGCGAAGCGCTCGCGGCGGGGCGGGCGCCGCTTAGCCTCGGCGGCGATCATTCGGTGACCTATCCGATATTGGAAGCCGTTCGCGACAAACATGGCCCCGTCAACGTCTTGCACATTGATGCGCACCGTGACCTTTACGATGAATTCGAGGGTGACCGCTATTCCCACGCGTCGCCTTTCGCAAGGGCGCTCGAAGCAGGATCGATTAGAACGCTTGTGCAAGTGGGGATCAGGAGCGCCTCGCCTGAACAGGAAAAAGTCGCTGCGCCCTACGACGTGATCGCCCTCGGCGCCGAAGAGGCCGGCGCGGTTCCATTCGAGCGCCTAAAGGGTCCCTTATACATCTCGATCGACCTCGACGGCCTCGACCCCGCCTTCGCTCCCGGCGTCTCGCACCTGGAGCCGGGCGGCCTCACCACCCGCGAGGTGTTGGCGATGATCAAAAAGGCGCCGGGCCCGCTCATCGGCGCCGACATCGTCGAGCTTAACCCCGAACGCGACATCAATCTGATGACGGCCAATGTGGCGGTGCGGTTGGTGAAGGAGCTGGCTGCAAGGCTGGCGGAGGGTTGAGATTGAAGCCGCCATCTGTGGCCCGATTTCGCCCTCAACTTTAGCACCATGCGCCTTCCCGCGGCTTGACCGCGGGATCCATGGCTCTCGGCTCATATCATTCTATCGGTGAGATCGAACCAGTCCGGATTATCTTTTTCGATCAACCCGATTTTCCATGACCGTTTCCATTCTTTGATGCGTCGCTCGCGCTGAAACGCCGTACCCATCGTTTCGTGTGGTTCAAACCAGACGAGGCGTGTCAGCTTGTACTTTTTGGTGAAGATCGCCCCCGTTCCGGTACGATGCTGCTCAAGGCGTTTTGGCAGATCGGACGTCACGCCTGTATAGAGCGTTCCAAGTTTTTGGTTTGTCAGGATATAGACAGCGATGAAATCATATTGCGCCATATGGAGAAGGTGGCGCGTCCTGGATCCCGCGGTCAAGCCGCGGGAAGGCGGAGAAAGAGATAACGGCGCTAAGTGTTGAATTTGGCGAATTCCCTCATCCTGCTCGAATCCATCTATCTGCGGTAATCGTCTTTACCGATACCTAAAAAAGTATTCTCCAGCCGAGCAGCCGCCTCTTTGAGGAGAGGCTGTCCGTGCTCCATTAGTCGCAACACCGACCGGAAACTGTCTCATCTGAGGATGCTTATGCGCGGATATCAAAACAGATCTTTGGGCCGACGCCTTAAAGGGTAGTAACTGCTCTTAGGATAAAGGAGCGGCGCCGCCGGGACGCCGCTCCATCGTCTCGTTTTACGCTACGGCCGTTTACGGAATACGAGCTTGTCGAGGCCGTCATCGTAAAAGTCACGTATGCGCGCCGCTTCGTCATAACCGGCCTTTGCGTAAAGAGACCACGCAGGCGCGAACATGTCGTCACTTGCCGTTTCGATAATAGCAAGGCGAGCGCCGCTCGCCTTCAAGGCTTCTTCGAAGGAAGCAAGTAAGGCTTGTCCAAAGCCCCGCTTTCGCGCGTCCGGCAGGACGCCGATGAACAACAGGTTCATTACCCCTTGCGCCATCGCTTCCGGCGCAAAGTAAGCCGCGCCCATGATAGGCGCGGCCTCGCTCACGCCGTCGGTTGCGACGACCAGGCGCGCTGACGTCGGTTCATTGCGCGCAGTCTGATCAAGGTGCGATGTCATCTCGGAAATGAAGTGGTCGAGTTCTTCGCCGAGAAACATCTGTGTGCCTTCCGCGATTTTTCTAAGGTCGCGAAGGTCGGTGGTCTTTGCATTTCTAATCAATGGTCTAACTCCTTTGCGCCGCACTTCAAAAGGCGGCGATGATTGGATGTAAGGGAAGCCGAACGTCATACGCATGGAGCGCCACGGTCGTTCGGAACTTGAATTACGGACAAAGCCACTCGTGCGCTCGCGAGAGCGCGAACGTGGTTTTGTTTTGAATATTTACGCCGCCCTCATGGGCTAGCGCAGGCTCACAATCGTAAGCATCAAAGCTCCATTGCAGAAGAAAGATCTGCTGAAGTGATCCTTAGTTCGTTTGGCGCAGGTGCGCAATCAGACGGCCTTCACCGGCTGAATGTTTCCTTTCCAGTCCAAGAGCCGACGACCCAGTGATTCACTGATTGCCCGGCGGGTAAGCGCTAATGTGCGCCAGCACAGCGTCGACGACCGTCTCCGTATGCGGTTGAATAAGCCAATGCCCTGCGTCGAGTTCCAGCTCGCTATACGCGCCGCTCATGAGCGTTCGTTGTTGCGCGAGGAAGTCGGGGGTGACCCAGAGTTCCTGGTCGCCATAAATGAACAGGGTTGGCGCGCTGATGTCGGCGTTGCGCTCGGCGATCAACGAAATACTATTCTGGATTCCCCGATACCAATTTAACGCGGCCGTCGAAGCGCCGGGTTCGGAGAAGACGCGCAGATACTCAGCGATCTCTTCGTCCGACTGTTCCGAATAGAAATTCTTGTACCCCGCCAGATCATTGAACAATAGGGTCGCTTCGGGGAGCCAGGGCAGCGAAAACAGTTGAATGTATAGAGGCGGCTCGTCAACGACGCTCGCCGTGAGCGTCGCGGGGTGTGGGATTGACATCGCCGTCAGGCTCTCAAGTCGATCCGGATGGAAAACCGCGGTCGCCCACGCGATGACCGCGCCCCAGTCATGGCCGACCAGATGGAAGCGCTCAAACCCCATGGCGCCGGCGACCGCGATAACATCCGCAATCTGATTGTCGGCCTTGTAAGGCGCAACGCCTTTGGGCCGGGCGCCGGGGCTGTAGCCGCGCTGATCAAAAGCGATCACGCGGTAACCGGCGCCCGCGGCTGCGCGCGCAAGCGGCTCCCACATGATCGATGTCTCCGGGTGCCCATGCAATAAAATGATCCCGGGGCCGTCATTGGCTGCTCCATGAATGCGGGCGCGAAAAGTGAGCCCATTTGCGCGAAGCTGGTAAAGACCGTCGGGCGCGCCTGTTTCGTAAAAAGGCAAAGCGGCCGTTTCATTGGTGTGCGCGCGATCCCAGTCGAGCGCTGACATGACGCTGATCGTCACCCCTAATAAGGCGAGGAGGAAAAGGGAACCGACGCCGATGAAAGCCCATTTGAGAAATCGCATGCCCAACAGCGTATCGCGAAGCGTTTCTCTGGGATAGCGGCAATGATGAAATCATGAACCAAACGAACGACAGCCGGTGAGGACGGCGTCAGCGCTCAAGCAAGGAACGTCCGCATTGTCGCGCGATGACGCTCAGAACGCGATCCCGCTCAATCGAAGCGTGGCGTACGCCAACGCCAGCGCGCCCCAGTAAACGAAGAAGCCCCAGTAATAGGTGAAGTAGCGCAGGGCGCCGCGTGAGGGGTACACATACTTTTTCTCGGTGACCCAGAGAATGATGTTGATGTAGAGCGACATCGCGCCAGCAACGCCGAAGAGCATATACCCCCAGGGTTGGCGCAAGGTGATCCCCAAAACGCCAAGCGGAAAGAGCGGCAGGAAAAACAGCCAGTCGGCCCACGCCGCGCCCTTGGATAAGCGAAAGTGCGTGTCGTCGCGCCAGCTTTCTCCTTCGCCGATCAGGAGATCGCGGGTCTTCTTCCCATGAGGCGCCGACAGCATCCGAAACTGCGCCAGGAATAAGGGAAGGAGCGTAATCGCGCCAAAGGCGACAAGAATCCATGTTATCAAGGTTGGTTTCATTTTTTATAATCGCTATACTGAGTAGAGCGGCGGTTTGCGCAGCCTATCCAGACTTGAGCGCCGAAGCGCCGCCGCCGAGTTCCTCAACGGCCAGAAAAATCATATAGGCTGCGGAGATCATCCAGAGCACGCCCAGCGAATAGGCGGCGAACACGGATGACGGCCGGCCAATTTTTTTCCCGTCCTTCTTTAACGCGATGCGCGTGATGATGAAGACCGCTGGAAAATACAAATAAACGCCGCCGCCGACGAGCGCGAATAACGGCCACTGTTCGACCCCCAAGATCATCATGAGTGCGGCGGCGGGCAGGATCCAGGTGAGAAGAATATCGGGGACGCCTTGGGAGAACCGCTCGAAAAGATACATCGAACGGTCAAGCTCCTGCTCGCGCTCGCCGACGCCAAGTTTTACGGCGACGGTCGGGGCGAAGACGACGAGGGTCTGCCCGACCCAGCAAATGAGACCGAGCGCGATGACCAATATCCCCGTCGCCGTCGTCAGCATAAACGCCGCCCCACTGTTCGCAGTGAAAAAAGTTCCCCCGCTTCATAGCGTCCGGCGCGCGGGCCCCGCCTTGACTTGCGTCATTTAAAAGCCCACGTCAAAAGCTCGCCAGTCGGTCGGACGGCCGCTCCTTTTGGGAGAGGAAAGTCCGGGCTCCATGGAGACACGGCGCCGGGTAACGCCCGGCCAGGGTCAAACCTGAGGGAAAGCGCCGCAGAAAATATACCGCCTGTTTCGGCAGGTAAGGGTGAAAAGGTGCGGTAAGAGCGCACCGCCGCGCTAGCAATAGAGCGGGCAGGGCAAGCCCCGCCGGGAGCAAAACCGAATAGGGACGCCGTTCTTCCGTTTACGGAGGAGAGCGAAGTCTTCGCGCTCAGGACGTCCGGGTTGGTTGCTTGAGGCGATGCGCAAGCATCGTCCCAGATGAATGGTCGTCGCTTCTCTCACGAGAAGTACAGAACCCGGCTTACAGACCGTCTGGCGAATTTTCTAAAGCGCGGGATAGCCCGCCTGATCGTCCCGCCCTGATTGATCACGTTCGGCGTTTTTCTTCTTGCCCCTGACACGATGTCAGGGGTTAGGGTGGCTGTATGGAGAAGAGCGCCCATTACAGGATCGGCGACGTGGTTGCGCGGACCGGATTGTCCGAACGCATGATCCGCCATTATGAAAGCCTGGGGCTCGTGAAGCCCGGGCGCTCGTCCGCGGGCCAGCGTTTGTATGACGCGGACGCGTTGCTGGTTCTGGCGAAAGTGCGGCTATTGAAGCAGGCGGGCATGCCGCTTGATCTCATCAAAAAGTGGCTCGCAAACCCCGTCGATGCGCGCGGGCTGATCGCTGCGCAACTCGATTATCTACGCGATGAAGCAGACCGCGTGGCGCACGCAATCATCCTCCTGAAAGACATCGACGCCGAACTGGAAGGCGGCGACCCGGCGGAGATCGATCATCTGGCGCGGATCATCGCCTCATCGAACGACCGGGAAGCGGCGCAACGTGCGCGCGCCTTTTTTGAAAAACACTTCACCAAACGCGACCATGATGCGTGGCGGGATATGACGGCGCGTCTGCGTCAGGAGGTCGATCCTGAAGACTACGACAATGCGTGGCGTACGCTGATCGGCGAGATCAAGGCCGCGCTGCCGCTCGATCCCGAAAGCGAAAAAGCGCAAGCCTTTTTGGCGCGGTGGGAGGCGTTGCTTGAGCCGTTCCGGCGTGTCGCCAGTCCCGAGCAGCAGGCGATGGCCCGCAAAATGTGGACCAATGTGGATGAATGGCGCGATCATGCACGCCAGCCGGCGACCGGGCAGGTGACGCATTTTATTCAGGAAGCCTACGCGGCGCGGGCGCGCGGCGGCGACACGAAACCAGCATCAAATAAAGAGCCGAGGGGACGCGGATGACGCAACTTAATCTGACAACGGAAGACCTGAAAGAAGCGCTGAAAGCTAATCGCCTGGCGTCTTATGCGCGCTTGCGCGGCGGCTTCCCGATCCCGCTGGCGGGCGCCACTTACTGGGCCGTACTCGGCGCCGCCGGATATTTTCTGGATCTGTCTGTCTGGTCCAGCGTCGCATTCTTTGGGTCGGGCGCCATTTTTCCGCTTGCGCTCCTCTACGCCAGAATCTTTCGCAACGACTTTATGAAGGATAAGGCGGCGGTGGACTCGGTCCTTTTGCCAGCGTTCATTTCAATGTTGCTGTTCTGGGCGTTCATCGTCGCGGCGGCGGCTGAAGGCTCCTCCTTAATCCCGCTGATCCTTGCGGTGGGCATGTCCGTCCACTGGCCAGTCATCGGCTGGAGTTACGGACGCACGGCGATTTATTCAGCTCACGCCATCGCGCGCGCGATCATCCCGACAGCGATCTGGTTTTATTTTCCCGACGAGCGCCTTACCTGGCTGCCGCTGTCTGTCGCCGCGATCTATCTCATCACAACAGCGATCATCATCGCAGACAGCGCCGCCGTCCGGCGCACGCTCAGACCGCAAACGGCTTGAAAACCCGCGCATAAAAAAACGCCTCCCGGAACCGGGAGGCGTTTTCAGTGATGCAAGTTAGTCGAGGATGTTACGCAACAGAAGCCGTTTTTTCTTCCGCCGGATCGCGCAGCACATAGCCGCGGCCCCAGACAGTTTCGATGTAATGTTCGCCGGTCGTGGCGGCCGCCAGCTTCTTGCGAAGCTTACAGATGAACACGTCAATGATTTTTAGTTCCGGCTCGTCCATGCCGCCGTAAAGGTGGTTCAGGAACATCTCTTTGGTGAGCGTCGTGCCTTTGCGCAGCGAGAGCAGCTCCAGCATCTGATATTCTTTGCCAGTGAGGTGGACGCGCTGACCGGCGACTTCCACCGTCTTGGCGTCGAGATTGACGATCAGATCGCCGGTCGTAATCACTGACTGCGAATGGCCTTTCGAGCGGCGGACAATGGCGTGGATGCGCGCCACCAGCTCGTCCTTGTGGAAGGGCTTGGTCATGTAATCGTCGGCGCCGAAGCCGAGACCGCGCACTTTCGTCTCAATGTCGCCCTGGCCGGTGAGGATCAGGATCGGCGTATTCACCTTCGATACGCGCAACGTCTTCAGGACGTCGAAACCCGTCATGTCCGGCAAGTTCAGGTCGAGAAGGATAATGTCGTAATCATAAACCTTGCCGAGATCGACGCCCTCTTCGCCGAGATCGGTGGTGTAGCAGTTGAACCCGTCCGACTTGAGCATCAATTCGATGCTCTGCGCGGTCGCCCCATCGTCTTCAATTAACAGTACCCGCATGAAGCCCGTCTCCTATTCGCATTTTTCCGCGCCGCCCCTCAGTTCATTAATCACGCGCCGCGTATTTTTAGTTTTCACTCAACCGATCTTAAGGTTGATTTCATTTCATAAAGGTTAACGATCGCCGCGGATTTCAGGCATTTATCCAATCTCTTTAAGACCGCCTCAAACTTTCTGAATTTCCGCGCCAGCAAAACACTGGCGATCGCTTCCGCCCATTAATCTCTCGCCGGGCTCGCGTCAGTAAAGCGGTTTACCAGTTTACGCGGGCTTAAGCCCTTGGGCGTTAATGTCGTCGCCGACGCCAAGGTTGAACGCCGACGGGTCGCTTAATTGACGAAAGTCCGGAATCGATCGTGACCGATCCACATCTGAAAGCATGGGCGCATGATTTGGCGCGCGACTTCAACCCTTTTCTGGCGCGCGGCGTCGTCGAGGGCGTGTCCGGCGTCGGCGTTGATATCAGCGACCGTCTCGGCCTGTTAGACATCGGCGCACGGATCGAAATCGAAACGAACGGCGAGCCGCTTGCAGCGGAAGTGGTGGGTCTGTCTGAAGGGCGCGCGCTCGCCCTGCCGTTCGGCGCGCTTGACGGCGTCCGCCGCGGGGCCGACGTAAAATTTTTTAATGCTGCTGCGACGACGCGCCCGTCGCGCCAATGGCTTGGCCGGATCGTCAACGGACTTGGCGCGCCGATTGACGGCGGCGGCG
>CAWUIM010000040.1:0-28096 GCA_963922595.1 uncultured Parvularculaceae bacterium
CGTCGCGTGAGACCGCGCCGGCTGCGAGCGTTCCTCGCGACGGGAAGATTGGCGACATCGCCTACGCGGTCACAACCGAAATCGAACAGGCCCAAACGCAATTCAATCGCGGCGTCGCCTTCATGTGGAACTTTAATCACGGGGAAGCGGTAAAGGCGTTTAAGGCGGCGCAAGCGGCAGACCCAAATTGCGCCATGTGTTTTTGGGGCGAAGCCCTCGCGCTCGGTCCTAACATAAACGCGCCTATGGCCCCGGAAGCGAATGCGCCGGCTTGGGCGGCAACTGAAAAAGCACTCTCGTTACGGAGCAACGCATCGGAGAAAGAACAGGCGCTGATTACTGCTCTCGGGTACCGCTACAGTGCAAATCCGCCAGACGATCGCGCGAAACTCGATGAGGCGTACGCGCAGCAGATGGGCGATGTGGCCAAGCGCTTTCCGGACGACGACTTCATCGCTGTCGCGGCCGCCGAGGCCAACATGGACATGCAGGCGTGGGACTATTGGGAACTTGACGGCCGCACGCCGAAGGGACGCACGGGCGAGACAATCTCTCTCATCGAAGGCGTGCTCGCGCGGTCGCCCAATCATCCGGCGGCCATCCATCTTTATATTCACATTACCGAAGCAACAAATGATCCGTATCGCGCCGAACCATTTGCGGACAAACTGGGTGATCTGACACCTGGCCTTGGACATCTGATCCATATGCCGTCGCACACTTACTACCGGGTCGGCGAATTCAAAAAATCATTGGCCTCGAATATACTCGCGGTGGCGGCGGATGAAGCCTATCTCGTAGGCGCCGACGCGAGCATTCTCTATGAGTACGGCTATTACACGCACAACGTCCATTTCGCGCTTACTTCTGCGCAGATGGCGGGCGATGCCGCGACAGCAATCGCAATGGCTGCGAAACTCGATGAGAAGTTGCCCATCGAGATGGCCGAGGCGGCCCCGTTTGTTCAGCCGATCAAGGCCGCGCCCTATTATACGCTCGCCCAATTCAACCGGTACGACGACATCATGGCGCTTGAGGACCCAGGCGACGCGATGCCCTTCCTTCAGGGCGCCTGGCGCTATGCACGCGGCGAAGCGTACGCCCGAGCCGGCGACGTCGAGAAGGCCCGTGCGGAAGCCGAAGCGATCGGCGCATTGATCGATCAGAGCGACCTTTCAGGGCTCGTGGATGGCGGGGTGCCCGCCCTCGATATCCTCAATATTGCGCGCCGCGTGGTGATTGCGCGCGCGGCCTTATCGGAAGAGGATTACGGCGGCGCGGTCGAAGCGCTGGAGGAAGCCGTCACCCTCCAGGAAGGTCTCAGTTATATGGAGCCGCCCTACTGGTACTATCCAGTAAAGCAGACGTTGGGCGCTGCGCTCATAAAGGCCGGCGAACACCGGCGCGCTGAGCAACTCTTTGTCGAGGCGCTTGCTGAAAACCCGAATAATGGCTGGGTCCTCTTTGGTCTGGCGCAGAGCTATCAGGCGCAAGGCGACAAGAGCGCGAAGAAATACGCAGACGCTCTGTTTCGGGAAGCCTGGACCGGCGATCGCAAGTCCATGAGCCTCGAAAAGCTGTAAAAGCTTCGACATGACAGGCGGCGGTGCTGCTCTCGGAACCGCCGTTTACGGCGCCGGCGCATCCCGCAAATAGGAATCGAGCACGTCCGTCACAGGCGTCGGGTCGTCCCATATCTGCTCCACCCATGGGTCGTGCGCGCCATTCGTCACGCCAATGCGCCAGAAATCCGCAACGATCGCATCGGGAAATTCGCGTACGAGCGCATCCGTCACCGATTTCTGGATACGCGCCGCATATTCCGAGCGCATGAAGGCGCGATAGAATTCCACCGCCTCAGGAATTTTCTTAAGCTCGCGATCAAGCGTGTCGTGGCTTCCGCCCTCATAGTCGCCGATAAAATCCGCCCCGAATGAGGCGGCGATATCGCGATGGGCGCGGCGACGGTTAATAATCCAGGCCTGCGCGCCGCTCACGCTGTCGGCCCCTTCGGTTATGTGCATCTCAATGCGGCGCGACAAGTCTTCCGGATTACGCTGCAACGCGGCCAGCCATTTGCGGCGCCATTCGTCCGCATTTCTGGCGCCAAAGAGCGCGCCGCCTTTCCGGAATTGGAAGCCGCCAAAATAATAACTGGTCGTCGATACGCCGAAACGCGTCATCCATGCATCTTTGCTCAACGACTGGTCGGCGAGATATTTCGAAACCCCATCAAGCGACCATCTCGTTCTTTCCAGATAAGCCGTATGCGTTCCAATAACCATCTTCCACGCCTGGTTTCGTCCGGCTTTTTGCAAAGCTTTGTCGAATTCGTGCGCTAATTTCGCTGATAAATATCCGTAGCCAAACCGCATCTCGCCTTTCTGTCGGAGGCCCTTGGTGATCCCCCAATAGTAATGCGTCACCTTTGCGAATGGCCCGCCGAAATTCCAGACTTCATTGCCAAGCTCCAGATAAAACGTCTGGTCCTCCGGATAATTTGTTTCCTCAAGAAGCGCTACAAGACGCTCGGCGTATTTCGCCATTTCGTCGCTTGCAATGATCTCCGGCGTATGAAGCGCAGCGCGATCGCGCATGAGATTCTGTTCGACGCCGTTCTCGTCTCTTACTTTCAACTGCGAAAAATATTCCGGCGTATCGAAAATATCCGGCGCCCCGAGGAGCGGCGGCGCGTTTAGCCATAGGGACTGGTTGTTCGCTGCAGCGAGTGCGAATTGCGCGCGGAGCGGAAAGCCGCGAACGCGCGATTTCGGCTGTATGATTTTAGTGTCGCCAGCCCACACGAGCGCCGTTTCATCGGCGATCTGATCCACCGAACGGATCGCCGATGCGTTGGTGTCGTTAATATCCATCGTCCGCAGGATTTTGTAGCGCCCTACGAAATCGCGCCACCGCGTTGAGAAGACTCGCCCGGCGCCCAGCGCATCTTCCTCCGACGCTTTGAACGCACGAATATTGCGCACGCCGGACTGCCCGATGCGCGTAATGCTGACACCGGTCCACCGATCATGGCTAGCGGGGAACGTTCCTTCCAGACGGTTCGCTGACACGCGTTTTTGCTGTGGCGGCCCGCCGAAACTGAACCCCACGTCGCCGTCGCCCTCCCAAGTTATGACATACTTTCCGCTGTAAAGCTGCGGATAGTCGCGCGCTGCGCCACGAATGATCCCGAGGCGGATTGGTTGCCCGTTCGGTAACGACGTGAAAGTATTTGTCGCCGGATCGATATGGCCGCGCGCGACCAAATCGTCGAAGGTCAACTTCTCCGATCCAACATTGGCGCCAAACGCCCGGTAGGATTGAGCTTTTAATTCATCGATAAGATGCGCTTCCGGCGCCCAATAGGCGACAAAACCAGACCCGAACTGGGTGAGGGGCTTTCCGTCTGCGGTCGTCGGCCCTGCATTCGCCGCCGCCGGTGACTTTGGGTTCTCTTCGGCGCACGCCGCCGCTGACACAATGAAAGCGAGCAAAATTACCGATACGCGCTTCATTATTTGATCAAGCGATTGTTTCAACACGGAGTACCCCTCTTCGGCAGTCATATTTCAGCGCAATCACACTCAAGGCGCATAATCGATTAGCTCGCGGTCCATATCAACGCCCGTTTATCCATGCACATTAAGATGCCTTTAGGCGACGAAAATAAGGCGCATGAATAGGGTAGCCGCGACCCCAATCGCAAAGCCAACCAGCGCGCAACCGGCAATCTGCGCCTCCTTAAAAAACGACAAGATTCCAAATCGCGAAAGCCGGCGCCAGTAGAGCGGCAGCGTCGCGATTTCCATCGTGCTGATCACCACGATCACAGCCAACGGCCCGCTTAAATAGTATGCAGCGAACCCGAGTACAACGATCCACCCCATACGGAAGAGATTACCGGTTAACGTAGCTGCAATATATCCTTTCACAACTAGGCATTGTTCGGCTGGAAAACTGAATAGTCTTAGCAACGGCGCCAGACACAATATTGAGAGGTAAGTTGACGCTTCCAGATAACGATCGTCAAAAAGGACGGTTATCAAAACTTCCGCGCCGCCGATAAGCCCGCCGACGCCAAAGGCCAAAAAGCACACCAGCCGCAGCCGCGATCCGTAATAAAGGCTCGCTAACATATCAGGCTGCGTGCGGTTCGCCTGTGACAAAAGCGGAAAAAAGACGCGCGTTGTGTACAAATTGACAATTTCAACGACCGCAAGCGTGAGCGTTGTCGCGAGCATGAAGAGACCAAGTTTTTCAAGCGGCAATGACTGCGCCATCAGAAACTTGTCTGTCTGCGTCAGAAATATTGAGACAATGCTTGAAGGAATGACGATCCGCGAGAACGCCCAGAGTTCGACCAAAACATTCCTGTTGAGCGTAAAGCGTAGTCGCTGCGACGGCAGGACGAAGAAGCTGACGAAGAGACGAAACGACGCGCCAGCGAAGATGCCGACAATGATCGCCCAGTACGAACGCATAAGTAGCGCCGCGCCGATTGTGAATGCGATGGTAAGACAGACTTCAATGAATTCAATGATGCTGATGCGTCGTATTTGCTGCGCGCGTTCGGCGATGAAGATCGACATCGGCGCAACGCCCTCAAAAAGGAATAGCAGTCCGGTTATCGCAATGGCTGTCGTCAATTGGGGATTGCCATAAGCTCTCGCGAAAAGTGCGGCTCCGGCGATCATTACAGCGGTGAGCAGTATGTTGCGCACGAGCTGCACCGACCACAATGTATTCAGAAATTCGTCGTCGCTCCGATCATTGCGAATAAGGAAAGCGCGGAAGCCCAAATCCGAGACCATCGCCAACACAAACCGGATTGAAACAATAATGCCGACAGCGCCAAATGCTTCTGGAGCAAGAATCCTTGTCAGAATAAGGTTACTCGCCAGCCTCAGGACGGACGATCCAACCTTCAAACCCACAAGCGCTGTGGTCTCGCTTGCCGCGAGCGTGCGAATATATCCTTGGGCGGATTGAAGAACGTTCATCAGACCCTACACATGTCTTTTTCAACCGACTAAGCGGGCGCTTCCTGGGGCGAATGCAGCGGCGCGGGCGCTATTTTCTTCGGTTGACAAACGCCTGCATACGCTTTTGCAAACCCAAGAAATATGAATGCGTAGTGGATAAGATACGACCGATCGCTCACGGTCATGATCATGAGCAAAAAAGCGATTAGCGCCGCAATCATAACCGCGGAGGATTTGGCAACGTGCCCGCTATCGACATCCTTGAAACGGGCCGCATAAGCGCAATTTCGCGACAGCGCGCGAATGGCGATCACGAATGGGGCCACGAATAAAAAGAGCGCAATGACGCCGAATTCAAGCGCGATTTGGAGATATGTGTTGACAATATCAATAATCCCTTGCCCCTGCACAAGATGCGCAAAGTTTGGACTTTCGATAAAATTGCCAGACCCAAAAAAGAAGTTTTCCCGGATTTGCTTCAGTCCAGCCCGAAAGAGTTTGATCCGATATTCGAAAGTCCCGTATTGATCAACCGCCGTCAATTGATCAATTCTTCCCGACCCAAACCATCCAACAATAACTATTGTAAAAATTGCCGCTGACGGAAACATCAATATACGCACCAACCCTGGAACAATCCGGTATGCCGCATAAGCACCGAACATAGCCAACGCAGAGGCGTACGCCCCGCGCGAGCCAGAAACCAACAGCACGAACAGGAATAAGGCGAGCAAACTGTAGGCCTGCAGTCCACGCACCTTTTTCTGGGTCATGAAATGGTGGACCAAGATTGCGCCAAACGCCATCATATACCCAACCAAAGTCGTCATCAGAGTCGACTGAACGCGCAGGCCAAACCGGTAATCTGCAAATCGGACAAAGCCTAACCCATCGAAAAGTTGCGTATAAAAATTCCATTCCCGGAGAAATGAGACAAGGCCGATCGCCGCTACAAAAATGATGCTGGCTAGAACCGCGCGCAACATCATGTCGAAATCTTCTCTCGTCCTTATCGCACGGCTCACCGCTAAATATGTGACGCCCATCGTGACAATATTTGTGAATGACGACCGCAGCACGCTTGTGAACGGCAGAATGCGAAAGTCCAGCAGGCTGATAAGAAGGACGAAGCCGATCACCATCGCTGTAATCATCCCGAACGATTTCGACGGCGGCGCCTTGGTTTTCATGAACAGCGTCGGGGTCAGTACAACCAGGATGCTGATCATACCGAAATTAATATCGATAAGATAATTCAATCCCGGAAAAGGCACGGTGGCGTTGTGATAAATCGGCAGCGCTGGCAGCGTCGCGACAAAGAACGCAACGCGTTCAGTAATCGCCTTGGGCGCAAAAAACGCCATCACCATGCCTGCGAGCGCCAGACTCACAAGATTGTTCGGCACCAGAAAAGCCAAGGCGGCGAGCGCGGCGTAAGTCTGCGCGAGCCGAAAACCCCATTTGCGGTCGAGCATTTTGGGAAAGAGGACGGCGGCGAGAGCGATCCCCATCAACGCAAAGATCAGCGCCGCCAGATTAGTAGCCATTTCTCGTCACCTTATCAGACGGAATCTCCCGCGTGGGCCTGCAAAACCCTGGCCGCCTCATTCGCGGCCCTTACGGCGTGCGCTTACCACGCTTTACTTTCGATCAATACACCCCTTTGGTTAATGCGGAAAATAGACGCAAGGGGTCAATTGCGTCCGGTGAAACATCAAGCCATAGTCCCGCCATTCACTAAGATTAAAGGGCCGGCGCGACCGCCGCCGCTTCTGAGAAACTGCCTTCATGTCTTCGCGCTCCCCTTTGCAATTTTGCATATCAGTGCCCATTGGCGCCTATCACCCTTTCCTGCCCGCCTGTTTGGAAAGCCTCGCGCAGCAGGAAGGACCGGTCGCCGTCGCACTCCTCGACGCGTCAGGCGACGATCGCGTGCGGACCCTGGCGGATAAATATGACCACGTCCTCGTCTATCGCCGCCACGGACCGGACAAAGGCCAGTCCGACGCCATCGCCGAGGGCTGGCGGCACACACAAGGCGACATTCTGGGCTGGCTCAACGCGGACGACATTATGTTTCCGGGCGCGATCAAGAAAGCGCGCGCCGCGCTTGCCGCGGACCAATCGCTGGATGCAGTCTACGGGCACAGCACGATCCTTGACGAACATGCGCGCACCGTCGGCTATCACTGGGCGGTGGAGAAACCGGGCCCGCGGATTCTTGAAGCCGGGATCATTTCGCAACCCTCCTGCTTTTTTAAACGCAGCGCCTATGACGCCATTGGCGGCCTTGATCTTGATCTCCACTACACCATGGACTGGGACCTTTGGATCAGGCTTTATGAATCGGGCGCAAGGTTCGGCTTTATTGATGAGGTGTTGTCGCTCGTATTATGGGGCGACGAAACCAAAACCTCCTCCTTTAACGCCCAACGCCGAGCAGAGCTAAAGCGACTAATCAGCGCCCATGCGCCGCCAGAAAAAGCGAAAAAAATATTTCGATCATTCGCAATTCACAATTTCCTCGATCGGACGCCGTTAGAGCGGTTGAAAAAATTCATCACCCGAAAACTGGTGCGCGGCCGGGCGCAGATTTTTGGCATGGGCGGCGACGGCCAGCTGTTCGACGGCGCGAGATTGTTTCTCACGCACTATGACCCGGAAGCGAAATCCGGACTGGAAATAAGCCTTGAAAACCCGGACCGCGTGTCAGCGATTAAATCCGCTGCGGGCGATCCCCTGCCCTTTACCAGTAGCGACGGAACATTGACTCTCGACCTTGAAACACCCGTCCGTAGCGGCGAACCTCTCGAAATTCTCTTTACGTTGAAAGAGCCCGGCGCCTATTTTCGCCACGCCGCCTGGCTGTGAGATTGATGATAAGGACTGACGTCATATGAGTATCGTCGCCAAAACCGCCATCGACGGCGTACTCGTGATTACCCCGCGCCGCTTTTCAGACGAGCGAGGGTTCTTCAGCGAAGTCTATAATCAGCGGACCCTCGGCGATGCGGGCCTTGAGCAGACATTCGTTCAGGATAATCACTCCTATTCCGCCGAGGCGGGGACTGTGCGCGGTCTTCACTATCAGGCGCCGCCCGCCGCTCAGGCGAAACTTGTCCGTGTCTCGCGCGGCGCCGTTATTGACGTCGCTGTCGATGTGCGGCGCGGGTCGCCCACTTTCGGCATGCATGTGAAAGAAGTTCTGACAGCAGAAAATGGCGTGCAACTCTATGTCCCGGAAGGCTTCCTCCACGGCTTTGTGACAATGGAGCCGCACACGGAAGTTCAATACAAGGTCTCCGATTATTACGCGGCGGAACATGACGGCGCCGTTTTGTGGAATTCACCCGAATTAGGCATTGATTGGGGCCTCGGCGGGAACGACGCCGTGCTCTCCGAAAAAGACGCCAAGGCGACGCCGTGGGCGCAGTTCGAGACGCCGTTCGACGAATAAGGCTCGGGGTGCGGCGCACCCTTGTTATCGTCGATCTTCGCCGCCACGATAATGACCAACCAATGAGGAGGCTTTCATGGCGTTAGTGAATTCATCGCTTGATAATCATGTGGCGTCGATCGCATTTAACCGTCCGGACGCGCTCAATGCATTCACGCCCGAGCTGCTCACAGAGCTTGTCGCGGCCCTGGCGGACGCGGAGCGCAATGCGCGCGTCGTCATCTTAGAGGGCGAAGGACGCGCTTTTTCCGCCGGGGTGGATTTAAAAGTCCTGCAGGGGATTGAGCCGAAGGCGGGACGGGTCGGCGATGTGTTTGACGGTATCGCCATGGAAGCCGCATCCGCGATCCGCAATCTGACCATTCCGGTTATCGCGAAAGTGCATGGCGCCTGTTTTACCGGCGCGCTCGAGCTTGCGCTGCATTGCGACTTTATTCTGACGACCGACGATACAAAGTTCGGCGATACGCATTGCAAATGGGCGTTGCGGCCCACCTGGGGCATGAGCCAGAATCTCGCCCGCGCCGTGGGCGTGCGTCGCGCGCGCGAGCTAACCTTTACGGCGCGCACCTTTTCCGGCGTCGACGCGCGTGACTGGGGACTCGCGAATGCATCTGTCAGCGACAAAGCCGCCCTTGATGCGCTCACACAAGAACGCGCGCGGCAAATCGCCGCCAACAGTCCTGGCGCCGTCGGCGCAAACAAAAAGCTCTATCGTCTCCACGAAGAATACCGCCCGCTCGATGAGGCGCTCGATTGGGAAGTTGCGATGGAGTTTCCGGAAATTACGGACACGGCCGAACGGCTCAGCGGATTTGGCGCGTGACCACGCAGCTCGTTGTCGATCTTGTCTCTGATCCCGTTTGCCCGTGGTGTTACGTTGGATTGCATTCCTGGGCGCGCGCCAAAGCCGCATTGCAAGACGACTTCGAGATTGTCACGCGCATGCGACCCTATCAGTTGAACCCCGACACGCCGATCGCCGGAACCGACCGCGCCGCCTATTATGAACGCAAATTCCCGGACGCGGCCTTTCGCAATGAAATGCGTGTTCGACTGATCGACGCCGCCAAAGAAGCCGGCGTTCAATTTGATCCGTCGATCCCGACAGTTCTTCCGAACACGTTACGCGCTCATCGGGTTCTACGCTGGGCGCATTTTGAGGGGCGCCATGAGACACTCGCCACGCATCTCTACGCGGCCTTCTGGGAAAAAGGCGCCGATCTTGGGGACACGGATGTCTTATGCGCGCTCGCGGCTGACGCGGGCATGGATGCGGAGGACGTCCGCAAAAAATTGGACGACGAGACGGACGCAGCGCTCGTCGCCGGAGAGGCTGAGGCGCTCAGATCCGCTGGCGTTACAGGCGTGCCCACCTTCATCATCAACGAAAAGACGGGTTTTTCAGGCGCTTTACCGCCCGAAAAACTCGCCGCCGCGGTTCGCCATGCCTTCGCCCAAAATTAGGAATATCATCGCATAAAGGCCATGGGACGGTGATTATGCGGGTTTTCTACTGTTTGAGCGCGCTCATTCTTGTCTTCGCGATAAGAACATCCGCAACGGCGAACAACGAAGCGGACTGGCTCATCCGCGCGGTCGCCGCGGCGGAAAACGGCGCCACGCTTTCGGTTCCCGCAGGCCAATACGATATTCGCGACCTAAAGATCCGCAGCGACCTGACATTGAAGGGCGACGGCAATGTGACTTTTTTCTCATCACGTCCTGTCGCGAAAGGTCTTCTCAATCCGGTGAAAGGCGTTTCCCTCCGTGTGGAAAACATCACCTTCATCGGAGCCGCCTCACCGGACAATAACGGCGCAGGCATCCGCCATGACGGCAAAGATCTGAGCGTCGTCAATTGTGAATTTGTCGAGAACGAGAACGGCATTCTGGCGACGGGCGACGCGTCGGGCGCTATCTCGATCAGGAACAGCCGCTTTCTGCGCAATGGTTATGGCGACGGTTATTCGCACGGCGTTTATGTTTCGTCCGGCGGCGCGCTGACAATCGAAGCGAGCGAATTTGTCGGCACCAAAATCGGTCACCATGTAAAAAGTCTCGCCGCGACGACCAAACTAATCGGCTCAACCTTTGACGACGCTGACGGACGCACGAGCTATACGCTGGACGCGTCGAAAGGCGGCGACGTTCAGGTCCTGAACAATAGGATCACGCAAGCCGCGTCATCCGATAACCCCGCGATCATTAATTACGATCTGACGCGCGGCGGCGAAGCGACGCGTCTCGTCATCGAAGGCAATACGATCATCAATCGCCACCGCAGAGGCCGTTTGTTGAGGAACGACACCCCCACCGCGCCACTGATCGCCGACAATGACATCCGAGACGAAAATGGGGGACGACTGGAATATGGCGCGCCCGCCGCCCCCCGCTCGACCGCGATCGACCGTCTCAAAAAGCTTGTCACCGCCAGCGATGACGCGCCAAAGGCTCAAAGGACGTTCACAGATGACCTGAAACCGCTTCAACCTGAACCAGGCGTCCAGGTGTCGCCGAAAAGGTCGGCTATCCTGAAGGCGCCGGCGATCGCCAAGAATGCGGATGTGCTCTTTGTTGTACGGATTGAAAACAATACCAGCGAAGATCATGCAGAAGACTACATAACTTTCGCCCACCCGTTCCCGCCGGGCCGTTATTTTTCCGGTCAGGCGATAGTTACGTTCGAGGGCCCTCAGAGCACAGCGCAAGTGGATGTGAAAGCGCGCCATGCGGACGGATCAATCCGGCATGCGATTTTCACTGTCCAAACGCCGCCAGTAAAGATGGGCGAAGCGCTCGACGCGGCGTTCATTGACACTGTAGGCGACCCTCCGTCGTCCAGCTCGCACAACGCGCTGGAAATTTTGACCGCTCGCTACGACGCGCCCGTTTCAATAAAGTTCGCCGCCAACGCCGCTACTGCACCAGTTCAATATAACGCGCGCCGGCTCGTAGACGGGCTGGCGCAGAGTTTTGAACAAGAGATGTGGCTTGATGGGCCATTGGTGAAAGAATTCCATCTGAAATATGCAGCCGCGCCGCATCTTGAGTTACGCACAAGCGTGCGCGTTTATCGTGACGGGGACATTAGAACCAGCTTCGCTTTCGCCAATGACAAGTCATTCGCCGCCGGCGACCGTGATCTCTTTTATTCAGTGGCGATCGGCGACGAAGACGCGCCGGCGCTCAGCGCCGATGTGTCCCACCACCGCTCGTCGGTCTGGCGAAAAATCTTCTGGACCGGCGAGGCGCCGCGGCTCCATGTGGCGTTTGATTTCAACGCCTTAGCGGACGCCGGCGCCGTGCTGCCGTTGGACCTGTCGCTTGGCGTTCGGGGCGATGTCGTGGCGGATAATCTAGCGGCGCTCAAAGAGAACGCGCCGCTCGCCGCGTCGCTGATCCAGAAATATTTTCCGCGCAGCGGCGGCCGGCCGGATATCGGCGTCTATCCTCAGTGGACGGCGAATTATCTGATTACGCAGCACGAGGCGGCCAAGGCGATCATGATCGGAACGGCTGAAGCGGCTGGCGCGATCCCGTGGCATTTTCGCGACGACAAAACTGGCGCGCCTGTTCGAATTGACCAGCATTTGAAATTCTGGGCCGATGAACGCGGGACCACTAGCCAATATGGCGCCGGTCGCCCACACCCTGATATTTTCAAAGCGAGCGCCGGCGACTGGACTATTGATCACGCCCACAAGCCAAGTCTCACATACATACCCTACCTTGTGACCGGCGACGCATATTTCGCCGACCTTCTCGCGATGCAAGCAGCGTACGCGATCTTCGGGCGCTGGCCGGATTTGCGCGAGGGCGGATTGAAGGCGATGGACAATGGGCAACTTCGCTCATCGGCATGGTCGCTCCGCGATCTCTCGAACGCGGCCTATATCCTGCCGGACAATGATCCGCTCAAAGCGTACTTCCAAAAAGCGCTATCTGAAAACCTTACAGCCATGCAGGAAAAGTATGTCGCCAAGCGCACACGCAAGGACGCCGGAGAACTCGAAGGGCATTTCGATGAACTGATTGAGCGCGAGCCGGAGCGGATCAGTCCCTGGCAGAACGACTTCATGACGCTGGCGCTTTACGCCGCGCAACGACAGCATGAAGGCGAGACGGCGGAAGCCGCAAAAGCGTTGCTCAACTGGACGTCGAATTTTCAGGCCGGGAGGTTTCTGACGGACGCTTATGATCTGAAACGCGCCCCGGCGTACGCACTCGCTGCGAAAATCGCCCAAACGCAAAAGGCGCGCGCCACCTGGAAAGAGGTAGCGGCCGCCACCTTTGGAGACATGCCTCCGCCGAAACAAATGGACGGCTATCCGAATTACGCCGCAGGATATATCGGATCGGCTTATGGGGCGTTGGCGGCGCTGGCGAGCGGCACGAAATCGCTTAGCGCCTATGAAGCGTTCGCGACGCTTGCAAGCGAAAACGAACGTCATGGCATGTGGCGCGAAAACGAAGATGGCGGCGCGTATAAGAACAACAGCTTCGTCCTGCGACTCGAGACGAGGAACGGCGCACCGCTCACGCGCAAGACGCTATTCACGTCTTCTGGCGGCGCGCCGCAGTTTCGGATAGGCCGCGACGGAAGCGACACGATCACTGGCGATGTGTCGGACGATTTGCTTTTCGGATTTGGCGGCGATGATGTGCTCGACGGCCTCGACGGCGATGATGATTTGTTCGGCGGCGACAATGACGACGTGATTTCCGGCGGTGAGGGAAATGACAGGCTCGTCGGCGGCGACGGCGCCGATACGCTGAGCGGCGGCGGCGGCAATGACCTTTTTGCATTTCGCGAAAACGAAACCGGCCGCGACGTGATTGAAGACTTTTCCGCTGATGACGATGCAATCGCAATCATCACAACCGAGTCCGATCCGCCGATGCTATCCGACATAATGCTGCAAACAGACGACGGCGTCTTGTTACAGTTTTCTAAAAATTCATCAGTTCTGCTGCGCGGCATCGCTTCGTCGCAATTACGGAATGACCATGTTGTGGTCACCCGATAAACCTTGACGCCCACGCGACCGCGCGCTCTACTCGCGCCGCGCGACTTTGTTTTGGCCGACACTTTTCGACTTTCGCCCTTCGGCCCGCCGACGAGAGACCCCGAGACCAAGTTGCCTACCAGCGATAACGCGCGTTCGCGCGGCATTGCATCTACACCTCTGAGGAGAGGCGCCGACTAAGGAGACGATACATGGCGAGCGGAACAGTGAAGTGGTTTAATGCGACGAAAGGATATGGCTTTATCCAGCCGGACGAAGGCGGCAAGGACGTCTTTGTTCACATTACGGCTGTACAGGCCGCAGGCTTGCAAGGCCTAAATGACGGACAGCGCATTTCCTACGAACTGACGGAAGAGCGAGGCAAAACTTCAGCGACAGGGCTGCAAGTCGAGTCATAAAATATTCTATATACGAATTGATCTTACGCCGGCGCTCTTTAACGCCGGCGTTTTTATTTATGCAAAATCTTGAACAAGCGACGCAATTGTCTCAGGCTGCAATAATGTCATGTGGGGATAGTTCGGATGACGAACGCCTAGCATTACATCGCCTTTGAACGCTTTGAGCGCCTCAGCCTGCGCGTCCGTGAAGGGGAAATGCAGAAACTGTACTGACGACGCCTTCCCTTCCGCCGTTGTCCGGTCCACATCTTCCTCCGCTTTCGCCATGATTTCTTCGTCACCAAATTTGAGAAAAACAGTTTCCTCAACACCGCCAAGGCGGCCAAGTATCGATTTGCGCAGCGTTTCGTCGTCAATCTCAAACATCAGGGTCGCGACGAACTCTCGCCCCTTTGGGATCAACGGATTGTAAGCGGATAGCTCGTCGGCGATCTGCGCCTCTCCCCCCTTTTCGATGTACAGCATCTCGTGGATCTGGAGCCACATCGTGTCGTAGTTCTCAAAGTAGAACGTGGCATAGGGCCCGATGGGCACGCGGCGGTGCTTCTTCACTGACACGATATCTTTGCGCTTGGCCGCGCGGATATTGGCGTAGTCCGACATATCCATGATGTCAGCGCGCGTGATCTCAAGCCGGTCGCGGGGTCCGTGCAGATTTACAATATTGGACATGACGTTCACTCCACTAACGTCGTTACAGGCCATACGCCTTTGCGAATAATTCAATTGGATGCCATGAGCGCGCCGGCGCGGCGCCTTCCTGCAGTTTCTCAATACCGGTCAGGATATGATCGCACGAAAGCGGGCACGTTGACGCCACAAATGCGTTGTGCACATCGAGCGCTTTGCGCGCGACCGGCTTGCCGACTTTGTGCGCGGTATCGTGATTTTCCTGTTTGACGCCCCACGTGCCGCCGTGCCCGGAGCAACGTTCAATCACCGTAACGTCAGTATTCGGTATCAGTTTTAAAAGCTCCGTAGACTTTTGTCCGATATTTTGCGCCCGGCTATGACACGAGATGTGAAGCGTGACGCCGCCTTTGATCGGCTTCAAACCGTCGGCGAGTCCTTCGTTCTTCGCCACATCCATCAAATACTGGTCGAAATCCATGGTCGCTGCAGCGAGCGCCTTAACGTCGCTATTGTCCGGGAGAATGAGCGGCCATTCGAACTTTAACATCAGCGAACAAGACGGCACCAATCCCATAATGGTGTAACCCTGCTCTACAAGCGGGCGCAAAGCGGCGGCGACTTTTTCAGCGTTGGCCGCGACTTTTTCCAGATTGCCTTGCTCAAGTTCCGGCATCCCGCAGCAGGCGGGATAGACGACTTCCGCGTCAATGCCGTTTTTCGCCAAAACGTCGAGCGCGGCCTCCCCAATCTCCGGCTTGTTGTAATTCCCAAAGCATGTGGCGTAGACCGCGAGTTTTCTTTTGCCGTAGGCGGGCGCCGCGTGGTTGATATCACGTTTTTTTCCGGCGCGCGATTTCAACGTGCGCGTGTTGTAACGCGGCAAGGTCGCCTCGGGGTGCACATCGGCGATTTTGTTGATCAACGTGCGCACGCGCTTATGCTTTTTGTTCGTCGCCCAATTAACGACGCCGGCCACAGGACGCGCCATCGCGCCATTACGGTCGGTCTTCACCATCTGATTATCGATGAATTCGGTTTCGCCCTTGCGTTGCTGGATGGCGCGATAACGGAGCATCAAATGGGGGAAGTCCACATTGAACTCATGAGGCGGCACATACGGACATTTCGTCAGAAAACACATGTCGCAAAGCGTACAACCATCCACAGTGTCTTTGATGTCCGCGGCGGTTAAATCCTCAACTGCTTCATTCTTGCTTTCGTCAATGCGATCAAAAAGCGTTGGAAAACTGTCGCACAGATTAAAGCAGCGCCGGCATGAGTGGCAGATGTCGGCGACGCGCCGAAATTCCTTGTCGAATGCGGCTTCGTCGTAAAATTCTTCATCCCGCCAAGGGATGGGGTGGCGCACCGGCGCGTCCAGCGACCCTTCGCGCGCGGAGGGATTGCCGGCCACGTCCTTCTTATCTGACGACATTCGATATTCCCGAATTCGAGGAGCAGGCGCTACGCGCTCTAAAGGGCAAGAAAAAAGGCGGTCGTAAAACCGCCTTTCTCTTTAATTGCGCTGTTAGCTTGCGACTTCGTCCAGGGTTTTCTGGAATTTCCCAGCGTGAGACTTCTCGGCTTTTGCAAGCGTCTCGAACCAGTCCGCAATTTCGTCGAACCCTTCGTCGCGCGCTGTGCGCGCCATGCCCGGATACATGTCCGTGTACTCATGGGTCTCACCCGCGATCGCAGATTTCAAATTGGCGATGGTGTCGCCGATCGGCTCACCCGTGGCGGGATCGCCCACCTCTTCAAGGAATTCCAGATGCCCGTGGGCGTGTCCGGTTTCACCCTCGGCTGTTGAGCGGAAAACGGCGGCCACGTCATTGTGGCCTTCGATATCGGCTTTTTGCGCGAAATACAGGTAGCGGCGATTCGCTTGGCTCTCGCCTGCGAATGCGGCCTTTAGATTTTCTTCGGTCTTAGAACCCTTAAGGGACATAAGTCTCTCCTCCTCATCTGAGTTGTCGCGTCCGGGAATCTGCTCCGCCGCATCGTTAAGCGACCGTATCGCCAAGTCAATCGATCTTAGTGATTTTCAAAATCGCACATGGCTATGATGGCGTTATCGAAGACGAACAACGACATCCCAACCGACAACGACTGCGCCGTCCGGCGGCTCGGGCAGTCCCAACACTTGGATTTCCTCTGAAGGAATATCCGTCAGTTCTTTGGTGGTCTCATTATAATAGTGATGGTGCGGCGATGTATTCGTGTCGAAAATAATTGCGCCGCGTTCAGCGCCGTGTACTTCACGTAGCAAACCGGCGTCTGAAAAATTGTGGAGCGTATTATAAACTGTCGCGAGCGCTACGCCTTCACCGGACTGCTGAAGCCTCTCCGCCACCCACTCCGCCGTGACATGACGGTTCTCACCGTCGCCAAACAGGACGCTTGTTACGCTGAGACGCGGCCTGGTTGCACGCAATCCGTGTTTCTCGAGGGTAGCGTGAGCGCTGAATTCAGTCATACCGCACACTACAAACTTGTCACGTTTCAGGCAAGCATCGAGAACATATTGATTTCAATGCTCTTCTCCGAACCTATCCTCCACGAGCTTCACAAGCGTATCAAGCGCCACAGCGGCCTGTGGCCCGCTCGCAGTGATTTTAATGTCGCTGCCGATACCCGCGCCGAGAGTTAAAAGGCCCATAATCGAGCATCCGCCGACATCATAACCATCTTTCGAGACGCGCACGGCTGCATCGAACGAGCCCGCCACTGCACAGAATTTCGCCGAGGCGCGCGCATGCAGACCGCGCTTGTTACGGATCGTTACCGTCGCGCTTTGAGGGTCGCTCATTCTTCGTCGGACGCCTCGCCAGACAAAACCCACGAAGCAACATTAATATATTTCCGCCCCGCTTCGTGCGCCGCCGTAACCACCGCTTTCAGATCGGTTTCCGCGCGGATCGACGCGAGCTTGATCAGCATGGGAAGGTTCACGCCGGCGACGACTTCCGCATTGGCCTTTTCCATGACCGATATCGCCAAATTTGACGGCGTGCCGCCGAACATGTCCGTCAGGATGATGACGCCGTCGCCTTCGTCCACATCTTGCGCGGCCTTCAAAATATCAGCACGGCGCTTTTCCATGTCGTCGTCGGCGCCAATGGAGACCGCTTTGATGCGCTCCTGCGGACCGACCACATGTTCTGTGGCGGCGACGAATTCTTCGGCCAGACGGCCATGGGTCACGATCACTAGTCCGATCAACGACGATCTCCGCAGTCTTTATCAGGGACACTATTGGGACGCGCCTTACGGCTTTTGTCCAGCTAAAATCGATCTCAATATGAGACGAATGCGCTGTTCGGCGCCAGAATCATGCGCCAGCGGGAAGAGACGCGCTTCACCTCCAGCGTGGGAAAACGACGCCTCCTCCGGCAGCCGACGGTTTGCGGCGTCAAGGTCGAACACTGCCGTAACGGGCGTGACCGAGGCCGCCGCTATGCGCGCCGGGCCGAACCCCCTGATCTCAATAAGGCCCCGGATCGCGTCCGGCGTTTGCGCCAGGAGACCCCCGCCGCGAACGGATAAAATCACCGCGTCATCGGCGACAAGGCGCGTGCGCCGCCACGGGCATGTTTCAATGAGGGCGAGCGCAATGGAGGATTTGCCCGACCCGGGAGCGCCCCGAAGGAGGACACCCGCAAGCGGACCGTCCGGGTCGACCGAGACCGCGACGGCCGTCCCCGCCACAGGATTTTCTGTTTCCGCCTCGTTCATCTCAGCCTCAAAGCCTCAAAAAGCCGTCGCCGGCTGCGGCCGTTCCTCGCCAATTCCCGCCATTCGCCTCTCCTTTCACGCGCGACGAACAGGCGCCTTGCATCTCCCCGATGCATCACCTATTTACCTGACGTCGCAGTGTTTTGCGGCGTCCATCCTTCAAAAAGACCCGAGCCTTTGAGCAATCATAACAAGGGTCTTTGAAACGCAAACCTTTATTCTCTTTGTTCTCCCTGCGCCTGATTTGCGTCGCGCCGGTTGAGAAATGGAAATTCAAATGACCAACGCCACCGATATTACCCACATGTCGCTCCAGGAGCTCAACCAGAAGTCGCCGAAAGAGCTGTTCGAGATCGCCGAGGATCTGGAGATCGAAAACGCCAATTCCTTGCGCAAGCAGGATCTGACGTTCGCGATCCTCAAAAATATGGCGAGCCGTGATATCGAGATTTCCGGCGGCGGCACCTTGGAAGTCCTGCCTGACGGCTTCGGATTCCTTAGAAGCCTTGAAGACAATTATCTGGCGGGGCCAGACGATATTTACGTCTCGCCCTCGCAAATTCGCCGCTTTGGTCTGCGCACGGGCGACACGGTCGAAGGGGCCGTACGGGCGCCGGCCGATGGAGAGCGTTACTTCGCCCTCCTCAAAATTTCTTCCATCAACTTTGAACCGCTCAGCGCCATCAGCCATCGCGTCCATTTCGACAACCTGACGCCGCTCTATCCGGACGAAGCGCTAAAGATGGAGATCGAGAATTCGGATAACAAGGATCTGACGGGCCGGGTAATCGACATTGTGGCGCCGCTCGGTAAAGGCCAACGGTGCATGATTGTTGCGCCGCCGCGCGTCGGTAAGACCGTCATGATGCAGAACATCGCGAAATCAATTGCGGCGAACCATCCGGAATGCTTTGTGATCGTTCTCCTGATTGACGAACGTCCTGAAGAAGTGACGGATATGCAACGCACGGTGAAGGGGGAAGTCATCTCTTCAACCTTCGACGAACCGGCGACCCGCCACGTTCAGGTTTCGGAAATGGTGATCGAAAAGGCGAAACGCCTCGTCGAACATAAACGCGACGTTGTGATCCTGCTCGACAACATCACGCGTCTCGGACGCGCCTTCAACACGGTGGTTCCCTCCTCCGGTAAAGTCTTGACCGGCGGCGTCGACGCCAACGCGCTTCAACGCCCGAAACGGTTCTTCGGCGCGGCGCGGAACATCGAAGAAGGCGGTTCTCTCACGATTATCGCAACCGCTCTGATTGAGACTGGTTCGAAAATGGACGAGGTTATCTTCGAAGAATTTAAAGGGACCGGCAACGCAGAACTCGCCCTCGACCGCAAGGCCGCCGACAAGCGCGTCTTCCCGGCCATTGACGTCTTAAAGTCGGGTACGCGAAAAGAAGAACTGCTGATCGACAAGGACGATCTCGCCAAGACCTTTGTTCTTCGCCGAATTCTTGCGCCGATGGGAACGGTGGACGCGATCGAATTCCTCGTGGGCAAACTGAAGCAGACGAAATCCAACGCCGACTTCTTCGACTCCATGAACACATAATGGCGCGCGCATCCGGCGGCCGCGCGACCTACTCTCGGCATACCGTGGAACTTTTGCGCTAAAGGCCCATCTGGCGCACAGCGAGATCGCGCATGATTTCTTCAGATCCGCCGCCGATCGCCATCACCTTTACCTCGCGATAAATCCTCTCAACGGGATTACCGCGCAAATATCCGGCGCCCCCCAGAATTTGCATCGCTTCGGACGCGCAGAATTCGAGCGCCTTGGTTGCGGAAAATTTCGCTTTGCAGATTTCCGCAACAGGCAAATCGCCCTCATTCATCATCCAGCATATCTGGTTCGTGTACGCCTCAACCATATCGATCCGGGCTGACATGTCGGCGATCTTGTGGCGGATGACCTGGCGCGTGATCAGCGACCGCCCAAAGGTTTCACGCTCCTGCGCCCATTTTACGGACTCCTCCAGACACACTTTCATAAAGCCGACGCACTGCGCGACCATGGCGAGGCGCTCATAATTGAAATTGTTCATGATCTGGAGGAAGCCGCGATCTTCCTCCCCCATCAGGTTTTCCGCCGGGACGCGGCAATCGTCAAAATGCAGCGTCGCCTGATCAGACGCCCACCACCCCATCTTTCGGTCGAGCGCCGTGCGCGAAAATCCCGGCGTGTCGGCGTCGACGAAAAACAGGGAAATGCCGCCAATGCCTTCGCCGCCCGTGCGGGCGCCGACGACAAAATAGTCGGCCTTCATTCCGCCGGTGATGAACGTCTTCGAGCCGTTCAAAATAAAATGGTTGCCGTCTCTTTTCGCCGTCGTCTTCAGGTTCGCCACATCCGATCCGCCGGAGGGTTCGGTGATCGCGAGGCTCGATCCTTTACGGCCCGCGACGATGTCGGCGAGCGTGCGTTCCTTGATTTCTTCACAAGCGAGGGACTGGATCGGTCCGATTGAAATCGACCGCCCGCCAAGCGCCGCCGGCACGCCGCCTGCGCCGCACTTGGAAATCTCCTCGCTATATGATGCGCGCATGAAGCAGTCGTCGAAACCAAGGCCGCCATACTTCTCATCGACCCCGAACCCGAATGCGCCGAGGGCGCCGGCTTTTTCGTGGAGCGCCCACGGAACCTCGCCGGCTTCGTCCCACGCGTCAGCGTGGGGGGTTATTTCTTTTTCCGTAAAACGTCGCGCGGCTTCGCGAAACGCGACGCGTTCGTCCGTATCAAAGGGATTCTTCATGACAGTGACACCGCATTCTTTTCGATGCTCGCCAGTGTGATGAAGTTTTCGTCAGTTTCAATCACCGCGAGCAGCATGGAACGCCCTCGCCGCCTTTGCAGGAATGGGCGGCGCAGCGTCAGCGGCGCAAGTTAAAATCTTTTTGCGACGCAGCGATATGGCCTAGATTACGCCGCAATAAGTGCGATATTTGAGGGGCGCCGTCGCGGCGCTTTGGAAACGGATTGAAGATCATGAAAAAATTTCTCCTCGGGCTGGTTGTCTTTGTCATTTTGATCGCCGCTGTCGTCGCCTTGCTCCCGATGCTGGTGCCCGCAAGCGCCTATAAGTCAAAGATTGAAACCGCTGCGTCGGAAGCGTTCGGCCGCGACGTCACCTTTGGAGACGACCTCAGTTTCAAGATCTTTCCGCAGGCCGCCTTCCGGGTGTCTGACCTTGAGATCGCCAATGCGGAAGGATTTGACGGACCCTATCTTGCGAAAATCAAGCAGGCCGATATTGGCGTGAAGATCGCACCGCTCTTGAGCCGCAATGTGGAAATCAATCGCTTCGTTCTCGAAGAGCCGGACCTGATTTTGACCAAGCGAAAAGACGGCGCTGTGAATTGGGCGATCGGCGGCGGCGGGAGTGAAACCACTGGCGGCGACGGCGGCGCTCCGCAGAACGTCGTCCGCGAACTCAGCCTTGGCGATGTGCGGATCGCAAACGGCAAAGCCACTTATACGGACGAAACTGCGGGGCAAACATTCCGCCTCACCGACATGAATCTGAAAGCGCGCCTTGAAAGCCTTGAAAAGCCATTGACGCTTGACGGCGATCTCAAGTTTCAGGATGCGCCGGCGAGCGCCGACATCGTGATCACCACGCTCGGCGCCATGATGCGCAATGAAGAAGCGAAAATGCTGATCGAATTGACGCTTGCAGACGCGTCTGCAGGCGCTGATCTAAACATTCTCACCGGCGACGCGGTGTCATGGCGCGGACCGATTACGATCAATGCGCCCGACCTGCCGGCGCTCGCGCGCCTTTTTGATGTAGCGCTGGAAGAAGCGCCGGGCTTCGACAATCTCGCTCTCGACGGACAGGCCGTTGGCGGCCCCACAAAAATTGCGCTTTCAGGCGCTGAGATCACCTTTGACAAAATCAACGCCGACGGCGATCTGACCCTGGACTGGAGCGGCGCCAAGCCGAAGGCGGTCGGCGCCATTTCCACTTCCCTGCTCGATTTGCGCCCTTATATGCCACCGCCTGCGGAGACCAGCGGCGGTTTCCCGGCCTGGTCGGAAGCGAAGATGGATTTCACAAGCTTGCGCAACATTGACGCCAATCTTGATATAGCAGCGGATAAGATTTTACTGAATGCGATGAAGATAGACCGCTCACAGATGAAACTGACAATCGCGAACGGGCGAATGGTTGCGGATATCCCGGAAATCGCCATGTATGGCGGGGCGGGTTCAGGCCGGCTTGTTGTAAATGCGCGCAGCGCCACGCCGTCATTTTCAGGCAATTTCGATCTCGGCGCAGTTCAGGCGCAACCTTTGTCGCTCGATATGCTGAAGACGGATCGCCTCCTCGGCATCGGCCAAATGAACATCAACTTCACAGCCGCGGGCGCCAGTCAGGCGGCGATCATGAACTCGATTGACGGCGACGGCGGCTTCGACCTTGCGGACGGCGCCATCAAGGGTCTTAATATTGCGAAGATGGCGCGCGCAGCGGCGTCATTGCAAGGGGGTCTTAATCCGGCCGCGCTTGCGTCAGTGATCACTGAGGCTCGCGGCGATGATCAAACAACGGATTTTTCGAAATTCCTTTGTAATTTTGACATCAAAAACGGCTTAATGACCTTGCCGACCATCAATCTTGACGGCCCTTATCTGACGATGACCGGCGGCGGGACAATCAACTTGCCAGCGCAGACGATCGATTTGCGCCTGTCGCCGCGGGCGTCCACATCGGTCGACGGAACCGAAGGCCGCAGCATCGCCATCCCGCTGCGCGTCGGCGGCACCTTTTCAAAACCGAGCTACGGCCTTGACGCCGAATCTCTCGTGAAGGATCGTGTGGAAAGCGGCGTGCGCGATTTGATCGGCGGGGCGCTGGGCGGCGGCGACAGCGAAAATGGCGAGGATGAGGATCCCGCGAGCGCCGTTCTGAAGGGGCTGATCGGCGGGCGCGGCGCACCTAAAGAAGAAGGCGCCGAGACCACCGACGAGCCCACCGCAGAAGAGGAGATCGCGAACGAGGCGATCAATCTAATTTTCGGGGGATCGAGGAAAAAAGATCAGGAAAAACAAGAAGAAGAGCCCGACCCGCAAAACTAGGCCCACATGTTGAAAACTTAAGGCCATTTCCCTGGAAAAAAATCGGTCCGGGCCTAGTGCGCACCGACGAACACAGTACATATTGTCTTATTACGCATGCGCACCTCCATATATGGGGGGCGGCGATCCAATTGGGGGATCGATTTTGCGCCGCACGCTGGTTGCGGAGCTACTGGGTTAAGGACGGCGGAAAATATGCGGCTGCGCGCGCATTTCTCAATGATGAAGCTTAAGCGGGCGCGCCATGCGGCGCTCGGCGGGCTGTCGCTCGTCACCGGCTCTTCTTCCGCCGCCATCGCTGCTGAACTGCAGGGCGGCGCGAGCGTCACCGCCATGTTGCGCGGCCTCGATCCTGTGATTGTCGGCGCCGCCGGCGCTATCGGTCTCGCCCTCGCTGCCGTCGCGTGGGCGATGCGCATTTCCGCAGCCTCGCGCAACCAGTCCGTCGATTGGTCGCTGAAGCTCGCCGAGATGGAAGCCCAACTGGAGAAAGCAGACGCCGTTCTCTCCGCCCACCCCGGACTCGTGCTGGTTTGGGAAGACGACTACAACGCCATTGAAGCGGGATGGGGCGATCCAAAAGTGCTCGGCGGCCCAGCGGCCCTCGCCTCCCTGATGTCGTTTTCTTCCGGTCCCTCGGAAGGCGATATTTCTCCTGTGGGCCGGCTTCTCGATTCACTGAGCGATTTGCCGCTCGAAGATGACGGGCCGTCGGAAGACATCAAAACCGTTCGCGAAAAAGTTCATGAGCTGCGCGCGCATGGGATCGCCTTTTCCGGCTCAGTGGTCACGTCCGAAGGACGCGCCATCGAAGCCGATGGCCGCGTCGCCGGCGGACAGGTCGCCCTGTGGCTCACCGACCCGGCCGCCCGCATGGCCGAAGACACGGGCATCATGGGTAAAGTTCATGAGCGCACCGCCGACCTGCACGGCGCTCTGAACTTTCTGGAACGTGCGCCGTTGCCTGCGTGGCGCCGCGGCGCCGATCTCAGCCTCGTTTGGGTGAACAAGGCCTACGCCGATGCAGTCGAGGCGCCCACGACAGGCGCTGTGCTCAAAGACCAAACCGAACTCGATCCCGCCGTCAGAAAAATTGCAGAAAAAGCCGCCGCCGAAAAACGCACTGTCGAAGGGCGCGTCTTCGTCAACATCAATGGCGAGCGGCGCGTTCTGAAAGTAAGCGAGACGCCGATGCACACGGCGGGCGACGCCGCTATCGGGGGGTTCGCGAGCGACATCACCGAGCTCGATAAGACGCGTACGGACCTTAAACAACATATTGACGCCAACCGCCGCACGCTTGATCAGATCCCTTCCGCGGTCGCTTTGTTCGGCGGGTCGCAGGAGCTTCTCTATTACAACAACGCCTTCTTGAAATTGTGGGCGCTTGACGACGTCGACCTTCTCGGCCGCCCAACCCATGGCGAGCTGCTCGACAAGCTGCGCCAGGCGGGCAAGCTGCCCGAGCCCGCTGACTATAGCGCCTGGAAAAAAAGCCAGCTCGCGCTTTACACGGGCGCGCTTTCAGAACCCGGTTCGGAACGCGACGGCGAAGCGCCCGACGATATCTGGCATCTGCCGGACGCACGCACTTTGCGCGTCGCCCAAGCGCGCCATCCGCTTGGCGGCGTGCTCGCATTGTTCGACGACGTCACCGAGAAGATACAACTGGAAGCGCGCTTTAACACACAACTGAGCGTGCAGCACGCGACGCTCAACAATCTGTCAGAAGGCGTCGCGGTTTTCGGGTCTGACGGCGCGCTCCGTCTCTATAACGAAGCCTTTCAGAAGCTCTGGCGCCTTGACGACAGCCAACTGGATACTGCGCCGCATATTGATCGCGTCATTTCCCTCATGGAGGGACAAATCACGCACGGCGCAGACGGTCTCGACGCCATCAAGCGACGCACGATCTCCATGTCGCCGGATGACAGAAATCCGATCGAGGACGGCGCCATGGTGCTGAGCGACGCGCGGTCCTTGAGTTACGGAACCGAACCTCTCCCCGACGGCGCAACGCTCGTTCATTTTCTCGACGTTACGGATTCCAAAGAACGCGAAAAGGAACTGAAAGCGCGAAACGCGCTGCTGGAAGATATTGACCGGCAAAAATCGAAATTTGTCGATCACGTCTCTTACCAATTGCGGACGCCGCTTGCGACCATTGTCGGCTTCGCCGAGATGCTCGACAATGAAATGTTCGGTGTCCTGAACGATCGCCAGAAAGATTATGTGGCGAGTATTCTTTCCGCATCCCACCATTTACGCGATCTGATTACGGACATCATTGATCTCGCCGCCATCGACGCCGGCAAAATGTCGATCGATCTGGCGGAGATGGATATTCGCGAGCTGCTTGAGAGCGCCGCCACTTACGCCGCCCTGAAAGCGGAAGATACGCAGGTCGCCTTGAAGCTCGAATGCCCTAAAGACATCGGCGCCATCGTCGCCGACGAAAAACGGCTCAAGCAGGTCCTATTCAATCTTCTATCGAACGCCTTTGCGTACACCAATGCGAAAGGGCACGTGACCTTGGGCGCTGACCGCGCGCCTGGTCTTGTGCGCTTGTGGGTTCAGGATTCCGGCCGGGGCGTGTCGCCCGAGGATCAGCCCAAGGCGTTCGATCCGTTTGAAAGCCGCGGCCCGAGCGCCGGCGCCGGGATCGGTCTCGCCCTCGTTAAGCGCTTCGTGGATCTCCACGGCGGCTGGGTCCGCATGGAATCGGCCGAAGGCGAAGGCACGCGCGTGACCTGCTATCTGCCGGCCTCCGCTTCCACGGCGGAAAAGCCGGACGGGCAAAAAACGTCGGCGAAACCGGCGGCGAAAACAGCGCCCTCCGGCAAACCAGCCCGGAAGCCGGAATCGGACGGCGCACAGCCAGCGCCGCCGAAACAGAGAAGAAAAGCCGTTCTGAAAGCTGCAGAGTAAGACTCGCCGCTTTTTCGCCGGGATTTTCTCGTTTAACCTTTCGCCATGAAGTTTTTTGTCGCTGCAATCACGCTCGCCGCCTTTACGCCGGAAGCGCCCTTTAATCCGTTCGATGACCTGGCGCTGGAAAGCGCCATCGAGCGGGATCAATACCGGACATGCACCAGCCTTGTCGGCGCCGATCCGCAAGCCGGCCGTGACTATGCTGAAAAGTGGGCGGCTGAAGGCGGCGGCGCCGCGGCGCTCCACTGTCAGGCGGTTGGCGATCTCGCTGCCGGGTTTCCGAAACTGGCGGCGGTGCGCCTCATGCAGATCGCCGAGCGCAAAGATATCGGCGACGGTCTCTTGCGAGCGCGTTACCTTGAACAGGCGGCGATCGCCTGGCTCGACGCCGGCGCCGCGGAGTATGCGGACGAAGCCATCAATGACGCCATTCAATTGGCGCCGAATGCTGGCGAGCTCAGCCTCACCGCCGGTATCGTTAACGCGGCCAATCAACGTTGGGGACAGACGATCAGCGCGATAGATGCGGCGGCGGAGCAAGGCTTTAAAAGCGCCGACGGCCTTGTGGCGCGGGCAAAAGCGCACAAGGCGCTTCTCAATAATCTAGAAGCAGCCGAAGACGTTGTCGACGCGCTTCGAATCGATCCGTTTAATCTGGACGCGCTCGTGCTTCGGGGCGAATTACAGCAGCTCGGTATAGAGATCGACGCGAACTACCAACGCAGCCGATAGAACGCGACAGGCGAGATTTACAGTTCCTTCAGGATGATCGCGCGTCTCGCCGATCACATTTTCCGATTGTCACGCCAGTGTGAAGTCCGCCCCACAGACAAACCTGGGGCCCGCCAGTAAAGTATTCTTGCCGCAAACGTCTCCCGTTGCGGTGCTTAAGTAGGGATCGTTGATGGTGTCCCCCATGGACGATCACGAGCAAGACGTGCGCCTCACAAAGGTTTAGCGTCTCCGGGCCGCCGGCATCGCCCGCTCTCGTCGGCGGCCCGCATTTTTTGGCCTAGCGCCGCTTATTTGTCCTCGCGATCAAGCGGACCCGCGGTTGATGGGTCGCCGTCATAGGCTTCCTCCAGCGGATCGAATTTCCCGTCCTTCTCGTTCAGCTCATCCACGGCGATCGCGCCGGCGCCGGCGGCGAGACCCAACACGCATCCGGACGTCGACAGCCCGGTCCCCATCAGAAAAAGCGCCAATAAGATCTTTCGCATTCTATTCCTCCAGGGCGATCGCCCGGTTGCTCCGCTTAAGGCGTAACACAGTCATTTTTGATGTTAATATGAGCGGCGTTAACTTCTTGTTAACGGCTTCAGGTCGGTATGAAAATCAATGCGGTAACCTGAGTTTTGACGGAAATTAATGACCTCGGACGCACCAACAATTCGCGACCTGCAAGACCGCGCGAAGTCGGCGGCGATGGGCGCTGCGTCTGCGCGCCAGCGGCGCCGATCACGCCTGTCGCGAAGCGCACGCCTTCATCTCATAGACGTGCTCTCGCGCTGGGGCGGCTCCGGCCTCGCCCTGATCGCCGGCATCACGATCTTTATCGCCGTCTTCAGCGGGCGAACCTATCCGCTTCGCGCCGGCGTCTGGGTATTGATGGTCCTTGGCGCCCTCTATTGCTGCCGCCGCTTGCGCCATGATTACCGCGCCGGAAAGAAGATCGCCTCGCGGCCGTTTCGTTGGCGCGCCAATTACACGTCTTCTCTGTGCGTTCTGAGCGCAGCGTTTGGGGCCGGAGCCTTCTTAACGGCGCCCAGCGGAACCGCAGGGGGCGCTCTTTTGCAGACTGCGGCGCTGATCCTCGCCGGAAGCGTCGGCGCCGCCGC
>CAWUIM010000041.1:0-28090 GCA_963922595.1 uncultured Parvularculaceae bacterium
GGCGGATTCGGCTGCGGCGACGGTTGCGGCGCGGGCGCAGGCGCACCGCCATTTACGCTGATGTTGATAATTTCAGTGGACGATCCGCCAGGTCCCGTACAGGTCAGCGCATATTCACCGTCATATCGAGCCGGGAACGTCTCCTGACCGATAACGGTCTTAAAGCCGTCCCAACCGCCGGAAGCGACGCACTCGCCGGCCTGCGTGTTCCGGGGTTCGCCCGACACCCAGGAAAGCGTCACGTCGTCACCTACATTATAGGAGCTTTGATCCGCAGTCAGCGTAATATCCGGCAACGGCATCTGGCCGTCGGGCGTTACAAAGACATGAATATTACGCCAGTCGGGGTTACCGCTTGAAACGCACTGGAAATCAAAACTCGTCGTCGCATCGACAACAACTTGATCAACGCCAGTGATGATGTTGGACGTCGCACGATCCCAGCTTTTCTTACAGGAATTGGCGACGGCGTCGTATGTGATGGTGACGGTTTCACCGGCACGCACCGATTGCGGCGTGATGTCGAACTCTAGAATTTCGACATGACGGCCGGAGGAGAAAATGTATCCGCAAGTCGGATCAGCATCCGCGCCGGTTCCCTGCCCGACGCGCGATCCGGCGTTATCGCCGGCGAGCTCATTCAGATACTCTTCAAGATTCGTATATCCGTCGCCGTCGCTGTCGCCGTTCCGGTCATTCGGATTGTTACGGTCGAGGCCGTTCGCCTGTTCCCAAGCATCCGACATGCCGTCATTATCAATATCGGCGGGTGCGGCTGCGCTGTTCAACGTCGGCCAACCGCCGCGCTCCGACGGATCGTCGATCAAGCTCCCTGAACAGGTGCGCACTTCATTAACGATGCGCGCATCCGTTGAATCGCGGCCTGGCTTTGTCGCTCCGGCGAACGCCAATACATCTTTATAGGCCTGCTGCGGCCCCGTGATGGAGGCGTTGCTTAGGGACAATGTTCCATATCCAACTGGCGAGTCGCTCAGGAAACGCCAATCTTTCGGGTCCATGATTAAACGCTGATCAAGATCCGGCGTCGGTCTGTTCAGATCCAGATTGTCTCTGAGATAGAACCGGTGCGTACCAAGACCGTTATTGAAGAACAGGTTGACTGCATAATTTGTGCGGCGCTTGCCTGTGCTCGGACCTGCGATCGCGATATTGCCGACCCAGTTCGTGTTGGAGGTGCCGTGTCGGTTATAGACCTCTGCGTGATAGTCCTTCGCATTGTAAGTCACGTTATTGATGAAATCGATTTGACCCGTGGCGCCAAGGTTAGGGTTCCGGCGGTTAGCGTGCGCGATCAGATTGTGGTGGAAGGTTACTTCCTGCGAGGCGTGCCCGATAATCGTTGACCGGCTGTGATTGCCGCTGGAGTGCGTTGACCGGAACAGTGTTTCGTAAATCATCGACCATTGAATGGTGATGTTCTTGGAATTCGGCGCCATCGCGCCGCCCAGCGTGCCGTTATTGCCGGTGATGTCGATGTTTTCATCGGTGCCCCACGCCATCGAGACGTGGTCGAGAATAATGTTTTGACCATCGATCAAGATCGCATCGACATTTCTTGAACGCTGGACGGAGGGACCAGGGCGCAAACTGATATGACGAATGACGACATCGTGCGTGGCGATGCTGATCGGCGATGTGGTGCTCGGACTATTGCGAATAGACAATTGGACGCCGTCGCCAGGCGCGGTTTGTCCCGCAATCGTGAGATAGGGGTTGCGCGCCGTGATCCGTGATTGGGTCTGGATCTCGCCGCTGACGGTGAACACGCAAGTGCGCGGCCCGCTCGCTTCGACGCAAGCGCGCAAACTGCCCGCGCCTGAATCATTCAAATTACTGACGATATAGACGTCGCCGCCGCGCCCGCCGGCGGAGAACCGCCCGAAGCCCTCGGCTGTCGGGAAGGCCAGCTGTTGCGCCGACGCGCCGCCGATCGTCGTTACGGAGAACAGACCAACGAGAATCTGGCGCTGGACAGCCTTACTAGTACAAAACATTTCTTGACCCTGCTTTACAAATTACATGAAGGTTTTCGACAGGCCGGCGTCAGAACCGCCGGCGTGAATTCCCTCCCCCGAAGGAAGCTTGATGCGTATCGCTCAATTCTCTTTCTTCAGATTCCCTCTCCTACGCTCGATACGCCAGCGCCCAAATCGCGATTTGTTGTGTGGGATTTCTTTATCAACGCATTCCGCCCTTGGGTCACAGGAGATAAGATGGCGGCATCTCTTATAAAATTGCTAACGTCTTTTCGAACAATTCATCACAATTTTGTATCAAGATACTCAGTAGCCGCCCCTCGTATTTTTCCTTGTATTTTACTGATGCATCGCCAAATTGGTTGCGTGATGACAAGTTGCTGAATTTATTTAATTATCATCACACAAATTGATATCGAGATGTGCGCCAAGCAGAACCAAAGCGCCGTGATGAGATAGATGAAGTCGGAAATTTTTTCGATCCATGGACGAATTAAAAAAATGACAGGGAAAATATTCGTCCACGGTTTAATTGATTTTCAAGACCATACATTTCCGATGTTAAGCGTTTGGTAATCTTGGTTATGCCTTTCTAAAAGCATGCCCCAGCGCGTTCATTTCTTTTGGAAATTTTGATCGCCTTAAGACATTTTGCGCCAGTGCGAGACGAAAAACAGACCGTTCTATTGCAAATTTCGGCAAGAACCCTGCACTTAATACTCACGGTCGCTCCGCAAGATTGATTTTTGTCCATAAAAGGCTTGCGGGCGATGTCGGAATCGAGAAGTTACAAGCACCCCAAACGCGAGCCCCACTTTATGCCGAACGTTCTTATCCTTTCCGCAGGCAGGCGCGTTTCTCTCTTGAGGGGATTTCAGGAAGCCGCGCTCGCCCATAAAGGGTGCAAAATTTTCGCGGCCGATGCGGCGCCTGCATTTAGCGCGGCATGCCATGCGGCGGACGCGTCATTCAAACTACCCCGCGTCAGCGACCCACAATACAAAGAGGCGCTCCTAACGCTGTGCGACGAAAACGACATTCGATTGATTGTGCCAACGATTGATCCGGAGCTGGGCGTTCTGTCAAAGATGCGCGCGCAGCTGAGCGCTCGCGGCATCGAGGCGCTCGTCTGTTCGACGCCCTTGGTGGATATCTTCGCTGACAAGCGCGCCACAGCGGCATTCTTCCAGGAAATCGGATTGCCAACGCCCGATCTTTATGCGCGAGACACTTTGCACTTTCCGGTTTTTGTCAAACCGTATGACGGATCGCTGAGCGCAGGGGCGCAGCTTCTAAAGAGTAAAAAGGATCTGACACCCGCTATTTTGCAAGATGAGAAGAATATCTTCTGTGAATATATAGACCATCGAACACACGCCGAATTCACATGCGATCTCTATTTTGACCGTCACGGCGATCTGAAGTGCGCCGTGCCGCGCAAACGTCTGGAAGTGCGCGGCGGCGAGGTTTCGAAAGGCGAAGCTTGTAAAAATGACATTGTCGATCAGTTGTTTGATAGCTTCGCCCATCTTGAGGGCGCGCGCGGCGTTCTAACGGTTCAACTGTTCCGACACGAGGAGACTGGCCGCTCATACTATATCGAAGTTAATCCGCGATTTGGCGGCGGATATCCCTTGACCCGATGCGCCGGCGCCGACTTCCAAGCATGGCTTCTGCGCGAATATTTAAATGCCGAGGCGATCGATGTGTTTCACGACTGGCGCGACGGCGCGATCATGTTGCGCTACGATGCTGAAATCATCACGCAACGCCAATGACCCTGCAAGCCGCTTTCGTTTTTGATCTTGACGATACGCTTTACAAGGAGCGCGATTATGTCGCCTCGTGTTTTGAGTGGGTCGGCGCCCGCCTGCGCGCCTCGCATGGCGCAGAGCACGCCCATGAAAAGTTGCAGGGCCTTTTTGACGCCGGCGCAGGTGACGCGATCGGGACAGTATGCGCCGAATATGGGGTAAACGACGCTGAAAAAGCCGATTTGATAACGCAAATGCGCGCCCATTCCCCGGCGATTACGCTTAGCGAAGACGCGGCGCACCTTCTCTCCTGGATTAGAGAGCGTAATTACAATTTTTCAATCGTCACGAACGGGAGAAGCATTACGCAGCGCCGGAAAATGGAGGCATTGCGCTTGGGCGACGCCCTAAGTGTTGCAATCTCCGAAGAAATTGGCGCGGCGAAACCCGATCCGACATGTTATTCGCTTGCGATCAGCGCGCACGCCGCCGACCGCTATTTCTATGTGGGCGATAATCCGAAACATGACTTTGTCGGACCCAATGAACTGGGCTGGACGACGGTGATGCTAAGAGACAATGGTCGCAATATTCACGATCAATCGCGCGCCTTCCCGGCGAACCATCAAGCGGCAGTCACGATCGACGACCTGCGCGAATTAATCGCGCTCGCAGGCCTCGAAACCTAGATGTCGAGTTTCCGTACGAGGACGAACGCTTCTGCCGCCTCAACGCCAATCTGGGAACCGCGCAATTGCGCCAAGGCCGTCAACGCTTGCGTCGAGCGCGGTAAGGGCGCCGCCTGTTGTTGGCTATCGTAACACGCGACTGCTTTCATCTTTGCGGTCAGATAATCCGAAATATTCACATAAGTGTTCGGCGCAAAAGCCGGCTCAAGATACGGGGCTGACAGGTGTGTTTCCGACGGCGTTTCATAGCAATATACCTCCCGGATCGCCTGACCCATCGGAAGATAGGATCGCCAGTGCACCGAAAAGGAATAGAATAATTCGCGGTGATCGCGGTGCAGATCAAAAAGAAATGGGACGTAGAGCCGCTCCGGACGCGTTTCTTCAATCACGCTTTTCGTCACGCTATTGATGGCGTGGATCGGCTGATCCGCCATTACCACAGCCGGTAACTCGCGAAACAAAAGAGATTTGACGCCAAGCGCCGCCATCGCCTCTTTGAATTCAGCGCGCACCTGCTCGAAACTTTCACGCGGAAAAATCGGATGAGGATCGTCGCCATGGCCCGTCATCACGGCGACGCTCACATCGTGCCCTTCCGCAACAAGGCGCGCGATTGTCCCGCCCATCGCCAGCGTTTCATCATCTGCATGCGGCGCGATCACCAATATCCGCATTCGTCGCCCTCTTTCTTCGCCGCTACCGGCCTTGCGTCTACTTCAACCACTTAACCGTTGCGCCCGAACACAGCATGAACGCGTAAATTGTCCGCGCCTGACAATGTCCAATCCGTCACCCAGAGCGCGCCGTCACCGCATTGAATCGCGAAACCATCACCATCGCGTAAAATAATCTGTCCGGGCGACGCCGCGTGACGGTCCTGCGCCGGCCATTGTTCCGCAGACCATATCACCAGGATTTCATCATTGCGCCGTGTAAACGCGCCCGGATAGGGCCGCGTTGTCGCGCGAATGAGCTTAAGGACATCCTGCGCCGGCGCGCGCCAATCGATCTCGCCGTCCGCAGGTGTGCGTTTCGCTGTCCAGGTGGCGTAACGATGGTCTTGCTTGATGCGTCGCGGCGCACCCGATGCGATTGAAGCGAGGCCATCCGCCAAGATGCGCCCCAGCGCTTGCTGGTGTTTTTCGTAAAGCGTCGTCGCAATCTCGTCATTGGCGACGTGAATAAATTCCTGGGCCAGGATATCGCCGGAGTCCATTCCCTCGTCGAGCCAGAAAAGTGTCGATCCTGTGATTGGATACTCAAGAAGGATCGTCCACGGAATAACGGCGCGTCCCCGTAATTGCGGCAAGGGTCCGGGGTGATATCCGATAATATTACCGCCGGCGGCTTCAATAAATTCCGGTTTACATATCTGAGACCAACCGATCACAAAAGTGACATCCGGTGCAATCTCGCGAACGCGGTCCAATATTTCGGGGGCGTTGGAATTTGGCGCATCGATAATTTCCGCGCCAGCTTTCTCCGCAAGCGGGCGCAGATCGACAAAGTCGGAATGGCGCTTTGCGAGCCGCAACGGCAAGGTGATCACCGCCGCCGCTTCCCAATCAGGCGCGGCGTTAATGACCTCCAATGCGAGCCGCGTGGACTCAACGGCTCCGACCAGAATCGCCTTCATACGCGCTTTCCAATTCCGACTTGTTCACCTGTTCGCCCCCGAAGACGACGCCAATTGTCTTCAAAGCAATCTTGAAATTAAGGCCAAGCGATGAATTTTTTACATACCATAAATCAAGAGCGAGTTTATCGTCGTCGCTTAACAATGTGTTGCCGTTCACCTGCGCCCACCCGGTCAGCCCGGGGCGGACGCTCAAACGCAACGCCCCCTCTTCCCTCTGGTTCAAAGGCGATTGCGGCAGCAAGGGACGCGGCCCCACAAAACTCATCTCGCCGAGAAGAATGTTCCAGAGCTCCGGCAACTCGTCGAGACGGCTGCGGCGAAGAAATTTCCCGAGCGGCGTCGTGCGTTCCTCATCACTGAGGAGATCGCCATTGCTGTCGCGCTCATCGGTCATTGTCCGGAATTTCACCAGTTGAAAGGCTCGTCCTCCGCGACCGCCGCGCATCTGTTTAAACAGCGCAGGCCGTCCCATCGACAGGGCCACGGCGACGTAGACGATGATAATCAGCGGCAAGAACAGAATTGATCCCGCAAGCGCGGCGACGACATCAATAATGCGCTGCAGCGGCGTGGCTTTCACGATGTATCGATCAGCGCTCAAAAAGGACTGACGTTCTTCACTAGTCGAGGCGCGTAGCCCCATCACTTTCAGGAGGCGATCATTGACGAGGCGGACATCGAATGTCTCTTCCACGCGTTGGCGCGACCGCGCGCCCATACGCGTCGCCAGCGTCGGATCATCGACAAAGTTTTGCATCGCCGCCGCCAACGCGGGCGCATCTTGCGGTGGAACTAAAAAGCCGTTTTCTCCCTCGATCACGGTTTCACGACATCCAGGCATATGTGTCGTGACAATCGCGCGCCCGGTGGACATCGCCTCCAGAATTGATCGCGGCAACCCTTCGCGATGAAAGGAGGGCAAAACGAACACGCTGGACGCCGCAAGGTACGGGCGGACATCGCGCGTCTCGCCCAGATAGTCGACAACGCCTTCCTCGCGCCAAGCGGCGAGGTCCGCCTCCCTGATACTCGCCGGGTTCGCATCGAACGGACCTAAAATTTGAAAGCGGACATTCGGATTTGACGCGCGGATTGACCGCGCCGCCGCCACAAATTCGTAGACGCCTTTATCAATCATAAGCCTGGCGACCAGCAGAAAGACGAGGTCACCGTCAGGCGGCGACGCTTGTGGAAACCGTTCTTTATCGACACCTGATCCCGCGACCTGTACGACTGGCTGGTTGGGTTGCAGTATCCCGTGTTTGTTCATTTCCTCATGATCATCGCTATTGAAGACGATCACGGTCTCCGCCTTCTTGATCCCGATCCGGTACAGGAACGAAACAATGGTGCGCAGAAGATTATTCTTGTTTTGCTCACCGAACGTGAAGCCAAGGCCGGTCTGCATCGCAAAAAAACGAGCGCCGTGCGTTAGGCGCGCCGCCATACCGCTATAGATGATCGGCTTTTGCGTATAAGCGAGCACGATATCGGGTTTTTCGCGCTGAAAGAGACGGTGCAATCGCCAAAGCGTTTGCAGATCGCGAACAGGATTTGTCGATGCGCGCTGCATCGGAATCTGCTCAAATCGAATGCCCATCGCATTCAACTCGGCGATAATTTCCGGATCATTCTCGGGGGCGCAAGCGATAACTTCGTGATCGCCGCTTTCAACAATTTCAGTCAGAAGCGCCCGCCGAAAATTCAGCAGCGAATAAGTGAGGCTGGCGACCACGATGACCTTCATGTCGCCACCCCTTGCGCCGTCAAGGGCGCAGATCGATCACGCATACCGAGCACAGATTCGTAGAGATCAGAATATTGCTGGACGATCGTCGGTATCGAATAATGCTGTTGCACCCGCGCCCGGCCGCGCTGCCCGAGCGCTTTACGCTCTTCCTCACTCAAATCGAGCATTCGCCCAATCGCCTGCGCAAGCGCTTCAGGATCGCGCGGCGGTACCGCTTCGCCCGCCTCGCCAATGATCGCCTTACTGTCGCCCACATCGGTCGCGATGCAAGGAACGCCGCAGGCCATCGCCTCGCCGAGTACATTTGGAAACGCTTCGCCCCAAGCGGACGGCGACACCAGCAGGTCGACGCCCGCCAAAATCTGCTGGATATCGAAACGCACGCCTTCAAGCGTGATCCGATTTTCGGGGATGAGCGTCCGCGCCAAGCGATCGACTTCAGGGGGAAGCGTGTCCATCCCCTTCCCGACGATCAAGAGGTGCGCGTCCTTGCCTGTTTCGCGCACCGCCGCAACGGCCTTAATGAGATTGCCAGGATTTTTCATGGGGTGATATCGCGCGACCATTCCGATAACGGGAACATCGGGCGCGATACCAAAAGTCGGCCGGAGCCAGGCGTTCGCCGATGGATCAGGCTTAAACTGGTTGCAATCAAATCCATTCGCAATAATCGCCGCTCTCCGATTATCAAATCCGATGGCGTCATATTGCGACCGGGCGACAGCGGAATTGTAGATGATCGCCGACGCTGATCCAGACACTTTTGCAGCCGCGCGCAATATCATCCGTGTAGTAAATTTTTCATCTCTAATGTCGCTGATCGAATGACGCACATTCCAGATGACTGGCGGCCGGGGGCTCACCATACGCGACCCTGTCCATGCGGCCATGAAGCCGTGATGCATCCAGCCGACAATAAGGTCGGGCGAGATTGCATTAATGACGCTTCTGAGCAGCACCAGCGCATTTGGCGTTAAGACGCCAGCCCTCATATTTAGCGTATGTACGGGGATTTTCGCGGCCGTGAGCCGCTCCGCTAACGGACCGGGCGTAAGAAGCGACAAAACTTCCTGCTCCATCTGAACGCTCATATGCGCGCGGTTTTCGATGAGTTTGGCGAGCATAGTTTCGGCGCCGCCCACATTCAGCCCTGTAATGATATGGAGCAGCTTGTCGCCGGCGCGCCGCGGAATTTGCACCTTTCGCGTCGAAGCGCTGACGGCTGAGAAATCTTGCGCGCCGTTAACCATTGCTCTGAATGCTCTCTCGCTCCCCGACATTTGCGTCCTAAATGACCACCGCCGCAAATGCACGAGGATTCTGCAAAAACGGTTGCGCCATTTTGGTCTTGTTAAAGTGCAAGAAGAATGCAGGCGAAAATGGGCTTATTCTCACGGTACGGAAATTAACTGACCCAAACCAACGCCGCCGCCATTCGAAATCTCTCTGTCGAGTGTTCATTTTGAGAAATCCGCGCGGGTCCTTTTGCTTTCAGAATGGTAATTCCGTCCCAAATGCGCCGGCCATGATGTTACTCAGTCCACGTTGATCGTGGCGGAACTCTCAACCGAAAGCTGCGACGACGCTTCCGGCATAACCAAATAAACGATTTTTGCCCCTCATGGTAGAAAAGCCGGGTCTAGATCCTTTCGGCGTCGATATTTTTCTGTCGCCGGATCGGTTCCCATGTGATCAAGATCACACACACCGCCATTAAGGGTACTTATTCCATCGGTAGGCATGGATTTAGCTTTCCAGTGTCTTAAGGTTTGACGGAACTTTGGTTAAATGTCATTAATGCTGCAGTGCGAAGAGAGACGCGCTTAACAGCAACAAACAGATCAAGGGACTGGGCGAAAGTGTAGGGGCTGCAAGGCCTGTGTGGGACAGAGTTTTGGGGGATTCAATGCTCTTAAAAGGCATTTCGACGACAGCGAAGCGAAGGCTGAAGCATGTCATTTTGTTAACGTTGGACGTGGCGGCCGCCGCCATGGCCCTCTTTATCGCGGCTGCGCTCCAAGCCGACTTCACCTATTCCCTGACGATTTTTTCCGAAATGTGGACGGCGGTTCCGATCACGATTGTCGCCGCTGCGTCGATCTTTTTCTTTACGGGCGTAAGCCGCCGCGTCTGGCGCTTTTTCTCCATCACGGATCTTTCTGTGATTATTCTGGCCGCCGCCCTGACGGCGGTGACTTCTTATGTCGCGCTGAATCTGGCGGGCGCGGGCATGCGGTTGCCGATCTCGTTTCTATTTATGCACTGGCTGCTTCTCGTGATCGGGATGTGCAGCCTTCGCCTCGCGCGCCGTTTGGCGCCGCGCCTAAAAAACAGCCTTAGATACGACAGTCAGTCTCACATCGCTCAACAAGCCCCCTTGGCGTTGATCGCGGGCTCGCCTGATGGAATTGACATGGTATTGCGCCAGGCTGGCGCAGGCCTCTCGGAACGCTTCACGCCTATCGGCGTGCTCGACGAAACGGAAATCGATTTACGCCGGACGATCCGGGGCGTACCGATCAGAGGCGGCCTGGAAGCATTAAATCGTGTGTACAATGAGCTTTCTGAAAAAGGGAAGCAGCCTGAAAAACTGATCATCGCAGCTGACGCCAGCGCCGTTGCTGAAAGCAAATATGTCGATCTCGCCGGCCGTGCAAAAAGTCTTGGCCTTTCTGTCATGAGCGCATCGTCGACGAGCGCGGTTCAGGACGACGCTGTCTCCGTTCGCCCCTTCGATCTTTCCGAATTGCTTGGCCGTCCCTCAGCCAACCTTGATCTTAGCGCCATCAAGAGAGCGGTTACAGGCAAACGCATTCTCGTCACTGGCGCAGGCGGCAGCATCGGCGGCGAACTCGCCCGCCAAATCGCCTCCCTTGAGCCGGAAAAACTAGTTCTGCTCGACGCCTCAGAATTTAATCTGTACTCGATCGATCACGAAATTCAAAGTAACTTTCCTAATGCTGAGGCCGATCCGTTGCTGTGCGATATTCGGAACCGCGACGCGATCATGCATGCCTTTGAGAAATACCAATTTGACATCGTTTTCCACGCCGCCGCCCTCAAACATGTTCCGATGGTTGAGAAAAATCCGTGCGCCGGCGTCGAGACAAACGTGATTGGTACGAAAAATATCGCCGACGCTGCGCAGAAATTTAATGCGACAGCCATGGTACAGGTATCGACCGACAAAGCGGTTGACCCGATTGGCGTTATGGGCGCAACGAAGCGTCTCGGCGAACTTTATTGCCAGGCGCTTGATCTCGCTGGCGCCGAAAACAACAGCAACACCCGCTTCATGACGGTGCGCTTTGGCAACGTCCTCGGCTCAAGCGGCTCAGTCATCCCGCTCTTTCAGCACCAGCTTAAACAGCGCATGCCGTTAACGGTGACCCACCCCGACATGACGCGTTTCTTTATGACAATTCATGAAGCCGTCCAATTAGTATTGCAAAGCACGCAAGGCGCCCTGGATAACGGCACGCGGCGCGGGCGCATTTTTGTGCTCGACATGGGCGAACCGATCAAGATTCTGGATATCGCCAAGCGCATGATCCGCCTCTCCGGCTTGACGCCTGGGAAAGACGTCAAGATCGAGATTGTCGGCGAGCGCCCAGGCGAAAAATTGTTTGAAGAGCTGTTTGATTCTGACGAAGAGCAACTGCCCTCAGAAATCGATGGTGTCTTTGAGGCCGAACCGTCACCTGTTCCCCTCACGCGGCTGAATAAGGCGTTTGCGGCTCTGAGCGCAGCAGCGGCGCACAACGACGCCGCGACGGTTCGCAAAGAGCTTTTCGCCCTCCTGAACAAGCAAAATGTTGCACCTGAAAAAATTGAGGTCGCCGATACACGCAAAAAATACATCAAGACTGAAAAAGCCGGCGCGCCGATTGCACCCGCCAATGATGAATTGCGGCTGGGAGCGTAAAGATGAACTTCATCGACACACTGAGTGAAAGTTTCAGGGGCGATCCCGCCAGCGCCAGAGACCATGGGTCAAAGTCTGAGCCAATCCGGTCCCGTTGGCCAATCCATACCGAAGATGAAATCGCGGCGGTTGTCGATGTCCTGCAATCCGGCCGCGTGAACTCTCTCCACCACGGCGACAATTGCCGCGCCTTTGAAGAAGCGTTCGCCGAACTGTGCGACGCCCCGTATGCGATCTCTGTCGCCAACGGAACGCTTGGGTTGGAACTCGCCCTGCGCGCGCTTGAAATTGGTCCGGGCGACGAAGTGATCGTGACACCGCGCAGCTTCATTGCTTCTGCCAGTTGCATCGTTAATTGCGGCGCGACGCCTGTATTCGCAGACGTGGATCTGCACACCCAGAACATTACGCCTGAAACGGTGGAAGCAGTCATCACGGAGCGCACCCGCGCTGTGCTCGCTGTGCATCTCGCCGGTTATCCGTGCGACATGGAAGGTCTTGTCGCCCTTGCTAAAAAGCACGATTTCAAGATCGTCGAAGACTGCGCTCAGGCGCATGGCGCTACGCTTAACGGCCGCCCGGTCGGATCTTTCGGCGACGCGGGCGTTTTCTCGTTCTGTACGGATAAAATTATCTCCACAGGCGGCGAAGGCGGGATGGTCGTCTTACGCGATCGCGACGTTTGGCGCCGCGCCTGGTCGTTCAAAGATCACGGCAAAGATTACGACCTGACCCACGAACAATCCGCTGGTGCGGCTTTTCGGTGGATACACACGTCCGTGGGCAGCAATTACCGAATGACAGAAATGCAGGCCGCGATCGGATTACGTCAGCTTTCGAAATTGCCGCTATGGACAGAAGAACGGCGACAGCGCGCCGCGATTTTATTCGAAGCGCTTGATGGATTGCCTGCGCTACGACTTACGCGACCGGCAGAAGGCGTTGGACATGCATTCTATAAATTTTACGCCTTCTTGAATTTGGACCAATTAGCCCGCGGGTGGACGAAGGACGCTATCCTGGAAGAAGCCAATAAGGCCGGCATCCCTTGCCAGAGCGGGAGCTGTCCGGAGATTTATCTTGAGGAAGCGTTTGACGGCGTCGGTCCCGGCGCCAAGACGCATCTGCCGAACGCCAGGGCGCTTGGACGCTCCAGCCTATTGATGCCGGTTGATCCGACTTTGACGCTGGAAGAAGTGGCGCGAATGGGCCATACGCTCAGGAAAATCATTGTCGCCGCCACGGCGTAGTTAAGAATAATGGGTTCGCCATGAATCCTGACAAACAACCCGCCTTTATTGTGATCGGCGCCGTAAAGGCGGCGACCACATGGACCTCGCACAATTTGGGGCTGAACCCGGCCCTATTCGTTCCCGGGCCGGAGCCGCATTATTTCAGTACGGAGTATGAGCGGGGCCCCAACTGGTACGAGACCTTTTTCGAAGAAGCAAAGCCAACCGACATGATCGGCGAGAAGTCCGCTGATTATCTGGCGCACCCACACGCTGCCAACCGTATTGCGAAAGATTTGCCGAACGCGAAACTCATTGTCCAGTTCAGAAACCCTGTCGATCGCGCCTATTCTGATTATTGTATGCTGTATCGGCGCGGAACCGTGCGGCGCACGCCAGAGAAATACTTTATGGAGGCGTCCGATCACAGCGATCGCTTCTTAAAGAGCGGTCTCTATGCGGAAAGCCTCGGCCGGTTTCTTGATCACTTCCCTCGGGAGAATATCCAGGTTTTTCTCTATGAGGACATCAAGGATGAACCGGAAGAGACGTTGAAAGCGATGTCGCATTTTCTGGGCGTCGAACCCCACATTCCGGAAGATGGTTTCACCAAACGCCAAAATGACGGTGAAGCAGCGCTCTTGCCGCTCGGCATGCGTGAGGCGTTGAAACCCTTCAAAAGTGCGGTTGCACCCCTGCGCGGCAATCCGCTGTTTGAAAAAACACGCGGGATTTTCGCCCGCCCGCCGAAATATCCGCCGCTCGACCCAGGATCTCGGGACTTTTTGAAGGCTTATTACCGCGATGACCTCAAATTGCTTGGCGAGATGATCGGCCGCGATTTATCATGCTGGCTTGAGAAAGAAACTAACTTGAAAAGCGCGCGGAGTAATGACGTATCGGCCGCATAACCAAGGGGGCGTTTAACGTGCCCCGATCTAATGTGTTCTGGAGGCTTTCGGGGCCCATAATCGCCTGCGCGATTTTCTTTGTCAGCTTCGCATGGTTCCGCGCCGGCGACATCCTCTTTACCGTCAGCGACGCCTTCTACATTCTCGGCGGATTTTTTCTTATAATCGGCGGCGGCCTCACCACACGGCCCTTCGGATCTCTTTCTCCGTATTGGTACCTCGTTTTCGCGGCGATGCTGAGCGGGCTTTTGATCAGCAGCCTTGTGAACGGCGCCCCGCTCCGCTGGTTGCCCGTGGCGCTGCAATACACATTCAGCTTCATCTTCCTACCGATGATTTTAATGAATCAGTCGCGGGAGCGATGGATATTTTACGCCAAGGCGTTTGTGCTTGGGATCATCGCCTTGGAAGTTTCGGCTTATTTGGTCTACCTCTATTTCGAAGGCTCCTACGACGAACTGACGCGTTTCGGTTATAATTTTTACTCCGGATCCGGCCGGCTCGGTTCGTTTCTCGGTAACCCAAACTTCAATGCCGCGATGATCGCAATGACGGTCCCTATCTTATGCTTCCTCAAGTTGAAGCGCGCGGTTAGCTTGCCGGTGTTCCTGATCGCCCTCGCCATTCTTTTCACAGCGCTTGTGTTCACCGCATCGGCGAGCGGCACCTTTGCGACGTTGATGGGACTTATCATCTTCGGCGTCGTCAGCGGTGTCGGCTTATCGCCAAGGGTCGCCGCTGCGGGCATCGTCGCCGTCGCCGCGCTCTTTTTGTTCGACGTTCCGCTCCCGTCAACATTCCAGGAGCGGGTCACCTCGGCTGTCGGCACGGGCGACATTGAAAATGTCGGGTCGTTCGCCGACCGCTACGCCTTGATGAAGGAAGCCTGGTCGATCACGGGCGAGACCGCGATTGTCGGCCTCGGCGTCGATCAATTCCGCGTCTTTAGCGAGCACGAGGCGCCGGTGCACAACTCCTACCTCCTGTTGTGGACAGAAGGCGGTCTTTTGGCATTTTTCAGTTGGGTCGGGCTTCTCTCAATCCTAGCTGCGGGCGCGATGGGCGCATTCCGGGACGGCAGGCATCAAGCAGCGGCCTTAGGCCTCGCCGTATTTACGGTTCTGGCGATCTTTTCGATGTCCTCGACGCATATGTATAGCCGCGCCTGGATAACACCGGTTCTCATCGCCCTCGGACCCGCCTTCGGGTCTAGAATCGGTCAATTTTAACCGTGTCATTTGGGGGAAGCGAAATGCGGGCGGAGACATTGATAAGTCGGTCCGCTCCGCATGACGTGGCTCTCGCGGAAAAAGCTGTTGCAGCGGCGAAACCCGGTTTATGATGCGTCATGGGGATTCTTCCGGGCAAGCGCCGCGATGCGGCATCTGTAGAAGACGATCAAGGAAACGAATTATGACCGTACGCGCCCTAATCATGAGCTTTCTATTCCTTTGCGCGCAGGCGTGCACAACGACCAATCTCGAGCGCCTCGCCGAAGCGGCCCCCGGCCCCTACACGCTCGACTCGGGCGACCAATTACGAGTGACGGTGTACCGCCTGGACGAATTGACGGGCGATTACATCGTGAGCGACACCGGCTCGATTTCGCTGCCCCTGCTCGATCCGATTCAGGCGCGCGGCAAAACAGTCGAGCAGCTTGAAAATGACATTGAAGGACGCATTTCGCAAAAATCGCTTATTCGCGAGGCAAGCGTCAGCGCGCAGATTCAGAAATACCGTCCGTTTTTTATTGTGGGCGAAGTAAACCGTCCGGGCGAATATTCCTATCAACCGAACATGTCGGTTCTAACGGCTCTTTCCATGGCTGGCGGGCAAACATTCAGAGCGAACACCGACCGGATATCGATCACCCGGACCGTAGACGGTCAGATCACAACCGGCCTCGTATCCCCGGGAAGCCGCGTGCTGCCGGGCGACACAATCAGAGTTTACGAGGGTTGGTTTTAGATCAACCGCTGAGGGAGAGACAGCGTGGCGGGCACTCATTGTACGTCCCTTCGACAGAAGGCGGTCTGGTCTATTTGCGTCGGCGCAACGGCGGCGTTTAGCGCTCCCGCTCTGGCGCAACCATCCGAAGATATTTTGTCGGTGATGGATCTGCCGCGCCCCGGTTATGAACCGCGCACGCTTCGTTTCGGTAATTCGGTTGTTGCGCCGAGGCTCGATCTCAGCGCAATCGCCAATTCGAATATCTTTGGCAGGCCTGACAATGAAGAGGAAGACATCCTCTTTATCATCAATCCTTCCGCCGCAATCGCTACGCGCGCGGGGGCGCTCACCATCAATACGGACTTGCAAGCGACGGCTCGGCGTTTTCTTGAAAATACGCAAGATAACCTCGAGACTTTCGGCATTGATAGCACAGCCAGCTACCAATTCTCAAAATCCCATAGCGGCTTTTTGAGCGCCAGTTTTCAGCGCGGCTACGAAGTCCGCACCGATCCGGAAGCGAATGACGATATCACGGTGACGCCGACGCTCATCAATACGGTGGATTTCAGCGGCGGGTATACATTTCGCCCTGGTCGGTTTGGCGTCTCCATTCAAGGCGGCGTTAATCAACCGAATTTCTTGAGCGCGGAAGATGACGACCGCGACCTCACAAGCGTGCGCGGATCAATTCGCGGCATTGTCGGCTTGTCAGACCGCATCGACTTTTTCACCGAAGGGTATGTGACATCGCGAGATTTCCGAACCGCCGTTGACCGCACCGGCGTCAACAGAGACGGCACGACATTGGGTATTCGCTCCGGTATCGCTCTCGACATCACGGACCGTCTGCAAGGCGATATCGGCATCGGCGTCTTTGACGCTTCATTCGAGGACGACGCCCTTGAAGAGTTTACAGGTTTTGGCGCAAGCGGCCGTCTTTCCTGGCGGCCGCGGGCGCGCACAAACGTGGCGTTGAATTTTTTCCGCGGTGACTTTGCGACGATTACAAATGGCGCGTCAGGCCGCATCGATTCCAGCGTTGGCGTTAGTGTGATCCAAGAAGCGCGTCACAACCTTTTGCTTCGCGCGAACTTAGATTATCGAACCCGCGAATTCAGAACGGCCGCGAATAATACGCAACGCGATTTCGGCGCCGGGCTCGGCGTTGAATATATGCTCACGCGTCATGTGTCGATCTTCGGCGAATACCGGTATCGCCAGCGAAACGCCGATCAGCCGCTTGATGAGTTTGATCAGCAACAGTTTGGCCTGACGCTTAAGCTCGTCTACTAGCACCGGTCCGGGATGGCGCCTTACTGCGCCCCCTTATAGTGGCGAATAACTTCATCCGCGGAAATTGAACGCGCCGCTTTGCGACCGAAAAAGTAGACACCGCTTGCGCCATCAACCGCATAGCGTTCCGGAATGAGATTATCGAGATACTGCGCCCAAAACACCGCGAGCTTTGCAAGCTTTCCGGCAGTACGCGACCGAAACACGCCGCGCGCAAGATAATCCGCGGCCCACATGAACGTCCGACCGGGTCCGCCGCTTGCGCCGGACGCAATAATATCAAAATTTCGGAACAAAAAGCGGTGCCCGCTTTCGGAGAACCGCGTGAAGTCATAGGCCGCTTCATGCACCTGCTGCATAAATGGCGTTTCGGCGTAAACGACCCCATCGCCTTTAAGTACGCGCCAAATTTCATCGACGACGATTTGCGGCTGAAGCGTGTGCTCAAGCACCGCTTGAATGACAACGCCATCGAAATAATCGTCAGGTAACGGAATTTGATGAGCGTCGGCGACGAACTGAACCAATGGCGACGCATAAATATCAAAACTGAAAACTTTTATCGACGGATGGTCATAGAGCGGCGCCATGCCCTGGCCAACTGAGCCGCCGCCGATGATCAAGACACGCGCAGGTTCGTCACGTCCCGAGAACGCCTCGACGAGCTGTGCAACATTATTCTTCGTCGACGCTTTCGGCGGAGACAGGAGGTGTTTGATAACCCCGGAAACGCCGCGATAATCCTTTCGTTCAACAACACTCTTCGCCGCCTGCGCCAATGTTTCCTTCTCAGATAAAACAGAGTTCGGGAAATCAACGACGACAGGCAACCCATTCACAAGCGGATACGCGTGCTTTTCAGTGTCAGCACCGCCTGCGCAAACAAGACGTCCCTCACCCTCAAGGCTAAGCGGCGATTTCGTTTTCGGACAGCGTAAAATGGCCAGACAGTCTTCACGGCTTGCAAGCATAATACTCTCTTTGATTGGCTCTTAGCCGCATCAACCTTTTGTATAGTCGAGATACCAATCAACAAACGCCTTCACGCCGTCGCGCACCGACGTGTTCGGTTTATAATCAACCGCCGCGATGAGTTCTTGAACATCGGCGAATGTGTCAGGCACGTCGCCCTTCTGCATTGGCAACATCTCTTTTTTGGCCGGCTTTCCAAGCGCCGCCTCAATCGCCTCTATATATTCGCCTAGCTTCACAGGGTTGTTGTTGCCGATGTTCAAGATGCTGAAGGGCGCAGCCGACGTGCACGGATCGGGCTTCGCACCGTCCCATTCTTCATTCGGCGTCGCAGGCTGATCATTCACCCGCACGACGCCCTCAACAATATCGTCGATATAGGTGAAGTCACGCGTATGATTCCCATAATTGAAGACTTTGATTGGCTCGCCCGCGATAATGCTCTTTGTAAAGAGAAAAAGCGCCATATCGGGCCTTCCCCAGGGGCCATATACGGTAAAGAAGCGCAAGCCGGTCGTTGGCAACTTGAACAGATTGCTATAGGCGTGCGCCATTAATTCGTTCGCCCGCTTGGTGGCGGCGTAAAATTGCAGAGGGTGATCGACCCCGTCATGTTCCGACAGGGGCATTTTTGTATTCGCGCCGTAGACGCTGCTTGTGCTCGCATAAGTCAGGTGTTGGACATCATGGTGACGACACGCCTCCAGAATATTTGTGAAGCCCACCAAATTGCTTTCCACATAGGAATGCGGGTCAACAAGCGAATGCCGCACGCCCGCTTGCGCTGCCAGATTTATTACGTGCGAAGGACGGTGTTGGTCGAAACACGCGTCAACCGCCGCCTTATCCGCAAGATTTTGGCGACAGAAATGATACTCAGAACCCGTCGCCTTCGCTGTTTCGTCAAGAATTGAAAGACGCGCTTCCTTTAGAGCAGGATCGTAATAATCATTGACGACATCGAATCCAATAACTGTGTCGCCCCGCTCAAGAAGATGCTTGGCCGTGTGAAATCCAATAAAGCCGGCGGCGCCGGTGACAAGCACTTTCATAGCCGAAAGCTCTCCGCAAAGACCAAATTCATTTATTGTTCCGCCTCAAGAACGAGCAAGCGATGCGCGTAGTGCAAATATTCATCGAGGTTGGTCCAACCATCGCTGTCTTGATCGCCCCAAGGATTTGCAGTGGTTTCGTCGATCCCTTGAGCCCGCTCCCAACCATCGGCCATGCCGTCCTGATCGACGTCATCAAGGGCGACGCCCCGATCGAAGCGCGGTAATTCGCCTGGCGCCTTTGCGATGGCCCCTGTCCGATTGATGACATCGTTTCTAATGCGGCGATCAACAGCATCGTGCGGCAACGCGCCGGCGAGACTCACGACTTGGCGGTGCGCGGCCTCAGCCCGCAGCGGCTTTACGGTCAACGGGCAAACCGGCTGACCGGTGTAGGCCTTCGCCGCCGTTTCCGTTTCAGACACCAATGCCTCATCAACGAAATTGCCGTTGCTGTAAATTTTGGCGTCGCCTTTGGAGTCGACCTTGTCGAGTTTTAACGCAGGAACGTCGTCCGCCGTATTGGGCCCGGCCTTGAAATAATTTCCGACGATGTTGACGGGCGTCCCGCCGGTTAGCTCCCAAATCTCTACATAGGCCTCCACAGCATTGTAGAACGTGTTATTCACGACTTCGATGCAGGAGCCATCCGGATATTTAATATCAGGGTTCCGGTCGCCATTGTGGGCGCAAAGGTTATAGAGAAAACTCAGGCTTTGGGCTTTTGTTGAGTCACCGCCGAGCAACGCGCACTTATCATGCGGCGGTATGCCTTCAGCGAAGACCGACCAGGATATGGTCACCGCATCATTATCCTGGAAACTATCGACATTCTCATCGATCGCCCAAGAACCGCTCACATGATCAAGAATGACGTTATAACTGTTTTCAATCGTGAAGGCGTCGTTGCTGCCGCGCGAGGCGCCTTTTTTATCCGTCCGCACACGAATATGACGGATCACCACATCATGAGTATTCTTTATAGCGATTGGGGTCAGCCCCTCCTCGCCGCCATTGTGGGTAATCAATATGCCATCGCCTGGCGCCGTTTGGCCGGCGATCGTGATGAAGGGATGACGAATAATGGGGCGCTCCGACGTAAACCGGATAACGCCGCCCACCCGAAAGACGCAGACGCGCGGGATATTGGCCTCAATACATTCCCGCAGTGAGCCGGGTCCTGAATCGTTCAGATTTGTAACCGCAAAAATTTCGCCGCCGCGACCGCCAGCGCTATGTTTTCCAAATCCGATTGCGCCAGGAAATGCGAGCGGTTTTTCCCTTGGCGGAATATCTTTGGCTTCTTCCGCGCTGCATGCGCCAAGATGGCTGCTCGCCAGAAAGCCGAAAAACGCAGCCCTGAGAAACTGGCCGAGCGTTCCGCCCGGAAGGGAATTGAACATCGCGATACTCATACAGTCAGCATTCTATCGTAAAGCGCCATAATGCTTTGCGCATGCTTTTCCTCCCCGAAACGGCTAAGCGCCATCTCCCTTGCATTGTGCACAATTTTTCCCTGCAAGTCAGGATCAAATAGCACACGCAAGGCGGCTTGCGCGAGCGCCTGCGGATCGTCCGGCGGGACCAGCACCCCTGTTTCTTCATGAACCACCGCTTCAGGGTTCCCGCCCGCATCGGTGGCCACAATCGGCGTTTCGACCAACATCGCTTCAACAAGCGTGCGCCCGAAAGGCTCGCCCACCGCCGGCACCAGCAACAGATCGCAGCCGGCCATCCATTGCGCACCGGGCGAACGGTAGCCCATGAATTTAACCTTATCGGTGACACCGGTTGCGATAGCGTGGGCCTTCACCGCCTCGATCCGTTCGTCGTCGTCCGGGCCGAACATTAATCCAAGAACAGGGTGCGCGTCGCCCATGGCGGCGATGGCGTCAACGAATCCGCGCGGCCGCTTCATCTGATTGAACGTGCCGAAATACCCAACGAGTTTTGTCGCCGGATCGACGCCAAGCTCTTCGATAATCGCCCGGCGCGCGGGGTCCCTATCTTCACGGATGCTGATATCGAACGGGCTGTAGACGACCTCGTTTTTGTTGGCCGCCGAATAAAATCCCGGTTTCGGCGATGAAAATCTCGATACGGACGCCACCCGATCGGCCATAAGCGGCGCCACGTAACGAAGACCGAGCACGCCCGGTCCGCTGCGATGGTGCCAGAAGAGTTTTGCGCCGGAGAGCTTCGCCGGCGCAGCCCACATCGCGTGACTGCGGCCGTCATTCGTGTGAACGATATCGATGCGCTGCTCTTTAAGAAATCGGGTGAGCGGGCTCACCGTGGGCAGAATTTTCCAGATATGCGCGGGGCTGAACCCGGCGCCGCGGGGTAAGCCGGCGGCGACAGGCGACTTGATGACCGGCACACCCGCCTCCTGAAACAGCTCGTAAACGCCGCCTTCGAGCGCGCTCAAAACGACAAGCGGTTCAAAACGATTTCGGTCGAGATGTTGGATCAGCCCCAGGGACGACACATGGCTCCCGCCGCGTTCGGTTCCCTCGTATGGAAAGCAAACTCTCGTCGCCTCGCCTTTCAATGGTGTTCCCCCAGTCATTTGGCGTGTGGACACTCGGGAGCGCGCGCCCAAGGGCCTCGAACGGCCGCCTTTTGCGTTTTTATACCACTCTCTTAACGCAACGCCAGCGTGCATTCCGGCCCTTGCTTTTGCCGAAAACCTCTGTTGTTTACGCAAAGTCCGCGCCAGTGGCGTAAAGTTCGCAATCAGAGCACGCGACGCTGGCTGGACATCTGAAGGGGGACTGAAACCGTGGCGACGCAATCATTACAAGAACTGCGATGACGTTATTGACGGCTGGCCGACGGAAAATAAAGCGCGTCATCGACGAGCTGCGCGGCGAGGACGCGTTGCGCCTTCGCCTGGTCAATATCAGCCATCTGCTTGCGGGCAATTTCGGAAATGTGGCGCTCAATCTCGGCGCGGTGGCATTCACGGCGCGGGCGCTCGGCCCCACGCACTACGGTATTTTGGCGTTGGTGATGGTGTTCGCTCAGGCGATAGAACGGTTGGTCAGTTTTCAGACTTGGCAACCCATGATCAAGTACGGCGCCGAACTGGAAGAGGCGTCGCGCAAGAACGATCTGAAAGCGCTGATCAAGTTTGTCTTCCTGCTTGACCTTGCGACTGCAGTAGGCGGCTGGTGTCTAGCGGTTTTCCTGGCCACATTCGGCAAGCAGTTGTTCGGTTGGGAGACGGGAACTCTTCACCTCACGCTCATCTATTCACTGGTCCTGTTGTTTGCGATTAACGGCGCGCCGGTCGGCATCTTAAGGCTTACCGGGCGCTTCAAGACAGCCGCCTATGTTCGATTGATCGCAATGGTGATCCGTCTGGCGCTCTGCGCGATCGCTTTTTTCCAGGGTTGGTCGTTGTTCGCATACGTTATCATCTGGGCGGCGACGCAGGCGCTCGGCTCGATTCTGGTCATGGCCGCGGCTGCGCGCGAGTTGCACCAGCGCGACCTCCTTACCTTTCTGGCTGAGCCGCTTGGGGACGTATCGGCGCGGTTCTCCAATATTTGGCGCTTTTCTTTTCTTGCGAACATTTCCGTTACAATCCGCTCCACCGCGCAGCAATTCGACACTTTGCTTGTGGGCGCGATGCTCGATCCCGCGGCGGCCGGCTTTTATCATATCGCCAAACGGGTCGCGAAATTTGCGCAACAGGCAGGCGCCCAGGTCCAGGCCGTTGTGTTTCCAGAGGTGGCGAAACTCTGGTCTGCCGGAAAGAAGAAGGAATTCAAGCGCGTTGTCGTGCAGACCGAACTTATGCTCGCCGGCGTTGGACTTTTTGGCGTTGTCGCCATGATTTTCGCCGCTGATCCGCTTGTGAGACTATTCGTCGGTCCCGAGTTCAAACCGGCCGCGCAATTGCTGATCGTTCAGATCATGGCGGTCGCCCTTGTGTTATGCGGTTCCACGTCGCGCGTCGCGCTTCTCTCGATGGGTAAGGAAGTGCCGATCCTCTACGTCTCCATCGCGAGCACCGTTATTTTCTTCATCACAGCCTTCTTATTGTTGCCGAAAATGGGCGCCATGGGCGCGAACGTCGCCCACATTATTTTAGGCGTCGTGTGGGTCGGCGGATTGTGGTTTTATTTTCGAAAATTTTACGCGGAAGCAAATGCAGCGCCCGCAGCCTCCGAACTGGGGGACGCCAAATGACGTTCGCGCCAGGCGACACCTCCAGCCATATTCCGCCTGAGAAAGACGCCGCGCCGTCGGTGATGTTCGTATTGCACTCCTTGGGCGCCGGCGGCAGCGAACGGGTGGTCACAACCATCGCCAATGTCTGGGCGGGCGAAGGAAGAAACGTCAGCATCGTAACCTTCGACGGCCGCGATACGCCGCCCTTCTATCCCCTCGCGGAGAACGTAAGATTGTTCAATCTCGGTCTTCCGGCGGTCTCAAAACCGTTATGGCGCGCCTTGAAGCGAACTAATGAGCGCATCACGGCGCTTCGTAAAACATTCGCCGACCACAAGCCGGACGTGGTCATCAGCTTTCTTACGAAAACCAATATTATGACGCTCGAAGCCGCAAAGAGCCTGAACACGCCGGTGATCATATCCGAGCGCAATAATCCGAATGCGCAACAATTTAATCGCATGTGGCGAACCGCAAGGGCGCGTACCTATCCGCGCGCCTTCGCATTCGTCACAATGACACGGGGCGCCGCTGAGTATTATCCAGAACGGCAACGGCCCAGGACGACAATTATCCCAAACCCGATTAACCTGCCGGAGGATTGGCGCAATCAGCGGGGCGGCAAGATCCTTACGGCGGTCGGGCGTCTTACGGAACAGAAGCGCTTTGACGTGCTCATCGACGCGTTCGCAGAAATCGCGGATGATTTTCCGGACTGGACGCTGACAATCTGGGGCGAAGGCGAAGACCGCGCAAAGCTCGAAGCGCAGCGCGATGCCTTAGGGCTTTCCGAGCGCATCAAAATGCCGGGATTAACGCCGAAACCGGGCGCATGGATCGAGACCGCCGACGTGTTCGCCCTGTCATCAGATTATGAGGGTTGGGCGAACGTTATTCTGGAAGCGATGGCGGCGGGCTTGCCGATCGTCTCCACGGACTGCCCCTATAGTCCCGGTGATCTCCTTGACCATGGGCGAAGCGGCATGTTGGTTCCGACCGGCGACGCCCATGCATTCGCCGGAGCCCTGTCCGAAGTTTTAGCTGATCAAACCCTTCGCGGCCGTCTTGGCGACAATGCGCGCGAGGCCTCGCGCCAATATCGAACCGAAAAAATCGTTGCTCAGTGGGATGCGCTCGTAAACGCCGCCAATGCAGAACAGCGAGAACGATAATCCGCTAGATAAACCGGTTCTTTTTGGACTGTTGCGCATATTGAACGCTGTCGCCGTAGGCGAGCCGCGCATGGGTCATCAAATTCACGCGGTTCAGGATGACGCCGACATCGATGCCGGAGAATACTTCTTTCGCTGCTTTAACGGCGCCCGCCGGCGTTTTCGCCCACTCCATCACAACGAGCACGTCATCCGCATAGGAAGCGAGCACTTTGGCGTCGCGCGCCTTCAGGATCGGCGGCGCCTCAACAATGATGATGTCCCACCGCTCTCGCAAATCCTCTAACTGACCGGGCAAGTCGCGCAGAGATACGGTGCGCGGCCCCTCCACCGAATAAAGAGAAGAACCGTTCTCGCCCGCAGGTAATTCGCCCGCCTCCAATTGCTGCGATTGGGCGGCCACCGGCGGACGGCCCCGAGCGTCATTGTCGAGATTGATCGTAATGGCGCGTTGGTCAAAGAAGCCGGCCATCGCGGACAGGCCGTTCGCGACGATCGATTTTCCCTCGTCCGGTAGAACCGACGTCACGACAACGATACGCGGGTTGTGAGAAACGCCGCTGGAGATCAGTTCAAGATAGAGGTTTCGGATCGCCTCGGTGAAATCAGACTGCGTATTTTCGGCCAAGTACTCGCGGATATTGTCTACTTGCACCTTCCGACCGGGCGCGCGTGGGATCATGGAAAGCGTCGGCGCGCCCATCAACGCGCGGACATGGTCGCTGGAGCGCACATTTGTATCAACCGCTTCCAGTGCGAAGGCGAGTAAGGCGGACAGGAACAGAGAACCAACCGAGCCGATGGCGATCAGCCCCGCAGCGCCTGAATTCGCCGGGGTCGCAGGAACAACCGGCTTCGCCATAACTTTGATATCGTCACGGTGCTGATAAAGTGCATTCTTTGCGCGCTGCAATTGCTCGGACAGCCCGTTTGATTGGCTAAGACGCGCCTGCGCTTCGCGCTCCAGTTCTTTCAGCCCCGCATTGGCTTCGAGCGCCGCAAAGTGTTGACGGCGCACAGAGCGGATTTCGTTTTGTAGTCCCGCTGCGCTCTCATCGATTTGCGCGCGCGCGTTCCGGGTCCGCGTCATCACCCTTTGCCGCTCGGTAGAAATTTCAAGCTCTTTGGAAAAAAGCTGTTCGCGAAGGTCGACGATTTCTGGGTAGCCTGGACCATAAATCACCGACAATCGCGCGAGCCGTTCTTTGATCTCCGCCTCTTCTTCCAGAAGCTGGTTGAGCGAGCGCGAAATACTTTCCGTCGTCGCCTCAGTCAGCGCTGACTCCAGCCGGGCGATGCGGTTAAGAACGGTCGCATCCTGGCTGGCGCTGATCAGATTATTCTCGCGCATATATTTTGCGACATTCAGATCCGCGTTCAGCAATTCGCGGCGTGCTTCCTCGACGAGACCTTCCAGATTTTCAACCCGCTTCTTGCGGGCCTGATGGCGTTCGCGACGCATGGTGTCGAGATAGATTTCAATCTGCGCATTCGCTTTTCGGACCGCATCATCGGGCGATCCGGCGGAGGCGGCGATTTCAATAATGCGCGATCTGGAGACACGGCGCACTTTGATGTCCGCCAACACTTTGTCCGTTGCTTCTTTAAAGAGACGATCATCTTCACTGAGGGACGCGCCCGCGATTTGGCCGCCGCCGAAAACAGATTGAAAAGCAGATCGCGCGGACGCGAGGAACCTGCCGTCCGTTCCAGATGGTTCACCGAGATCGTCCGAAAGCGCCAATGCGATTTTTTCGGCGAGATTTCGGGACTTCATGACCTCGACGACCGTCGAAATCTTAATTTCTTCTGCAGCGCTCAGGCGCTGATCAGACATGCCGCTGAAAACATCCTCGTCGATCTTTGGTTCGACCATGACGACGGCGTTCGCCGTGTAGGTGACGGGCTTGAGCAGCGCGTATCCCGTTGTGAGAAAAGCGAGGAGCAGAAAAGAGCAAACAAAGGCTGTGGACCGACGGCGGAGAACGCGCAGCAAGTCCGAGAGACCTGCGCCGCTAGGGTTCGGCGCGTCATGCCAATCGGGCCTTACACCGACGCTGTCATAGTTCGCCCTGTCTAACACTTGGAACTCCTATCTCACAACCCAGAGCTGCATTTTTGATCTTCCCCCGAAAATCTCGCACTCATCCGCTTAATTGATCGCCAACAAGGGAGCCCGGACGCGAAACATTACTTCTTAGACATATCACACGGGCGCTTGGATACTAGCAATTTTCGAACCTCAGAATGACGCAGATCACACCTTATCGGAAAGCTCGGCGGCTAATGTGTGGCATAATTGACGCATAGCGGATATTGGAAGAATGACTGGTTGTGGGGGCGCTTCGCCACCCGCATGCGAGCGGGGAGCAGGACCAAAGATCGATGTGCGGTATTGCAGGCATTTGGCGCTTAAAGGGCGCATCGGGCGACTCAGATGTCGGCGCAATTGCGCGCAAAATGGGTCACGCCATCCGGCGCCGGGGACCTGACGGCGAGGATGTGTGGGCCGATGCGGAAGCGGGTATCGGGCTGGCGCATCAACGGCTCTCCATCATTGACCTCAGCGACGCAGGCCGCCAACCGATGGCGTCGTCATGCGGCCGCTTCGTAATCGTCTATAACGGTGAACTCTATAATACCCAGGAAATCCGTACACAGCTTGAGTCTCGCGGTCGCCATTTTCGCGGTCATTCGGATACAGAAGCGATCATTGAGGCATGCGCGGAGTTCGGCGTTGAGGACACAGTGGCGCGCATGCGCGGCATGTTCGCTTTCGCATTATGGGACAAGCGCCGACGCCAATTAACCCTCTGCCGCGATCGTCTGGGCATCAAGCCGCTTTATTGGACGATGGCCGGCGATCAGCTCATCTTCGGCTCGGAATTAAAAGCGCTCCTGGCGTCGGGCCAAATCGATCCCGACGTAAACCGCAAATCGCTCACCACTTATCTGCGCTACGGTTATGTTCCTGGTGAAGAGAGTATTTGGCGGGACATAAAGAAGTTGCGGCCAGGATCGTTCCTGACCTTTGGGGCGGACGGCGCATCGCGCGAAACGGTTTATTGGTCCGCAAAAACTGCAGCGCTAAACGGCATTTCACAAAGAGACGCCGACGGGCGGTCGGATGCTGAACAACTGGACACCCTCGAAGCGCTTTTATCAGACACCGTTTCTCGCCACATGATTTCCGATGTGAGCATCGGCGCATTTCTCTCTGGCGGCGTCGATTCATCATTAGTCGCCGCTCTCATGCAAAACAACAGCGACCGCGCGATCAAAACCTTTACGATTGCATTCAACGAAAACGCCTTCAATGAAGCCGAACACGCCCGCGCAGTCGCCGATCATATCGGCTCAGATCACACAGAAATGGCGGTAACGGAGAAAGACGCACGCGATATCGTCCCGTCATTGCCCGACATCTTCGATGAGCCGCTGGGCGATCCCTCGCAGATCCCAACGTATCTTCTATCAAAGTTGACACGCCAACATGTGACGGTCGCGCTTTCCGGCGACGGCGGCGATGAATTCTTCGCCGGATATGAGCGTTACGCGCGGGCCCAGTC
>CAWUIM010000042.1:0-27464 GCA_963922595.1 uncultured Parvularculaceae bacterium
GCCCTCGCCGCCGCCGCGCTGGCGCCCGCCGCGGCGCAGGAGGAGACGGATAAACCAGCGATCAATGTGGCCGGCAAGACAATTCTCATTACCGGGACGAGTTCCGGCTTCGGCAAACTCGCCAGCCTTCACCTTGCGCGTGAAGGCGCACATGTCATCGCGTCTATGCGCAACTTCAACAAGGGTAAGCGCGCTGAAGCGCAAGAACTCGCCGACATCGCCGCGGACGAAAAGCTGAAACTGACCCTCGTCGAAATCGACGTGACGGACGAGGCGCTCGTCGCATCGGGCGCGAAGAAAGCGGAAAAAGCGGCGAAAGGAAAACTCGACGTCCTCGTCAACAATGCGGGGCTTGCAATCGCCGGTCCCATCGAGATGCAGGACGAAGAAGCGCTGATGCGGCAATTCCAGACGAATTTGTTCGGCTCTCATCGCATGGCCAACGCCGTTCTGCCCGGCATGCGCGCGCGCAAGGAAGGGCAGATAATCCAGATTTCGTCGCAACTCGGCCGCATGATTATTCCGAATATCGGCATGTATTCGGCGACAAAGTTCGGCGCGGAGGCCATGTTTGAGGCGATGGCCTATGAGCTTGCGCCCCATGGCGTCGATGTGACGATTATTCAGCCCGGCGGATATCCGACCAAAATCTGGGACAATGGCCGGCGCTATTTCGCCGAGCTTGAAGCACGCACGAACGAGGAAATTAAGGAAGGATACGCGACGCACATGCAGTTTGCGCAAGGTATCTTGCAGGGCGGCGGCTCGACCGACCCGATGGATGTGCCGCGTGCGATCGCCGAATTGGTTTCAATGCCGGCCGGCGCCCGCCCGCTTCGGCGCACGGTCCACCCGAACACGCGCGGCTCTGATGCGGCGAACACGGTCATGGCGCAAATCCAGGCCGGCGTTCTCGGCGGCGGCCCCTACGCCGCCTGGCATAAAGCCGTCGCTGAATAGGAAAGAAGCCCGCCCATGAAAAAACCATCCGATTGCGCCGCCGCCGATGATGTTCGCGTCGAGATCGACCGCGTGGACAGCGCCCTTGTGGATCTACTGGCGGAACGGTGGTCATACGTTGACCGCATGTGGCAATTGAAACGCGCAGAGGCGGCGCAAGCTTCCGTGCCGTGGCGCAATCGCGAGGTCATTGAAAAAGTGCGCGCCCATGCGGCGCGGGAAGGTTTGCCGCCGGAACTCGCTGAAAGCTTATGGCGCACGATTATTGGCTGGGGCATTCAGTATCAGGAAGAGAAGCTGCGCGATTAACTTGCGGGGTCCCTGCGCCATCCTTACGATTGCGCCATGGCGGAAAAAGACGACATTAACCCGGCCGTCGGGGGCATGCTCCGGGCGGCGCGCGAGATGCTCTCCCATGAGCATTCGGTCTTCCGGGCGCTTAACCTTGAACCATTGATGCTCGGCGTCGGCCGCTCGCGGTTCGCGCTCGATTTGCCTGCGGATTTTGCGAGCGACGGGTCAATCCATAGCGGGATGTTGAGCATGGTGCTGGATTCGATCATGGGGATGACCGTCTTCACCGCGCTCAAGGAAATCAAACCGATCGCTACGATCAACCTGAAAACGGACTATCTGCGCGCCGCCCCGGCGGGCGGCCGCGTCGTGTGCCATGCGGATTGTCACGCCATGCGCGATGACGTCGCCTATGTGCGCGGCGCGATCGCGGCGCCGGACGACGCTTATGAAATCGCCGTCGCCATCGGCGCGTTCATGATCGGCACGCGCGCGCGCGAGAAAGGCTCGCGCCTGTGACCGCCGCTGTCGATGCAAAGGCGACGCTGGAGGCGATCAGCACCGCGATAGATCAGCCGGTGGCGCGCTGGCTTAACTATCGCGCTGATTTACGCAACGGGGTCCTCATCCATCGGCTCGGTTTTGAAGAACGCCATATCGGCAATCCGGTGATCCGCGCGCTTCATGGCGGGGTGATCACCGCCTTCCTCGAATTCAGCGCCGGCGCCGTGCTCGAAGCGCACACCAAACAGCGCGCGCAGGCCGTCAACATCGCGATCGATTTCCTAAGGTCATCGAAGGCCGTCGACATGGAAGCGCGCGTGACCATACGCCGTCTCGGCCGGCGGATCGCATTCGCTGAAGCAATCGGTTGGCAGGACGACGAAAATAACCCTGTCGCCGCTGCCCAATGTTGCTTCCGTATGCTGTAAAAAAAGAGGCCCGCGAAGGGCCCCCTCTCAAGACGAAACGCAACTTTATTCTTGTCTAAAATATCTTTGGACTGATCCGGTCCGATAAGTCAAATCGTCTTGCGCTTATTGCAGGAAGGCGAGCGGGTCGATCGACTTCAAATTCTGACGGATCTCAAAATGAAGTTGCGGCTCAGGCGCAGAACCGGTCTGGCCCACTTTCGCCACTACCTGTCCCTGGCGGACGCGCTGCCCCTTGCGCACGAGCATAACGTCATTATGCGCATACGCCGTGACGTAGCCGTCATTGTGTTTGATCAGCAAGAGATTGCCGTAGCCTTCCAGCTCTGACCCGCGATAAACGACCTCGCCGTCAGCCGCGGCGCGCACGGGCGTTCCCACAGGCGCTGCGATGTTGACGCCGTCATTGCGACGGCCAAGCTCGCCGGCGCCGTATTTGCCAATCACCGCGCCCTTAACTGGCCAGGCGAAAATAGAGACTTTTTCCGCCGGCCTGGCGGGCGCAGCGTACGAGACGTTTTGCGTCAGGTCAGCCACATTCGCCGCCGTGTCGTAGGCTAGCGCCGCCGCGCGCGGCGCAGCGGTCGCACCCGGGACCCGCAACGTATCGCCCACGGATAATGTGTATGGCGCACGCAATCGGTTCACTTGCGCAATCTTCGACACTGAAACGCCGGTCGCGCGGGAAATGGAATAAAGCGTGTCCCCCGGCTTGATCGTGTGCGTGGCGAATGTCGCCTTCGGCGCTGGCGCAGATTGCGAAATCCTGTTGACGACCTTCTCGCCCGCCGCCGGTATACGGAGCGTTTGCCCGACACGCAGGCTATAAGGCGGCGCGAGGCGGTTCTCCGAAATGATTGCGTTGGGGCTCGCGCCCGTGCGGCGGGAAATCGCGTAAACCGTATCCCCGGCCCGCACCGTCATCAGACGCGGCGCAGCGTCCGACCATGGCGCCGCAGGCGATGCGGTCGGCGTCGTTTCCGCCACATAAGTGGGACGCGGCGGCGTTTGTTCGGAATAAACGGTCCGCGTGAGCGGCGCCGATGTCACCGGCGTCAATGCTGCTGGCCGTGAATAAGGCGTCGCTTCAATGCGGCGCGGCTGAGGCTCATATTGTTCTTCGCGCTGCACTTCGGCGGCCGTACGGCCCGGCGCCAGATAAACGTCCGCAGGCGAATTATAAATCCGGGCGCTCGCTGTCGGCGCCGTCCCATAGACGATCGGCGCAGAGTTGCTGCTCGCGCCGCACCCGGCGATCGCGCTCGCCGTTAAAAAAAGCCCCGTGATGAATCCCGCATTATTGGCGCGCATGATGATCGCCTCCAGCCCGTTAACATTTATTAAAATGGTTAGCGATTTGCGTTAACAAGCCGTTAATAAGCCAACGCGAGCCTAGAAAAACAGAGGCTTTTGCACAAGGCCGGATTAACTTTTGGTCTGGATTGGACCTTGATCAAAGACGCCGCCAAGGCGCGCGCGTGTGTCTTCATGGGTTAGCGCAAGGTGCAGCGGCGTGATGGAAATGCGTCCGTCGTAGATCGCGCGAAGGTCGGTGCCGTCGGGCGGATTTGACAATTTCCCAGAAAAACCAAACCAGTAGTATTTGCCGCCGCGCAAATCGGTTCGCTCTTCATGGAAGAGCTGCACCGCATCACGATGGCCCTGACGCGTCACCTCAACGCCGGCGATGTCGTCCGGGTCGCGGTCCGGAAAATTCACATTCATCACCACGTCTTCCGGCCAGCCTTCATCAAGGAGGCGGCGCACAATATCCGCGCCATGGGCTTCCGGCGTCGCCCAGCGCGCCTGATCGCGCGAAAAACGCGACAGCGACAGGGCGATCGACGGGATGCCAAGCGTCATGCCCTGCAGCGCGGCGGCGATGGTGCCGGAAAACGTCACGTCCTCGGCGATATTCTGACCATTGTTTACACCGGCGAGAACAAGATCAGGTTTTGTGTCGCCAAGCAGGCGCGTGACGCCCATCATCACAGCGTCCGTCGGCGTGCCGGAAATCGAATAGCGCCGCTCGTCATACTGGCGGACGCGGATAGGGTTGTGGAGCGTCAGCGACCGCGCCGCGCCCGATTGCTCCTCATGGGGCGCAACCACCCAGACATCGTTGGAAAGAGCACGCGCAATCTTTTCAAGGCTCTTCAGGCCTCGCGCATGAATGCCGTCATCATTGGAAATCAGAATACGCATATCGCCGCCTCAATCATACGCCGCCATCCTCAAAGCACCCGCCTGCGCGCCCAGAGGGAGAAAGACGCCTTCACGCTTTTTCAATTGTCGTAACGCCGCCCATGTAAGGCTGGAGCGCCGCCGGCACGGCCACAGACCCGTCCGGTTGCTGATAATTTTCCAGGATCGCCACCAGCGTGCGTCCCACCGCAAGGCCGGAGCCGTTCAGCGTGTGCGGGAACTGCAAGGCCTTCTCGCCGTCGGGACGGTAGCGCGCATTCATGCGCCGCGCCTGGAAGTCGCCGCAGTTGGAGCAAGACGAAATTTCGCGATATTGCCCCTGCCCCGGCAGCCAGACTTCCAGATCATAGGTTTTGCGGGCGCTGAACCCCATGTCGCCCGTGCACAGCACCATGGTGCGGAACGGCAGCTCCAGTTTTTTCAGGATCGTCTCGGCGCACTCGGTCATGCGCTCATGCTCAGCATTGGAGGCTTCCGGCGTCGTGATCGAGACAAGCTCAACCTTCGTGAACTGATGGAGCCGGATCATCCCGCGCGTATCGCGCCCCGCCGACCCGGCCTCGGACCGAAAGCACGGCGTGTGCGCTGTGTAGCGCCGCGGCAAGGTGTCGTCGTCGATAATTTCTTCCCGAACGATGTTAGTGAGCGAGACTTCCGCGGTTGGGATAAGCCATTTTTCCTCGCCCAGACCGTTCTCAATATTTTCGATTTCGCTCACGACCTCTGCCTGTCGGTCAATTGACATATCGAACGCCACGCCAATTCCGTCAGCAAGTCCGCCAACCCGGTCTCGGTTTGAGCTGTCCAGATTTTCCACAAATTCGATAAATTTACTGCGCAATTTTTCGAGCTCGATTTTGTTCCGGGCATATTCTCCTAACAATTCCCGAAACCTGCGCTCGGTTGGTGCCTCAACCACAAAAAGATCTTCTTTGAACTTAGGCAGTTGCGATGTGCCGTAGAGCGCTTCGTCGCGCACGAGCACTGGCGGTGAGACTTCCGTATAGCCGAATTCCTGCGTGTGCGTATCAAGCATGAACGCGGCGATGGCGCGTTCAAGGCGCGCCAGTCCGCCGGAAAGCAGCACAAACCGCGCCCCGGACATTTTCGCCGCCGTCTCGAAATCCATCTGGCCGAGGGCTTCGCCGATCTCGAAATGCTCCTTGGCGCCGTCGATCGCGGCCGGCTCGCCCCATTTGCGGATTTCCGCGTTGTCGGCCTCATCGCCGCCGTCAGGGACGTCGTCCGCCGGCAGATTCGGCAAAGCGGACAGGAGCGCCTTCATTTCCTCGCGCTTGGAATTTTCCTCCGCCTTGACGGCTGGTATTTCCGCTTTGACCGCTTCGACTTCCGCCATCAGGCGCTTGAAGGCGTCTTCGTCGCCCTTGGCTTTCGCCGCGCCGATCTGTTTGGAAGCGGCGTTGCGTTTCGTCTGCAACTCATTGAGCTGCTGGGTCAGCGCACGGGCTTGTTTGTCGAGCGCAAGCACCGCGTCGGCGTGCGCGGCGGCGCCTCTTCGCTTCAGGCCGGCGTCGAATGCGTCCGGATTTTCGCGGATGAAAGTGAGATCGAACATGGGCTCAGCCTATAGGGGGTTCGGTCCGGCTGGTCCACCGGCAAACCGCGCCGCGCCTAGCCCGTGCGCAATCGTTCGAGGGCGGCGGCCATGAAGGGCGGCCACAGCGGCGTGACCACGCGCGGCAACAACGCCTTCGCCAACGCGCCCGGTTTCGCGAAGAACGCAACGCGCCAGTCCACTTTGCTGGCTGCGTCTGTTTCCGGCGTGACGGTCCAGTTAATCTCGCAATGATCGTTGAGCATCCCGAACCAGCCGCCGAATCCGGTGGTGCGAACCGAAAACCCCGTGGGCGGATCAAACGCTGTCAGCGTCTCGGTGAGCGTAACGCCCGCGGTCATGGTGACGCGCCGCTGATCGCCCACGCCTCGCCACCGCTCAGCGCCTGACCAGGCGGCGACGCCCGGCATGGGCCAGCGCGGGCGGATGAAATCGTCCGGCGCAATCGAGATGATGCGGTCAAAAACAGTTTCGCGATCGGCGGCGATGACGATCGATTGCGCGGCGGTGACGGACGCCACTTACGCCGCCGCCTCTTTCCCGTCGCCTTCCAGCGCGGCCTTCACCTTCTTCTCCGCCATGGCGACGGAAAGCACCGAAATTTCATAGAGCGCGAAGATTGAAAGGCCCAACACGATCTGGCTGAACGGGTCCGGCGGGGTCAGGAATGCGGCGACCACGAAGATCCCGACGATAGCGATGCGCCGGTTCTTCCGGAGCGTCTCCGCGCCCAAAAGACCGGCGCGCGCCAACAGCGTCAGAAAGACAGGCAACTGAAACGCCATGCCGAACGCCATGATCAGTGTGGTGATGAGCGAAAGATAATCCCCCACCCGCGTCAGCAATTGGAAATCGGCGGGCGTCCCCCCGCCCGCCTGCGCTTCAAAGCCGACGGCGAAGCGCATCACGAAGGGCATCATCACAAAATAGACAAGGCTCGCGCCCACAGCGAAAAGAACCGGCATCGCGGCGAGAAAGGGCAAGGCCGCGCGCTTTTCGTTCTTGTAGAGCCCCGGCGCCACAAACGCGTAGAGTTGATAGGCGAGCAGTGGAAACGCCAGCACGAACCCGGCGAAGACTGAGAGCCGCACCCGCGTGAAAAAGAATTCGAGCGGCGCGAAATAAAGCGTCGGATCGCCCTCCTTGGAGACCGCGCTCACCGCGTCCACAAACGGGATCACCAGGACATTGAAAATTTGCTTGGAGAAGATGAAGCTGATGATGAAGCCGACGACAAGGCCGGCCACGCAAATGATCAGCCGCTGGCGAAGCTCCGTAAGGTGATCAAGAAGCGGCGCCGACGACGCGGCGACCTCGTCTTCTTCCTCAGGCGGATATGATTGCACGGCCTTGGACATGAGGGCCCCGTTATGAGGCTTCTTCCTGGGGCGCTGTCGCTGGCTTCGCCACCGCCTCGCGTACGGCGCGATCTTCGTCGCGCACCGCCTCTTCAATCGGCTTCATGGACTCGTCGAGCGACTTCTTGGTGTCGGCGAACACATTGTCGTTTTTCAGCGCCTCGATTTCCTTGCGCATCTCTTCCAGTTCCGTCTCGCGCGCCATCTGGTCGAACGCGCCAGCGAATTCCGCAGCGAGCGCGCGCGCCTGGCGCACGAGCCCGCCCGCCATTTTCATCAGGCGCGGCAAGTCTTTCGGGCCGACCACAATCAATGCGATCACCGCAACGGTGATCAGCTCGAAAAAGCCAAACTGTGGGAGGAGGCTCATGGAAAGCGCCGCCTTTGACTAAAATTTACTCGGCCGGCTTGCCGTTCTTTTCCAGCTCGTCGTCCTTGACCGGCGTGACGTCCATCGCCGTCTCCGCCCGGTCGGCGAGCTTCTCATCATCTTCATCCTGAAGACCTTTGCGGAAGCTTTTGATCCCTTTGGCGAAATCTCCCATGATCGACGAAATTTTCCCGCCGCCGCCGAACAACAGGACGGCCAATAACAGGATAATGAGAATTTGCCAGGGTCCGATCGCGCCCATAATTCACGCCTCTTTCACTTGCGTCGCCGCTTTATCTAACTCTTAGCATAAGCGCGCGCAAACGAAGACTTCGTAAAAATTTTTACGCTTCTTCAACCGCTTCGCCGGGGCCTTCATCGGCCATGAAATCCTGCGCGAATTCAGCCGTTTCATCCTCGCCGGCGGCTTCTTCGTCTTCGTCAGCCTCACGGGGCGTCGGAATGGAAAACCCAGGGGGCAGCCGCGCGTCGAGAAGGCCCGCGGCCTTCAGATCCGCCATCCCCGGCAAATCCTCCACCGTATCGAGGCTGAAATGCTCTAGAAACGCCGGCGATGTGCCGTAGAGCACGGGCCGGCCCGGCGCGTCGCGGCGGCGGCCGCGAAGCTTCACCCAACCGATTTCCATGAGCTGATCGAGCGAGCCCTTCGATACGGCGACCCCGCGCACGTCTTCAATGTCGGCGCGCGTGCACGGCTGGTGGTAAGCAATAATCGCCAACGTCTCGAGCGCCGCACGCGAAATCTTGCGCGGCTCCACTTTCTCCGTCTCAAGAACGTGCGCCACATCGGCCGCTGTCACGAACCGCCAGCGCCCGGCCGCTTTCGCGAGATTGACCCCGCGGTTCTCATAGTGCTTCGTGAGCGTCTCCAGCATGGCCGGCACATCCACCCCCTGCGGCAGGCGCGCTGCAATCGCGTCAGGCGTTAAGGGCTCGGACGCAGCGAACAATAGCGCCTCGACCATGCGCAAATGTTCCGCCTCCTGAGCAGCGTTCCACACTGGGTCTGCTGACGATTCCTGCGCGGCGTCCTCATCGGCGTCTTCTTCATCCGCATTTTCAGTTGCTGACGCCGCTGGTTCCGCGTCGCTATCCGGCGGCGGCGCCTCGTCGCTCGCAGCGCTCAATTCCTCGCCCGCCATCTCTTCTGCGAGTGCGGCCTGCGTTTCCTTAATGTCGAGACCGTCAAAGTCGCGGCCCAACTCATCATCCAGTGAAGTCATCAATTTCTCATGCGCTCATAAGGGAGGATTGCGCCGCCTGCTCGTCAATCGCGCCATCGCCCGCAGCGCGGGCGCGAATATAGATCGGCTCAAACGGGCCGAGTTGGCGCAAATCGATCTTGCCGTGCTTGGCGAATTCGAGGGCGGCGTTGAACGCGCTTGCGATCACCGAGGCTTGCGGCGCATCGACTTCTTGGGTTTGCGCAAGCGATCTCAGTTCCACCCAGTCCGGGATCGACCCGAGAATGCGTTCCAGGCGGATACGCGCCTCTTCGATTTTGAAAACTTTCGGCTGTTCGGGCTCGTAGGTCCTTTCAACTGCGGCGACGCGTTGCTTCGCGTAAGCCTGCAGAAGATCAAACATTTCCGCTTGCCATTGCGGCGTGCGTTTAACGCGAACGCCTTCGGGCATTCCGCGCGGGAAGACGTCGAGCCGCAGGCGCGGAAGTTGGTAAATCGCCTCGGCCGAATTGCGCATGGCTTCCAGCCGCTGGAGTTGAAAGGCGAGCCGCGCCGCCATCTCATCAGCGGTTGGCTCTTCGCTTTCCTCTTCCGGCGCCGGCAACAGGAGCTTCGACTTTAGGAAAGCGAGCCAGGCCGCCATCACCAGATAGTCAGCGGCGAGCTCCAGCTTTTTCTGTTTGGCCGCTTCTACAAACTGTAAATACTGCTCAACCAGTGCGAGCATGGAGATTTTGCGCAAGTCCACTTTCTGGGCGCGCGCCAAATCGAGTAGAACGTCTAGCGGCCCAGCGTATCCGTCGAGATTGACGATCAGGGCGTCATAATCGGGATCATCGGCGACCGGCGCGCCGCGCACAGGCGCGTCGAACGGCTCTTCCGCGCCCGCGTCGCAGACCGCTTGGTCCGCCTCCTGCGGGGCGGGCTCATCCGCCGGATCTTCAACAATGATCTTTGCTTCGCTCATCAGGGGAGCATAGAACCGATTCTGGCCCTGAGCCATTGAATTTATCGCACAAATTTTAGGCGAATTTTACACAATCCCGCGCTGACACAGGGTGCGCGTTACGCCGCCGCCACGGGCCGCAGTAAATCCGCCAGACGGGCGTATTGCTCCTCGGTCGAAGGGCGGTCGGGCTCGGTCAGCAAGGCCATCGCCGCGCGCGCGCGGCGCTCACCGTCGCCCGCCAGCGGGCGCGCTTCCGAATGCGCTTTGACCTTGTCGGCCAGCGAGAAATTGCAGCAGAGCGCGATATCGCATCCAGCCTCATAAGACCGGCGCACGCGCGCCGCATAATCGCCGTCAAGCGCTTCCATCTTCAAATCATCGGTAAAAAGAAGACCGTCAAACCCGATCTCGCCGCGGATGACATCTTCGACGATCGCTTTTGAATGCGTCGCCGGGTTCACATCATCATAAGCGTCAAACACCACATGACAGGTCATGCCCATGGGCGCGTCATTCAGCGCTTTGAACGGCGCAAAATCTTCCTTACGCAAATCATCTTTTCCGGCGATGACGCGCGGCAATTCGTGGTGGCTGTCGCACAGCGCGCGTCCGAGCCCCGGCATGTGTTTGATGACGGGCAAGGCGCCGCCTTCAATCAACCCTTCCATGGCCGCGCGCCCAAGCGCGGCGATCGTGTCCGGATGTTTGGCGAGCGCTCGGTCGCCGACAGTGGCGGGGTCGGCGTCAATCTGCGGCACGTCGAGCGCCGGCACACAATCGATCGTGACGCCGAGATCGGAGACCATCCGGCCCAGCAACGTCGCGTTCAGGCGCGTCGCCTCGAGCGCCTTTTTGGGGTCGAGCCGCCAAAGCTCGCCGAACAGGGCTGGCGGCTTGTGTTCGCGAAAGACGGGCGTTTTCATGCGGGTGACGCGCCCGCCTTCCTGGTCGATCAGGATTGGCGCATCGCGCCCGACGCAGTCGCGCAACTCATCGCAATGGGCGCGCACCGCTTCCGGCGTTTCGCAGTGACGCGCGAAAAGAATAAAGCCCCACGGATCGGCCTCGCGAAAAAACGCGCGCTCATCGTCCGACAAGCGCGCGCCTTCACAATCATAAACTACCGCAGACGGCATCAACGCTACTTTGCTTTAATAAGACAGTCCTGGCCGCGTTCCTTCAGGCCGGCGCAATAGGTTCGCGCCGCATCAGATGAGGCGAACGGCCCAACGCGGAGACGGTAAAAAACGCCCCTGTCGCCGAGATCAGCAAATTCCACATCTTTGGATTTACCGGAGAGATAGTCGCCCATCTTGCTTTCCATGCTGCCCCAGAACGTATCGGCTTCAGCTTCGGACCGGAACGCGCCAACCTGCACAAGATGCGAACCGGAAAGCGCGCCGCCGCCGCCAAGCGACGGCGGATCAGGAACCGTGATCGCGTCGTCATCTGTTGATGTCACAGAGGCGAGCGTTTCGGCGGCCGCGTCGCTGGCGTTCGTCACCGCCGTCGCCGCATCGTCGACCATGGCGTCGGCGGCTGAACCGGCGTCGTCGGCCAGATCCTGCAGGGCCTGATCGGCCTGTTCAAGCTGCGCGATACGATCAGCGACGGCGTCGTCGGTAATCGCGCCCGCGTCATCTATCGCATCATCCACCGTGCCGCCAACAGACGAGGCGATAGCGCCGATTGTGTCGTCTACGGATCGATCGACCGGCTCTTCGGGGCCGGCGGCGATAATCTCCACAGGATCGGCGTCGCGGCCCTCAAGATTGTCGTAGACCTCGCGGTCATTGCCGGCCGACGCGACGTCCTCAGCGGTTTCAATTTTAACAGGCTCTGGATCAGCGGCCACATAAGGCGTTTCGCTGTTGGAATTCTTTATCCCCTGTTGATAGGCGATCCAGACGACCGACGCGAAGGCGCCAAGCATGACGACGCCCATAAGCAGAACAACAAGACCGGAAATCGCGCCTTCATCATCTTCATCGTCATCATCGTAATCGTCGAACTCTTCTTCGAATTCTTCTTCCAGATCGTCGTCGTCAGCCATGGTCTTCTCCTTCGCCGCCATTCGCGTGTTGGGCGCGCTCCCCGTGCAGCACGTTTTCAAGACGCTTCACTCGCGCGAATCGCCTCTCCAGCGCAAGCATAACATTACCGCGCCAATAAGGGGAAATAGTGGCGGGCGCGCCGCCCCGGCCAGCACGGTCAGATTGATGGACCGGCTCCAAACAAGCGGTCATGTTCGGAGATCGCATAGCGGTCCGTCATGCCGGCGATATAATCGCACACAACTCTTGCGAGCCGCGCCTTGTATGCGCCAGCGCCGCCCGCCTCATAGCGCGCACGCCATTCCGGCGGCAGTGTTTCCGGTTCAGAAAAGAACAGGTCGAAAAGCGCGCGCACGATCCGCTTGGCCTGACTGCGGGCGCGGTTCACCTTGTAATGGCGATACATATTCTCATGGAGGAACCGGCGAAGCCCGCCGAGCTGTTCGCGCATGGGATCGGAGAAATTGACAATCGGATAACCGGCGCGGCGCACATCGTCGGCGGATTCCGGCTTCACCGTCTCAAGCGCGGCGCGCGCCTCCGCGACCACATCGCTGACCATGGCGCCGATCAAATCCGACACCGCCTCGGCGATGAGAATGGTGCGCGGCGCCTCCGGCCACGCCGCCTCCGCCTTTTGAAGCGCCGGCCCCACCAGCGGCAGCTCGCGCGCCTCGTCGAACGAAAAGAGCCCGGCCCGCAAGCCGTCGTCCACATCGTGATTATTATAGGCGATATCATCGGCGAGCGCGGCCACCTGCGCCTCAAGGGACGCATACGTATCAAGCCAGAGATCATGGGTCTCGGCATATTCGGTGATCGCCGCCGGGAGCGGTTTCATCCCCTCGCCCACAAGCGGACCGTTATGTTTGACGACGCCTTCCAGCGTCTCCCAGGTGAGGTTGAGCCCGTCAAAAGCGGCGTGGCGTTTTTCCAGCTTCGTGAGAAGCCGAAGCGTCTGCGCGTTGTGATCGAACCCGGCGTAATCCGCCATGCATTCAATCAACACATCTTCGCCCGTATGGCCGAAAGGCGGATGGCCGAGATCGTGGGCGAGCGCTACGCACTCAGCGAGATCTTCATCGAGGCGGAGCGCCCGCGCGATTGAGCGCGAAATCTGCGCGACCTCCAGCGAATGGGTCAGACGCGTGCGAAAGTGATCGCCCTCATGGTAAATGAAGACTTGCGTTTTGTGCTTGAGACGCCGGAACGCGACAGAATGGATCACCCGGTCCCGGTCGCGCTGGAACGGCGTGCGGGTCGCGCTTTCCGGCTCCGCGTGCAGCCGCCCGCGCGTTTCCGCGGCTTTGGCGGCGTAAGGCGCTAAGGGCGCGGGGAATGGGATCGGCTCGGCCATGGGCTTTTGTCTAGGCTGCGTTGCGCGCCGGCGCAAAGCCTTCGCGGGAAGGCCCGGAGGCATGGCTGGGGCTGGGCTTAGAACTGGGCTGAGCGCAAGCCAGCGGCGCCCCCTTTCCTAACCGCCTCTCAATCCCTATTTTACCACTTGTGGTTTAAGAGGTCCCGATGAGCGACACACTGGAAAAACACGGCATCACAGTCTCCGACAAGGCGGCGACGCGCATCGCCGCCATTCTGGCGAAAGAGCCCGCCGGCGCCATGCTACGCGTCGCGGTCAATGGCGGCGGCTGCTCCGGCTTTCAATATGAGTTCGACATCGTCTCGGAACGGAACGATGACGACTTCGCCATCGAAAAAGACGGGATCGTCGTCCTCGTGGACGAGATGTCATCGGAATATATGAAAGATTCCGAAATTGACTTTTCCGATGAGCTTATCGGCGCGGCGTTCAAGATCAACAATCCGAACGCCACTGCAAATTGCGGGTGCGGGACGAGTTTTAGTTTGTAGGCGGGCTATTGCGAGACCGTGCTTATAAGTGAGTGGCTTAGGTGAGTCTATTTTTAGCAGCTAAGACGCGGCCTGATTTTGTCCTAACTTTAGCCTCACCCGCCTTCCCGCGGCTCGACCGCGGGATCCATGGCGCGAAACTTTCTCCTTCGGGCGCGTTTTGCATCGAATAACATCGCAAAGAATGCGAATCCAACTGGACGGAAATAGCCAACACCGATTGGGCGCCTCAAACGCGCGATATGGTCGCCACGGCGCGTCAACATGGACGAGACATCAAAGAATGGAACCGGTTCCAAATAATCGCGCTCTTCGAAGAGGATTATCCGACCCGACTTTGTCTCCCCGATAGAGCGGCACGAGCCGCCGGCGCTGGATCCCGCGGTCAAGCCGCGGGAAGGCGAAGGTGGAGACATTGGCGTTCAATCTCCAGAAATCGGCGAATAATTCCCTCACCCCAAATCTGTAATAATCCCGCTGTCTTCGTTGACGAGCTGCCGGCCGGTCTTCCAGATGTCTTTGCCTTTCCATTGGTCTTCCAGCGCCTGCAGCCAGTCGGGGTTGATGTCTGAATTTTTGAAATAGCGGTCGACAACGCGGCGTGTGTCCATGCGCTGTTCGAATTCCGGCGTTTCAACTTTCTCGCCGGTGATCGCGTCCACCGATGACGGTTCGTGGAACATCCAGCGCGAGGTGGGGTGCGCGCTTCTCTTCTCGCCCTGTAAATAAATCGGCACGCACATAGAGGCGCATACTCGCCCCTGCTGGACGCGCGTCTCTACGAGATGGGTCTTCTTCATGTCGTTGATCACCGCAATCACCTCGCGCCCTTCCGCGACGGCGCCGCCCGGCGAGGCGAGATCAATAATGATGTGATCGACCCGGCCGCGCGCCTCATCAAACGTTTCGCGCAAGCGCAGCGACATCGGGAAGCGCACTTCATCGCGCCACACAAAGACGATCGCGTCGCCTTCCTGGCGCGTGGTGAAATTACTCTTCTGCGCGTTGAATTTCTGTTCGGTCTGGAGAGCGACAAAAATCAGGAGCCCGAAGAGCGCCGCGAGCGCCAGTGGATTCGGTTTCATAAATTAACCCGGGTGACCATTACGCCGTTCTATGTAAGGCGCGCTTGCCGGCTTGTCAGGGGGCCGATAGGTTTTGACTGCGAAAATCTCAAGGAGCCCGCGCCCGCGCCATGTCCCATCCCGTCGCCGACGCCGTCAAAAGCCGCATATCGACCCGCGCCTTTCTGGATAAGCAAGTCCCCGAGCAAGAGATCCGGGCGGTGCTCGACATTGCGCGCTGGTCGCCGTCCGGGGGCAATCTTCAGCCCTGGCGCGTCCATGTGTTGACGGGCGCGGCGCGCGACCGCCTCGTCGAGACTGTCAAGAAAGCGATCGCTGACAATCCGTTTGCGGATGAGGCCGAACTCGCCGTTTATCCGAGCGGCCTTGTGGAGCCTTATCGAACCCGCCGATATGAGGTCGGCGAAGCAATGTACGAACGGCTTGGCATCCCGCGCGAGGATAAGGCCGCGCGGGTCATGCATCTCACCCGGAATTTCGAATTCTTCGACGCGCCCGTGGGGCTTTTCTTTTCACTGGATCGCATGTTCGACAAGGGTCAGTGGGCTCATCTCGGCATGTTCATGCAGACGTTGGCGCTCGCGGCGCATGAACGCGGTCTCGCCACCTGCATGCAGGAGGCCTGGATCACGCGCGCTAAATCTGTATCGGCTTTTCTTGGCCTTGCCGAGAACGAACAGCTCTATTGCGGGATGGCGATGGGCTATGCGGACCCGGCCGCGCCGGTCAACGATCTGCGGTCGGCGCGCGCCCACATTGACGACTTCACGACATTTCTCAGCGACTAGGCGTCTGGCGCTACGAACGCGAACGCCTATATCTGGTGTCAGGCAAGTGAGGATCCAATTATGTCGGTAACGGTCAACGTGTCCTGCGCATGCGGGGAAGTCGCGGGAACGCTGCGGGACGTCTCGCCCAAAGGCGGAAACAGGCTCATCTGTTATTGCCGCGACTGCCAGGCCTTCGCGCATTATCTCGAAAAGAATGACAGCGTTCTCGACGCCCAGGGCGGCACGGACGTTTTTCAGATCACGCCCTCCCGCCTCACATTCACCAAAGGCCAGAACCATATCCGCAGCGTCAAGGTGACACCGAAAGGTATTTATCGATGGTATGCGGATTGTTGCAGGTCGCCCATCGGCAATACAGCGTCGACGCCGGATGTTCCTTTTGTGGGTTTAATCACCGCCTTCATCAGCGATCAGGGACAGGACAAGGCGGCCGCAATCGGGCCCGTGCGCGGCGGCGTCAACCAAGAGGGCGCCCATGGCGATCCGTCAGCGCTCGCCAAAAAGGTCGGGCCCCTCGCGATGGCGGGCATGGTTGCGAAAATGATTGGGGCGAAGTTGAATGGCGACACCGCCTCGCCCTTCTTCGACGAGGACAAGAACCCGCTCGCGGAGCCGACAGTCTTAAGCGCCGAAGAACGCGCGGCGATCGACGCCCGGATCGACGCGGCGTGACCAAACCGATCGCCACAACTGTATCTGTCCGCACGGCGCGCGATAAAGCGCACGCCTTCGCCACTGCGATCCCCGCGGACCTGACCAAAGTCCTTTTACCGAAGGGACCGCTGCCCGGCGTTCGCGACGTCACCGAGCGCAAGGGCGACTGGACCGCGCCGGGGCACAGCCGCCGCGTCGTCATGTCGGACGGCGCGTCGCTCCTCGAGACGCTCACGGCCTATGAGGAAAACACCGCCGTCGCCTATCGCATCGAAGGCTTCAAGGCGCCGCTCGGCCTTCTCGTCACCCATGCGGAAGGCGCGTGGTCATTCGACGAGGTTGGGCCAGCTGAAACCAAAATTGCGTGGACATTCACGTTCTACCCGCGCTCAGCGTTCACCGCACCGATCGTCGGCTTTATCGCCCGTCGCCTATGGCCCGGTTACGCGGGCGATGCGTTGGACCGCGTCAAGGCGATGGCGGAATCAGACGAAGCCGCTTAATATCAAAAAATTCAAAATTTCCCGGCGCATGGCGGCGACGCTTCGCCGCTACGCCCAAGTAAAAGACCGCCACCATGAAAATCGCCACCTATAATGTGAATTCAATCAATGCGCGCCTGCCGCGCATTCTTGAATGGTTCGACGAAGCGAAACCCGACGCTGTCGTTTTACAGGAAATCAAATGCGTCGATGAAAAATTTCCGTCAGGCGACTTTGAGGATCGCGGCTACAATGTTGCCGTACACGGACAAAAGACTTATAACGGCGTCGCGCTCCTGTCGAAACACCCGATCGAAGACGTAATCCGCGGGCTGCCGGGCGATACGTCGGACGACCAGGCGCGCTATATCGAAGCCGTGATCTGCCCTGACGACAAAGCGCCGGTGCGGCTCGGCGGGCTTTATTTGCCGAACGGCAATCCGGCGCCGGGACCGAAATACGACTACAAGCTCAAATGGATGAAGCGGCTAAAAAAGCGCGCGGAAAAACTGCTCGCGCTGGAAGAAGCTTTTGTTCTGGCCGGCGACTACAACGTCATCCCTCAGGAAGAAGATTGCTACGATCCCGCCGCCTGGGCGGAAGACGCGCTCTTCCTGCCCGAAACGAAAGCCGCATTCCGCGAGATCTTGAACCTCGGCTTTACGGAAGCCGTGCGTCAGATCGAACCGACAAAAACGCTCTTCACCTTCTGGGACTATCAGCGCGGCGCCTGGGAGAAAGATCACGGCATCCGCATCGACCATCACCTGCTTTCGCCGCAAGCCGCCGACCGCTTAAAGAAAGCCGGCGTCGATCGCAAAGTGCGCGGCCGTGAAAAACCCTCCGACCATGTGCCGGTTTGGATTGAACTCGACTAGCCAGTAAGATTGCGCTGACGATCAATTGAGGAGGCTGTCTTGAGAGCGATCGCGCTGTTGATATTGCTGACGCCGTTTTGGGCCGCGCCGGCGCTTGCGGATAAACTCGACTTTCTGCCCGGGCTCGCCCCCGCCGATCACACCCGCTTTGTCTCCGAGGCTACCGGCCGGCCCTATCATATCTTTGTGCGCTTGCCGCTGGACTATGATGAGACGGAACAATCCTATCCGACTGTTTACGCCCTTGACGGGGACCTCCTCTTCCCCATCCTTGGGGCCAATCATTACTTATTGAGTTTTGACGAGGAGACGGTTCCCGAAGCGATTGTTGTGGGTATCGCATACGGCACGTTCGACCGCGACAACGGCAACTACCGCACGGTGGACTACTCCACGCCGCCCTTACCGCCGGAATTCCGCCAGGGCGTCGATGACGGCGGCGCGGGCGGCGGCGCAGCGAAATTTCAGAAATATATCAGCGACGAACTGATCCCTATGATTGAGGGAAAATATCGCGCTGATCCGGCCCGGCGTATCCTGATCGGGCAATCGCGCGGCGCTCATTTTGTTCTCTACTCCGCCTACACGCAGCCGGACTTGTTCTGGGGACGGATCGCCAGCAACCCGTCATTGAAACCCGGGGAGGATTTGTTCTTTGGCGATCTGTCGGAAATTCCCTCTTCGGACTCCCACCTTTTCTTTTCAAGCGGCGAGCGCGACATAGAACGGCTGCGCAAAGAAGCGCTGGCGTTGTTCGATCACCTATCGAAACAGGAAAGAACGCCCTGGCGGCTTAAAACCAAGACGATGGAAAATGAAACCCACGCCACGGGCGTTACGAACGTTTATCGCGACGCCATGAAATGGTTCTTCGCCGACGATGTGCGCGATGACGAGGCGCGCGACTAGGTGGAGTGGTCCGTCGAACAAGACAACGCCCTAAAGGCTGTGGACCGCTGGTATCAAAAAGGCGAGACGCAGGTGTTTCGCCTGTTCGGCTACGCCGGCGCCGGCAAGACGACCCTCGCCCGGCACTTTGCGGAAAACGCCGGCGGCGATGTGGCGTTCGCCGCCTTCACCGGTAAGGCCGCCCATGTGATGCGTCAGAAGGGATGCGTCGGCGCGACCACCATTCACTCCCTCATCTATCGGCCCGCCAGCGGCGAAGAAGAAGATGGCGAGCTTAGTTTCGCGATCCGTCACGATGCCCCCGCTTCCGAGGCCGACCTGATCATCATCGACGAATGTTCAATGGTGGACGAAGAGCTGGGACGCGATCTTCTGACCTTCGGAAAACCAGTGCTCGTCCTTGGCGACCCGGCGCAGTTACCGCCCGTTAAGGGCGGCGGCTATTTCACCGAAGCGGAACCGGATTTCATGCTGACGGAGATACACCGCCAGGCCGCCGACAATCCGATCATCCGATTGTCGATGGACATTCGCGAGGGGCGCGAGTCCGACGTTAGCGGCGAGGCCCTCACCTTCCTTTCCCGCCGCGACATCGCGCCGGAAGACATTCTCGCCGCGGATCAGGTTCTGGTCGGCACCAACAAAACACGCCGGCGCTTCAATGATCGCATCCGCGAGTTGAAAGGCCACACGGACCCGACGCCGGAAGCGGGTGAAAAGCTCGTCTGTCTACGCAACAATAAAAAGAAGGGCCTTTTGAACGGCGGCATCTGGACCGTCACTTTGCGCAAATCCCCGCGCGCGGGCAAGGCGCGGATGATTGTCGCGCCGGAGGATGGCGGCAAACAGGCGACGATCAACGTGCCGCGCGGATTTTTTATCGACGGGCCGGAAAGCGTCCCATTCGCGCAGCGGCGCGGCGCCGACGAATTCGATTATGGCTACGCGCTGACGGTCCATAAGGCGCAGGGCTCGCAATGGGACCATGTCGTGTTGTTCGATGAAAGTTACGCCTTCCGCGAACAGCGCGACCGTTGGCTCTACACCGCCGTCACGCGCGCCGCGGAGAAACTTGTGATCGTGCGCTGACGATCCGCTTTCACGCTCGTCACACCGCAGATTGGAATTCGCCGATCACCGGTCGCCGCTCGCTTTGCTCGGCGGTTTGCCGGCGCCACAAGGCTGCGTAAAGACCCTGGCGGGCGAGAAGCGTCGCATGGTCGCCCTCTTCCACAATCGCCCCGTCATCGAGCACAAAAATCCGGTCGGCTTCTGAGAGCGTGGATAGCCGATGCGCTACGGCGATCGTGGTCCGGCCCTTGGCGGCTTCGCTCAAGGCCGCCTGAACTTCCTTCTCGGTCTCTGAATCCAGAGACGATGTCGCTTCGTCGAGGATCAGGATCGGCGGATCGAGCAGGATTGCGCGCGCGACGCCGACGCGTTGTTTCTCGCCGCCTGACAGCTTCAATCCCCGCTCGCCCACGCGCGTGTCGAGCCCTTGCGGCAGCGAGTCGATGAACGCGCCAAGCTGTGCGCGCCGCGCCGCTTCCATAATTTCCGCCTCGCTGGCGTCCGGGCGCGCATAGGCGAGGTTGAAGCGCAGCGTATCGTTGAACAGCACCACCTCTTGCGGCACGAGCCCCAAGGACCGGCGTAAGGATTGTTGCGTGAGCGTTCGAATATCGCGGCCGTCGAGCAGAATGCCGCCCGAGGCTTGCTCATAAAAGCGCATCAGAAGTTTTAGGACTGTCGACTTGCCGGCGCCGCTTGGACCCACCAGACCGATAAACTGACCGGCGGGCGCCGTAAACGACATATCGCGCAAGCCCTGGTCCCGCCCCTCATGGACGAATGAGACATGATCAAACGTGATCTCTCCGTTCACATCTGCAACATCCGTCGCGCCGGGCGCATCTTCAATCGCCGGTTTCATATCCATCAAATCAAAGAGCTTTTCGATATCAACCGCCCCCTGCTTGATCTCGCGCCAGGCGAAGCCGAGAATGTTGAGCGGCCGGTAGATGTTGGTGAGCATCAAAATCACCGCCGTGATGTCGCCGGCGCGCAGCGACCCGTTTGATGCGCCGAGCCCGGCGATAATCGCCACTGCGACGAGACCGCCTGTCATAATGAATTCCTGACCGGCGTTGAGCACATGCATCGACTGCATACTGCGCACATATCTGTTGTTGAAGCGCAGCATCGCGTCGTTAAACCGCCCGGTCTCGCGCCCCTCGGCGCCAAACGCCTTGACGGTCTCGAAATTGGTCAGCGTATCCATGGAAATGGCGCGAAGCTCCGTATCCGCCTCATTCATAGATCGCCGCAATTTGTTGCGCCACTCGGTGACAAGAACCGTAAAGACCGCATAGATCGCCACCGTCGCGAATGCGGCCGCGCCAAGCGTCCAGCTATAAAGCACCGACATGACAATGGCGGCGAAGAACAACTCGACAATCGTCGGCCCGATATTGAACGCCAGAAACCGGAGCATGAACTCCATCGCCGCCGCGCCGCGCTCAATGATCCGGTTCAGCGCGCCCGCGCGGCGCGTCAGGTGAAATTGCAGCGACTGGTCCTGCGCGTGGGAAAACGCCTCCACAGCGATCAGCCGATTGGCGTCCTGCGTGACCCGCGTGAAAAAGGCGTCACGCGCCTGCGGCAATCCGTTGGAGAGAAACCGCGCAACGCCAAAAATCAGGAAGAAGCCCACAAATGCAGCACCAGCGCCGGCCGCACCGTCAGTCACACGATTGATCCCCTCGCCGAGGAGGACCGGTGATAACACCGACAACGCCTTCGCAATTATGGTGAGCGCGAGCGCTGCCGCCATCCGAAAGCGCCAACGCTTCATTTCCGGGCGAAAAAGCACCGCCATCATGCGCATGAAGGCGGCGCGAAAATTCTGCGGCGAAGCTTTTATTTCGTCGAACTGAGGCGGGACCATGGCGGCAAGGTGGGGCGCAATGTCCGGAATTTCCAGAGTAAATCCCACATTGCTCAAATTGAAAGAAAGTTTTAACGAGTTATCGTATAAGTTGCACTTTGTGAAAAGGGCAATTTTAGGGAGAGTTCATGTCGCGGGCGCAGTTAACATCGACGGAAAAACGCGCCAGGCGGCGGCGGCTAATCACACTAAAAGGCGAAGTCATGGTCGGAAAATATTATCCGACGATCGATTGTAAATTGTGCGACATCAGCGAGAACGGGGCCCGGCTCCAGTTCGATCATCCGACAATATTACCGACACACTTTCGACTGCGCATCGTAAAATCGAAAGAAATCAAATCGGCCCGGACAATCTGGCGCGCCGACCGATCTGTAGGCGTTATTTTTGGAACCGCCGCCGGCAGTGATCAACCCCTTACAGACAACCCTTAATCAGCTTCATCACACCGGAAAAATCAAGATCATCTTTTCCGGCGGATTCCATCAGAGCGTAAAGCGCTTCAGCCTGTGCCCCGAGCGGCGTCGCTGCTTTCGCCGCATGGGCCGCTTCTTGCGCGAGGCGCATATCTTTGAGCATCATCGCTGCGGCAAACCCGGGCTGATAGTCGTTGTTTGACGGCGCCGTCTCAACCGGACCCGGGGCCGGGCAATAGCTGGTCATCGACCAGGACTGACCCGATGCGGTCGAGGAGATATCGTAGAAGGTCTGGGCATCGAGCCCGAGACGTTCAGCGAGATTAAATGCCTCGCAGGTGGCGATCATGGTGACGCCAAGCAGCATATTGTTCGCGATCTTTGCAACCTGACCGTTCCCCGCCGCGCCCGCGTGAAAGATGTTCTTACCCATCGCTTGGAGCGCTGGCTTGGCGCGGATAAAGGCGTCCGCCTCGCCGCCGACCATGAAGGTGAGCGTTCCGGCGGTCGCGGCCCCGACACCGCCTGAAACCGGGGCGTCGACCATGGCGAAGCCGCGCTTCGCCGCCGCCTCATTCACCGCGCGCGCCGACGCGACGTCAATCGTGGAGGAGTCGATAAACAACGCCCCTTCTTTCGCATGGGCGATGACGCCGTAATCATCCGTATAGACGGATTTCACATGCGCGCCCGCCGGCAACATCGAAATCACGATATCGGCGTCTTTAACCGCCGCCGCGACCGTTTCGCCGCGCTTGCACCCCGCCTCTACGGCGCGGTCGATGGCGCCGATCGAAAGGTCCGTCGCCGTGACCTCGTGACCGGCCTTCGCCAGATTCGCGGCCATGGGTCCGCCCATATTGCCAAGTCCGATAAAGGCGATCGCGGTCATGTCATCCTCCGTTTTTCGCAAGAGTTACCACGGGCGTTCGACGCCTGCATAGTCGAGGAAAAGCGGTTTCGCCGACGGCTTCATCCGGGCGATTAACCCCCGCAATCCGGCGACGCTTTCATCAACGGGCACCGTTGCGGCGCGCCCGCCCATGTCGGTTTGCACCCAACCGGGGTGAAACGGCGCCGCGGCGACGCCCTTGCGCTCAAACGCAGGCGCGATGGCGCTTACCGCCATATTCACCGCCGCCTTTGTGGACCGGTAACACACGTAACCGCCTGATGAGTCCGCGATCGACCCCATGGTTGAGGAGAGCGCCGCGAACTTTCCAGACGCTTTTTCCAGATGCGGCGCGAACGCCTCGGCCATCGCCACAACGGCGCGCACATTCACCGCAAACGCTTCATCCCAGGCGTCAAAGTCGATCGATCCAAAATCGTTCGCCGCATCGCCCATAACGCCAGCATTGGCGATCACCCCATCAAGCGGCGTATCAATCTCCGCGGCGAGCGCTTTGATCGCCGTCACATCAGTCACATTAAGAGCGTGGACCTCAATATCGCCTGTAAGCGATTTTAGTTCATCGGCTGCGTCAGGCGCCCGGCAGCAGGCGTGAACGCGCCATCCTTCCGACGCATACTGATCGACGAACCCCAACCCGATGCCGCGATTGGCGCCGGTCACAAGAACTGAGGGCATGGATTTCCTACTCCGTTGTTACGGTAACTGAAGCTCGGCGTCGCCGAGGTCGTCAAAATAGCGCGCGATCGCATCCGGCGAAACGTCTTCAAGGCGCGACGGTTTCCACACCGGCTTCCGGTCCTTGTCGATGATCTGCGCGCGCACGCCCTCAAAGAAGTCATGCCCTTCCATCACGCGCCGTACGATCCGGAATTCCATTTGCATGCAATCATCAAAGTCGAGCGCGCCGCCGCGGTTCATCTGTTCAAATGTCAGCGCCATGGATGTGGGCGACATACGCGACAGGGTTTCAAAAGTCTCGGAAGCAAATTGCCCGCCGTCGTCGGCTAACGCCTTCATCAGCGCTTCCAGCGACGCGGGGCGCTCGAAGAAGGACTTAATCTGGTCGCGCCGGTCATTGACGCCCGCATGCCCCGGATCGCCGGCGCGCGCATCAAGCGCGGCCTCGATATCGGCGTGAGCGTGGCTGGTGAGATTGATTTGGAGGAGCGCCTGCTCAAGCGCCTCCAGCTCTTCGCTCGGGACATAATGCGTGGCGATCCCCGCCGCCATGCAATCGGCGGCCTTCGCGCGCGCGCCGGTCAAGGCGTAATAGAGCCCAAGCCCGTCATGAAGCCGCGGCATGAAATGCCCGCCGCCCACGTCTGGAAAAAGACCGATCCCGGTTTCGGGCATGGCGAAGAGCGTCCTGTCGCCGGCGACCCTGAAATCTCCGTGCACAGACACCCCAACCCCGCCGCCCATGACGATCCCGTCGATCAGCGCCACATAGGGCTTTGGAAAATGGTAGATCGCCGCATTGTTTGTGTATTCGTCGCGGAAGAATTCGGACGCCAGCGCCGGATCTTCCTTAGCTGTATCATGAAGCCAGCGAATGTCGCCGCCTGCGCAAAAAGCGCGATCGCCGGCGCCCTTCACCAGAACGGCGCGGATCGAGGGATGGGTCTCCCACTCGATCAGCTTTGCATGAAACGCACGCACCATATGACGCGTCAGCGCGTTGAGCGCATCCGGGCGATTGAGCGTAATCACGCCCCAGCCATTGGTTTCGGAAAAGAGGATTTCGTCGGTCATGGGCGTCTCTGGTTGGGGGTTTCAGATTTTTTCTTCGGCGGTCGAAATCAAGAGGACGGGATCATTACTTTCTGCCTGTCCCCCTCACCCCGACCCTCTCCCCGCCGGGGAGAGGGAGGGAGCCATGTCGTCGGGAAACGGCGGCTCGTTCAGCTTTTGGAGAATGCATTCCAGGACTTCGGGCATGGTCTCATAAATCTCACAGTTCCAAAACCGAATGACGCGCAATCCGCTTTCCTGGAGGAAACGCGTCCGCGCCTGATCATAGACGACCGCTTCATCATAAGCGTGTTGTTGGCCATCCAGTTCGATCACAAGGCGCGCCTCCGCGCAGTAAAAGTCGACAATATAGCGACCTTTTGGAACCTGTCGTTTGAATTTCCAACTGTCGAGTCCGCGATTTCGAAGCTTCGCCCATAACAACGCTTCGGCATTGGTCTGGTTTTTTCGCAAATCCCGCGCGCGGCCGGTATTTTTAATCGCAGTCACCTACCTCTCCCCCTCGGGGAGAGGTCGAAATCTTTGATTTCGGGTGAGGGGGAAGCGCTCTGGTGTTCGTTCCAAATCAAGCCCAATTGCCTATCGCCTAGTCCCTACCGCCCCTCAAACCTGATACTCCTTCAACAAATCCCGCGCCACGATCACCCGCATGATCTCATTAGCGCCCTCCAGAATCTGATGCACACGGACGTCCCTTAGCATCCGTTCCAGCGGATAGTCTTTCAGATAACCGTAACCGCCATGGGTTTGCAGGGCGTTGTTCACGACCTCAAAGCCGATGTCGGTGACGAAGCGCTTCGCCATGGCGCAATGGCGCGTCGCGTCAGGCGTTTTATTGTCGAGCTTCCACGCCGCCTGATAAAGCATGACGCGGGCCGCTTCGAGGTCGGTCGCCATGTCGGCGAGTTTGAATTGCAGCGCCTGTTGTTCATTGAGTCGTTTGCCGAACGCACGCCGTTCATTGGTGTAATCGAGCGCTGATTTTAAGGCGGCGTTGGCGGTGCCGAGCGAACAGGCCGCGATGTTAAGCCGGCCGCCGTCGAGGCCCATCATCGCAAATCTAAAGCCCTCGCCTTCTTCGCCGATCCGGTTGGCGACCGGAATGCGGCAATCTTCAAAATTGACGATAGCGGTCGGTTGCGAATTCCAACCCATCTTTTTCTCATCGGCCCCGAAGGAAAGACCGGGCGTTCCTTTTTCAACGAGCACGGTCGAGATGCCGCGCGGGCCGTCTTCGCCAGTGCGCACCATGACGACATAAAGGTCTGAGGTTCCGGCCCCGGAGATAAACGCCTTTGATCCGTTCAGGACATAATCGTCGCCGTCACGCACCGCTTTGGTCTTGAGCGCCGCCGCGTCGGAACCGGACCCCGGCTCCGTCAGACAATAACTGGCGATGAGCTCCATAGACGCCAATTGCGGACAATATTTCTGGCGCAGCGCTTCCGATCCGAAACTGTCGATCATCCAGCAGCACATATTGTGGATGGAAATAAACGCGGCGGTCGAGGTGCAGCCTTCTGAAAGCGCTTCGAAGATTAGCGCCGCATCGAGCCGGCCGAGACCGGACCCGCCCACATCGTCGCGGGTGTAGATGCCCGCAAGCCCCAACTCCGCGGACTTCTTAATGACATCGACAGGAAAGTGTTTGTCTTCATCCCATTTGGCCGCATGGGGCGCCAACTCGTCAGCGGCGAACCTGCGCGCCATTTCCTGAATGGCCAGCTGCTCTTCACTGAGGGCGAAATCCATCGTCACATTCCTTTCTGGGGCGTTTCTTCAAGGGCGTCGTCGGACGGCGGCAGCGGCGCGTCGGCGTCGTCCGACATCGGCGTTAGCGGCCCCATGGCCTTGTTCCGGCGGTGGCGCCACCACCGCAGAAAGATGTAGGTCGCGACGCCCGCCACCGCGATAAACGGCATATAGAAAGTGGCTTTCTCTCCGATCACCTCGCCGGCGAAATGGAAGAGGCCGAACATCACGACCACATACATGAACGCCGTTGAGATCACATAAAGCACGAAGCGCACATAAGGGCTCTCAAAAAACCCGCAGGCGATATAGGTGGGGATACGCGTGCCGGGCACGAAACGCGCGGTGACGAGGGTCTGGTAGAGTTCGTGTTTCACGAGTTTGCCCGCCACCGAGACGCCGGGCTTTTCAGCGAATTTGTGCGCCCAGCTATAGTGGCGTGCGAACCAGCCGACCCAATATTTCCAGACATCGCTGCCGGTGAGCCCGGCGAGAATGACCACGAACAGGAGCGGCGTAGAACCGGCGCCGGCGATCGATGCGGTCGATGCGGCGATGACCGCCACATCTTCCTGAACAAACGGCAGCGCAAAGATACACAGATAGAGCGTCCAGCCGGACATCATCATGATTGATTCAGGATCGGTCGGTATCAAACTTCTTCCCCAGGCCGCGACACATCGCGGAGATTGCAGAACGCCTTCAGTTCTTTTGCCCGTATTTTCGCCGGCGCGCCACCGGTCCGCGGCCTAAAGCGCGTTAAATTTACCGAGCAGCCATGAGAGCCAGGTGCGATAGCCTTCCTCTTCGAATGTTGCATCGCACGATGCGAGGATGATCGCCCGCACCTCCTCCTCGTCGGGGTTTTCATAGAGGACTTTCGACAATTCTTTCGTCACCTCCTCCCGGCGCGACGCCCAATCGTCGATCATTTCCTGAACCGCCGCCTCGATGGAGCCCGCCTCGCGCATGGTGTGTTCATTGAGGTAGCCGCCGAGCATCCCGAACAGGATCGGATAACGGGCGCGCAGATCGGCGCGCACATTTTCCAGCTCGCGCAAAGCCGCCGCCGCGCCTCCCGCTGGCGAGCCGGCCGACGACGCCGGAAGC
>CAWUIM010000043.1:0-27240 GCA_963922595.1 uncultured Parvularculaceae bacterium
GGCCCTGACTCACGCGCTGGCCGACCGGATGGGCGCCACTGTGGACGAGCCGTCGTTCGCATTCGATCCGGTTGGCGCCGCAGCGGTTCGAGTTGGCGGATCGATAAATCCGGAGCCGCAAAAAGAATGATGATCAAACTATTGGCTGTCGGCGCCGCACTGGCTTCAGCGTATGCGGAAGATCAGGACGAAGCAAAGTCGTGCGATACGATCACATTTGAAAGGGTCGATTACCTCGTCTGTCAGTTTGACCCATCCCGCGCAGATATCCGCCTCTTTCACGGCGATGATCAGGACGACGCCTTTCGTCACTTCAACCGCCTTAATGCGCATCTTGCACGCAAGGACGAACGGCTGGTCTTCGCGATGAACGCCGGCATGTATAATCGTGCGCGAGATCCGATCGGGCTTTATATCGATGAGCGCGGTCAGAAAAAGTCGGCCAACACGAATGACGGTCCCGGCAATTTCCACCTGAAGCCGAACGGCGTCTTCTATGTGACTGACAAAGGCGCGGGCGTTGAGGAAACGGAGACATTCGTCAAGGCAGGGCGGCGCGTTCAGTACGCCACGCAATCGGGTCCGATGCTTGTTATTGAAGGCGCCTTACATCCCAAGCTCCTGAAAAACTCGGATTCGCGCAAACGGCGAAACGGGGTCGGCGTCACATCGGGAGGCGAAGTGGTTTTCGTGCTTGCCGATGACCCCGTGAATTTTCATACGTTCGCCCGCTTTTTCCGCGATGGGTTGAAGACGCCGAACGCGCTCTTCCTCGACGGCACAATTTCACGGATTTTCGCGCCGGAATTGGGCCGCAACGACCCCGGCGTGCCCATGGGGCCGATTGTGGGCGTCGTCTCAGACAAATAGGCGAACCACGCGTCGGCGCGTTGCCGAGCGCCGCGGCTTCGGTTACCACCGAAAATATGAGTAAGAACAAGAAAACGCCGAAGCCGAAGGCGCGGGTCCCGCGCGGATTTCGCGATCGCCTGGGCGCGGAAATCATCGCCGAGCGCGACATGCTGGCGCGTATATCAAAAGTCTATGAAGCGCACGGGTTCGATCCGCTTGAGACGTCCGCCTTTGAATACACTGATGCGCTCGGCAAATTCCTGCCCGACGTGGACCGGCCAGGGCAGGGCGTTTTCTCGCTGCAGGATGACGACGATCAGTGGATGAGCCTGCGGTATGATCTGACAGCGCCGCTCGCGCGCTTCGTGGCCGAAAACTATGACGGACTGCCGAAGCCATTTCGCCGTTATGCGGTCGGTTCTGTATGGCGGAACGAAAAACCGGGTCCGGGGCGTTTCCGCCAGTTCACGCAGTGCGACGCCGACACGGTGGGCGCGCCAGCACCATATGCGGACGCTGAGATGTGCGCGCTATTTGGCGACGTGATTGAAGCGGCGGGTATCGCGAGGGGCGATTACCGCATTAGTGTCAGTAACCGGAAGATCGTCGATGGGCTGTTTGAGAAACTGTCAATGGACCGGGAGGACCAGGCGGAAACACGTCTCACCGTGATGCGCTCCATGGACAAGTTCGACAAGTTCGGCGAAGAGGGCGTGGCGCTCTTGTTGGGCCCCGGCCGAAAAGACGAAAGCGGCGACTTCACAGACGGAGCCGGCCTTGATGACGGGGCGATCGGCGTCATTCTTGATTTTCTCCGTGCAGGCGCCAACGCAATTGATGGGATGGCCGAGGAGGACAGCGCGCGCTCGCTATACAAAATGGAAGAAGTACTGGGCGATACGCGCGCCGGCACGGAAGGTCTTCAGGAGCTCAACGGTATTCGCGCGAGCATTCCCGATTTTGAGGAGCGCGCCATCGTCTTCGATTGCGCCGTTATTCGCGGTCTTGAATATTATACCGGACCCGTCTTTGAAGCTGAGCTCACCTTTTCGGTGACGGACGCAAAAGGCCGCCCTGTGCGGATTGGATCCGTTGGCGGGGGCGGGCGGTACGATGGGCTCGTCAAGCGTTTCAAAGGCGTGGAAGTGCCTGCGGTCGGGATATCGGTCGGCGTCTCGCGCTTGCTGGCGGCGCTCGAATTAAAGCGCGGCGCCGCCACTCGGGAAGCCGGGCCCGTTGTTATTCTGTCATTGGAAAAAGACCAGATGGCGTCCTATCAGGCGATGGCGGCGGAGCTTCGCGCGGCCGGCGTGCGGGCGGAAGTCTATCTTGGCGGATCGAACTTCGCCAAGCAGCTCAAATATGCCGACAAGCGCGCCGCGCCGGTGGCGATTATTCAGGGAGAGGATGAACGCACGAACGGCGCCGTCACCATCAAAGACCTTGCCCTTGGCGCTGAGCTTTCAAAGAACATAGAAGACAACGCCGAATGGCGCGAGGCGAGGGCGGCCCAGACAACCGCGCCGCGCGAATCGCTCGTCGAAGCGGTGGCCGCCATTCTTAAGAGATATGAAGCTTGATGCTGGCGCGTGTTGAATCAAAGAAAAATAGGAGGGGACCAATGAAAATTCTTTTCGCAAGCGCGCTGTGCGCCAGCGTAATAACGGGCGCGGCATTAGCGCAATCAGAAGCCGAAGCGACGGATCGTTGGGCGCTAGAAGGCGCGGCTGATAACGAGGCCCGGCGCATTCATGAAAAAATCCTGACGCTCGATACGCATGTGGATATCCCGTTGAATTTCGCGACGCACGATGTTGATCCGGGCGGTTTCACCAAGGCGCAGGTTGATTTGCCGAAAATGCGCGTCGGCGGCCTCGATGCGGCGTTCTTTATTGTCTACACCCCGCAGGGCCCGCTCACCAATAAGGGTTTCGCCGACGCGCAGGATATCGCCCGTACACGGATTGACGCCATCGACCGGATGCTAAAGGCGTATCCGGATGATGTGGCGCTGGCGCGGAAAGCAAAAGACGTTGAGCGTTTACATAGCCGCGGCAAACGCGTCGCGCTTATCGGCATGGAGAACGCTTATCCGCTGGGCCCGACGGCGAACCAGGCCGAGTGGTGGCGCGATCGCGGTGTGCGCTATACCGGCATAACGCATTTCGGGCACAATCAATTCGGCGACTCGTCCAATCCGAACGTCGCCGCAGGCGACGCGGATGAACGCCATGGGGGGCTCTCCGATCTTGGCCGCGAACTGGTGCGCGAATTAAACCGGCTTGGTGTGATGGTGGATGTCTCGCACGCCGGCCGGAAAACAATGTTGCAAGCGACCGAGCTTTCTGCGGCGCCGATTATCGCCTCCCATTCCGGCGTCAAGGCGCTCGCTGACAGCCCTCGAAATCTCGATGATGAACAACTGCGCGCCCTCGCGGCGAACGGCGGCGTCGTTCAAATCGTCGCCCTTGATGTGTATTTGAAACCGTTGAACGCGGCGCAGGAAAAGTTCGTTGAAGACCTGCAAAAGGAACTCGGCCTGGAGACCCGCGAGAAACGCGCCGCTGCATTACCTTCAGTGATTGAGGTCTATCGAAAGCGTCTTGAAGGGCGGTGGGAAATTGAGCCGCGCGCAAGCGTCGCTGACTTTGTCGACCACATCGACCACGCCGTAAAGGTGGCGGGGATCGACCATGTGGGCGTCGCCTCGGACTTTGACGGCGGCGGCGGAATCGACGGCTGGGAGGACGCCACCGAAACGCTCAATGTGACGCGTGAACTTGTTCGCCGCGGATATACGGAGCAAGACATCGAAAAAATCTGGGGCGGCAATCTCCTGCGTGTCATGCGCGCGGCCGAGAGCAAAGCCAAAGAGCTTGACAAGGTTTAGGAGCGTCGTATGCGGAAAGCGATCCATTTCGGCGTCGCGTGGCTGGCCGCTATCGCCGCCACGCCGCTTTGCGCTGAAAATCCGAAGTTGCAGCTCAGCGCAGAGGAAACGGCGATTGCGCGCGCCGCTGAGGCGAACGCTGAGGACGCGATTGGTTTTCTGGAGACAACCGTCAACATAAACTCCGGCACCATGAACCATAAAGGCGTCCGTGCGGTTGGCGATGTCTATGGCGCCGCATTCAAAGAGCTGGGGTTTGAGATAGCGTGGATCGATCAGGCCGAAGTAAACCGCGGCGGGCATCTCGTGGCGCGCCGCAACGGCGCTGGCAAAAACCTTTTACTCATCGGTCATCTGGATACTGTCTTTCCCGTCGACAGTCCCGTTCAGAAGTTCAAACGCGATGGCGACACCATCACCGGGCCTGGCGTTAATGACATGAAAGGCGGCAACGCTGTCGTTGTTTACGCCTTAAAGGCGCTCGACGAGGCTGGCGCGCTCGACGGCAAATCGGTGACCGTCTTTTTCACTGGTGATGAAGAAAAGACCGGAAAGCCGATCTCCGTCTCACGCAAGCATCTTATCGAGGAAGCCAAAAAAGCAGACATCGCGCTTAATTTCGAAGGCGGCCGCAAGGGCCTCGCTGTGACGTCGCGGCGCGGTGCTTCGGGCTGGCGGTTGACCACCACGGGCCGGCGGCGCCACTCAAGCGGCATTTTCCGCGAGGATGTGGGCGCCGGCGCAGTGTTTGAAGCATCTCGTATTTTGGCCGCCTTCTACGATGAGCTAAGCGGCGAAGAATATCTTACCTTCAATCCGGGTGTCATCGTCGGCGGTACCGATGTTAGCTACGACCCCGAGGCGAATGACGGCGAAGCGTTTGGAAAAACGAATGTGGTGGCGCAGAAAGTAGTCGTTGACGGCGGTTTGCGGTTTATCTCTGAGGAACAAAAAGAAGAGGCGCGCACTCGGATGCGCGCGATCGTCGATCGAAACCTGCCCCATACCGACGCTGAAATAACATTCACCGACGCCTATCCGGCGATGTCGCCCACGGCAGAAAACGCGGCCTTGTTGAGCGTCTATTCAAGCGTCAGCGAAGATCTGGGATTCGGTCTCGTTGAGGCGAATGACCCGGCGCGCCGCGGCGCCGCCGATATTTCGTTCGCCGCGCCGCACACGCCGCAATCAATGGATGGACTTGGTGTTACCGGCGAGGGCGCGCACACGCCGGAGGAATCGATGGACGCCGCCTCGCTAAAGGACGCAACCCTGCGAACCGCGATCCTGATCCATCGGCTGCTCGAGGCTGACTAAAACGGGTTCAGTGAATAGCCTTCCGCGTCAAGCAGTGAATGCGCCGTCATCGCAGACAACGACATTTCGACGCCCGGCGTCAGGTCTTCTGCTCTTACGCCATACCATGCCGCGCTTTGGCCGCATACGAAGAATTTGACGCCCTTTTCTGAAAGCGCCTTGATCAAGCCGGCGTTCTTTTCGTCAGCGCGCGTCATGTTCTTGACAGCCCCGCCATGGATCACCATCGCCAGGTTAATCTTTTCCGGCGGCACGCCCGCGGCGACGTGCATGTTGATGAAGCGCGCCGCGCTATCAAGGTTGCGATTAATCTCACCCTCGCCGGCGGGCTTGGCGAGGTCGAAGCGGATTTTGAACGCGGCGTCCGCCGGGATTGGGGCTGCGCCCGGAACGTCGGCGATTTTGCCATAAGCAGGGATCGCGGCGCCTGCTTTAAAGGCTTCTTCGCCCACGGCGGCTTGTGCCGCAATGCCGAGAAACAGCAAGGTAAGAATGGCGCGCATCGTCATCTCCTCGTGAATGTGGTGAGCGGAACGTAGCGAAGCGCAGCCGTTATTTAAAGCGCGGATTGCACGGCCTCGGTTTCTCGCGTGGGCTGTGCGTCCGGCGCTGGCGCAAATTCCGCGCCGAGAAAATAAGGCCAGACAAGCAACGCAAGAACGCCCTTCCAGAAGCTCAGTTTGAGATAGCCGATCGAAAAGAGCCACCCGATGAACCAGAAAAGCCCCAGGTCGCTATGTTGTTCGATTTTCACGCGATCAGACATGGCGCCGCCTCCTGTTGTTTCCCGTGCGATAGCATGGCCCGATCACGGCGCTCAGTGATCCCGATCAACATCGGGCCCGCTTGCGGCCCGTCCGGCCATTTGCTACCAAGGGCCATTCCGAGGGGCGCGGGCGTCACCCGCTGAGATCGCGTTTTGTCATGCGAGCACCCTTTGAACCTGATCGGTTAAGACCGGCGAAGGGACGGAGAATTGATGAGACAAATTTTCATACTGGCAAGCGTTCTTGTTTCCATGGCGAGTGCGTCGAATGCTCATGACCCTGAGATGGGGCGAGCGACGGCGATCCTGAACGAAGGCGTCATCGTTGAACAAGGCGGCGTCAAAATCTTGTTCGATCCAATCTATGATAACGGGTTCAACGCTTTTCCGGAACAAAGCGAGGCGCTTAAGCACGCCATAATTGAAGGCGCGCCGCCTTATGACGGCGTCGACGCCATTTTCGTGAGCCACTTTCACGGTGATCATTTTTCAACGCCGAACATGTTGCGCCTCATGAAGGCGCAATCCAAGGTTCGGCTTTATGCGCCCGCGCAAGCTGTTGAGGCCATGAAGGCGAATGAAAACTGGACGCCGGAAATCGCGAATAGGGTAGAGGCAATTGATCTCAAGACAGGGGAAGCGCCGGTCGCTTTCATGCTGGGTGAGACAAAAATTGAAGCAATCCGCACCCCCCATATTGGGTGGCCTAACGACCATTTACAGGTTGAAAATATCACTTTCCGCGTATCGCTTGCGGGCGGCGCGCGTGTAATGCATATGGGCGACGCCGATTCCGCCAAAGAGCATTTTTCACCGTATCATGAATTTTTTAGTAACGCCCGGACTCATCTTGGGTTCGTGCCTTTCTGGTTCTTCGACGGTCCGGAAAGCGTGACCTATCTGGATAAAGCCCTCAACATTCGTCATGCCGTTGGGATTCACACGCCAATTGAAGTTCCAGAAAGTCTCAAAAAAGCGCGCGAAGAGTATGGCGCTGACTACTTTTCGAAGTTGGGAGAGACCCGCTATGTTGGCGAAACGGAAAAGAATTAGCCTGTGCGTAAGGCTGTCTATCCACTCCTGGCGACGCCCATCGCGTTCACTATCGGGTTCTTCGCTTATGTGGCATTGGCCAACGACCCGGGATGTGGTTCGCTAGAGCCCGGCGCCTGTTTCGGATTTGGGCTCTTGATGATGATTGTAACGCCGTTCGTCCCTGTCGCTCTCATCGCACTTGTTGTCCTTGTTATCATCGACGTTAGAAAATCTAGGAAAAATCGGAAGTCTACCCCATGAACAAACACACCCCCCAATCCGAATTCAAAACGCCGGACGTCACCACCGGGCCCTTACCGGCGTCTCGTAAGACGTATGTGGCGGGCGAATTGTTTCCTGATCTGCGCGTGCCGGTGCGTGAGATTGACTTGCATCCAACGGCGAACGAACCGCCGGTCCCCGTCTATGACACGTCCGGTCCGTATACGGATCCGGATGTCAGCATTGACGTTGAGAAGGGATTGGCGCGCCAACGCACCGCATGGATCAAAGAACGGGGCCATGTGGAGGAATATGAGGGCCGCGAGGTCAAGCCTGAGGACAATGGCGGCGCGACCGGCAAACATCTGGCGCGTGAATTTCCGATCCGTAACAAGCCTCTGCGCGGGGACGGCACCGGGCCGGTGACGCAATATGAATTCGCCAAAGCGGGGATCATCACCCGCGAGATGGAATTCGTGGCGATCCGTGAAAATCTCGGGCGCAAGCAAATGCTGGAGGGCGCCGAAGAACGCGTCGCCCTCGGCGAAAGCTTCGGCGCAGAGATTCCAGCGTTCATTACGCCTGAATTCGTGCGCGATGAAATCGCCCGTGGCCGCGCGATTATTCCCTCCAACATCAATCACCCGGAAATTGAACCGCAGATCATCGGTCGAAACTTCCTTGTAAAGATCAACGCCAATATCGGCAATTCGGCCGTCGCCTCATCCGTTGAGGAAGAAGTGGACAAAATGGTTTGGGCGACGCGCTGGGGCGCGGATAACGTTATGGACCTGTCAACAGGCCGCAATATCCATAACACCCGCGAGTGGATTATCCGCAATTCGCCCGTGCCGATCGGCACCGTGCCGATCTATCAGGCGCTTGAGAAAGTAAACGGCGTCGCTGAAGACCTGACCTGGGAGGTCTATCGCGACACGTTGATCGAGCAATGCGAGCAGGGGGTCGATTACTTCACGATCCATGCCGGCGTGCGCCTGCCATACATTCACCTCACTGCCGACCGCGTGACGGGGATCGTCAGCCGCGGCGGGTCGATCATGGCGAAATGGTGCCTCGCCCATCATCGCGAAAGCTTTCTTTATACAAACTTTGAAGAAATCTGCGAGATCATGCGCCGCTATGATGTCTCCTTCAGCCTCGGCGACGGCCTGCGCCCTGGCTCAATCGCCGACGCTAACGACCGCGCGCAATTCGCCGAGCTGGAGACGCTGGGCGAATTGACGAAGGTCGCCTGGGATCATGGGTGTCAGGTCATGATCGAAGGACCGGGCCATGTCCCGATGCACAAGATCAAGATCAATATGGACAAGCAACTGAAAGAGTGCGGCGAGGCGCCGTTCTATACGCTGGGTCCGCTCACGACGGACATCGCGCCCGGCTACGATCACATCACAAGCGGCATCGGCGCGGCCATGATCGGCTGGTTCGGCACGGCGATGCTCTGTTATGTAACGCCCAAGGAACATTTAGGCCTGCCCGACCGCGACGATGTGAAAGTCGGCGTCATCACCTACAAGCTCGCTGCCCACGCCGCTGACCTCGCCAAGGGCCACCCGGCCGCACAGGTGCGCGATGACGCGCTCTCGCGCGCGCGGTTTGAGTTCCGCTGGGAGGATCAGTTCAACCTCGCCCTCGACCCGGAAACAGCGCGCGACTTCCACGACCAGACACTGCCGAAAGAAGCCCACAAAGTGGCCCACTTCTGTTCCATGTGCGGGCCGAAATTCTGCTCCATGAAAATCACGCAGGACGTGCGCGACTATGCGGAGGGCTTAAGCGATAACGAGAAAAAAGACCTCGCGGAAATGTCCGCCAAAGGCATGGCCGAGATGAGCGAAAAATATAAGGAAATGGGCTCGTCGCTCTATCTAGAGGCGGAAGCGGTCAAGAAGGCGAATGAGGGGTTGTGAAGCGCTGCCCTGTCGGCTTCCAAGCAGGCCAGAAAACGAATTCGATAACTCAATCAGTGAGCGTGAATGGACTTGAGAAATAATAGCAGCGTTTACTAGGATCATGGCGAGAACCGGAAGGAAGGCGCATGGTCCTTTTTGAAAGTCTGGTGGCGGCGCATGTGGTGACGGGGGCGACGGGGCTTGTCAGCCTGTGGGCGCCTGTCGTCACCAAGAAAGGGAGCCCGCGCCACCAATTCTGGGGGCGCGTCTTCGTCTTTGCGATGATCGCCACAGGCGCGATCGCCGTGGGCATCAGCCTGTGTTCGCTCTTTTATCCGCTCGAGACCCACACATTTTCTGACGACGTTCCCATGATCCGCGGCTTGTTCGGCTGGCTCATGCTTTATCTCGGCGTCCTGACGGTGGCGCTCGCCTGGCACAGCTATGTGGCGGCGCGCCACAAGATGAATCGCGCCGCCTACGGAACCCGGACCAATCTTGCCCTGCAATTGGCGATGGGCGCGGCAGCAGCAAACTGCGCTGTGCAGGGACTATTGATCTCACAATATCTGATGGTGGGGATCGCCGTCCCCGGCCTCGTCGCCGCGACATTGAACAGCATCTATATTATGCAGGAAAATCCCCCGCCGCGCGAATGGCTCGTTCAACACTTCCGTAGCGGCATCGGCGCCGGGATTTCAGTTTACACGGCTTTCTTCGCCTTCGGTGCGGTGAACACGATCCCTGCGCTCGCGTTCAATCCCATCTTGTGGGCGCTGCCGACCGTGCTCGGGGTCAGTTACATGTTGAAGCATCAATTGCAGGTAAGACCGTTGCGGCGGCGCTCGCTCAGCGGCGAGAAAAGCGCTTAGGTCGCGTGGCGCGGGGCGGCGATGTCGCCCGCGGCGAGTATTTGGGGCCGCCGGCGTTTCATGGCGACGGCCACCCCAAAAAAGGAAATGATAAAAAGCGCCCAGGCTTCCGGTTCCGGATTGTTAGCCACAAGCGAAAAACCGGCGCTTGGGGCACCGAGCGCCGTGACGCCGTTCGTTCCCACAAGATTGACGCTCGTAAGACCGGTGACGCCGCTGATGCTGAACTGGAATCCAACATCGAGCGGATTGAGCCCGCTGATCACGCCGCCGTCCGTGCCGCGCGCGTTGAAGGTGAAGTTAAACACCGCAACACCGGGCGACGTAATCTGCAACTCGCCATTGTCATCGGAACGCGTCACCGTCGCTGTCGGCGTCAAATTCGTAAATGACCCGCTGAGCGACCCTGCGGTGCCATCATTAAATCGGTCAGCCAATAAAAGCACCGAAAGCGTGTCGTTTCGGGTGTCGCGATGGAAGAACAGGTTTATGCCGTTGGCCGGTACAAACGTCGTCGATCGGCGTACGGAGTTATAAAATTGCCGCCCCGTCTGCGCTGTCTCAAAAACGTCGACCGTGCCGCCGCCAGAGCCGGTGAAGATAAACGTCTCCGCCTGCGCGCCGGGTGCAGCGCCAAAAAACACTGCAGCCGCCACGGCCGATACGATCCGCAATCGCAGATGAGACACGTTAAAAATCATGGTTGCAAATTGGGTGGATAAGATGATTGGGACGTTAAAAAACAGGGTTAACAGGTCTTAATTTGCGCCGATTTGAGCGGGGTTCCGGCGCGACCGATCCTTGCCGGATGGTCAAAATTTTCTTAAGACGCGCTCAATCATAAAAGGACATCCTCATGGCCATCGCATTACTTTCTGTCGGGCTCCTCGGCCTTTTGGTTTTTCTGCTTGGGTTAAATGTTTCACGCGAGCGCCGATCCGTTATCCTGACCCAGCACGAGGCCGAAGCCGATCCGGCCAGCGGCTTGCGCAAGGCGATCCGCGCCCATGGCAATTGTATTGAATATGTGCCGATGTTGAGCCTGATGATTCTGGCGCTTGGTTTGCGCTCGCCGATCCTGCCCATCTGGACAAGCATCCTGATTATCGCCGCCGTCGCCGCGCGTTATATTCATGCGGTGAGCATTATCACCAGTGAGAGCATCTATCAGCCGACGGCGTTGAAGTTCGTCGGCGCTGCAGGGACCTATCTTGCCGGTTCGGTGCTTGCGATCATCCTGATCGTCCAGGCGTTGTCGTTATTCTGACGCGCGCCATATGCGGCGAGGAGGGGCGGCGTGCAAGAATTCTCACCAATTCATTGCGGTGACGACGTCAGCGACGAGGCGGTCCGCCGGATCTATCGCGGGCTGCTGGAAAAAGACCTTCCGAAGGTTGAGTGGACTCACGGCGCTCACCTTTGCGCAGGAACAATGATGGTGCGCACGCTCGGTCTTCAGGGCGCAGAGGCGACGATGCCCGGCGCCATCCGTGCTTATAATGAGGCTGTCGGCGGCGTGAATTCGGATAGCGAAGGTTATCACCACACAATCACGCTCTTTTATCTGCGGGTGCTGAACAAATTCCTCGAAGGACGTTTGGCTTCACCAGCGGGCGCGCTCGCTTCGGAAGTTTTGCAAGCGCCGATCGCAGCGCGCGATTATCCTCTGAGTTTTTATACCCGCGATCGCTTGTTCTCGGTTGAGGCGCGTAAAGCATGGGCGCCGCCGGACTTGCAGGAAATTTAAAAAAAAGCCGCTCGCGTCCCCTGCGAGCGGGTTAAGGAAACTAGGCCCCCCAAGGCCGCAATCGCCCCTCTGATTTGCTCCGGCGTCTTTAGCGTCGTCGCTTGCGCCGGTTCACCTCGACAGCGTGGCCCACCCGTCACGCCGGAGATTTATTTGAGCCGTCTGGTTTACGTGGAAATAGAGTGGAAATCCTAAGGAAGACTGGAACTCTCAACGCATATTCTTACCGACTTCTTGAGATCAAAAATATCGTGCAGACCGAGTGACCGTCAATGCGTGGATGCGCTTTGTGAGTGTGAAGCGCAATATTTGGACCGTATTTTCGATCCTGTGGTGCTCAATCACCACACACGCCGCGATGATCTTGGCGACGCCCCCATAATTTTCACCAGAATCAATCGGCTTGTGCTAACGCGGTGGCATGGCGAAGAACAAGAAATTCGACGTGATCGTCTGGGGCGCATCCGGATTCACAGGGCGGCTGGTCGCAGAATATCTCAATCAGCGTTACGGCGCTGACGGCGGTCTTTCCTGGGCTATGGCCGGACGCTCGGCGGAAAAGCTCAAACAAGTCGCCGAAGAAATCGGCGCCGGTTCCCAGCCCATTATACTTGCTGACGCGGCTGACCCTAGTTCGCTCGGCGATATGGTTGAACAGACACGCGTCGTCTGTACGACGGTTGGGCCTTACCAGAAATACGGAACGGCGCTTGTGGCGGCCTGTGTTGAGGCTGGAACCGACTATGTCGATCTTTCGGGCGAGCCGGCGTGGATGCGGAAAATGATCGATCGCTACGGCGGCCGCGCCAAAGAAACCGGCGCGCGAATTGTGCATTCCTGTGGATTTGATTCGATCCCCTTCGATCTTGGCGTATTCTTTCTTCAGAACGAAGCGCAGCGGGAATTCGGCGCGCCGTGTACGGAAGTTAAAGCGCGCGTCAAATCGATGAAGGGTAATGTTTCCGGCGGCACTGTCGCGAGCCTTTCAGCGACGATTGATGCAGGCAAGAAAGACAAATTCGTACGCACGGTGATGGCTGACCCTTACGCATTGGCCCCTGACGATACGGCGGAGCGGCCGCGTCAACCGACCGGGCGCCGATCGTATTTTGATAAGGACGCAAATTCCTGGGTGGCGCCGTTCGTGATGGCCGATATCAATCTGCGCAATATTCACCGGTCGAACAAGCTGCTCGGATACGCCTATGGTCCCGCATTCCTTTATAGCGAAATGATGATGGCGCCGAACGCGGTCGCGGCGAACGCCATCGCGGGCGGCCTCGCGGCGTTTATGGGCGCGCTCATGATCCCGCCGTCGCGGTTCGCGCTTGAGAAATTTGTACTGCCGTCCCCGGGCGAAGGGCCGAACAAGCGCCAGCGTGAGGAAGGGTATTTCGACGTACGGTTTTTCGGCCGCACGCAAAGCGGCGACACCGTCGGCGCTAAAGTAACCGGCGACCGTGATCCGGGATACGGGTCGACCTCGAAGATGATCGCCGAGGCTGCCGCGTGTCTTGCTCTGGATGCGGACAAGGGAAAGCCAGGCGGTGGTTTCTGGACGCCCGCGTCTGCGATGGGGACAGTGCTGATCGAGCGGCTGCAGGAAAATGCGGGATTAACATTCGAGCGGCTGGCATGATGGTCGGCGAAGAAATGGAAAGTAAGGATAGTACACGATGCGGATTATAGTTGCGCTTATAGCGTTGATTGCTGCTGCGGCTGTTGGCTTTTGGGGATACACGCAGTTTGTAAAAGGCGATGATCGGAAGGCGGCGTCGGCGTTTGCAGACCAGGCTGATCAGATCGCTGCGCTGAAAGCGCTCGGCGAGACGACGCCGACATCGCCCGTGGCCGATGAGGCGACGTATCAAGCATTCGCGCAGGCGGTAAGTAAATTCGCGACCGTCGCTTATGGCGGATTTGAGCAAGATGACGCCGGCCTATTCGCAAAAGACGTCACGGTCACATTATTGACGGATGACGAAATTGGCGCACGCATCGGAAAACTCCAGATATGGGGCGCTGATGAGGCGGCGTTCGCCGCTATCAAGGCCGGCGATTTCGACTCTGGCGTTCGCGTGGCCGACCGTATCGAGATGAACGACATATCTTATTTCGGAATACGCGAAGCAACTGATCGAATTACTAAATCCTATCTGGGCGCAATCGAAGACATCGCAAGTGATGCGGTCGGCGAGGGTGCTGACGCAGCGATCGCTGACGCGTTCGAGTATGATATCGAAGAATATGAAATGAGCATCAAGCGAACATTCGTTGACGGACTAACGCTTCATCCATTGCCCATCATTCTGACGCTTGAAGAAGGCGATCAAGAAAAATCGGTGATGGCCTACGTTCAGGAATGGGCTCACCTTGCCCGCGCCGTCAGCTTTGATGCGACCGCGTCTTACGGCATGTCGGCTAAAGCGCAATACGAAATGCAGGGTCAAAAGACATCTATTGTTTTCGGGGCGCCGTTCTCGGCGACAAAAGGTGTGCGACGCGGCGACATCGATTTCACGGTCACGTCTGATCTGATTTTGGACATGAATATTGAAGTGCCCGCGTCTGAGTTGGTTACCGAAGATGGAATCGCCGTTGCTGATCCGGAAGGAGCGCCATTTGAAACAGCGTTCGTCGGCGGGGTCGAGACCTATAGTCTTGAGGATATCCGTCTATCTAAGGTGCTTGAGTATCTCGCGAATGGCGAAATGCCGCCGACAACAGATACGGATTTGCTCAGTCTTGGTGTGTGGCGGGTTCTTGGCGAGTATTACGGATTTGGTGATGAACCGTTCTACCGCGTGGAAGAATCGATCATCGATTTTTCCAATTTCCACTGGCTTGCCCCGACAAATATCCGGGCAAAGAGTAACGGCATCACTTATGACATTGAGGGCGTTCTGAAATGGGCCGAGAGCCTGGCCGCGATCACGCCGGAGGCCGACGCCGTAGAGGCGCAACAAACCATGCAAGACGCAGCGAACCTCTTGAACGAACAAGGCTTCTCTAGGCTCCGCTTCGATTCTGATTTTAGCGGCGTCTGGGATCCGGAGACCGGCGATACTGCGCTTGACTATTATTTGGACTTTAAGGACTTCAGTCGAATGTCAGTGAAGGCCGCTGGAGCGCTTGGCGATTTTCAGGCCTTCGCGTCGCTGATCCCTGAGGGGGAGGCGCCGTTCGATGAAGCCGCTGCTTTAGAGATCTTCGAGCAATCAAAATTTTCCGGTTTTGACTTCGTGATCACGGATGATGGCGGCATTGATCGGAGTTTCGCGCTCGCAGTGGCGTTCGCTGACCTCGCGCCCGAAGGCGATCCGTCAATGCAGCTTTTAAAGGGGGCGAATGTGGGCGATCTGAAGGTCTCAAGCGCGGCGATGATCCGGATCAGTTCGGGGCAGGCGGCGCAGGCGTTCCCGCCAGCGGGTCCCTATTTGCAATCGCTTGCCGACTTTATCCAGAAAGGCGGCGCATTTCGTGTATCTGCAAACCCGGCTACGCCGGTATCCCTCGCCGACATCGAAGCCGCGACCGCAGAAGATCCGACGAAAATCGTCGACCTTCTGGGCCTCAAGATTGAGCAAACATCGTCAAAGGAAATTGAACGCGCAAATTAATCCCTGCTTTGTGCGCCAAGAGCCGGATTGAGCCCGCCAAACGGGTTTGACCTGGTTTTCTTCCATCCGTATGGGAATGCTTCACGCCGGCATCTGGGGATCCGCCGATTCATAACCGCTGGTTGCTGAGTGGCGTCCGGCGGTATCGACCTTCCTTGTTGACGCCTTCGAACGGAATGCGGCATGGTTTGCGTCATGTTCTCAAATCGATTTTCCCGACTCCTGCTGATTGTTTTGATTTCGGTGACCTGCGCCGTCCATAAGGTCGCCGCCGCGCCTGAGGCCATCGGGGCGCAGGCTCAACTCGAAGCGATCGCGGCTGATGAGAACAATCCGCTGGCTGGTGTCAGTTTGGCGGTGATGGTCGATAATGAGTTTATCTTTCAGGGCGCCGCTGGGTGCGCGCAATTTCACGAACGCGACGGGCAGCCTTGCAGGCGGGCGATGAAGCCGCAGACAAAGGCGCGCTTCGCGTCGGTTTCGAAAATGGCGGCGGCGTTCGCCGCTTTGAAGCTCGCCGACGAAGGATTGCTTGATCTTGATAAAGATGTTTCAGAATATCTCGGATGGCCGTTACGCAATCCGGCGTTTCCCAATGAGGCGATTACAGCGCGTCACTTAATGGCGCATCTTTCCGGCATTCGCGACCCGGACGTATACTGGATATCGGCTCCAGAAGGCATGGAAGAATTTTTATCCGGCCGAACTGACTTTTTTGACAGTGAAAACGGGACAGGCGGCTTCTTTACATACGCTAACCTGAATTATGGTCTGCTCGGCGCTGTGATGGAAAATGCCGCCGGTGAGCGTTTTGATGGAATAGTCCGCACACGGCTTTTGGCGCCAGGTAATATTGATGCGGGCTTCAACTGGTCTGGCGTATCCAGAAAGGGCCGCCGCCTTGGTGCTACGCTCTACCGGCAGGAGAAGGGCGCATGGGCGGCGCAAACGGACGGCGGCGCGATCTTGAAGGCAAAGGGCCCCTACTTTCTTTCCGCAGATGGATTAAAGCCCAAAAAATACCTCGCCTCGTACCGACCCGGCCATAACGCTACCTTGTTTTCGCCGCAGGGCGGCTTAAGGGCGAGCGCAGGCGATCTTGTGCGGCTCATGCGCAGCGCGGACGCGTGGGGCCTGTTGGAGCGCGCCGCCGAACCGCTCTGGAACTATGACGCTTCAACAGAAAATGGCGATACCGACGGGGGTTTTTTCAACCGCTACGGTTTAGGCGTTCACACCCTCCAAGGGGACGAAACGGCTTTTCCAACGCGTACATTTGTCGGTCACGCGGGTGAGGCTTATGGCCTTTATAGCGGCGCCTGGAAAGTGACGGCGCCCGGCGAGGAGGACATATTTTTCGCTTTCGCCGTCACCGGAACAACGACACCGCCCGCGGTTGGCGCCCATTCCGGCTTCAATGCGGTAGAGGAAAAAGTAGCGGCGCTGGCTATGGACATCGCTGCAAAAGCCGCCTCGGGTGAGCGCCGCGACGATGAGCATCCTGAGCCGCGCCCTTACGATGCTGACCGCAATGCGATGCAGGATGTCGATGCAGCCCTGCTTGCGGCCACCGCAAATGGCAAGCGTGTTATCGTCGTTCTTGGGGCGAATTGGTGCCATGACAGCCGCGGCCTGGCGGCGAAATTCCAACAGGACGAACTCCAAGCGGTCGTTCAGGAAAACTATGAGCTTGTTTATGTGGACGTGGGGCGGCGCGATCGTAACCTTGATGTGGGCGCAAGGTTCGGTGTGCCCGAATTGTTCGGCACCCCAACAGTCTTGGTGCTCTCCGCGAACGGTGACGTCCTGAACGCGGACACTGTCCATGATTGGCGTACAGCCTACTCAAAACCCTACACCGACGTTCTCCGGTATTTTGAGACTTTTGCGCCGTAAACGGCTTCACGCAAAAGCTGTAATGCCTGAACTCTTCGTAAGACTAGCCCTTCCTACCGGTTTGTAACGCACGCTGCGCGCGCGGCGCGCTTATTGTCCCGCTTTGGGTCAGGCGCATGCTGACGGCCCGCTTATGTTTCGAGAAGGAGATGATCCAATGGATCGCAAAACACTTACACTTACCGCTGCAGTATTCGCCATGTCCGGTCTTTCAGCTTGCGCTCATGACGACGCAGCTGTCGCCGCGGCGGTTTCGCCGGAACCGGTCGTCGAAGCGGCGGCTGCGGACGTTGTGGAGCCCGCCGACGACGCCGTTGTTGAGGCGACCGACGAAAGCGCGCCCGTTGAAGCGCTTGAAGTCGCTGAAGCGGAAGGTGAGGCTGTAGACGCGATGGAAGAAGCGGCTGGCGAGACCGTTGACGGCATGCAAGACGCATCCGAGACAGTTGAAGAAACTGTTGATGAGCTTTCAGAAGCCACTGAGGCGGTGGAAGAGGCTGCAGAAGACATCCAGGAAGAAATCTAGACCTTCCCCGGCGACTGAAGTCACGCCGAACCAAGATTAAAGCAACGCGAGCGCCGTTCCGGCGCTCGCGTTTTGACATTTTGGGACAAGCTCGGCAGGAAAGGGCTAAGCATATTCTGAGAGTGAGCGCGTAATGCACACGTCGTTGATGATTATTGATGATTTCCTCGATAACGCGGAGGAATTCCGGAAAATGGCGTTGGGTCTGGAATACCCGACCCTCGAAACAAAAACTGCGTATCCAGGCCGTAACTCACTTCAACGGGTGCAGATACCGGGCCTTGACGAACAAGTATCTCGCCTATTGCATGTGCGATTACGCCCGAAGCAAGGGTCGGGTCATGCGCGCTTTCGAATCACGCTCGCAAATGACAGCGGCATTGCTGACGTTCACATGGACGACAGCCATTGGTCGGGGATTTACTATCTGTCGAAAACCGAAAATTGCGCCGGCGGCACTGAATTTTTTCGGCATAAGCCAACGGGCACGGATCGCGCGCTTAACGAGCCGTCTGACATCGAACAACTTGGCGTCAAAACGCAACAAGAAGCAAATCAAATCTTCAATGATATTTTGTTGAATGATAGTAACGATAGATCGCAATGGGAAAAGATTATGGAAGTGCCCATGCGGTTTAACCGGCTGATTCTTTTCCGGCCGTGGCTTTGGCATACCGCTGGTCCCGGATTCGGAGACAGAATTGAAAATGGGCGTCTCGTCTACCTTCTATTCTTCGAAGAGTACTGATCCTTGAAAGCCGCAGTCATTCAGGCGGGTGGGTTGCTTTTCGATTCGCCGTCGACGCTCGCCAAGATGCGGGTTCTGGCGGCTGAGGCGGCGAAGGCGGGCGCAAATCTCGCCGTCTTTCCGGAAGCGTTTATTGGCGGGTATCCCAAGGGACACCATTTCGGCGCGCCCGTGGGCTCACGCTCGTCAGAGGGGCGCGAGATGTTCCGCCGCTATTTTGACAACGCCATCGTTGTTCCGGGACCTGAGACCGAAATAATGAGCGCCATCGCGAAAGAATGCGCCATGGATGTTGTCGTAGGCGTGATTGAGCGCGCCGGCGACGCAGAAGGATCGGGCACGCTCTATTGCACCGCGCTTTGTTTTTCCGCTCACGGCGCATTGCTCGGCAAACGCCGCAAACTAATGCCCACGGCTGCGGAGCGTCTCATCTGGGGCTTCGGCGATGGATCAACAATTGAAGCTTTCGACGGCGCTTGCGGCCGGATCGGCGCGGTAATCTGTTGGGAAAATTACATGCCGATGCTGCGCATGAGCCAATATGCGCAAGGCGTTCAATTCTATTGCGCGCCGACAGTGGACGATCGCGAAAACTGGATTTCGGCGATGCGCACCATTGCGCTCGAAGGACGATGTTTCGTGCTGTCAGCCTGTCAGTATATGGAACGCAAGGACGCGCCGGCGGACTTTCAGCCCGTTCAGGGCGATGCGCCAGATACTGTCCTGATTAACGGCGGCAGTGTTATTGTTTCGCCATTGGGTGAGATCTTAGTGGGGCCAGTTTATGGTGACGAGCGTATCCTGATGGCGACGCTTGATCTCGACGATATCGCGCGGGGTAAAATGGATTTTGATGTCGCCGGCCATTATGCGCGGAGCGATGTTTTCACCTTGACTGCCAATCGTAAAAAGCAATCGCCGGTGCAATAGCGCGATGGCCTCGCCGCGTGTCTCCGTCATCATCGTCAATTATAATTCGGGCGCGCGCCTTGCGAAGTGTTTGGACCATCTCGCGGCGCAAGTCGTCGAGGATTTTGAAACGATCATTATCGACAACGCGTCAACTGATGACTCGTTGGATGCTGCACGCGTCCACAGTCTTGCTCCGATGATTGTCGAAGCGAAGGAAAATCTCGGCTTTGCAAAGGCGAACAATCAGGCCGCGGATTTGGCGCGCGGCGCATGGCTCGCGTTTTTGAACCCGGACGCTTACGCCGAGCCGGACTGGCTGGAAACCATGCTGGCGGCGATTGAGGCGTATCCCCATGTTGATGCGTTTGGGTCGAAACAGATTGACGCCCTTAACCCTGAAAAAGCGGACGGACTGGGCGACGTATGCCACGCGCTCGGGTTGGTCTATCGCGGCGGTTTCGGGGCGCCGCCAGATAGCGTCACACAGGATGGTCTTTGTTTTTCGCCGTGCGCCGCCGCTGCATTTTATCGCCGAGAGACATTTTTGGTGCTCGGCGGTTTCGACGAAAGCTTTTTCTGTTACGGGGAAGACGTCGATCTTGGGTTCCGTCTGCGGTTACAGGGCGGACGCTGCGTGCAAGTCGTCGACGCAATTGTTCGCCATGAAGGATCCGGCGTCACTGGCCGGTACAGCGATTTCTCCGTGTACCACGGCAACAGGAATCGCATTTGGCTCTATTATAAGAACCTGCCGATTACGCTGCTTATTTTTCTTTCGCCGCTGCACCTCGTCGTCAACAGCGCAATGGTCCTGCGCGCCTTTGCGGCCGGATACGGCGGCGCATATTGGCGCGGTCTGTGGGATGGCTATTTGGGGACGGCGACCTTGGGCCCTACGCGCCGCGATATCCAGAAGGCGCGCAAAGCCTCCACATGGTCGATCGCAAAAGCGCTCACATGGTCACCCGTCAAGATGTTGAGGCGAGGCGCAGACTTGCGCGCTATCGAGCCTTAGCCCGCGGCGATGCTTAAGAGATATCGTCCGTATTGATTTTTCTTCAGCGGTTCGGCGAGGCGGCGCAGTTGATCGCGGTCAATGAAACCGTTGCGATAAGCGATCTCTTCGGGGCAGGCGATCTTCATGCCTTGCCTCGTTTCAATCGTTTGAACGAAGTGCGCCGCTTCCAACAAAGATTCATGCGTGCCCGTGTCGAGCCACGCATAACCGCGTCCCAGAATTTGCGCTCTTAAATGACCGTCATGCATATACATTTCGTTGAGCGCGGTAATCTCCAGCTCGCCGCGCTCAGAGGGCTTAACCTCTTTGGCGCGCGCCACAACGGTTTCGTCGTAAAAATATAGACCGGTCGCCGCATAGTTTGATTTTGGCTGGGTTGGCTTTTCTTCAATACTGGAGACGGCGCCGCTGTCGTCAAAGGCGACAACGCCATAGCGCTCCGGGTCCGTCACTTGATAGGCGAATATCTCAGCGCCGGTCTTCAACGAGGCTGCTTCTTCAAGCTTTTCGGTGAGGCCGTGGCCGAAGAATATGTTGTCGCCAAGCACCAGCGCGCATTTATCGCCGGCGATGAAGTCTTCTCCAATGATAAAGGCCTGAGCGAGCCCATCGGGCGAGGGCTGCACTTCGTAGGAGAAGTTTACGCCCCATTCCGCCCCATCGCCGAGCAGCCGTTGGAACGACGCCTGATCCTCCGGCGTCGTGATTACAAGAATGTCCCTGATTCCGGCCAGCATGAGAACGCTGATTGGATAATAAACCATCGGCTTGTCGTAGACCGGGGTCAGCTGTTTCGAAACGCCGCGCGTCACAGGATAGAGGCGCGTGCCCGATCCGCCAGCGAGAACAATACCTTTCATGTGACGATCCTTTAGCTTGTCTCTTGCAACGCGCCGATAAGATCGGGCAGGCCAGCGCGCCAGTCCGGCTGCTCTATGCCGAAATCGCGAAGAATTCTTGAACAATCGAGCACTGTGTATAGCGGTCTTTTGGCCTGTGTTTCAAAGGCGCTTGTCGGAATTTTTGTGATTTTCACGTCGGCCCCGGCTGCGTCGAAAATCGCCTGCGCAAAGCCCGCCCAACTGACCGCTGGCGCGCCTTGGAAATGATAAACGCCCCCCATCGCCTCCTTGCGCGTTGCGCTATTCGATTTAGCTGTGGCAATCGTCAAAGCCGCTTCCGCGATCGCTGACGCTGGCGTCGGACCACCCACCTGATCATCGACAATGGTCAATGTCTCGCGTTCGGATGAAAGGCGTAACATCGTTTTGACAAAATTCTTACCGTAAGCGGAATAAACCCACGAGGTGCGCAGGATAAGCGACGATGGATTCGCCGCAAGCGCCAGTGTTTCGCCATTTAACTTGCTGCGGCCGTAGGCGTTGAGCGGCCCTGCGGGGCTCGTCTCTTTCAAAGGTGCGCCCCCGGCGCCGTCGAAAACATAATCGGTGGAAATATGGACGAATGCTGCGCCATAGTCTTTCGCCGCAAGCGCCATTTCTTTTACGGCGCCGGCGTTGATGCGATCAGCCGCCGCGAGATCGTTTTCAGCGCTGTCGACATTTGTATAGGCGGCGGCGTTAATGATCGCTTTCGGGCGAACGCGCGCAATTTGTTCGCGCGCCGCACCGGCGTTCATCAAATCGGCGTCGGCGCGGCCAATAGCGATGAGTTCGTCATCGCCATGCGCGCGCGCGCGGACCTCGCGGCCCACCTGGCCGTCAGCGCCGAAGAGAAGAATGCGCATAAGTCGCCGAGCCTTCAGGTGGCGGCGTGAAGGCCCTGGCGCGCGCTGTCGTCAAAGCCGCCCGCCCGGATCGCCTCCCACCATTCCTTATTAGCGAGATACCAGTCCACTGTTTCCGCCATGCCCGCTTCAATTGTATGGGCTGGCCGCCAGCCCAATTCTCGCTCAATCTTGGAGCAGTCGATGGCGTAGCGTGCGTCATGGCCTGGCCGGTCGGCCACAAACTCAATCAACGACTCATGCGGACGCGAAGACGCTTCCGGCAGGCGCTCGTCGAGAAGGGCGCAAACCATTTTTACCAGCTCAAGATTACTGCGCTCCGCGCGGCCGCCGATATTGTAAGTCTCGCCGACAACGCCCTTCTCCGCCACCAGCAGCAAGGCGTCGGCGTGGTCGCCCACATGCAGCCAATCGCGCACATTATCGCCTTTGCCATAGATCGGGATCGTGCGCCCTTCCAGCGCAGAAATAATCACCACAGGGATCAGTTTTTCGGGAAATTGGTACGGGCCATAATTATTCGAGCAGTTGGTGACGACAACCGGCGCCTTAAATGTTTCGCCCCAGGCGCGCGCCAGCATGTCGGATGACGCTTTCGACGCCGAGTAAGGGGAGTTTGGCTGATAGGGCGAGGTCTCCGTGAAGGCGCCGGTCGGGCCGAGCGATCCGTACACCTCATCGGTCGACACATGGTGAAAACGAAAATCAGCAGGCGCGCCCTCGCTCACATAGCGCCGCGCCGCCTCAAGGAGCGTGAACGTGCCGACAATGTTCGTTTCGATGAAGTCTTTCGGACCGTCGATAGACCGGTCCACATGGCTCTCCGCCGCGAGGTGCATCACCGTGTCGGGCTTGAAATCCTTAAACAGCGCCTGCATCGCGTCGGCGTCGCAAATGTCGCGTTGCTCAAAGGCGTAATCGCGATGCGCCGCCACAGACGCCACATTGTCGAGATTGGCCGCATAGGTGAGCTTGTCCACATTCAGGACCTGGTGGCCCGCGCCAATAGCCTGCCGCACGACTGCTGACCCAATGAAACCGGCGCCGCCGGTGACAAGCAATCTCATGAACCCTCTCCGCATCTTCGCGTTTCGCTACCGCGCATAGGCGCTTCACGCTCTTGGAGCAAGAAGAGGGCCGTATCATGGCCATGCGAGGAGGAGCTACATGGCGTTAACAGCAATAAATGCGCTTATTCCGAGGAGCGCCCTTCTCATGAAAATCGCCGGGGTTCATGGTGGAGCCACCCGATCAAAGATCGAATCTTAAATCCCGAGGCAAGGCGCGGTTCGGTAACCTCGTTGAGCTGCGTTGGCTTCGCGAACGGTCTCAGCTCGTGGGTTGTGGAGCCCCACAGCCAACCATTAAACCGAGGTGAAACCGGTTCGAGCTTGCGAGAACTGGTGGAGCCGAGGGGAATCGAACCCCTGACCTCTTGCATGCCATGCAAGCGCTCTCCCAACTGAGCTACGGCCCCTGAGTATTTACGGACGCGGAACCTAGCGGCGGCGTTCAACCGGCGCAAGGTCCCCTCGCGGTTAATTGTCGTCGTCGCCGTCTTTGCTGACGACGATACCCGCCACGTCGTCATCATCGTCATCATCGACGAGGAGGGAATTATCGCTCTCGTCGTCATCGTCATCACCGAGGTCGACATCTTCGAATTCCGCAAGCGACTTGTCGATATCGTCATCGCCGCCGTCATCATCATCGTCAGATTCTTCATCCAATGCGGCTTTACGCGTGCTCGTCGCCGCCTTGTTTTCCTGATCGGCGTCCTCCAGCGAGGTTTCCGCCTCGGGCTTGGCGTCTTCTTCTTTTTCCTCGGCCGGCTCGTCAGGCGCGCGCGTCTTGCGCGGCTTTAATAGCGCCTCCGGAATAAAGTCATGTTCGCATTTCGGGCAATGCGCCGGCTCTTTGTTGAGATCGTAAAAACGGGCGCCGCATTCAGGGCAGTCGCGTTTTACGCCGAGTTCTTGTTTCGACATTTGCGTTGGAGGTCCTCGACAAGGGGTGGGAAACTTGAAAAGCCACGTGTTGCCAGAGTGCAGCGGCGCTGTCAAAACCGAAAGCGCGAAAGAGAAAGCGTCTGACATCGATGGATAAGAGCCCCGCCCCGCAATCGCCCGCCGCTGATGCGATCAGCGCCGCGCCCTCAGCCGGTCTGACGGGGGATGTGAGAGCGCCGGGCGACAAATCGATTTCCCATCGCGCGCTGGTTCTGGGGGCGCTTGCCGAGGGTGAGACCCGTATTACTGGGCTCCTCACCGGCGACGATGTTTTGCGAACGGCGGCGGCGATGCGCGCCCTTGGCGCACAGGTGGAGCGCGAGGGCGATGTCTGGCGCGTTGCAGGCGAACCGTGGCGGTCTCCGGAAAAGGCGCTCTATTTCGGCAATGCGGGGACGGGCGCGCGTCTTGTCATGGGCGCCGTCGCGGGCGCTGGCGTTGGGGCGGCCTTCGACGGGGACGCAAGCTTGCGCGGGCGTCCCATGGGAAGAATTCTCGATCCGTTGCGCCAAATGGGTGCGGCCGCTGAGAGCAGTGAAGGCAAGCTCCCTTGTCGCCTCGAGGCGGCGGCCTTGAAAGGAATTGATTACACGCTGCCTAAGGCCTCGGCGCAGATCAAATCCGCTGTGCTGCTAGCGGGTCTGGGCGCGGAAGGCGAAACGATTGTCCGCGAGCCCGAGCCCTGCCGCGATCACACAGAACGGATGCTCGCGGCGTTTGGCGGGGAGATTAGCGTGAAGCCTTTAGAGACGGGGCGCGTCACGCGGCTGTCTGGCGGGCAAACGCTTAAAGGAACAGCAGTGGACGTGCCGGGCGATCCTTCGTCAGCGGCCTTTCTCGTGGCGGCGGCGCTCATAACCAAAAACTCGGACATCACGATACGGAATGTTCTGATGAACCCGCACCGCACCGGCTTCTTTGAAACGGTCAAGGAGATGGGCGGGGAGCTAACGATCGACCAAGAGCGCGAGAGCGGCGGCGAGCGCGTCGCCGATCTCCGCGTGCGCTCATCGCGGCTAAAGGGCGTTGCCGTGCCTGCGTCACGCGCGCCCTCCATGATCGATGAATATCCGATTTTATCCGTCCTCGCCGCATTCGCGGAAGGCGACACTTATATGCCGGGCATATCGGAATTACGCGTCAAGGAAAGCGATCGCATTGCGGCTATGGAAAGCGGTTTGAAAGCATGCGGCGTTGAGGCTGAGAGCGGCGGTGACTGGTTGCGCGTGTTCGGGCGGGCGGGCGCGGTGAAAGGCGGAGCGAGCGTGGCCGCGCATCACGATCACCGCATCGCTATGAGCTTTCTGATCCTCGGGCTTGGCGCCGAAGACGCGGTCGCCACCGACAGCGCCTCGATGATCGCCACAAGTTTCCCCGGCTTTTCGGAAATCATGCGGGGCCTTGGTGCGCGCATCACGACACTGTAGGCCTGTCGGCGCGTGACCGGTCTAACGCATCACAAGGGAAGCGTATTTTACCCGGGAACCTGAAACGCCTCGAGAACGTCTGCGCCCACGCGTTTCGGGCGCATGGTTTGAGCGTCGAGCATGCACCAGACAGTCATCGCCGCCGCCGAGGATTTTTGCGCGCCCGGTTTGCGGATATCCACAAACCGCTCAAAGCGCGGTCCTTTGGCGGCGCCGAGCCAGGTGCGCGCTTCAACCGCGTCGCCCGGCAGGATCGGGTCGCGATAGTCGATTTCGTGGCGCAGGACGATGAAGAGAAAAGCCGCCTGCATCGCCGCCGACGCGATTGCGGCCCAATGGGCCGTCGCCATTTCCTGAACCCAGCGCACATAGACAGTGTTGTTCACATGACCGAGCTGATCAAAATCGTCCCTATGCGGCGTTAGCGTTTTGACGAAAGCGGTATCGAAATCAACGGCGCCGAGGCCGGTCGTTGCAGGAGAGGTCATGAAACGAATTTCGCAATTAAGTTGTGGTTGGCGTTATTGATGAGTGTGAGTGACCATAACGCATTCTCTCTTTCAATTCATTCCAAGTCGCGATTTTGGGCCTCCGGCGCAATATTCCGGCGGTTGAGCGCCCGGATGATCCATAAATCCTGATCGCGCGGCCGGCATTCAATTGCCGCTGGACCGTCGCGGCCGCAAGCGGGTACGATGCGGTTGCGCAAAAATTTGCGGCGCCGTTGGCGCGGGCCTGTCGGTAATCGGAAAATGCCCCGCCGCCAAATGCCGCTTTCGCCGCAAAAAATGAAAACAAAAAGGAAGGGCGCGCCATATGACCGATCAATCTCTTGTAAAACTTCCGACCTGGTTCTGGATTGTCGCTGTCGCCGCACTGCTCTGGAATCTCCTCGGCGTCATGGCGTTCGTCGGACAGGTGACGCTTACGCCGGAGGCGCTTGCGGAAATGGAGCCGGGTGAGCGCGCGCTTTATGAAAACGTCCCCATATGGGCGACCATCGCTTTCGCGCTCGCTGTCTTCGGCGGCGCGTTGGGGTGTGTGCTCCTGCTACTGAGGAAACGTCTCGCTTCCACAGTATTTCTGATCTCGCTTATCGGAATTGTCGTCCAGATGGGATACAATTTCTTCTTAAGCGGATCGCTCGCGGTTTATGGCCCGGGCGCTCTCGCCATGCCGGTGATGATCCTGGTTATCGGCGCCGGTCTTTTATTGTTTTCCAAACACGCTGCAAAGGTCGGCTGGATCAGTTGACCGGGATGTAACCGGCCAAAACGTTCTCGCGCGTTCGAGCAGCGATGATGGCGTGAGACGCCCTCTTGCAATCTATTGAGGCCGCGTCAAAAGTGCGGGCGTGATGGAACATGCCGAACGCTCTTTTGTCATCGCGCTTGACGGCCCCGCCGCCTCCGGCAAGGGCACGCTCGCGCGCTTGCTCGCGGACCATTACGGGTTCGCTTATCTCGACACTGGCTCGCTTTATCGCGGCGTCGCGTGGGTTCTGATTGATCGGGGGTTTGATCCCAGCGACGAAGAGGCTGCGGCGGCGATTGCACGTGACTTTTCGATTGATCAAATTGAAGGCGCCGCTATCCGCACAAAAGAAATCGGGGCTGCTGCGAGCATTGTCGCGGCCAACCCGGAGGTGCGTGCGGCGCTCCTCGATTATCAGCGCCGGTTCGCGACCGAGCCGCCGGGGCCGGGGTCGCACCACCCGACGTGC
>CAWUIM010000044.1:0-26642 GCA_963922595.1 uncultured Parvularculaceae bacterium
GTCAACTTGCGGATATTTATGAAGCGGCGAGCGCGTGGCTCAATGACGGCGCGCAGGGCGTGGAGGCCTGGCTTGCAGGGCGCGCGGACGCCGTGAGGCGCGAGGCTGCGACCAATCTGGCCCATTGGTTCGACGCAGAGCGCGACACGTTCCTGGAGCAAGCGCCGACCGATATCGTGCGCGCTCTTGATGCGGCGCAGCTTGCGCAATTCGCCTCGCTCTCGCGCGCGGCCCAGCTGGAAGGCGCGGACGCCGCTGTCGATGCGCAACTGAAAGACGGGGTCATCGAAGCGATGGTTTACGCCCATGATCGGCCGGGTCTCCTCGCCGATCTTGCTGGCGCCATCGCCGGCGCCGGGGCTTCGGTGCGCGCTGTACAAGTGCTGACGACGGCTGACGACCGCGCGCTCGACATTTTCACGATCCAGGCGCGGGACGGCGCGCCGATTGAAGAGCCCGATCTTGTGCGCCGCCTTCATCAGGCGTTGTTGACGGTGGCGCGCGCTGCACCGAAGAAACCGCCGAACCTGGCGCGGCGTCTCGGAGACCGCCGTAAAATCTTTGATGTGCCGTCCGAGGTGCGTCTCGACCTTGAAGCGTCGGAAGAATGTGTGGTGGTGGAGGCCGAAGGGCGCGACCGCCCAGGGCTCCTCTATCAACTGGCGGCGGCGCTCAACGAGATTGGGGTCACCATCAAATCCGCCCACATTGCGACCTATGGGGAACGCGCCGTGGACACATTCTACCTGCAGGATGCGCCCGGCTATAAGATCACCAATAAGCGCCGTCTGCAGTCCATCGAACGCCGGCTCATGAATGTCCTGAACGCGAAAGATTAGCGTTTTAACCGAACACCCATACTTTCCCTGAAAAACAGCAGTCCACAAAGTCGAAACTGAAAGCAAAGCCAACCATGAGCGCGGGCGGCATTCTAAAATCTCTGGCGACCGTGAGCGGCATGACGATGCTCAGCCGGCTCCTGGGTTTTGTTCGTCAGGTGCTCATCGCCGGCGTGGTGGGCGCGGGCGGCAATCCGGTCGCGGATGCATTCTGGGCGGCGTTCCGCCTGCCGAACATGTTTCGCCGACTGTTCGCTGAGGGCGCTTTTCATGCGGCGTTTATCCCGCTCTTTCAGGGCAAGCAAATCGAGGGCGCCGAGGAGGCGAAACGCTTCGCCGAAGAAACGCTCGCAGGTATGGTCTTTATTCTGACCTTATTAACCGCGCTTGTGGAAATCGCCGCGCCAGCCTTCGTCTATCTTCTGGTGTCCGGCTTTGAGGATGATCCGGAAAAATTCAAACTCGCCACTTTCTACTCGCGGATCATGTTCCCTTACCTCGCCTGCATGTCGCTGGTTGGGCTGTTGAGCGGGATCCTTAATTCCCTCGGCCGGTTTGCAATTTCGGCGGGGGCGCCGCTCGCGTTAAATATCTGTATGATCACCGCGCTGATTGTTTTTGCGAATGCTGAAAAAGAAGCGGTGGGCGAGGCGCTCGCCTGGTCGGTGTTTGCGGGCGGCCTCATCCAGTTGGCGCTGCTCGCTTACGGCGCGGCGCGGCAGGATTATTTCCCGAAAATTCGCATGCCGCGGATGACGCCCGGGGTCAGACGCTTGCTGGTGTTGGGCGCGCCCGGCTTTATCGGCGCCGGCGCCATGCAGATCAATCTTATCATCGGCACCAATATCGCGAGCCAGGAGCCGGGCGCCGTCTCGTGGCTGATGAACGCGGACCAACTTTATCAATTGCCGCTTGCGGTGATCGGCATCGCGCTTGGCGTCGTCCTGTTGCCGCTGCTCGCCAAGCGCGTGAAAGAGGGCGATGAGGCGGGCGCTGCGTCGGCGCTTAATCGGTCGCTGGAGCTCTCCGCGCTTCTTGTGTTTCCGGCCGCGGCGGCCTTCATCATCATGGGCGCGCCGATCTGTGAGGCGTTGTTTCGTGGGCTCGCGGGCGACGCGCTCTCGCTGTTTGGCGGACGCCAGTCTGCATTTAATGAAGAAGACGTGATCAAGACCGGCGCTGCGCTCGCCCTGTTCGGTTGGGGGTTGCCCGCCTTCGTTTGGCATAAGGTTTTTTCACCAGCCTACTACGCGCGCGAGGATACGAAAACGCCGATGCAGTTCGCGCTTGTCGCCATCGCCGTCAATACGGGGCTGGCGCTTGCGCTGTTCCCGATTTTCGGGTTTCTCGCGGTCGCTTTCGCCACGTCCGTCGCGACCTGGGTTCAGGTGGCGTTGCTCGCCGGCAAACTCTATCGCCAGCACCAGTTCAAACCGACCGCGCGCCTTTTAAGCCGCCTTGCGCGCATTGCGCTCGCTAGCGCCGGGCTCGCCGGATTCCTCGCTTTTTCATTGCCGTATACGGATCAGATCGCCGAATTCTTCCTCGGGCGCGCCTGGATCGCGACCATCGCTATCGCTGTCGCAGGCCTTGTCGTTTACGGCGTCCTGACGCTTGCGGTTGGCGCGGCCCGGCTTTCGGACTACAAGGCCATCTCTGGCGCGAACTAGGCGAGACTTATGACTGACTATCAAGGCCCGGAACGGGTTCTTTCCGGCATTCAGCCGTCCGGCGACATGCATCTTGGCAATTATCTCGGCGCGATCCGCAAATTTGTGGACCTGCAGACCCGTTATGATTGTCTGTTCTGCGTGGTCGATATGCACGCCATCACGGTCTGGCAAGAGCCGGACAAGTTGCGCGAGCAGACCCGGCATATCGCGGCGTCCTATATCGCGGCCGGCGTCGATCCGGCGTCGGCGATTATCTTCCACCAGTCCGGCGTTCACGCCCATGCCGAACTCGCCTGGATTTTTAACTGCGTGGCGCGCCTCGGCTGGCTCGACCGTATGACGCAATTCAAGGACAAGGCGGGCAAGGACAAGCAGCGCGCGTCCATCGGGCTTTACACATACCCTGCGCTCATGGCGGCCGATATCCTCGTCTACAAGGCGACGCATGTACCCGTGGGAGACGATCAAAAGCAGCATCTGGAGCTGTCGCGCGACATCGCCGGAAAATTCAATCACGATTACAAGCGCGAAGGGTTTTTCCCGTTGCCTGAACCCCTGATCAAGGGACCGGGCGCACGCGTCATGTCGCTGCGTGACGGATCGGCGAAAATGTCGAAGTCCGACGGCTCCGAAAACGCCTGCATTTTCCTGCGCGATGATCCGGACGCGATCAGCAAAAAGATCAAGAAAGCGAAGACCGACCCGGAGCCGTTGCCGTCCGAACCTGAGGGGCTTGAAGGCCGCCCCGAGGCCGCGAACCTTGTGGGGATTTACGCAGCGCTTGCAGGGATCAGCGACGCGGATGTTTTGAAAACATTCGGCGGCGAGGGCTTCGGTAAATTCAAACCAGCGCTCGCCGAACTGCTTGTCGAGAAGCTTGCGCCCATCAACGCCGAACTTTTGCGTCTTGAAGCGGCGACAGACTTTCTGGAAGACACATTAAAGCAGGGCGCTGAAAAAGCCGCCGCCATCGCCGACCCGATTGTGGCTGAAGTGAAAGAGGTGATCGGCTTCGTGGTTTAACCCCGCCGCTGATTGCTTCTCCCGTTCTGCGCGATCACTTGCCCGGACGATATGTATCGATGTCGATCGGCGCGGCGTAGACTTGAAGAATACGATCCTCGTTGCCGTCATCCGGGCGGTCGGATGTGAAGATAATCGTCTTGCCGTCAGGTGTCAGGCGCGCCCCGAATTCTTCTGCGGGGGAATTCACCGGCGCGCCCAGATTCACCGGTTCGCTCCATTGACCATCGCCCCGAAAGGAGACGAAGAGATCCGCGCCGCCTTCGCCGCCGCGCGCATTATAGGTGAGCAGCATGATGGTTTCATCGGCGTTTACCCAGACGCCGTCGTCGCGTTGGGGCGAATTGATCGGACCGGCGACGGGCGTCGCTGTGCCGTACGAGCCGTCCGCGCGCATGCGCGCCACATAAATGTCACGCTCGCCGACGCCGTCCGGGCGCTCCGTCATGAAGTAAAGAGCGCCGCTGCGCGTGAGTGACGGATACGCTTCATTGTGCATGTAGCGTAGTGTTTTCAAGCCGCCAGCGCGCGGACGATTGATATCCCCGGTGTCGATAGGCCGGGGCATCGCCCCATCGGTCGTGAGATCCAGCGTGTACAGATCGAAATTCTCGGCGATATCGAGCGTCGCCAAATCAGGCCGCGTCGCAGACCACGAAAAGATCAACGTACTCCCATCAGGCGACACCGCCGGCCAGTCGGCGCGCGCCTCTGCGCCGAGATCGACGGCCGCCGGCGCGCTCCAGCCCTTGTCGCCGAGCGTCGAGCGTTTGAGCGTTTGCGGGCATTCCCAGATCGGCGAGCATTCCGATTGCGCAAAATAAATTGTTCGCCCGTCAGGTGAAAAGCCGGGCGATAGGGTGATGCGCCCGTCCTGTTGCAACGCCTCGGGGAAAAACCGTTTTGGCGTTTCGGCGATTGCGGCGCCCGCAAGGGCGGCGTGGAAACTGGCGGTCAGAATTAACGCACGCATCCAGAAGCTCCCAGTGATCGGTCGCCAGTTCATACGGCGCGCGTGGCTGGGCGGATTGCAAAGCGGATCACCGGGTGGCGCTTTATGAGGGCTTCGATTATCGTTGGGCTCCATTCTTGAGGAAACCCATACATGCCCAGAAGTCTCGTCGCGATCCTTTCCATTCTTCTCGCCGCGCCTGTGTTCGCCCAGGAAGGCGAAGCGCCGCCACAGCCTGATCCAAAGGCGGAAGCGTCGTCCGCTGACGAAAAGGAAGAGGAAGAAAAGTGGGACGTAAACGCCCCGCCCGTTGAGACGACGACGTTCACGATTGATGTGGACGAGGGCACGTGGATGAGCGTCGATGTGAGCCCGGACGGTCAATTCATCGCTTTCGATATGCTTGGCGATATCTACACCTTGCCGATCGCCGGCGGGACGGCGACGAATATCTCTTCAGGGCTCGCTTATGATTATCACCCGCGATTTTCACCTGACGGCGCCCATATCGCCTTCACATCCGACCGCGCCGGCGGCGATAATATCTGGATCATGAAGCCGGACGGCGCCGACAAGCGCCAGGTGACCAAAGAAACGTTCCGTCTGTTGAATAACCCCACCTGGTCGCCGGACGGGCGTTATATCGCGGCCAAAAAACATTTCACCACCGGACGCTCGCTCGGCACCGGTGAAATCTGGATGTATCATCTGGGCGGCGGCGACGGCATCAAGCTCGTAGCGCGCCCCAATGAGCAACACCAAAAGGAGCTTGGCGAGCCCATCTTCTCCCCCGACGGGAAGGCGATCTACTTTACACGGAACGTCTCGCCGGGCGGCACGTTCATTTACGCGCAAGACTCCAACCAGTCGCTCTTTGAGATTGAAAAATATGATCTCGCCACGGGCGAGCGCTCGACGGCGGTGTCGGGCCCCGGCGGCTCGGTGCGGCCAGCCCCGTCGCCCGACGGGAAAATGATCGCGTTTGTCCGGCGTGAACGCGGCAAATCAAAGCTTTACGTGAAAGACCTCAATAGCGGCGCCGAGCGCAAGATCTATGATGCGCTGGATCTGGATATGCAGGAGACCTGGGGCGTTCAGGGGCTTTATCCGAACATGGATTGGACGCCGGACAGCGCTTCGATCGTTTTCTGGGCGGGCGGCAAGATCTGGCGCGTCAATGTCGCGGACGGCGCCGCCAGTGAAATCCCGTTCCGCGTGACGGACACGCGCGCGGTCGTTGACCCGCCGCGCCCGCAAATCGATGTGGCGCCGGACACGTTCGAGACGAAGATGCCGCGCTTCGCCGCCGTTTCGCCGAACGGGCGTCAGGTCGTCTTCGAAAGTCTCGGCAAACTTTATATCAAGGCGTTGCCGAACGGCGCGCCGCGGCGCCTGACGCGCGGCGCTGTCGATGAGTTTCAATTGTTCCCGTCCTGGTCGCGGGACGGTACGAAGATTGTTTTTGTCGGATGGAACGATGAGACGCTCGGCACCATACGGACCGTTTCCAACACAGGCGGGGCGATGCGCGCCGTGACGGCCGAGCCCGGCCATTATCGCCGCCCGCGCTTTTCGCCCGACGGCGCGACCATCGTCTTTGAAAAGGGAAGCGGCGGTTATTTGACCTCGGGTGAATGGTCCGAGACGACCGGCGTCTATCGCGTCGCGGCGAGCGGCGGGCGTGAAATCTCGCGCGTCACGGCGTCAGGCGCGCATCCCCATTTCGGCGCCGATAATGATCGCATTTTCATGACGAAGAGCGGCGACGGCAAGCAGATGCTGGTGAGCGTCGATCTCAACGGCGAGGCCGAACGCGAACACGCCTCCGCCGATCTCGTCACGGAATATCAGGTGTCGCCCTCCGGCGCGCATGCGGCGTTCCGAGAGGACTACGCCGCTTATGTCATGCCCCTTGCGCCGGGCCCGCAGAAGATCGGCGCCGGTAAAGGCGGCAAAGCCGCGCCGGTTGTGAAAGCGAGCGGCGACGGCGCGCTCTACATTCATTGGTCAGGCGGCGGCGATGCACTTCATTGGTCGCTCGGGCCGACGCTCTATTCCGCCGCCACCGACGACCTCATCCCGGCGCTGCCTAAAGCGGAGGACGATGAGAGCGAAGGCTATGAGGCGCCGACGGAGGGCGTGTCGCTCGCCCGCACGATCGCCGCGGACAAACCGAACGGCGTCGTCGCCATCACCGGCGCGCGCATTATCACGATGACGGGCGCCGACGGCGGCGTCATTGAAGACGGAACCATCGTCATCGAAGACAACCGGATCACGGCGGTGGGCGCCGACGTCGCTGTCCCGGTCGGCGCGAAAACTGTTGACGCGGCGGGCAAGACGATCATCCCCGGACTGATCGATGCGCACGCCCACGGCGCGCAGGGGCAGGGCGATATCATTCCGCAACAGAATTGGCTGGCGATTGCGCATCTGGCCTTCGGCGTCACCACGGTTCACGACCCGTCGAATGTGGCGAGCCACATTTTCGCCGCCGCTGAAATGCAGCGCGCGGGCGACTATCTGGCCCCTCGGATCTATTCCACCGGCGAGATCGTCTATGGCGCCAAAGCGCCCGGCTATTTCGCTGACATCAATGACATTGATGATGCGCGCGCTCATGTGAAGCGGCTGAAAGCGCAAGGCGCGCATTCGATCAAAAACTATAATCAGCCGCGCCGCGACCAGCGGCAGCAAGTGGTCGCCGCCGCCAAGGAAGAAGGGATCGCCGTCGTGCCCGAGGGCGGCTCGCTCTTCCATATGGACATGTCGCTGATCGCCGACGGCAACACTACTGTTGAGCACAATATTCCGCAGGCGAAGCTTTATGAAGACGTCCTGTCGTTCTATGCGGCGTCAGGCGTCGCCTATACGCCGACGCTCGTCGTCACCTATGGCGGCCTCGCCGGTGATCCCTATTGGCGCTATAAGACCGATGTCTGGACCCATCCGCTTCTTTCAAAACATGTTCCGCCGCACGTTCTGCAGCCAAAGTCGGTGCGATCGACGAAAGCGCCGGAAGAGGATTTCGCCGATCAATATGCGGCGGCGGCGGCGAAAGATCTCGCCGACCGCGGGGTTAAGGTCTCGATCGGCGCCCATGGGCAAGAGGAAGGTCTCGCCGCTCACTGGGAGATCTGGTCCTTCGCGCGCGGCGGCATGAGCCCGCTGGAGGCGTTGCGCACCGCGACCACCTCGCCGGCGGCCGCCCTCGGGTTCGACAAGGACATCGGCTCGCTGGAACCCGGCAAGCTCGCCGATCTCGTCATTCTGAACGAGAACCCGCTTGAGGACATTCGCAACACGGACAAAATCGATCGCGTGATGCTTAACGGCCGGCTTTATGATGCGGTGACAATGAACGAGGTTGTCACCGGAGACGCCGAGCGCAAGCCCTATTATTGGGAGTAACCAATGGCGGCGTTTCCGCGTGCGCCGATGGCGCCGACGCGGGAACGTTGCGCCGCCTTACTGGCCGAAATAGTCCTCCCAGGGGAAGCCGAAGAGCACCGGCGTCGGGGCGCCGGCTGTTCCGAGCGCTGGGTCGGCGACCTGAAAACTCGCGCCCGCGTCGCCGGAAAGCGATCCGTCCATGTCATAAATAAGTCCGCGCGCCTCGCGCTGACCCTTGTCGTCGCCGCGCCGGATGAGCCTGCGCGTCACGTAGATCGGCTGCGCTGTGTCCACGGTCGCCAGACCTGACAAGGTCAGAAGAAAGTCTTCGTTCATGCGGGCGTCCCAGTAGAAGCAAGCGGGAAGATTGACGCAGGTGACGTTCTCTATGCGCTGATCGCTAATGCGCCGGAAGCCGGGCTGGCGGGAGAACATGACGCCGCCGCGCGACTTTTGCGGATGCGCCATATCGGTCGTGCGCTGTCTTACCCTGCCGCGCCGCTCATACGTCTTCGTATAGGTGTCGCCGAAAGTGTTGTCGCTCTGGCCGACGATCGTCACGTTGCGGATCACCGGGCCGCCGACAACGCCGAAATGGCTGTCGGAAAAAACGCCGCCGTCGAGAAAGCCGCCGCTCTCAAGCCAGGCCCCGCCAAACTGCGTTTTGTAGGCGGTGAAATTTCGGATCGTACAGAAAGGCCGAATGTCCAGCTTGGTGTAGATCGTGTCTTCGGCGAAGACACCAAAGCCTTTGGCGCGCGGTCCGTAAAGGTCGGGGCTGCCGAGCCGGCGGAAGATTGAGTGCGCGGCGTTATTGTTGAAGGCGCACACTTCGCCGCCGGTCGCCTGCGCCTGGTAGGCTGCGAGTTCAACGCCGCGCCGCGTCTTGTCGAGGAAAAAGCCGTTGCCTCGATCGGAGCCGGCGACGCGGTTGTTCTCGATCCGGTTGAAGAAATTCGTCCCCCAGAAATGCGATGCGCGCGGCTCTTCCTGCTCAAAGCGTCCGCCGCCGGTGGAGCCGAGAAACGCACGCTGATCGGAATTGAGCGCGAAATTCAAAATGGAAAGATTGCCGGTGAGAACATTAAACATCTCATCGCCGTCTTCAGCAAAGGCGAACACATGACCGAGGGTGTTATAGGCGACATTGTCCGAAACCCGGAGGTCATTCGTGCCGTGAATATTGACGACGCGGTGGAAACTATCGCGGAAGGAATTGTTCCGCACATAGCTGTCGGCGCCGGCGTCCACCAGGTGGAAATGGATGACATAGCGCCCCTGTCGGCGTAATTGCCCCATGCGCCGGAACGCAACGCCTTCAAAGCGCGCCTCGGAAGCCTTGGCGTAAGGAGGGCGCATGGCGCTCGGGTCAATCCCCCGTCGCAGATAGTCGCCTTTCTCGCGCCGCCGGATGGATTTCGACACGCGATCAAGCGACTCGTTCATGATCATGATGTGGCCGCCCACCTGATCATCGCTGGAGCCTTCGTCGCCTTGAATGACAATGTTGCGCGACAAGAGCCCAACCTCGGCGCGCATATCGAGACGGCGCGAGCCATAGTCGATCGCTTCGCCGAAATGATCGTGGCGCAAGGGGTCGGTGAAATAGAGCGTGCGCCCATCGTCGCTCACCGCGTCGATGGTGCGGGTTTCAGCTTCCGTTGCTTCCATGCCGCTCGGCGCAATCACAAATTCATCGCCGGCGCGCCAGTTAACCGGGTCCGCCAGCTGGAGCGCTGTGGCGCCCTTGCGCGCATGGGCGTCAAGCTGGGTCCAGCTCACCTTGTCACGCGCCGCGCCGTGGAAATCGACCTCGCCGCCACGCATCACCATGATCATCCGTTTATGGACATTGTTAAATTGCGGCGCCGGCGACCCATCGCCGGTGAGGGTGATCGTCAAGTCGCCGGTGAAGGGCGTATCCTCGCTCCCGACGCTGAACCGCGCGTCCGGGCCCATCACCATGATCTGGTTCGCCGACAGCGTGACCTCATCGCATGCGGCGGCGAGGTCGTTGTCGACGATCAACGTCCCGCGGATCATCAAGCTGTCGAGGGCGACGTCGCATTGATCCAGACGCACATCGGCCCCGGCGCCGATTTCAACCGTGCGCGCGCCTGCGGCCAGCGAAGAAAACCCTTGAGCGGCTGACGCCGCCGTTGCGGCGCCCACACTTGTAAGAAGGCAAACGAAGCCCGACGCGATAAGCGCTTTTTTCATGATTATTCTCTCCCGCAATAAATCTGTACTTGAACAGTAGGCAGAGGTTTTGCGGAAGCGTGTGAATTCTCTGTAAACCGGCGCCGGTGGGTTTGATTCAAGTTTCGGGAAAACTGTCGCGAGTGGCGGAGAGGGCGCTGGTCAGCGGTTTCCTGACCTTGGTCGCCGCTTCAGACGCGGATTACCTTTTGGAAAAGGATGGGCGCAGGGGCGGCTACAATGCGCGTGATCATTATTTTCTTCCCGCTCTTAACTCGAGGTCTTCGGGACCGGTCTCAGCGCCGTTATTCCGCGGGAACGACGTCCGGCTTCGGCGGCCCGGCCAATGGCCAAATCAGTTGCTCGGCGACGCTGGTCTCCGGCAAATTTTCGACGCCGAATTTTTCAGGGTATCGCCGCGTGATTTTCGCCGTGCCGAACAAGACGTCCCAGAAGAAGAGCAAGTTGCCGTAATTGCCATGGTAATTTGTGACGCCGTCATCGGCATGTTTGCCGTGATGGGCGCTATGGGTCGCCGGCGTCGATATGGTGCGCTCGACCACCCACATCACCGGCGAGAGCCATTTGATTTTATAGAGCGGCGCGTCCCATCGCACGTCGCAATGCGCGCCGAAGATCACCGTCATCTTGATGACCAGATAAAACGCATAGACCCAGCCGCCGCCGAGATAGAGGAGCGCGCCGGAAAACCAGAGGCCGGGCATCAGCGCATAGTAAAACAGATTGTTGCGGTAGACGACGCGGATCGAGAGATACGCCGCATTATGGTGAGGGCGGTGCAATTTGTAGAGCCACGGCGTCGTGTGCGACAGGCGATGCCACCAATATTGCGTCATGTCGTCAAAGATGAGGAAGAGCGCGAACACGGCCCAAAAAGGCCAGCTTTCAAGCACGCCTTCAGCGCCCGGCGCGAGAGCGGCGGCGACGGCGAACCCGCCCGCGACGACCAGCGGCTGCGTAACCAGCGTCAGCGCCCCCGTGGAGACAGCCTCGACGATGGCGTCCGAGCGTTTCTGGCCGGCTTTCCTGAAAAAGCCCGTGAACAGAATTTCCAGCAGGATGAATCCGACGAAAATCGAGAGAATAACGAGCAATTCCGGTTTCATGCGCGGGCTCCTCAGGCGCTGAGATCAACGCATAAATAACAGGCGGGCTTGAGAATGAATGTGCAATTTTGCACATTCTGCCCATGCTCGATCTGATCGCCAAAAATACCCCGAGTTTCATGGACCAGCTTTCCGGCCCGGTTCGCAAAAAGGTCGCCCGAGCCGGAACGGTGATGCGCTATCGGGATGGCCAGCTCATCCATAATCGCGGCGACCGGAAACCGGGGATCTCGATTGTCGTCGCCGGCGCGGTTCAGGTGGGCGTCTTTGGCGCGGATGGGAATTTCATCATCACGTCAAATCTCGGCGTCGGGCAGACCTTCGGCGAACTCACCCTGTTCGCCGGCCTTCCGCGCACGCATGATATCACCGCCGCCGGCGAAACCGAGATCAACCAGATTTCGGCGGCGGCCTTTGAACGGCTCTACGATCAGGAACCGGAAATCTCGCGCGCCCTGTTAAGCACGTCTCTCGTCAGAGCGCATGGGCTCCTGGAAATGATGGACGCCATGCGGCGCCTGCCGATGCGCGAGCGCACCGCAAAAGTGCTGTTCACTTTGCTGCAGACGACGGGCGGCGCGCAGTCCTTCAACTATCGCCAAGCGGATTTGGCCTCGGTGCTCGGCGTGTCGCGAACGTCCCTCAACAAAGCGCTGAAACAAATGCGCGCACTGGGGCTAATCGAAACCGCGTACGGACAGATCAATATTCCGGATTCGAAAAAGATGAGGCGCTGGGTGACGGAAAATTGCAGCCCGTCGTGAGGGGCAACGGCAATATTAGAATTGCAATCGCTACCGCATACTTTTGCGCCCTAATTCGATACTGTTGATTACGTTTTCTGATATCGACTTTCAGTAGAATATGTCGACGCCATACCAATATGACTGGATAATAAGAAGTCCTAGTGGAGGGGTTAGCCGACCCACCAGGAGATGTTTTTAATCCACAAGCGTCGCCAAAAAACGACCAAAACCAGGCGTTCGGAAATACGCTGTATGGATCAATTCCTTCCAGGTAAGGAATTCGTCCAAATTATCCGCACGCTCAAAGGAAACAATATTCGCGCGCACACCTTCGACGGCTTCAGTAACAGCGCTGTTCGCTACCTCAGCAATTTTTTCTTCCATGTCGTTCGTAAACTCGGCAACAGGGCCGAATTTCGTCAATCGTTGCGTTTCCGTCATTGGGACTACCGCATGGTCGCCATCTCGACCAAATAGGGAGCTCGTCAAAATATTTTGGAAATTAGAATTGACAAGGAACGTTAGTGGTAAAGCGCCGACGAGGCCCACTAACCCTCGTGCGAACAACGCAAAAGCCAGCATACCGACGATCACATAACCGCTCCAATCCTGCGCCCATTCAAGAACATTTGCGCGGTTAGTTCCCGTAGATTTTTGGACACTCATGTTCGTTTCCAACGTCCTACTTTTCACCACATTTTGGGCCAGTATTAGGCCGTCCTGAAAGCGGCTTGGATGGTTAAGCGCGTCATTTAACGAGAGAGGTACATTCATCGTTGTCGGGAGCAACGTGCCATGAATTTCTTTGAGGCTTGAATGATAGTTCGGCAGTTCATCTAAGAAATATCTGTACTGATCATCAGAGAATAAGATGTTGCCGTCGCGATAGTTCCAATACTTCAGCTCGGTCTTGAATCGCCCATAACCACTTTTCTTCGTCCACTCCAGGATTAGCGTATCTCTAAAGCCTTCGACAAGCACGCTCCTTGATCGCGCCGTTTCTGCTAGCAGGTCCGCGCATTCGCTTAACAGATATTCAGCAGTGATTTCCTGTTCCGGAATGAACAATATTTGCGGTAATGTTCCCACAATTTCGGACCGATCGGAGGGAAATGAACGGCAATAGAGATTTCTCGGGTTTTCAAGCACTGTGTCGCCAAGAGTTTCCAGCGCGTTGATCAAAACACTCGGTTGGTAGGGGATGTCACGATTATTCCGGCGAGAAACATAATCAAAGTCTGCATACGGGCGCGTCACAAAACCTGGCCAAGCCCGATACGAGGCTTCCAGTCTGGCGAGATTTAGTAATCCGCCACTTTCCGTCAAGGCATCTTGCGCCGATATTAGCGACCTAAGCCATGGTCGATCTTCGACACCGCCGCGCTCTTGCATCGCTTTAAAAAGATCATCTCGAAATTCCCGATCTTTCGCCACGACTGCATCAGCCCATCTATCGACCGCATCGACAATCGGTTGTAGCGAATCGATCGGTATTTCACGCTCGAAGACAGATGCATTCCTCAGTTGATCAGCCCGAACTTCTGTTCGGTCCGCTTCAATAATTGAATTGGGGATAGAGAGGCCGGGCGTACTAAAATAGACCGACGCTCCCACAGCAGCCAACAATACAATGGGCAAAACCAAACGCGATACGATGCGGAACGCTCGGTTAAATGTCATTGGATTTAATGAAAGCTCTTCAAATTTATGGAACAGTACATCAACTTCGTCAGCCGGGTGATGCACACGTGCGAACACGCGTTGGTCGCTATTCGGTTTTCTTCCCGATTTCTTGAACAAAGATCGGGGGGCGAATCTGTTGCTTGGTACTTTATATTTTACGACCCAAAAGAGTAGCGCAAAGATAAATCCAAAAACGCCGGCAAAGAAAGTTTCGACGCCCGGATCTAACGAGCGGCCAAGTTGAGTGAAAACGTCGCCCACACTTTCTATTCGCTGCACGTCGTTGCGATCTTGATATTCGACATACGCAGCATAGAGCATCGGAAACGCAATGACTGGGACGAAGAATTCACTCAACAATACAACCCATCCCAAAAAAGAACGCTGGCGTTTTAGAAACGGCGTGCCGACAGATATGGCGGAAATGCGGTTTAGGTTGAGACGGCCATGAGCTAAAGATTGCGCAACAATATTACCGCCGTGACTATGGGCGATGACAATGACTTGTTCCGCTTTTGAGAGTGCTTTTTTGAGAGTGCTAATCAGCGCTTTTGACGCGCCATTTCGGTCAACGTCGCTGTTTTCGCTGCTCCAGATGAATTCTTCTATATGAGGTCGCTTTGAGACGCCGAGACCATCAATGAATTCCTCAAGGAAGTCGCTTCCAGAACGCCACCACTGATCGGCGGCTTTTTCCTGTCCTTGGTCCCCATCAAATGTCCCATGGACAGTGATGATCTTGATGTTTTTCTTATTGACGCCCAACAACCCCAAAGCCCCCGCTTTACGGTAGTGGAGTATATTTCATTTTTGAATTGAAGACAATTCAACAGTGGGGTCGAAAGAGCCAAGCGCCAGCTTGGCGTTGTCGACGGATGTGTGTCTGCGCGCATCACTCAAATTCGAAGAAACGGCGAAAACGCGCAAATGAAACGATCGACAAAGCGAACGCAGTTAATTGATCAACGGCGTCAGGTTGACGCCATACGTCTCCAACTCAACACGGCTCTCGCTTAGCGCCCGGCTTGCCACGTCTCGTGCGGCGACTTCCAGAAGCTCTGCGTCGCAATCGGTGATTTTCAGATTGGTCGGAATATTCCGGAGATGCTCGCTGATGGCGGCCCGTCCGCCGTCGCGCGCGCCGCAAGCGGCGGGCCATTCTTCGATTATTGCGTCAGTATACGTTATTTTTACGGTCAAGAATTCGACGTCGGAGTCTCCGCGGAGATTGTTTAGCGCAACATCTCGGTAGGCCTGAGCACGCTTGCCGACGATATCGACAACACGGCCAGGGTCGGTCGTCCAGAGCTTCAGGTTGCGCAGTTGCATCATGGATGTCGTCGGCGTGCTTCGCCCGGCGTCGATTGAGAAGATGACGACGCGTTCTATCTCGACGCCGTTTGTATCCGCCCGTAACGCAAAATCCTCGATTGTCTCCACGCCTGTGTTATCCAGGATACCGCCGTCACCAAGGTGCCAATATTGCGGATCGCCGCTGTCGCATCCGCCCGGCATTTCGAATGTGGCGGGTCCGAGCAGGGGCGGGAACCCCGCTGATATCGCAACAGCGAGCGCGACGGAAAAATCCGACGGCACGGGCCGGGTACATCCCGGCTGAGAAAATGTCGCTGTACGAAGCGTTTCGTTAGAAAACTGTTGGACGTCGCTTTCTTCTTCCGGGATCGCGACATTTGAAAAAACAAAGCGCCGTCCGTCGTCGTAACGGGCGCCGTTGATCAACAGGATAGGCGATGGCGGCAAATCGCCAAAAACGGCGCCGTCGATAATCTTGTCATCCAGGGCGTCTTGAAGGGATGACAAACGACGGGTCGGACTTGAAATGCGCCCCGGTTTGCCGATCTGCCGAAACGTCATGCCTTTCAGAAAATTGTGCCGCATGGCCGTCTTGAAAGCGGTGAAGCTTTCACTGGAACATGGTTGGACAGGATCGGTCGGCGCGCAGGGCGTCGGCTTTTTGAGGGCGTAATACGCGGCGGCGAACCCGCCGCCCGAAACGCTCGATAAATATGTCGCCTGCTGCATCACGCCGGCTTCGGCGAGAACCTCAAGTGCTGCTGCGCCGAACACGGACGCACGCGATCCGCCGCCTGAAAGGGCGACGCCGACAACTTCCGGTTTTTCAAATTCAATTTTGGCGGACGTATCGGAGACGGCGGCGGCGTCCTCATTCCATGTGTAATGAATCCTGTCCGGCAAATAGAACGCGCACCCTGTGGTCAAGAACGCAGAAGCCAGACCCGCCAACAAGCGAAAGCGCCGAAACATGCCCCTCAATTCCCCTTTGATCCCCGAAACCAGAAAATGATGACGGACGGCCTGAGGGTTGTCCAGCCCGCACAGCAGGCTTGCGGCGCCGTACTAGCCTCCCGCCATAACGATAACCCTCCCTGCAAATGCAAACCGTAATCCCGCCCGTGTTTGCGCGTCCCGTGAAGTCAGCCTAGTTTCGCACGATGACTGCTGATCCGTCGATTGTCTGGCCTGTGGCCAACCCGTTCGTGCAGCCGCGCAAGGCGGTCGCCGCCGATATCGACGACTTCAAGCACGTGAACAATGTCCGCTATATCGATTGGGCGATGGAGACGGCGTGGGCGCACTCAAACGCACTTGGCTTCACGATGGAGGACTATAAGCGGATCGGGGTCGGATGCGTCGTCTGGAACCATAATTTCGATTATAAAGCGCCGGTTCTGGAGGGCGATGCGGTGTTGATCGCCACCTGGATTGGGGCCAATGACGGGCGGCTGCGTCTAACGCGCTGTTTTGAAATGCGCCGCGCGGACGACGGCGCGCTTTGCTTCTCCGGCGAAACGCTTTTTGTTACCATCGATATAGCGTCCGGCAAGCCCGTGAGGATGCCGCCGAGTTTTGTCGAAGCGTATAAGCCGACCGCATAAGGAGGAAAAAGATGCCGTCATTCGACGTGGTTTCCGAAATTGATCTCGCCGAGGCGGAGAACGCCGTACAAAACGTCATGCGCGAGATCGGAACGCGCTATGATTTCAAGGGATCGAAGTCGAGCGTCGAGATCAAGGACGGCGTCATCACGATCAACGCCGATGACGATATGAAGCTGCGCCAGATGCATGAGATTCTCCAGGGCAATATGCAAAAGCGCGGCATCGAGCCGGGCTCGCTCGACTATCAGAAAGAAGAACCGGCCGCCGGTCAGTCCGTGCGCCAGAACGTGCTCCTTAAAGAGGGGATTGCGAAAGATCTCGCCAAGGATCTGGTGAAAAAGATCAAGAGCGAGAAATTCAAGGTGCAGGTGGCGATCCAGGGCGAGGAGCTGCGCGTCACAGGCAAAAAGCGCGACGACCTGCAGGCGGTCATCGCGTTTCTGAAGGGGCTCAAAATCGACCAGCCCCTGCAATATAAAAATTTCCGGGACTGACGGGAGGGCGGCGCGCCGCCATCAATCAATCACTGCGAGATCGTGGCCGCCGCGGGGGAGGGGAATGCGCGCGTCGGTCTCGGTGAGGCGGCGGTTGTCGCCGTCGCCGTCGATGCGGAAGAAGGTGATCCATCCGTCCGAGCGCGGCTTATTGTGGTCTTGATAAACGATCGCGGCGATGCGGTCGCCGTCGGCGTCGAAGACGGCGTCTTCCGGCAGGACGCCGCGAAAACGGACAGGCTTGCCGAGCGTTTTCAGCGCGCCTGTCGCGGGATCGACGGAGACGAGCGACAGGCTTGAAGCGCTGCGTCCGCGGAACACAGACGTGGCGCCGCCGGGCAGATAGGTGCGTTCCATATTGACGGCGACGAGCAAGTCGCCAGTGCGGTTCAGCTCAAACGCTTCCGGGCTTTTTGATACGCGCGCTTTCGACGTCACGCCGCGCGCCGAGCCGTCTGGCGCGAGGGCGAATGACAGGATGGCGCCCGATTTGTTAAAGACCGCGTCGAGCGGGCGCGGCCCCCAGGCCACATCGGAGACCAGAAGATGCGCCCCCGACGCCGTCCAACGCGCCACAGACAGCCAGCTCTTGGTTTGCGTCGGCGTCTCGGCTTTGGCGGCGACAGGAATACCGTCTGTATCAAGATCGAAACGCACGAGCGTGACGGCGCGGTTGTTCAGAACCACCCCAGCGGCCGCGCCGCTGGGGTGAACCACGGCATAGGTCGCGCCTTCATCATTTGCCGCATCAGTATAAGTGGGAACCGCAAGGTCGAAAATGCGCACCGCGCCGATTCCATCGTCAGTGATCGGCGCAACTGCGAGTTCGCCCTTGGCGTCGCCACAGGCGATCAGCGCCCATTTATTGTCGGGTGATAAATCAATCGAAAGCGGCTTCTCGCAGACGCGCGCGGCGCCCAACGTCTCGCCGGTTTCCGTTAAAACGATCGTGAGCGCGTTATGGAGCGGGAAGGCCTCGAAGACGCCGTCTTTGACCTTGTCGACCGAGCGGGCCATGCCCTTGCGGCTGGAGACCACAAACGCGCGACGTCCGTCGTTTGAAACAACCATCGAGCCCGGCCAGCCCATCACCGTGTTCGAAACCGCCGCCGGCGAATACCGCACGCCCTTATCTTTGCCGATCACCGCGACAAGATCTTTTGCGTCGCCGATGGGATAGAGCTTGCCGTCGGCGTAGGCGGTGGCGGACATGTCGCCGTCGATAAGGGCGAGGAGGCGCGCGCCGTCCCATCCTTCGGGCAGGGCCGCGTCGCGCGCAGGCTCGGCGACGGCGTTTGTCGATAAGAAAAGAGCGGCGAACAGGCTCGCAAGACGGACCATCGAATTCTCCATGCGCGGGGCGCGTTAAATAGTACGAATAGAGTATAGTACGAGGATCGTATTATTCAAGATCAGCGTCGCGCGCCAAAATCTGCGCAATGGTCTCCATGTTCGACACGAATGTCTCGCGCTGGTCGCGGGGCAGGGCGTCCAGCATGCGCTTGGCCGTCTCGCGTTCCTCGATGATGATTTGCGCCCGCGCCGCCTCACCTTCGTCGGTTAGAAAGAGGGCGATTGATCGCCGGTCCGCGGCGGGGCGCTCCCGGCGCGCAAGCCCGGCATTGACGAGCCGGTCGGTAAGGCTCGAGATCGTGGTCGCGGCGACGCCGAGGGTCTTCGCGAGCGCCTTGCTCTGGCAGCCCGGATTGTCGCCGATATAATGAAGCGCCGCGATATCGCTCGGATTGCTCCGGAAGCGATCATGCGCGGTAGGGACTTCCGGCTCCATGATTTTTAATACGCGCAGGACCGTGGCGGTGGCGAGCCGCGTGCGTTCAGCTTGTGTCGGCATGGGCGAACCTTAGGGGGCGCTGGCGCCGGCGCGCAACTTCTTTCCGCTCATAGACACGTTTGGCGACCTGCGCTAACCAGAAGGCCAAGAGAGGAAGACGCCATGGCCGATATCGACGCCACCCTGCTGGAGATCATAAAGGAGCACGCCGTCGGTCTGGCCGGCGATCCGTCCCGTGAGACGCCGATCGGCGATCTTGGGATCGATTCTTTCGCGATTGTCGAAATCATCTATGAGGTCGAAGAAAAGCTCTCGATTGAGGTGCCATTCAACGCCAACGAAAATCCGCTTGGCGATATGAAGACCGTGGGCGATCTGATCGACGCGGTTAAAGATCTCGCGTCAAAGGCCTAGGCGCGTGACCCGGCGCGTCGTCGTAACGGGCATGGGCGCGATCTGCGCCAGCGGCGGCTCGGTCGCAGAATTTCGCGAAAATCTTCAAAACGGCGTTTGCGGCATTGAGACCAAAACTGTGTCAGCGGGCGACGGGCTCGACTACACTGGCCCCATGGCGCCGATCCACGATTTCGCGTCGCGCGCGCAAGACCTCGGCCGCGATATGGCGCGGGCGGATCATTTTACGCAGTTCGCGGCGATCGCCGCCGATGAAGCGCTCGCTGACAGCGGCCTTGAAATCGATGATACGCTGAGCCCGCGCGCGGCGGCGATCATCGGCACCGGCATCGGCGGTCAGCTCGCCATGGATACGGCCTATGTGGGTATGTTGAGCAAGGGACGCCGGCCCCATCCGCTCACGATTTTGAAGACGATCCCCAATGCGGCGGCGAGCCAGGTGTCGATCCGCCATGGATTGCGCGGCCCGGCGTTCGCCGTCTCTTCGGCGTGCGCGTCGGGGGCCCATGCGATCGGCGTGTGCGCCGACATCATCCGTGCGGGGAGGGCCGATGTGGGGCTCGCAGGCGCGTCGGAAGCCGTTCTCACCTATGGCGCGCTTGAAGCCTGGAAGGCGATGCACATCATGTCCGATGAGCTGTGCCGGCCGTTCTCGAAGAACCGCAAAGGGCTCGTCATCGGCGAGGGTGCGGGGCTTTTGGTCCTTGAGGAATATGACCACGCGAGGCGCCGCGGCGCCGATATCTATGCGGAACTGGTGGGCTTCGGCATGAATGCCGACGGCAAGGATATGATCAATCCGGACCCTGACGGGGCCGCCGGCGCCATGCGGGCCGCGCTTGAGGGCGTCGCCATTGACGATGCGGCGCGGGTCTATGTGAACGCCCACGGCACCGGCACGCTCCTGAATGACCCGACCGAGACGAAAGCGATCCGCGCTGTCTTCGGGGCCGACGCCGACAAGCTGGCGGTGTCGTCGACGAAATCGATGCATGGGCATCTTTTGGGCGCCGCCGGGGGCGTTGAGGCCATCGCGTCGATCCTTGCGCTCCGCGACGGGATCGCGCCGCCGACGGTGAATTACGATGCGCCTGACCCTGAGTGCGACCTTGACGTCACGCCGAATGAGGCGCGCGCCCGCCCGCTCGATGTGGCGATCTCCAATTCCTTCGCTTTCGGGGGCTTAAACGCTGTTCTAACCTTTCAGCGGCTAAGCTGACGGTTCGGGGATTAAAAGGCCATGCAGAGGCGTCAGATGATGAACATTGCATTTGTGGCGTTTGGCGTGATCTTCGCCGGTTTAACGATTTGGCATTTTACAAAAAAGCCGCGGTCGGACCGCGACTGGTCGCCGCCGCTTGCGGAGGTGGCTGTCTTTGAAGAAACGGCGCCCTATCAATATCAGCTCAAGAATGTTCGCGCCTGGGAATATGGCCTTGAAGGCGCGCTTCGCAAAGAATGGCTTTCGCAAGCGGTCAACGCCGAACAGCTAAACGAAATCTGGTTTTTCGTAGAACCGTTCACCGGCAACCCGCTTTTTGCGCACAGTTTTCTTTCCTTCGTCTTCGAAAACGAGGCGGGCGGGCGTCAGACATTGAGCGTCTCCGTGGAAGCGCGCAAGGAAGCCAACGAGCCTTATTCGGCGGTGAAAGGCGCCTTCCGCACCTATGAGCTGCTTTATGTGTGGTCGACGGAAAAAGATATTCTGACGCGTATCGCCGTAAAGCTCGATCATCCGCTTTACGCGTACAAGCTCGATCTCGACCGCGACAAGGCGATGATCATCTTTGACCATTTTGTTCAGCGAACGAACGACCTCGCAACGCGGCCGCGCTTTTACAACACGCTCCACTCAAACTGCACCAATGAGCTGGCGAAGGCCGTCAACGACGCGTTCCCCGGCGCCTTGCCGTGGCACCGTTCCTGGGTGGCGACAGGGCGGTCGGCGAAATGGCTCCATAAGCTTGGCTTTATCGGCGACGAACACACGACTTTTGCGGCCATCACCGCCAAAGCCGACATCCAGCCCTTCGTGAAAACGCACGCCGGCGAGGACGCCGACGATTTTGACGATCTTTGGCGCCGCTCTATGGCCGGGGGCTTGCGCTAGCGTTTTCATTCGCCGCACGCGGGCGGCTCCACCTCATTGGCAAAAACCTTGAAAATATTCTTGACGGGCAAATAACTTTAAAATATAAAGTAATTGTCATTCATAAGGAATGAGATCGAAAGGAGCTGGATATGGGCACGACAAAGGGAACGAGCCTTAAACGCATGTTGGTCACCGGCGCCGCGCTGACGGCCATGATGGCGACGGCGGGCGTGGCGCTCGCGGGCGATGTGACGGTTACGCTTATGGGCGTGGAAAAGGCGTCGGGGCCGCTCTATGTGAGCTTGCAGACGGAAGAGCAATTCATGCTGGAAGAAGCCGCGTACGGGGAAAAACTTGATGACCCGAGGGCCGGCGTCGCCTCGGTGATCATCGCCGATGTGGAAGACGGGGACTATTCCGTATCCGTCTGGCACGATATTGACGGCGACGGCGTTTTCGACCGCAATGAATACGGCATGCCGCTCGACGGATGGGCCATGTCAGGGGACCTGTCGATGCAGCGCCCGCCGACCTTCGAAGAAACGCGCATTACCGTCAATGGCGGCGCCGAGGTGACGCTCGATATGGTCTATGCGCCGAAATAGCCCGCGCCGATCATCCGGAAAGAAGAGCGCTCCCGCGGGAGCGCTTTTCTATGTCAGGCCGCGGCCTTGTCTTTGCTCGCGAATGGCTTGTGAATCCGTAAGCGGATGAAGACGAACACGCCCATCATGGCGACAATGCCGAGATAGCGCACAAGATAGAGCCCGAGATCGGCGAGGAACGTCTGGAAAAGAGCGCCGATCGAGGCGTAGATCGAGTGAATATCCGCGCCCGCCGCCGCCTGGCCGCCGATCGGCCAGATCACGCGGTCAATCACAAGCCCCCAGAACGCCAGCATCCAGAGAGGGCGTTTCTTTGAGACGAACATCGCCAGCAGAAAGGAGAGCAACACCGCGCGCCAGATATCGGTGCCTGAAAAGCCGAGACTGAAAATATATTCGAGGTCCTTCATGGCGCATCTCCTGCGATTGCATCCCCCAGAGCCAATACGGCCCATGATGGTTAACAGTTGGTAAAGATCAGCGGGCGGCGGTGGTGGAATCTGGGTGGGGAAGGCGGTTTTAGGTGGCTGCGGGGAAGGCGCATTCGCGCGAGTCGATTGCTTCCATTAGCCTTCAAGCGCGAAGAAACCGGTGTTGTATAGAAAATACTGATACCCTGAAATGAATTATCCGGCTGCACTGATTTCTTTGTTTTTTCTTGCCGGATTTATAATGCATAATGACAGTAGTCTACCAGAAGGATTGGGCATTTCGGTTATAACCCTAACCGTTTGAATCCTCGTTATTTGCGTGCTTACGGACACAGTAAATATGAAATTGACCGCAAAGAATTCAAATCTCGTTGCGAGAAAATTGCGCACACGCTTACCGCAAATTACTTCCTTTAATGGTGCAACTGATCATAACGGCAGACGCGATGACTCAAATACGTGGCTCAGAGAGCAGAGCAGCCAGCGATGAAGATGTCGGTGGTTACCCAATGGATACGTTATCGATTTCTTGAGGCGTTATTGTTGTTCTCAGCATTAACCGCCTATTCATTTTGGAGCTCATCAAATTCGGACGGTCAATTTGAGGGATTTCGATCAATCCTTTTCTCCGTTATCTCATTTTATGTAATCACGCTATATCTGTTCATAAGCTTTGGTTTATGGATGATCATCCGGCCAAAAAATAATCTCTTAGCAGGCCTTTTGAATTCCTTGCCTCTATTGTTGGTGTACACCGGATTTTACGTTATTCCCGCTGTTTTTGCGATTGGAATTAAACGAGTTGCGAGCCTTGGCTATTTCATCGACTCACTTGGGTGGCTATATTTATTTCTATCAATTACGAATTTTCTAATCGCAAGTAGGGTGCGTTAAGTGGTAGACGAGCGGGGATCAATGTTTGGGTACAATTTAAGAAAAGCATTTTTATATTTATTCGTAGCGAATTTTTATGCCTACGTGATGGTGACCTTATATGAGAAGGATCCAAGTTATACGCTTGGGTTTTTAAGAGGTGGGACCATCCTACACTTTGTCGCCTTCGCTGCGACCGCCGCGTTTCTTTTTTGGCGCAAGCGTAAGCGTTCTGACGACCAGGTCTAGTTAGCGCTTTTACTGTAAAAGCGAGTCTTGACTGTACATTGCGCTAACGCTTAAAGCCCATCCCTCGTCTAATTGCGGATTTTCGAATTTAGGACGCAACTAGAAATTTCGCGTTTTAGGTAATTGATCACATCCTGCTATATTCCATGCGAAGAAACTAAAATAGGCTTCGGTATTGTGCGGCATTTCTCAATCTTAATGGTATTTCTGATTTTCACTATGGTGTCATCTTGCACGACGCAAAACACGGATGACTCTCAGATTGAATTAAGAATAATATTGGTTAACTTTAAAGAAGAAAAAGTAATGATTCGTATAAATGGTGAAAGAATTTATCATAAATATATTGACGATAGTAATTTTTCTTCCGGCGTAAGTGATTCAATAAGTGTAATGGTGGGTCAGTATTTTTCTCTTAGTGTTGAGAGTAAAACAACATCAATTGAAAAGGTTATCGAAATTTCAGAGAATACTACTGTATTGATTGTCAGTCATGCCGGTGATTTTTTCATACAGAGTTCGAGCGATTCGCTCTGGCTTGATTAGGCTGGTAAGGTGCTTTAGTCGTCACCGCGGCGCACGATTTGATTTATCGGACTACGACGCGCCTGCGCGTAGCGGGAGCCGCCGCCGCCACTCGCCAATTATGAAGATCCCCCATCCTGTTCCGTGAAGGCCGATCCGATCATTGAGGCGAACCCTTCCGGCTTTACGACGTAGGCGGATGAAGGGAGGCGGTCGATGATCCCTTCGGCGGTGTTGCCGATGAAGAGACCGGGGACGCCGCTGCGGTTGGCGCTGCCGATCACGAGCACGTCGGCGCCGATTTTTTCAACGGCGTCGCAGACGGCGGTGCGCGCCGCGCCCATCACGAGGTGCGCCTCGAAGTGCACGCCGTCGCCGGCGAAGCGGTTGTTTACCGAAGCCACAAATGAATTGAGCCACTCACGGCTCACATGCTCCCATTCGCCCATATATTCAGCGACGGCGTCGGGCGAGACGCGCGCGCGGGGATGTTCGAGGATGGCGAGCCCCGCGGCCGACCAGGCGTGAATCACCGTTACCTTATCGAGCCCGAAGCGCTTGGCGAGGGTGAAGGCGTGGGTGACGAGCGATCCGGTAAGCAACTCCGCTTCCGCGCGATTGTCCGCCATGCTCAGATTGTCCACCGCCACGGCGATGCGCTCAGGTAAAAGCGAACGCTCTGTACGGACGATCCAGACGGGAACGGGGCATTTTCGAATGAGCTTTTTCTCTACCGACCCAAAGATAGGGCGCTTTTCGCCCACGGGCCGGTCGGCGGCTTTGATCACAAGATCGGCCTTGCCCAGGATCGCCTGTTTGATGATTTCATCGGCGGGTCTGCCGGCGGTAAGATAAGCCTCGCCCGGCGCGTCAATCGCCTCCAGGAGGCTGTCAATCCGTTGGCGGAGGGTATTGATCATCAACCCTTCGGCGTCCTTCGCCAGCGATACGACGCGGGGATTGGTGAGGGACCGGCTCAGCGACGGCGCAATCCCGACCACCGAGACGCGGCAATTCCCGGCGCTCGCAAGTTTCACAATCAACGGTTCGAGAGAAGCGGCTTCATCGTCTTCATCAATCGCTACCAGAATATGAAACTCGGACACGGCGTTTCTCCTTTGGAATAATGATTGATGGATTTATAAATGGGAAGGCGGCGGGCGAGCGCAATGGCCGCGCGCCGAATGTTTCAATCGACTTTTCCTATCGAAGGAGGGCGCGCTTTGGCGGCCCCAGCGTTCGGACCGGTCCGCAAGAAACGGGTGGCGGCGCGCCGCGCGCTTTGAGATAAAGCGTTTATGACAAAGATGCGTTCAACCGCCCAATCCGCCGCCGCCGCGCGCAAAGACGACTATGCGCCGGTGGCCGCCGCCATCGATTTTCTGGTCGCCAATTACGAGGCCGCGCCGAGCCTAGAAGAGACGGCCGCGCAGACCGGCCTCAGCCCGACGCATTTTCAACGCGTCTTCAAGGCGGGGGCGGGCGTCTCGCCGAAACGGTTTTTGCAATTTCTTGCCGCCGGCCGCGCCAAGAAGGCGATCGCCCGCGGCGATACGCTACTGGATGCGTCTTTCGAGGCGGGCCTGTCAGGACCGTCGCGGCTGCATGATCTTTTCCTGGCGGCCGAAGCAATGACGCCCGGCGCTTACAAGCAAAAAGGCGCAGGACTGACGATACGCTATGCCGTGAAACCGGGCCCCTTCGGCGCCGCGCTGATCGGCGCCACGGACAAGGGCGTTTGTTGGCTCAGTTTCATCGACCACACGGACGCAGGGCGCGCCTTGCGCGAAATGAAAGAAGACTGGCCCGCGGCGACGTTTGTCGAGGATGATGATTTTATTGCGCCGCTCGCCCGCGACGCCTTCGCGTTTGCAGCGGGCGGTAAGGTGACGAAACCGCTCGGGCTACATGTGCAGGGTACGAACTTTCAGCTCAAAGTGTGGGAGGCGTTATTGCGCATCCCGTTCGGCCGGCTCGTCACCTATGGCGATATCGCGCGCGACGTTGGCGACCCGAAAGCCTCGCGTGCGGTGGGGACGGCGGTGGGCGCTAACATGATCTCGCTCCTGATCCCGTGCCACCGGGTTATCTTGTCCTCCGGCGCGATCCATAATTACCGCTGGGGCGTCGGCCGCAAAAAAGCGATCCTCGCCATGGAAGAGGCGATCGCGAGCGTCTAGCGAAGGTCGTCGCCAGGGGTGCAGGCGTCGCCCGCCGACGCGCGGCATCGGTCAACGCAGCTCGCATAGTCCCAGGAATTTTGCGCCACTTCGAACGCTGCGTCGCAATCGGCGACGCACAGGCTTTCGCGCGCCCCGCACGCGGCGTCGACCGCCAAATCGCCGGGCCCGTAACTGGCGCAGGCGCTTAACGTAAGTGAGACGAGGGCGAGGAGGGCGGTGTGTCGGTGCATAAGATGTTGTCCCTTAAGAAACGCCCCGCTGCATTCAAGGTAACCCGCGACGTTTCCCGCCGCCAGTTGTAAATGCGCCAATGATCTGATTTTGCGCGCTCATTGTCGTTGCAAGGCGCCCATGGATCGCTATATATCCGCCAATTCATTTCATGCGCGCTCCGGCGAGGGAACGGGCGCGCGCCGATCGCACCGCGC